>CAYQCC010000017.1:0-4311 GCA_964415895.1 uncultured Candidatus Saccharibacteria bacterium | reverse complement strand
CGAGTCCTGATCCAGCGCCGATACCTGATACGGATCCGGGAACAGGTGATACACCTTCAGATGCTCCATCTGATACAAATACACCGCCAGCTGAAAATCCAGCACCGGCTCCTGATCTAGGTCCGACTGAATAATAAAAACCTCTCAATCCGAGAGGTTTTTATTATTCTATTGACAATATCAATATATTAATATACTGTAAAGAAAATAGAATTTATAACTTGTCAAAATAATATTGAAAATGAACAAAAGATTACTAATTTTGAGCCTGCTATTCATTACGATGATAAGCTTCTCACAGAACCAAACAAAAACGAATTGGCGATTTTCAAAATCTCCTTCTACAATTTCCAATACCAGAGTATCTGATATTGATGTTAAAACACAATACGACATTTATGGAATGTCATTGAGGTTTCAAAAGGATTTCACTGGTATTAATTATTGGGCAGATCCGTCGCTTCCTGAAATGTATATTGTAACAGGTGTGGCGGCAATCGACCCTGTTATTTACATTCCAAGTACTGTTCTTGGTCCTATTAGATTAAAATTTGATGTTAAACCACCGCAGGTACGATTGCAGCGTGTACAAAACGGCGAAGTTAATCCAGTTTGGGATTGGATTACGGGACCTGTTGATACATTTGGGTTTTCAGCATCCTCGTTTCAGCAATGGGAATGCCATTATGATCCGCAATTTGGATATATAAATGTTATGGGATCAAATCCATTACGTTTTTATGAAAAACAAGTTGAGCGACTAGACACGACATTTCATAGCGTTGGTGGAAATGATGCTTATGACCCACATGACTTGAAATATTTCATGGATGGAAATGACACATTAGTTTTTGATACGCAGCATTGGAATACGGAAAAGATTTTGTGTAAAAACATGCAAGGCGGTTGGATAGGAATTTATGAAACCGATATCGCCGATACTAATCAATCAAAAATTAATGACCTGCCATGTTTACAGACTAGATTTTTAGGAACGGACTTCGCGGAATATTATCATCCGAACTCCATTGATGTTATGCGATGGAATGGCGATACGTTGCTGGTGGGTGTGTCTGAAAGACATACCAGTCTTATCAGATTTGTTTGGTTTATAAAAAGAATCGACGGTAAATACGCAACAGCGCCAGCGTTTCGGCTAGGTTCATGCGCAGATGCATTCAATGAAATAACAACCAGAAATGGATGTTTTAACATTGAAGGCGGACACGATTTCAGATTTATTAAAACTTTTGGTGATTCAGTAGTATGTTCGTACTATGACAATCATGCCTGCTCCGGCGGCGCTAAAAGTTTATTATTTACGCTGTATCCACGAACAAAACAATTAACATTATTGGATTCAGTCAAGCCGATAGACGACCAAGAGATTGCATCTCAGGGTCTTGGCAGTAGTAGAAAGATTTTAGGAAACGACAAGTCGTATGCTGCAATAAAATCTGCGGAAACTATTGTAAACTGGGCTGGAAACCGTACTGATTCATACGATACGCTTCGATTAAATTTTCCACCCTTAGGTATCGACACTCTAATGTATGTTCCTGCCTCTGGTCAATTGAATGAGCCCGGTTCTATAAATATTTTCAAAGGAGACCAAAATCATACGCAATTGTTTGGTATGGAATTTGGATTCTTCCCAGATAATATGTTTGATAGAATCTCTGGAAAAATTCAGGTTGGCGTTGTGTATCGCAGTAATGCCTATTTGCCAGGCGAAATTAAATTTCCAAAGCAACCAAAAATTGCATGTAGATTAGTTTCCGCTGATTCCGTTGAATTATCTGTTGCAGGAATTGAGGTGCAAATGTGGAGCACTGGTGACACAACAAGTACCATTATCGTTTCTAGAAACTATCCGGATCGAAAATATTTGGTTCGCGGTAAAACAGATTCGACAATGCGCGGATGGTTATACTCAGAACCATTTCGACTAAGAAACAGTAGTTGTTTTGTTACAGGTATTTCTCAGGTTAAATCCACTTCTTTGTTCATTAATATATTCCCAAATCCTTCAAATGGAATGGTTTATATTGATACCAGAGAAGATATTGTCACTATCAGAATACAAAACATGTTAGGCGAGACAGTATACGGAGAACCATTTTCAAACAGTATTAACATGAGTTTATTTGCAAAAGGAACTTATTTTATTACATTTACAAGTAAAAACGGCGCTGAAATGACAAAAAAGCTGTTATTACAATAATTATATATATTACAAATACATATAAAAAGCCGCTAGATATCTAGCGGCTTTTTTTGTTACAAATGCTTGATTTATTTAGGATTATCTGTATAATGCTTCGTATTGTCTTGTGTAGGACAGGTAGTCTTGAACTACCAAACGTAGCTCCTGTTTCAATGTCAGGTAACACATTGAACCGAATAGGAACGTGCTTATCACACGCGAATATTCAATTAATTGCTTACAGCATTATTTATATTATTTTCTCATGCCAACACTTAATCAATTGTCCCGAAAGGGTCGCAAAAAAATTGTGTACAAACCGAAAGCTGTTGCATTGCGACGCGGTTTCAACACACTTGAAAATAGTCCTACCTATTATCCGTCACCGTTTAAACGTGGTGTATGTACAAAGGTAACAACCACAACTCCAAAGAAGCCTAACTCTGCGGTTCGAAAAATTGCACGTGTTCGTCTTTCAAACGGAATGGAAATTACTGCATACATCCCAGGTATCAAACACAATCTACAGGAACACTCTGTAGTATTAGTTCGATCAGGTCGTGTAAAAGACTTGATTGGAGTTCGATACACAGTTGTTCGTGGAGTATTGGATGCACAAGGTGTAGCCAATCGTAAAAAAGGTCGATCCCGTTATGGTGCTAAACGCCCAAAGGCTTAATCTTTTAAACTTATATGCGACATAAAGTAACCAATAGAAATATTCCGAAGGCGGATATTCAATATAACTCTCCACGAGTTGAAAAATTTATCAACTGCGTAATGTGGGATGGTAAAAAAGAAACAGCTCGAGGAATAGTTTACGGAGCGTTTGATATCATCAAAGAAAAGACTGGAAATGACCAACCACTAGAAGTATTCGAGCTTGCACTACGCAACGCAGGTCCTCTTACTGAGGTTCGTTCACGCCGAGTCGGTGGTGCAAACTACCAGGTACCTCGCGAGGTTCGTCCAGAACGACGATTAGCTCTTGCTATCCGTTGGATCATTGATGCTTCACGATCTAAAAAAGGAGCTCCAATGAAAGGACGCCTTGCAGCTGAAATTATTGCAGCAAGCAATAACGAAGGTGCAGCCGTTACAAAGCGAGACAACACGCACAAAATGGCAGAAGCTAACAAAGCTTTCGCACACTTTGCTTGGTAATCAATTCTACACAAGAAAAACTGCCGAAAGGTGGTTTTTTGTATTCTGTATTGTCACCCCGGACTTGATCCGGGGTCCAGGTTAGTATTACTTTAAACAGGTCTCGCCTGGATGCCGGATCAAGTCCGGCATGACAGCCAATGCAGGCCACATCTTGCATTTCCCCGAGAGAGAGAGAGTACTATTAAAGGCATTACAAGTTAAGCATCAAAATCACATGACTGAACAGCAACTGCAGGAACTGGTAGAAAAAGCCTCAAACGGAACAATTTCCCCAGAAGAAGAATTGGAACTTTTGAAACAGTTAAATAACGGAGCGGACGCGCTGCAAAACTTTATCAGCAAAATCAAAGAGCTTGACGCTCAGTCAAGCAATTCTAATCAATAATTATATGGAAGGATTTACATCAAAGAAAAAAGAAGATTTTGTTCCCGCTGTTGAAAGTAATGAAAACATTCAGAGCCAGATTGAGGAACAAGTGCAAATGCTTAATCCAAAACTTGATGCATTGAAAGTTGATATTGATGCAATGGGAGGAATGGAAGGATTGAATGAGGCTATAAAAAAGAATAAAGATTCATTATCAACAACAGCTTTAATGGTGCCAACAGGTGCGATTCTTGTTCTAGCGTCACTATTTCCACTGCTTTTATCAACACATGACGGTCTTGTTTTTTCAAAAGAAACTCAGGATATGATAGCAATCGTTGCAAGTGCCATAGGCGCAGTAGCAGGTGCAAGTATAACGGGAATAGGTTCGATTGGGTCTTTAAAAAATTGGTGGGGAAAAATAAACTTAAACTCACTTAAAAACAATGCAGAAATTGCAGGAATCGCATAAAGAAAAAACATCCAAATTGGATGTTTTTTCTTGCAAAAAAGAGGTTTTTAGGTTACAGTATCAGTCTTATAAAGGAATTTATTATCATTAGCCCCTTTA
>CAYQCC010000016.1:0-5774 GCA_964415895.1 uncultured Candidatus Saccharibacteria bacterium | reverse complement strand
TGTGCAACTATTATCACCAACAAGGTTTCTAAACTTGGAGGTGTAGATGCTGTTAATGTTAATTTTGCGACTGAAAAAGCAAATGTCTCATTTGATGACACAATTGTTTCTGTACATCAAATGAATAATGAGATTGAAAAATTAGGATACACATTTGTTGATGAAACTAGTTCTCATACTATGGAAGATCACAGTATGCATACAGGTATCAATGAATCAAAAGATGAAAAGTTGAAAGAGCTTCTTACTATGAAGACAAGAACACAGTTTGTGTTACCGATTGCTCTTCTTGTTTTTATCTTAATGATGTGGGATATCGGTGCGAAATTATTTACATCAATTCCAAATCTTCCATTACCGATGTCTATCTTCAACACCATCTCTATGGTGCTTGCGAGTGTTGTATTGTTTTGGATTGGGCAACCCTTTCTACAAGGAGTAGTAAAATTTGCTAAATATCGTGTCGCTAATATGGATACTCTTATTGGTATTGGAACACTTGTTGCATACCTTTACAGTATCAGTATTACACTCTTCCCTTTGATGAGGGTGGCCTTGAAACTTCCTGAAACCACTTATTTTGATGTAACTATCGTAGTAATTGGTTTCGTGATGTTAGGTAAATACCTCGAAGCACGCTCAAAACTCCGTACAGGTGAAGCAATAGAAAAACTTCTAGGCCTTCAAGCAAAAACCGCCTTACTATGGCGTAATGGTGTTGAGGTGGAAGTATCTGTGCACGAAGTACAAATCGGTGACATTATTATCGTGAAGCCAGGATCAAAAATCCCTGTAGATGGAATTATAGTCGAAGGATATTCATCTATCGATGAATCAATGATTACAGGTGAGCCAATTCCTGTTGATAAAAAGACTGGAGACTTTGTTGTTGGTGCAACAATTAATAAACAAGGTAATTTCAAATTCAAAGCGACAAAAATTGGATCTGATACTGTACTCGCTCAAATCATAAAAATGGTTGAAGATGCACAAGGATCAAAAGCCCCGATACAAGCAATGGCTGATAAAATTTCTAGCGTGTTTGTGCCAATCGTACTTGGCATAGCGGTACTCACTCTACTCCTTTGGCTTACTGTGGGTACATCAGCGCTTGGTTTCTCAACGGCACTTTCTTATGGAATCCTCTCATTCGTCGGTGTTCTTGTTATTGCGTGTCCATGTGCTTTAGGTCTTGCTACACCTACTGCGATTATTGTTGGTGTTGGGAAAGGTGCAGAACATGGAATCCTTATTCGTAATGCTGAATCATTGGAAAAACTTAGTCATGTAGATACTGTTGTTCTTGATAAAACAGGAACAATAACAAAAGGAAAACCTGAAGTAACTGATATTATATCTCTTGACACAACATGGACAGAAGCAGATATCCTTCGTGTAAGTGCGAGCGCAGAAAAACTTTCTGAGCACCCTCTTGCAGATGCTGTTGTCATTAAGGCAAACGAACAAAAAATATCTCTTGAAACCATTACAAATTTCCAAGCACTCGAAGGTGTTGGAGTCGAAGGTATGATTGGCAATAAACATATAGCAATTCATAAACCATCAAAAGATATTTCTATTACAGGTAATATCAAAGAACTACAAGAGCAAGGTAAAACAGTTGTTATTATAGAAGTTGATAAAAAACAGATTGGACTTATTGCACTTTCAGATACTTTAAAAAAAGAATCAAAAGAAGCGGTTGCAAAACTCCATGCAAGAAATATTAAAGTAATAATGCTCACGGGAGATAACTATTTAGCAGCAAGCTATATAGCGAAACTCGCAGGTATTGACGCAGTTATTGCTGAAGTTATACCTCAAGAAAAGGCAGGAAAAATAAAAGAACTACAAGATGGCGGTGCAATTGTCGCTATGGTTGGAGATGGTATAAATGATGCCCCTGCTCTTGTACAAGCTGATGTCGGTATCGCTATGGGTACAGGGACAGACGTCGCCATTGAATCAGCAGGTATCACACTTCTTGGTGGAGATGTTTCAAAGATCGCACAGGCAATAAAGTTGTCGAAAATGACAATGCGAGGTATTAAGCAAAATCTTTTTTGGGCTTTCATATTCAATGTGGTCGGTATTCCTCTCGCCGCAGGACTCTTCTATCCAGTATTTGGTTGGTTATTAAATCCAGCATTTGCAGGACTTGCTATGGCATTCTCAAGTGTTTCTGTAGTATCGAACTCATTACGAATTAAGGCTAAGAAACTATAATTATATGAAAAATAAAACACCTTATATAATCTTGGCACTAGTAATCGTTGTAGTTATAGCTCTATTTAGTTTTAGTAAAAATACATCATTAATTAAAAATAATGTTACACAAAACGACTCAGGGAAAACAGCAATAGAAAGTTCATTTGTTGATTTAAAAAATGGAGATACATTTGATTTGACTGCTTCGTATATAACAAGAAGTATTAATGGCACAAATCAAAAAATGCTTGCATATAATGAGTCAATCCCTGGGCCAACTATTCGAGTAGCACAAGGATCAGAGGTAACAATAAATTTCAAAAACAACACAGATATTCCACAATTACTTCATTCTCATGGTGTGCGAATGGATAACGCATATGATGGATCGCAAATGGTGCAAAAAGAAATGAAACCCGGTGAATCATTTTCCTATAAATTAAAATTCCCTGATGCTGGTATATATTGGTACCATCCCCATGTTCAAGAAGTATATGGGCAAGGTTTGGGACTTTACGGAGCTTTTATTGTAACACCGACCGATCCTGCATATTTCCCTGCGGTAAACAGAGAAATTCCATTATTTCTTTCAGATATTCCATTTGAAAATGGAAGTATTACTTTAAACAAAAATAAAACAAGTCACACACTCATGGGACATTATGGCAATATTATGCTCGTAAATGGAGATGATAATTATATACTTAAAGCAATCTCTGGTGAGGTTGTAAGAATGTATGTTGTTAACTCAGCAAACGCTCGACCCTTTAATTTTGCAATAAATGGTTTAAAACTAAAATTAGTAGGCAGTGATAGTGGAGCTTATGAAAAGGCGTCATTTGTAAACAGTGTAGTTCTCGGTCCATCTGAACGAGCAATTGTAGATGTACTTATACCGAAAGCAGGTACTTACGAAATACAAAACCAGACTCCCAATAAAACCTATTCGCTCGGAACTATTTTAGCTACTGAAGATAAATTAAATGTCTCATACGAGAAAGAATTTAATACTCTTCAGTCAAATATAGCAACAACAAAAAGTATTGATCCATTTCGAAGTTACTTTAGCAAAACTCCTGATAAAAGTATTACGCTTACTCTTGATATGGCAGGAAATATGATGGGAATGCAAGGTATGGGTCACGGAAATCATATGATGTCCGACGGATCTTCAATGGGCGGGTCAATGATGGGGTCTAGTCCTGACGGTATTGAATGGGACGATTCGAATCAAATGATGAATGCCGTGACTAATACCGATTCCATCAAATGGAAGATTAAGGACCAAAATACTGGAAAAGAGAACAAAGATATTAATTGGACATTTAAGAAGGATCAACCTGTTAAAATTAGGATTTTTAATGATCCAAATTCCATGCACCCAATGCAACACCCTATTCATTTTCATGGACAGCGATTTCTTGTAGTTAGCCGTAATGGTATACAACAAACAAATCTTGCATGGAAAGATACTGTTCTTGTTAAATCAGGAGAAACGGTTGATATTATTCTTGATCCTTCGAATGTTGGTACATGGATGGCACATTGTCACATTTCAGAACATCTTGAATCAGGAATGATGCTTCAGTTTACAGTTGAAAAATAATTTATGAAAAAACAGCCTAAAAATAAAATTTCAAATAAAGTGTGGGTTACAGGGATACTGATTGTGATACTCGGATTATCTCTATGGGGCTACCATCACGCAAAAAGAACAGTCACAGTATTGGATAATCCTGAATTACTCCCTGGCATACAAACAGGAACTGCCCCATGGGAAGCTGAAACTGTAAACCTCCGTGCTCGCTTAAATGCAGTTCATTTACCAGCACTTTCTTCAGAGGGGTCTGCTCTACATTTACATCAACATCTTGATATTTTTGTAAATGGTAAATTAATACCTGTGCCATCAGGTATTGGAGTTAATCAGTCGGTCGGTTTTATTTCTGACATTCATACTCATGACAAAACAGGAGTTATTCATGTTGAGTCACCGAGAATTCAAACATTTACATTGGGTCAGTTCTTTGATATTTGGGGAGTACAGTTTACTCAAAAATCAATTGGGGGATATGTGGTTACAGAAGATAACTTATTAAAAGTTTTTGTTAATGGTAAACAATACATAGGTGACCCAAGACAGCTTCCGCTCGAGACACATCAAGAAATTGTCATTACTTACGGAACAGAGAAAGAATCTCCAAGTACTATTCCAAGTTCATATCAATTTACTGCAGGATTATAAATTATAAACATAACCAAAATATTATGAAAAATTACACATTACATGTTTCTGGAACTCATTGTGCGTCATGCAAAATATTAATTGAAGATATTCTCGGTAATCAAGATATTGTTAAGGGTGTTCACGTAAATCTAAAAAAAGAAATTGTTCATATTGATACTGATAGCAATAGTAGCCCAGAAGAACTAGCGTCATTACTTACTGAAAAGATTAAATCACACGGCTACACTCTTTCTGTTGATAAGATTATTAAAGAAAAACAATCTGATGACATTATTTGGAAGGCAATACCAATTGGCTTAGTGTTCTTGGTATTATTCTTTATTCTTCAAAAATCAGGTATTTTAAATCTTGGTATCGGTGGCAAAACTACACCCGCAACAAGTTTTATTATCGGACTCATAGCTTCAGTCTCAAGTTGCCTTGCAATCGTAGGAGGACTTGTTCTGTCACTTTCAGCTAAGGTTATGCAAGATGATGGTAAGTCTGCAAAAAAACCATTTATCCTATTTCACCTGGGTAGAGTGCTTGGATTTGCTTTACTTGGAGGATTGCTTGGTCTTATTGGTAAAGCAATTGGAATAAACTTTATGTTCTCCGCAATACTTGGACTAATTGCTTCAACAGTAATGATTCTCCTCGGTTTAAATCTTGTTGGAGTTTTCAAAAAGAGCAAATTAACACTACCAAGTAATTTATTTGCGTATTTTAGAAAAGTAGAACACGCGACTATTGCGCCGATCCTTATTGGTATAGGTACATTCTTCCTTCCGTGTGGATTTACTCAATCAATGCAAGTCGTCGCACTTTCAAGTGGGTCATTTATTTCTGGCATGGGATTAATGCTTGCATTCGCCCTCGGTACGCTTCCAATGCTCGCACTATTGTCTTTTAGTTCAGTATCATTTGCTCATTCAAAACACGCCCCATTGTTCTTTAAGTCAGCAGGTGTCGTAGTGATCGGCCTTGGAATCTTCGCCTTACTTGCTGGTCTTGCAGGTATCGGTATTATTAGCCCTTTGTTTAATATATAATTATCATATGAATAAAACCGTCTCAATCATTATTATTAGCGCACTTCTTATAGGTATAGGAATCGTTGTTTTAGGTGGATCTTCAAAAGGTGGCTCAGAAACTGCTACAGGAGTCCAAAACAGCGAAATAAGAGATGGTATACAATACATAACCATAGATGCTAAAGCAGGATACTCCCCAAAGGTTTCTACCGCAAAAGCAGGTATTCCTACAAAACTAATAGTGAAAACTAATGGTACTTACGACTGCTCTGCTTCTTTGGTTATTAAATCATTAAACTATCAAA
>CAYQCC010000015.1:0-8702 GCA_964415895.1 uncultured Candidatus Saccharibacteria bacterium | reverse complement strand
TGAAGCGGAAGGCGTGAGCCACCGTGGAGCGTGTACAAGTAAGAATGTTGGCACAAGTAACCACAAGACGGGTGAAATCCCCGTCCGCCGAAAGACTAAGGTTTCCGCTGCTATGTCAATCAACAGCGGGTTAGTCGGGCCTAAGGAGATGGCGATAGCCGCATCCGATGGACACATGGTTAATATTCCATGACTTTATTACAAGCGATGGAGGGACGAAGAATATAATTCCCCGCGCATTATTGGATTTGACGCTCATGCTCATAGACAGGATATCTAGGAAAATCCGGATATCACATACTGTCGCAAGAGTGACGATTGGAGCCCTCGGGCTCTGAAAGGGGGAAGAAGAGTCTTCCAAGAAAATCTTCTAGCATTCAATTGTAATGAATCCGTACCGTAAACCGACACAGGTAGTCAGGTCGAGTAGACCAAGGCGAACGAGTGAGTGATCCTCAAGGAACTCGGCAAAAAAGCAGCCGTAACTTTGGAATAAGGCTTGCCCATGTTTAACTACATGGGCCGCAGCGAAAGTATCTCTGGCGACTGTTTATCAAAAACACAGCTCCCTGCGAAATCGTAAGATGATGTATAGGGGGTGACACCTGACCAATGCCAGAAGGTTAAATATCGGTGGTGTACAACATCCAGCGCGTGATCAATTGATCGTGCATTGAATGTTGTATGCTGGCTGATATAAGCCCTGGTGAATGTCGGCCGTAACTATAACGGTCCTAAGGTAGCGAAATACCTTGTCGGGTAAATTCCGACGCGCACGAATGGTGTAACGACTGGAGAACTGTCTCGAGGATTAGCTCGGTGAAAATACAATACCGGTGAAGATGCCGGTTACCTGCAGTTAGACGAAAAGACCCCGGGAGCTTTACTATAGCTTCACATTGGGCATGTTGATATTGTGCGTAGAATAGGTGGGAGAGGTTATGCGTATGGTTTCGGTCATACGATACTCGTCAGTGAAATACCACTCTCAATCTTGGCATGTCCTAACCTGTACGAAAAAACGTACAGAGACAGTGTGTGGTGGGTAGTTTGTTTGGGGCGAATCCCTCCTAAATTGTAACGGAGGGGCCTATAAAGGTCAGCTAGGCGTGAATGGAAACCATGCCGATAGTGTAATGGCACAAGCTGGCTTGACTGCAAGACGTACATGTCGAGCAGGTGCGAAAGCAGAGCATAGTGAACCGACCTAACGCTTTAGATGCGTGGGAAGATCAACGGATAAAAGCTACCCCGGGGATAACAGGCTAGTATCGCCCGAGCGTCCATAGCGACGGCGGTGTTCGGCACCTCGATGTCGGCTCATCTTATCCTGGGGCTGGAGAAGGTCCCAAGGGTTTGGCTGTTCGCCAATTAAAAAGATACGCGAGCTGGGTTCAGACCGTTTAGGAATTGTCATTGATATATTTATATAACTTCGATGATTCCTATACCGTCTGAATCCTCTCACAACGACACAATCAGGTTTTTCGATCTAAAAATAAATAAATAAGATAGACCCATCCAATTGCGGCGGTCATATATGGCGACATATATTGACAGATTCAACTGATATCGGAAAACTCCTATCCGCCCTGGGCGGAGGACAATTCCGAGGGAAGACTTGTAAAAGTCACCCGTAGAGACTGAATGTTGAAATACTCTCTGAGTATAAGCTACAGTCCGATCCCTGAAGTAATTCAGGTTCCAAGAAATGTCTCATCACATGACTTGGATGTAAAACTAAAGTGCGCAAGACAGGTTGGTCTCCTATCTACTGCAGGCGTTGATTATTGAGGAGATTTGTTCCTAGTACGAGAGGACCGGAATGAACTAACCTCTGGTCTACCAGCTGTCCCGCCAGGGGCACCGCTGGGTAGCTAAGTTGGGAAAGGATAACCTCTGAAAGCATCTAAGAGGGAAGCCAACTCCAAGATCAGTAATCGTAGGATCCTAGAAGATGACTAGGTTGATAGGCTTTAGGTGGAAGTGCAGTAATGCATGGAGCCGAGAAGTACTAATGATCCATATTCCTATTAGGAAATGTGTATATCACACACAGTAAGAATGTTAATCTTTAACGTTTCTGAATTATGTGCTTGATAAATATACTTACGCTATTGTTACATGCATTCATTTGACCGAGTATCAGAATATGATACTCGTAGTAGCAAAATATTCAGTATTTTGTTCTGGTGATTTGGTACAGTGGTCACACCTCTTCCCATTCCGAACAGAGTCGTTAAGCGCTGCTACGCCGATGGTACTGGCTTTGCCGGGAGAGTAGGTGTCGCCAGAACTAAGTATTGAATAACAGAAAACCCTTAGAAATAGGGGTTTTTTGTTATATAATTAAATGATATACTATCCGGTATATGGATGGATTATTTGGAAAACTATTTGGTAGCAAAAAGAAAAATACTCATACGCCTGGAACATTTCTGTCAGACGATAATGATTATCAGTCAACATTAAGTCCTGAACAAAGGCAGCGTTTTGGTTTGGATGATAAACTGGAAGAGTTTGAGCAAGTCCAGCTCGAGGGTGTATTAACATCAAGGGATCTTCGAAATGCTTTTAAGAACTTAAAGGCTCTCACGTTTCCTAAAATACCAGCACTTAACCAGAAAAGGTTTAATGTTTTTGAAATAAATGAAAAAGGGCTAATAGCTAGCGAAGATCTGAAAAAGGGTGTGGCTGTTTATATTGGATCAGGAACTGATATTGAATATCCTCTATTATTAGGCGCTAATAATATAATTATGGTGGATCCGTTATTCACAGATTCTGAAGGAATCGAGAGTCTTATAGAAGAAATAGAGTCAATTATTGGAAAAGGAAATGTTCAACAAGATTCGAACAGGTTGTCATTTCAGTTCTCCTTTAAAGGCGACCTAAAAGAAGAGGTTATTGTTATTGTGGAAGGTAAATATGCAAATATTGGAATGGTAGACCAAACGAAAGATGTGTTTATTCCAGAGAATAATATATCGCTACTGCTAGGGTTCGCTTCTGGCGGGACATTGGATGAAGATGAGAATCTGATAAATGCCGTTATAAACGGTGGTTATATCCTAGGCGATTTGAAGCAAAAAGAACTATTGTTAAATGATGGTTTCTCAGCCGTCCTCATTGAAAGAAGTAATAACGAATTGTTTAAAAAAGATAGTAAGATCAACTATTAAAAATCGACGTGAAATGCTATACTCATGTCATTATGGATTGGTCCAATAGTCACAAGACAAAAATCATCGCGTCAATTTCTGCAATTGTAATCATTATAGTTGCGACTTTTGTGTATTTTAAG
This sequence comes from uncultured Candidatus Saccharibacteria bacterium, assembly GCA_964415895.1. GTDB lineage: Bacteria > Patescibacteriota > Minisyncoccia > Phycocordibacterales > UBA1006 > CALMMZ01. Next base: position 5,398 of record CAYQCC010000015.1, on the reverse strand, counting down.
TTCATCAAGCATGAGCCTACTTGTTTTGATTTAAAGCAGAACCAGAACGAGCGAGGAATCGATTGTGGTGGAATCTGCTCGATCATGTGTTTGGCTGATACAAAGCCATTAATTCCATTATGGACTCGACCGATCAAAATTACTGGCGATGTTTATTCAATCGTGTCATATATTGAAAACCAAAATACAGGAAATGGTATTAAAAGTATTCCGTATGAAATTCGATTATTCGATGATAAAAATATTCTTGTGTCAGAGCCAATAAAAGGTGAAACATTTATCGGACCAAACGACCGAACGGCAATTTTTGAGACAGCGGTAAAAGCAGGAAATCGTATACCGAAAACGGCATTTTTACGATTTACACAGACTCCGACATTTTATAAAATTCAGGAACGATGGAACGATCAGAACCTGGTGGTAGAAGGTGATGAAATAGCAGATTTGGATTCTGTTCCAAAACTAACTGCTAATGTTCGCAATGTTACACTTGAAAAATACGTAAAAATTCCTGTTGTAGCAATTGTCTATGACGGTGACGGAAATGTATTAGCATCAAGCCAGACGTTTATTGATGAAATTGGACCGGAAGAAATTGTTCCTGTTTATTTTTCTTGGCCAGAGCCATTTACTGCAGCACCTGCAAAGCGAGAAATTATTCCACGCATTAATCCATTTATTCAAACAACCATTCGTTAATTATTTTCATGAAGAGATTGCAACTACAACATATTGATTGGTGGGTCGTCGGATCAGTGATTGCACTGCTGTTTTTTAGTACGATTACCATGGCGTCACTTGGTTCTGATAGTGGATATCTTATCAAGCAAAGTATTTGGGCAGTTGTTGCAATATCCGTACTGATTTTTTCTTCAAAGATCGACATGTCTTTTTTAAAGAAATCATCTATTCTTTCCGGGTTGTTTATCTTTGCAAACTTCATTCTCGTGCTTGTAATTATTTTGGGTAAGACTGCAAAAGGTGCGACCAGTTGGTTTAATTTGGGAGGTATTTCGTTTCAGCCGTCAGACTTGGTAAAGATAGTTCTTATTCTGATCATGGCGAAATATCTGTCACGACGACATGTGGAAATTGCCGACATGAAGCATTTATTAATTACAGGAATTTATTGCTTCATTCCATTTGTACTGGTGTTTTTACAGCCAGACTTTGGATCGGCGATTATTTTCGGGTGTATTTGGTTTGGAATGATGATGGTTTCAGGTCTTTCTAAAAAGCATTTATTACTATTAACAGGAACAGGATTGGTGATTGGTGGATTGTTATGGGGTTTTGTTTTTAAACCGTACCAAAAAGCGCGTATTATGAACTTCTTGAATCCATTGGCAGATATTCGTGGAACTGGATATAACGCGTATCAGTCCATGATTGCAGTTGGCTCAGGTCAAGTAATTGGAAAGGGTGTAGGGTTTGGAACGCAGTCCCGATTAAACTTCTTGCCTGAATATCAGACTGACTTCATCTTTGCTGCATTTGCAGAAGAATGGGGTTTTATTGGATCAATCTTGGTGTTAATTTGTTACAGTATTATTTTCTGGCGCATTATAAAATTAGCGATGGGTGGCACAACAAACTTTGAAACCCTTGTAGCGTTGGGTATTGGAATTTATTTTGCGAGTCATATTATCATTAATATTGGAATGAATATTGGACTTCTACCGGTAACGGGAATTACATTACCATTCATGAGTTATGGTGGATCACACTTGATTGCAGAATGTCTGGCACTTGGAATTCTATTTTCAATATCACGTAACCGTCGAGGAATTCATCGCGACGATACGCAGCACGAATTTTTGGGCGCTTAAACTGGAAAGTCATGTTATACTTTTAATATGACTTTTTTTCATGCAATTATTTTAGGAATTGTAGAAGGAATTACAGAATTTCTTCCTATTTCATCAACGGCTCATTTGGAGTTTGCTACTCGAATGTTGGGAATTTTACAAACAGATTTCATAAAGAGCTTTTTGGTCGTTATTCAGTTTGGAGCAATTCTGGCAGTTGTAGTTATTTATTTTAAAAAGATTTTCGCTTCGCGTGGAGTTTTCTTGCGTATGATTGTTGGTTTTATTCCTACAGGAATTATTGGATTTGTACTCTACAAGTTGATCAAACAGTTTTTAATAGGGAACGAATGGATCGCTATTGCCGCGCTGATTGTTGGAGGTATCATATTGTTGCTTGTAGATAGAAAGAAAATAGAAATGATTCCTATCGAAAAAGAAGTTTCTATCGAACAATTATCATACTGGCAGATGATACAGCTTGGAATTATTCAAGCCATCGCTGTTATTCCTGGGGTCTCTCGTTCAGGTGCGGTTATTGTCGGAGGAATGTCTATGGGAATTTCACGTGATATGGTTATTGACGGAGCGTTTTTACTTGCAATTCCTACTATGGCAGCAGCAGCAGGGTATGATCTGCTTAAGTCAGGAATTTCGTTCACTGGTAATGAATGGCTCTTGTTGTTAGTCGGGTCTATTGTTTCGTTTATAACAGCATTATTTGCAATTCGATGGCTGCTTCGGTATGTTCGTAAAGCTTCCTTCCGTTCATTTGGATGGTATCGCATTATCGCAGGAATTGTTTTTGCGCTGATTTTTCTTTTCATGAAATAATATGAACTTAAATCTTTATTTATTTGTGTGGCTCAATAATTTTATTCATCGCTCTGCCATATTGGACCATGCAGTTTATTTTTTGGCACGTCCATTTGGGTTATTAGTTGTTGGGTGCGCACTCCTTACATTATCGCTCATTTTTCTGCGTGATGTACGTATGCGATTGGATAATAAAGCTGTTTTTACAGAAATCCTGACTGTTGTTATGAGTATGGGTGTAGCTTGGTTTGTTTCTCTTGTCATTAAAACAATTACACATATACCACGACCATTTTTAGCGCATCCTTCCAGTCAGTTACTATTTTTATACGGAGGATATAATTCATTTCCGTCAGGACACGCTACGGTGTTTTTTGCACTTGCAACAGCCATCTATTATTACAACCGTTTTGCAGGAATAGTATTTTATGTGTGTGCTATCTTGATTTCGTTATCGCGAGTAGCGTCTGGAATTCATTATCCAATCGATATTATTATCGGCGCATTGATAGGTGTTATTGTAGGACGACTTGTGTTTATGGTTTGTCAAAAGACATTGAAAAACAAAAGTCTCACTTAAGCGGCTCTGTCAAGGTCGCTTTTCCTTATAAAATAAGTAATATAAGGATCATATGTGGAAACAAAGAATTATTGCGGTTATTTTACTCGCAGCAGCCGTCGGACTCGGCTTTTTAGTGTATAACACTGAAATGAACAAAACCAAGACATTCCGATTGGGCTTGGATTTATCAGGAGGAACTCATTTGGTATACAATGCAGACGTATCAGCAGTTCCTGCGGCACAGGTGACAGATTCATTATCAACATTACGCGAAGTAATTGAAAAACGCGTAAACGGATTAGGTATTAGTGAAGCGACAGTTACAAACGAGACAACTACACTAACAGGTAGTCGTGAATATCGACTTGTTGTAGATTTACCAGGAATTACTGACGTTCAAAAAGCGTTGGATATTATTGGGCAAACACCATTACTTGAATTCAAAGTATTGAATCCAGCTTATGATCCAAAGAAGCAATTAGTTGTTACGCCTGATATGATCAAGGATGGTCAGATTGACCTTAGTAAGGCAATGGAACAAAACCAAGAATTTATTTCAACAGGATTGAATGGTCAGTATTTGGATCATGCAACACTTGAATTCAATTCAACAACAGGTTCTCCTACAGTTGGTTTGCAATTTGACGCAGAAGGATCTAAGAAATTCGAAGAGCTTACAAAGAATAATATCGGAAAGCCAGTCGCAATCTTTCTTGATGGAGCACCTATTTCAACGCCTGTTGTAAACGAAGCGATCACAGGAGGAAAAGCGGTTATCAATGGTAATTTTGCACCAGAAGAAGCGCGACAATTGGTTGGACGACTAAACTCAGGAGCTCTTCCAGTTCCGGTGACATTAGTTTCAACTGAAAGTATTGGTCCAACGCTTGGTGCTGACGCATTACGAGCAGGAATGCACGCGGGTTTGATCGGAATTATTGCGATCATGATCTTACTTGTTCTATGGTATCGATTACCAGGATTGATTGCATCTGTTGCACTTCTTGTGTATACAATCATTACTCTAGCGCTATTCAAGTATATTCCAGTTACGCTTACATCAGCCGGAATTGCAGGATTTATTATCTCACTTGGTATGGCGGTAGATGCGAACATTCTGATCTTTGAACGAATGAAGGAAGAATTAAAAGCTGGAAAAGGCGTAAAAGATGCTATTTCAGAAGGGTTTAACCGTGCATGGACATCAATCCGTGATGGTAATATTTCAAGTATGATTTCTGCCGTTATCTTGTTCCTGTTTGGTACAACGCTTATCAAGGGATTTGCAATCGTATTTGGACTCGGAGTTCTCGTTTCAATGCTTTCAGCTATTACTATCTCACGCATTTTCCTAAAGGCTGTTGCCGGAAACAATGCAGGTCGAATCAAACAATTTCTGTTTTCAAGCGGATTGTCTAAATAATATTTTTAACTAATTTTATGTTTATACTTCGATTTAAAAAAATATTTTTCGCACTTGCATTAGTATTGGTAGTAGGATCTTTAGTTGGAATCTTTACAAAAGGATTCCATTGGGGAATCGACTTTACAGGAGGTTCAGTTGTTGAAATTGAATATACTGCTGCAGTTCCAAGTGTTGAACAGGTTCAAGCTACGGTGAAAACATCCATTCCAGAAGCGTCAGTTCAAAAGGTTGGCGATAAAGGGTTCTTGATTCGAACTGCTGTTATTACTCAGAGTCAGAAAGATGCGTTACTGAGCGATATTAAATCAACTGGTGAATTTACTGAAAAGCGATTTAATACAATTGGTCCATCAATTGGAAAAGAGCTGCGAACAAAATCAATCATTTCAATTATCTTGATTTCACTTGCTATCGTTATCTTTATCGGAATTGGATTCAGTTCAGTATCAAAACCAATTGCGTCTTGGAAATACGGACTGATCGTTGTTGCAGTATTGCTTCACGACATCATTATTCCTGCAGGATTCTTTGCTTGGTCTGGATTACAAGTTGATACGTTGTTTGTCGTCGGAATTCTGACGATCCTTGGTGTTTCCGTGAACGATACTATTGTAGTGTTCGACCGAATCCGGGAAAACCTGAAGAAGCATTATCATGGAAAAAATTCATTGCCATTTGCAGAAGTTGTAGGAAAAAGTATTTCAGAAACATTTACTCGGTCATTGATGACCTCTGTAACTGTTCTCTTGGCTATTTTGGCCCTTGTTGTGTTTGGTCCTGAAAGCG
>CAYQCC010000014.1:0-10443 GCA_964415895.1 uncultured Candidatus Saccharibacteria bacterium | reverse complement strand
GGAAACTGGTCATTTATCAATCAGAAAATGGCTTGTGAGTCATTCAAAGATTATCCGGAAGCTATTGCAAACACTAAAAAAGTAGCTGATCTAGTAGATCTTGAAATTGATACAAAATCATGGTTTTTCCCAAGTTTTCCTATTCCAGAAGGAACGACATATGATTCAGTTTTGCGAGAAATGGTAATGGAAGGTTTAAAAACCCGAGAAATGGAGGCAACACCAGAAGTCATGGAACGAGTTGAATACGAATTGAAAACAATCTCTGATAAAGGTTATCCGAGTTATTTCCTCTGTGTGGCGGACTTTATGAAAAGTTCAAATGAGTTAGGGATCTTTAATCAGACACGTGGGTCAGCCGCTGGATCATTGGTTGCATACTTAATTGGAATATCAAACATTGATCCGTTGAAATACGGATTGCTGTTCGAGCGATTTCTTAATCCAGACCGACCATCACTTCCTGATATCGATATGGACTTTGCGGATAATCGTCGTGACGACATCATAACCTATGCACGTGGAAAATACGGATCTGATGCCGTTGCACAAATCGGAACATTTGGAACCATGGCAGCGCGTGGTGCCGTTCGTGATGTAGCGCGAGCTATGGGATTCCCTTATTCATTAGGTGACCGTATCTCAAAAATGATTCCCTTAGGTTCCCAAGGTGCAACCATGACATTGAAAAAGGCTCTTGCTTCCGAAGAGGAACTTCGAGAATTATATGAAACTGATAATCAAGTTTCAGAAATTATCGATATGGCAAAAAAAATGGAGGGAAATGTTCGACATATCTCTGTGCATGCTGCAGGAGTAGTTATTTCACCCACAGGACGCGTGGATGATTTCTCGCCAGTGCAATATGATCCCAAGGGTGAAGGTAAGGTTATTACGCAGTACGACATGTACACCGGTGATCGCGAAGGAATTATTAACCTACCGAAATTCGACTTTTTAGGACTACGCAACTTAACTATTTTAAAAGAAGCTGTAGAACGAATTCAAAAGATTCGAGGAGTTACTATTAATGTTGAAAAGATTCCGTTGGATGACAAAAAAACATATGAACTGTTCGGTCGCGGTGAAACTATGTCCGTATTTCAATTTGGTTCTACAGGAATGCAAAAATGGTTAAAAGAACTTAAACCGTCCAACCTCGAGGACTTGATCGCGATGGCATCATTGTACCGACCAGGACCGATGGCTTTCATTCCTGATTATATCGAACGAAAACATGATCCACGAAAAATTAAATATGCCGATGCACGAATGGAGCCAATCTTGAAAAACACATATGGTATCATCGTATATCAAGAGGATGTCATGCGCATGGCAACCGACCTTGCAGGATATACTCGAGGTGAATCAGATAAATTCCGAAAAGCGGTGGGTAAGAAAATTCCAGAAGAAATGGCAAAACAAAAAGGTCATTTCATCGATGGATGTGTTGAAAACGGAATGACTAAAAAGGTTGCAGACGAACTATGGGAAATGATCGAGACTTTTGCTGCCTATGGATTTAACAAGTCGCACAGTGCTGTGTATGCTCTCCTTGCCTATCGTACAGCATATTTGAAGGCAAATTACCCTGCGGAATATATGACAGCTGTACTGACCGTTGAATCTGACAACTTGGACACAGTAACTGAAATGGTAAACGAATCAAAACGAATGGGCTTTAAAATATTACCTCCAGATATAAATGAATCCTTTTCAGACTTTACTGTAGTTGTAGAAGAAGGAGTTGTTACTGACAAAATTCGATTCGGACTTGGTAGTATTAAAAACTTTGGAAATGAAATTGGTAAAGCTATTATCCATGAACGAAAAGATGGAGAGCCATTTAAAACGATCGAGGATTTCCTAAAACGAGTACTGCATAAAAACTTGAACAAAAAATCACTTGAGGCACTGGTTATGTGTGGAGCCATGGACGCATTTGGTGAACGAGGCTATTTGATGGGAAATGTCGAAGACATGCTCGCATTTAACAAAGCACTTGCCGAAGATAGTAACAAGGGCTCAATATCGTTATTTGATGGCATGGACGACGCACCAAGCGCACGACTTGTTATGCACGAATCACCCACCGCACCTGTCAAAGTGACGCTGGCCTGGGAAAAGGAATTGCTTGGATTATACGTATCAGGACATCCGCTTGATGCATTCCGGGAACGACTAGAGCGAGTTGGTGCAAGTATCAAGAAAATAAAAAATGCAGAATTCCAAAGCGGAACAACCGTTATCGCAGGAATTATTGAAGATGTGCGCGAAATTTATACTAAAAAAGGAAATGACAAAATGGCATTTATTCGTGTTAAAGATTTGGATGATACATTAGAGTGTGTGGTGTTTCCAAAAACATTCGTTGATGTGCGCAGATTCTGCCAAGTCGAGATGTTGGTATTAATCAAAGGAAAAATATCAGATCGAAACGGAGAGTTATCTATGATCGTAAACGAAATAAAAGAGTTAGTCTAAAAAACCACCTGTTAGGTGGTTTTTTAGACTAACTAAATCTTGAAATCTTTATTAACAATTCCATGATGTACTTTCATTGTTTCAGATGTAAACAATCGATCATATCCGCCTGATGCGTTTTTAGCATCAACCGTAATATAATAGTCACCTTTTGAAACCAATAGATAGTATTGCCCTTTTTCATTTGCTACACGCTGTGCAATTTGTGTTCCTAAATGCGCATTCCATACTCGAACAACAGCATGCGGAATCGGCCTATCCATACCATCAGTAATCGTACCAATTTTAACAGGACCAAATCCAACTAACTGAAGCAGTGTGAACAATATGTACAAGACAAATACAACAATGTTCCATAATGTTGGATACACAACCAACGCGTAGATCGAGAACAAAAATCCAAGAATGAACAGTGTGAGAGAAATTCGTTCCCATAATTTAGTATTGCGAGTAAAGAAATCCCACAATCCCATTCGTTTCTTTTCTTCCTGATTCCAATCAACTTCAGTTCGATCCATTGGTATATTTAATGCAATAACAGCATTTTTGTTTTCATCTGTTACTGCGAAAACATCTCCAAAATACAAATTATTATATACTTCATCAGATTGTTTATTCATCAATTTCGCAGATGGAAAAACATAATGAGTTTTTTGTGCAGTCATTCGATAATTACCAACGGGTAGTAAGAATCCGTAACGCCCATTAATATCTGTGATTTTTGTATCAAGCTGAGCACCTGTATCTGCGTTATAAACAGTCACGTATGCTGGATCAATGGGCTCTTTTGTTTCTGAGTCATAGACAATTCCCCATGGACGGCGTCGTCGATAAAATGGAATAGAGAATATTAAGTTTACAATACGCGTTGCAAATCCTGGAATCGTACTCAATAATCCAATAGTACTGATAATACCGCCAATAGGTGCTGCTATTTTACCAATACTCTCGATATGGAAACCTGGGCCGCTTGGAGTAGAAGGTCCGCCAGGTGGAATAGTAGGCGTATCCGGTATTACTGGTGGAATGATTGGATTTTGCTCATCATTATCAACAGGACTAATACATCCTGGATCATTTGGATAATCTACTAATCCATCAATATCATTATCAAGTCCGTCTGAACAGATATAAGTAGGATTTGTGCCTGGATCATTACATACTGTTCCTGCTGGTTGATTACCTGCAATGTTAGGACATTGGTCATAGGGATTAGACTGTGACACACAATTGCCATTTGAATCGATGTTATAGCCGTTTGGAATAGATGCTTGGTTGCCTGCAATATTAGGACATACATCTACTGATCCTGGATTTAAGACACAAATATCATTTTGCAAAGTGTATCCATTTGGAACAACAGCTTGGTCACCCCCCAGGTTCGGACATACATCCGTTGATTGTGTTGGGTTGGGATAACAATTACCAGGTTGATTTAGATCATTTGGAACACGATAGTATCCCGACGGGATAGATGCTTGCAATCCAGCAATATTAAGACATACATCTTGGGAACTACCGCCTCCACCACCACCCGGAGGTGTTACACAATTTCCACTTCCATCAACAACCATTCCAGGCGGAATAGATGTCTGAGTTCCTACAATATTTGGACAGAGATCTGCACCTCCACTACTGCAGCCATGCCAAGAAGTCGTTAATCCAGGATACGTACCGTTTGGTGAAGATAATTGGATCCAACCATAATTTTGTGACCAGACAGTTCCCGTAATTGCACCAGTTGTTGTGTTAACTTTTGGTTGATTTGAACCGGTTGCATTTGTTGGCGCAAAGTTAATCCAGCCTGTATTTTGACCCCATGCATATCCACCCAAAATTCCAGAACAGCTATTTGTTACACCACCATTTGTTGGATTCATATTAATCCAACCAGTCGTATCTCCCCAAATAGCTCCTGTAATGGTTGTATCACCAACAGTAGCTCCGCCGTTTGTAGGATTCCAATTAATAAAATCCTTCACACTGTTATTATCCAAATCAGTATCAAGATACTGTGAATATTTCTGCACAGGATCAATATTTCCTGCCGCAAACACGCTCTGGGAAAAGCCAAATATTACGACAAATAAAAATATAAAAAAGAAGATCCGTTTAAGTTTCATAATGGAAGTGACTATAGGTAATGGCTTTATTATATCATCAATATCTTCATGCGTGCAAGGTTTTATAATTAAAATATCCACATACTGTGTGGATATTTTAATATTATTCAGTTGGAGCACTGTCGTCGCCTGTATCATCAGTATTCACAATAGGTGTCCCTAACGAATCCTCATCATCTGAATTCCCTGTGTCAGGAGTTATACCTGTTCCATTATCATCTGGGCTTCCGGCTTGAGGTGTAGGTGTCGTAATAACAGTGGTTATGCTTTGATTTTGTAATAATTGTTGCAACTGCACTTCCGTAACACATGTCTGCCCAACACATAATGTATCTGTGTGAACTTCTTTTACAAATAGTTTCGTAATACCATTAGAAACGTTTCCAAACCAAGCAATCAATGCATCTCGCCACGTATTAGCTCGTGCCATATCTGAAATCATTGTTACATTTAAATTCATTTCTCTAATCGCTTCTACAAGTATTGGCGCCATCTGAGCATAATTAACCATCTTAAACCCATCTGAATCTGTTCGTACTAATTGAGGATAGTATTGTTCAAGGTCCTGGGCAAGGAAACCGATAACTTTATCGCCAGCCGGGTTACTGTTCCAGTTATATAGTACCGTTCTTACTTTCAATAAATCTTCCATGGTCGTTGTTGAAAGATCTTCGATGTTTGTTTTTAAGCGTTCATCTGATGAACAACTCAATCCTGTCGCAGCAATACTACACGTTCCTGAGCCCTTGATAACAAGTTCATTAATAGGACGAGTTGTAGAACCGATCATAAATTGGTTTGAGGCGGTGTTGGTTGCATAAGCACCGATGGCGATTGAGTTTGAAAATCCACCTGTAGAGGACGCATGGCCTACTAAAATCGACGTATTGGCGAATGTAGTACTTTCGTTAAAAGCAGCAGTATTATTCAAACCTGCATCTGTAGTTGTATTACCTGCATTAGTACCAATAAAAATAGAGTTGGCAGCACCTTGACTACCTGAAGAAGTAAAAACATCATATCTTCCAGCTTGATATCCGATAAACACAGACTTGGCAGCATTTATATTATCTCGTCCTGCTGCATATCCTATAAAGTTCGAGTCAGATGCATCGGTCGCACCTCGTCCTGAATACACACCAATAAAGTTTGACTGCTGTGCATTTGTTGCTTGATAACCTGATTGAGTTCCAATAAAATTAGCAGCGAACGCATTAGTAGCCGATCTTCCTGCGTCAACACCAATAAAGTTTCCCTCACTAACTGATGACGCATTCATCCCAGCGTTAACTCCAAAGAAATTTGAATTAGATGCATTAGTTGCATTAAGTCCAGCATTATAACCAATGAAGTTTGAACTATATGCATTGGTTGCATGGTATCCCGCATTATAACCTATAAAGTTTGAGATCAAAGCATCAGTAGCTTCATAACCAGATTGGTATCCAAGAAATATACTATCAAAATAAATACCACTATTATCACCATCATAATCACTATTAGTAGCTGCGCCAAATCCTGCTTCGTTTCCTATAAATATAGAACGAGTAGCATATGTTGCACCATTTCCGGCATCTAATCCAATAAAATTAGAAATATATGCATTTGTTGCGCTTCGTCCAGCATTTGGACCAAAGAAGTTTGAATTGGCAGCATTCGTTGAAGCATTACCTGCATATGTTCCAAAGAAGTTTGAATTATTTGCATAAGCAGCAGCACCACCAGATGCTTCACCAAAGAAGTTTGAATGTATTGCATCAGTTGCACCAGCTCCAGAAGCAATCCCAAAGAAGTTTGAGTTTCTTGCATTAGTTGCCTGATAACCTGCGTTATATCCAAAGAAGTTTGAATAATAAGCATCTGTCGCCTCAGATCCAGCCTCTGAACCAAAAAAGTTTGAGTCATGAGCATTTATTGCAGTTCCTCCTGCTGCTGGTCCAAAGAAGTTGGAACTAGTTGCATCTGTTGCACCGTTTCCTGCGTTCAAACCAAAGAAGTTGGAACTTGTTGCGTTCGTTGCACCGTTTCCTGCACCTTGTCCTATAAAATTTGAACGGTCCGCTCCGGTTGCATTCTTACCTGCATTGATTCCTAAAAATATTGAACCGTTCGTTGCTGTAACTCCCTGACCTGTTCCGGTGAGACCAGTAGAGAATAAGTTTGTAGTATTAACAACGGTAATAGGAGATGCCGCACCACCACTCACACTCTCCCATGATAACACTCCACTTCCGTCATTTACTAATGCATATCCAGCACCTCCAGCTGGTGAACTCGGCCATGCGTAATTAACCCCATTTATGGTCACGTTTTCTGTTCCAATTGTGGTTATGCTATTAACACCATCAACACTCAATAAACCATTCGCGTAGGTGTAAAAGTTATTCTGCGAATCATAATCAGCAATTGCTTGATCGCCATTCATTGAATAAATACCAGAACGAAATTGTGCTAAATAATTTTCTCCAAGCAAAATACCATCGCCACTATATTGAACAATTAAATTACCATTATCCATTCTGAATTGTTGATCCAAATCATTTACTGTAAATAATGTTCCATTTCCTGTGAATGCACTGGATCCTATTCTAACAACTGGATTATTACCATTTTGGTAAACCTGAATTCCTTCTATTCCATCCGCAGCATTAGTTTCTGCTTTTCCTATATTTATAGAACCGTCTGCAAAATTGACTGAAATACCACCTCCGTTATGAGTATCTGCAAGACTAATATATGAACTATTATAATCTACAAACATTTGTTGTGTGTAGTATGCTCTAACACTTGTTGCGTCAAAAACAGCTAAAGGTATGTCCCCACCAGCGTCATACAAACCGGATTCGTCAGCTGAAATCATTCCTAGATTTCCCATAGTGACACCACCGCGCGAATTAGTTGATGGTATAAAACGTGCAACATTAGGATAGAGCTGAAACAAAAAATTTTCAGAACTATTTGCATTATTAAAAACTGTGGCCAATGGATTTATTTCTATATTATTTGAATTCCCTACATCATCAGAAGAACTAATATTTGTTATTCCTTGAGTACTCAAACGGAAAGATCCGGAATAAGATCCGTCTAATTTTTGAGCACTCAATATAAACGATTCTTCTGGGCTGGCATACATACTAATCATACCAAACTGATCTGGCCCATTGTCTTCTAAACGAAGATCAAAATTATTAAAACTTGTACCACTATCACCACCTAACAAAGAAACATAATTATTCGGATTCTGTCCGATAATTTTTAATCTCGCATCTGGTGTCGTCGTTCCAATTCCTACATTTCCTCCTGCATAATTAATACCGCCAACTACATCGTCCCATTGCGAAGTAATGCCGCTTGGCAGCTGTACAATACAGGGATTAGGCACTAATTGTCCGGGAGTACATTCTGGATCCAGAGTTTCACCTGGATTGTATCCGCCAGATCCTGGAGGTGCAGCAAACACAAAAAAACCATAACCAAGAATAGAGAGAATTGATAAAGCCGTAAACACTATTTTTTTTCTGGAACGAGAGGAAGAAAGCATATAAATTTAGTATATCAAATTTTTTTAAATTCGCACAACAAAAAACACCCGAATGGATGTTTTTTGTGGATAACATTTCTGTTATTTTCGTGACTTAATAACTTCATCTGCAACGTTCTGAGGAACAATTGCATACTTAGAGAATTCCATGTTGAATGATGCGCGACCTTCGGTCATAGAACGCAATGTCGACATGTAACCAAACATTTCTGAAAGCGGGATAATACATCGAACAACTTTCGCCATTCCACGGTCATCTACTCCTTCAATTTGTCCACGCTTTGATGAAACATTTCCTGTGATATCACCAAGGAATTTTTCAGGAAGAGTAATTTCTACGTTCATCATAGGCTCCAAGATTACTGGACGCGCTTTCTGTACCGCTTCGGCAACAGCTTGTGATGCAGCAATTTTGAAGGCGATTTCACTTGAGTCTACATCGTGATATGTTCCGTCGTATAGTTCGACTGAAAGATCCACAACTGGGTATCCCGCAAGTACACCTCGTGACATTGCTTCTTTTGCACCTTTTTCAACAGCTGGAATAAATTCGTTTGGAATAACTCCACCCTTAATGTTATTGATGAATTCAAATCCAGGAATACGTTTCGTATTCTTTGGAAGATCTTCGATGGCAACTGAATAATCCAGTGGTTTAACACGAATCTTAACGTGACCATACTGACCTTTACCTCCAGATTGTTTAACGTATTTGTTTTCAACTTCAGTTTCACCTGTAATTGTTTCTTTGTACGCTACCTGAGGTCGTCCTGTATTTGCCTCAACATTAAATTCTCGACGCATACGATCAACAATGATGTCCAAGTGAAGTTCTCCCATTCCCCAGATAATTGTATCACCTGTTTCTGTGTCAGTTGTAACACGGAATGTTGGATCTTCCTGTGTAAGACGTGATAACGCCATACCCATTTTTTCTTGATCCGCTTTTGTCTTTGGTTCGATCTTCAAACTGATTACTGGTTCTGGAATCTTAATCTCTTCCAAGATAATTGGATGAGCTGGGTCACATAATGTATCAGATGTTCGAGTATCTTTAAGTCCTACCGCAGCTGCGATATCACCTGCAAATACCTTTTTCACTTCCTCTCGATCGTTAGCATGCATACGCAAGATTCGTCCGATTCGTTCTTTGTTACCAGTTCGTGTGTTCAAAATGTACGAACCTGCTTCTAGTGTTCCAGAATACACGCGGAAGAAAATCAACTGACCTACGAATGGATCTGTTGCGACCTTGAAAGCAAGTGCTGCAAATGGTTCTGTGTCAGATGCTTTTCGTTCAAGTTCTGCTCCAGTATCAGGGTGAATTCCTTTTGGTGTTGTAATGTCTGTTGGTGCTGGCAAATAATCAACTACTCCATCAAGTACCAATTGAACTCCCTTGTTTTTAAGAGCTGTACCTGCGTACACTGGAACGATATCGTTAGCAATAACTGCTTTTCGTGTAACTTTTTTCAAAGCCTCGATATCAAAATCCATTTTTCCATCTAGGAACGCCATCATCATTTCTTCATCATGTTCAACGATTTTTTCAATCAAGATTGCGTGGAATTTTTCAGCATCAGCTTTCAAGTTTTCAGGAATTTCTTTTTCTACCACATCTGAACCCATGTTTCCTTCAAAATAGTATGCTTTCATTTTCAAAAGATCCACAACTCCTTGCATGTGTTCTTCTTCACCAATTGGGATTTGGAATCGTACAGCGTTTTTTGTAAGTCGGTCCAAGATTGATGCAAATGATCGTTCAAAAGACGCACCTGTTCGGTCCAATTTGTTGATGAAACAGATTCGTGGAACCTTTCCTTCATCAGCATAACGCCAGTTAGTTTCAGACTGAGGTTCTACTCCAGCCACACCGTCAAATACCACTAAAGCACCATCGAGCACACGAAGTGATCGTCGTACCTCGATAGTAAAGTCGATGTGACCTGGTGTATCGATTACATTGAATCGGAATTTTTTAGCCGTATCTTTTTTGTCAGCTACATATGTAGGTGTCCAAAAACATGTTGTAGCAGCAGATGTAATTGTGATTCCTCGTTCCTGCTCCTGAACCATCCAGTCCATAGTCGCAGCACCGTCGTGAACCTCTCCGATCTTGTGAGAAACACCTGTGTAGAACAAAATTCGCTCTGATGTTGTTGTTTTTCCGGCGTCAATGTGGGCAATAACTCCGAAGTTTCTTACTTTTTCTAATGGATAGTCGCGTTGCATAAATAATAGCTTTATTTCTAAAGGGGCTAATGATAATAAATTCCTTTATAAGACTGATACTGT
>CAYQCC010000013.1:0-10715 GCA_964415895.1 uncultured Candidatus Saccharibacteria bacterium | reverse complement strand
AATGGATGCTTGCTGCAAACCGAGCCGTTGCAATAAAACTGTCTGCGAAAGATGCAGCAGGAATTGCTGTGTATCGAATTCACGACAAACCATCGCCTGATCGCGTATTTGATCTTCAAGTATTTTTAAAAACCCTTGGATATAATGTAAGTATTATTGATGGAATTATTCC
Organism: uncultured Candidatus Saccharibacteria bacterium; assembly: GCA_964415895.1. GTDB lineage: Bacteria > Patescibacteriota > Minisyncoccia > Phycocordibacterales > UBA1006 > CALMMZ01. Next base: position 10,543 of record CAYQCC010000013.1, on the reverse strand, counting down.
ACCAAAGGAATTGCAAGCGATCTTGGACGCTGTTGATAACGATACAGCGCGCGACACGATTCAGTCATCGATTGTGCGAAGTCTTGCCAAAGCAATTTATTCAACAACCAATATCGGACACTTTGGATTAGCATTTGATTACTATACGCACTTCACTTCCCCAATTCGTCGCTATCCTGACGTCATGGTTCATCGCTTACTGCAAATGACATTGGATCAAGAGCACGTTGAACCATCAGAGGCATTAGAAATTAATCGAATGTGTGCATATTCATCAGATCGAGAAAAAGATGCACAGACTGCAGAATGGGATTCTATTAAATATAAACAAGTGGAATACATGTCAGCGCGTGTTGGGCAAGAATTTACCGGAATTATTACTGGCCTTGGAAAATTTGGAGTATTCGTTGCTGAATCCGAGTCAAAATCAGAAGGTATGATCCGGCTGATGGATCTTGGTTCAGATTTCTTTGCTTACAATGAAAAGGATCAGGTTATAAAAGGACGAAATTCTAATGCAGAATTCCGTGTAGGGCAGATTGTAAAAATTAAAGTGAAAGAAACTAATATGGATCGGCGAACTATTGATTACATATTGATAAAATAAAAACACCAACTGGTGTTTTTATTTTACTTTTGATTTTAAGGTCTGATCCATAACATTTACAACTTCACTAAACACAGGAGTAATAACTGGTTTAACTTCGGCAGATTTAACATTTACAGGAGTCTTGGTATTGGTCGTAGTGGTAGTTGTTGAAGAAGATGAGCTTTTGTAGACATTGTCTGCCTCACCATCCGCGTTAGTGTCGACAAAATAATACTTGATTTTCTTGTGTTCTGTAGAAACCTTTGTTCCTCCGTTTTCACTGGTACTCGTAGTATTATCTACATTCTGAACAACCTCGAATTCGTAACCCTTATCTATACCAAACATACTGATATCGTAATCGTTTACTTTTGTATGCAGAGTATCGTTCTGATGAGTTTTCGCATACTCGTTATATTTCGCATAAACCGCCTTAATATCATCCTTCGTTAACTGCTTCTTTTCAAAACCTCCTGCAAACGATTGAAGACTCAGGATTAAAAACGATGCAAATGCCAGAAATTCCTTTGTTCGTAACTTCTCGGCACCGTTGTTAAACATTTCTTTAAAATTCATAGTAAATAAGTATTAGTCCAGTAATAATATGATTAGTATATGGAAGATATGATGAAAACGCAACCGACCTTAAAAACGATCGCCTGCCAAGTTCTTTTATTCCCATTTTCCTGTAAGATATAAGTATATGAAAAAATCTTGGATTATAGGAATAGCAACTGCAATTTCACTGCTTGTAGTAATAACTGTATTTATAAATACCAATTTTGGGCAAACAACACTTAAAAAATGGTTCGGCGTCGAAGCTGTCGGACTGCCTATAATTACAAAAGAAGAAGCTGTGGTTCCAAAACCTACACGCTTATTATTTGTCGGAGATTTAATGGTTGATCGAGGCGTTGAAAATTCAGTAAAAAATAATATGAGTGGTGACTTTAACCGACTCTTTGATAATATTGGAACATATTTCAAGGAATCAGACGGAGTTTTTCTAAATGTTGAAGGTCCCATTACCGCAAAAGGCACCAATGTCGGAAGTCGTTTTTCATTCGCAATGGACGAGAAAATAATTCCAGCACTTCTTTCAAATAATGTGAAAATGGTAAACTTTGCAAATAACCACGTCGGCGATCGTAGTTCGACTGGATTTTTAAATACATTGGCAAACTTTGAAAAATACGGACTACCGCACACAGGAGGCGGGAAGAACCTTGCGGAAGTATCACAGGTAAAAACCATCGTGGTAAACAATTTAAAAGTTGGCTTTATTGGATGTAGTGATGTTGGTCCAGACTGGTTGACAGCGACCCAAACAAATGCTGGACAATTGCTCTGCAGTAATCCAAACCTATCTTCTATCATTAAAAATGCACACGATCAGGTAGACTTTTTAGTCTTTACAGCACACTGGGGTGTAGAATATAAACCTGCCAACACACGCCAAAAAACACTTGCACATATGGCGGTTGATAATGGTGCGGATATTGTCATTGGGCACCATCCACACGTAGTACAAGAAACAGAGTGGTATAAGGATAAGTTTATCGCCTATTCCGTTGGAAACTTTATATTTGATCAATACTTTTCAAACGAAACAATGCAAGGATTATTGGTAGACGCGACGATTGAAAAACATTCAATAAAAAATATTACCCTTAAGACAATTGAGCTTGATCCCGAAAAGAATAAATATCAACCCATTGAAATTCGCGACACAATTCAAAGTGACTTTCTAAAAAAGGGATCTGTCGCAGCGCAAACATGTCCAACTGCAAAAGATTCTGAAACTAATAAATGGCTGTATGCTGTTGGGCCAGACATTGATCTTGGAAGTTATATTCCAAAAAACTTGATACCACTTACTAATCGAATTAATGTACAGACAACTGCGAACTGTTTAACAGAATCTGCTGCAAACGCCCTTATTACAATGGTTGCGGATATGGAAAAGGAGAAGCTAAAAATTGTAATGACGTCTGGATTTCGTAGTCGTTCAACACAGGAAGTTGTACGAAGTAACAGCGCGGACACACAAGCAGCTGACGCTGACCCAACAAAATACCCATCAGTTGCAAAACCTGGGCACTCGGAACACCAACTAGGAACAGCTGTTGATATGAAGTCTGGAACTGATCCTGCGTTTTCTTATGATAATTTTAAGAACTCAGCTGAATATTCATGGCTTGTATCAAACGCATATAAATATGGCTTTGTTCAAAGTTATAAAACAGGTACTGAAAAAATAACAGGATATGTGCCAGAGGCTTGGCACTGGCGCTATATTGGAATAGATTATGCAAACCAGATTAAAACAAGTGGATTAACACCCTATGAGTTCTTGAAGAATTTTCAATAAAAGCACTTTCGAGTGTTTTTATTGTGTTTATTGACATTATGTATGAACGTAGTAATATCAAGAACAGACATAATAAAAATGGAAACATACGCGTTACAACAAACAGAAACGGGTATATTTCAAGCCCTTTCAACCGTGATTCTAAAAGAAACATTAATTGGAGAAATTGAATACAAAGAGTATTGGAATCGCATCGGTGATATCATTATTGGTGACGCCCCTTACAATTACACAAAAAAGAGAAGTATTGAAAATGCTGTGATTGATTACGCGGAAAGAAAAACTATTACGCCTATATTAATCTTGGCAGAAAAGCTTGATTTGAATTTTAACAAAAGACTCAGTCATGCAGAAATCATGCTTCCAGCAGTTGAATTAGGCTTTACCACGTTCCCTGCGGAGTTCGTAGTCAGCTATGCAACACAAGGATTTCCTTGGCGTGAAATTGGTCGCAATGTAAAAATAGTTACAGAGCCAATCCAAAGAGGAAAAAGAGATAAAATTATATTCTCTTATTCCTATAATCCTGATTCAGTTCAGGAAATAACATTGGATTGCCACAAATTCAGACCAAAGGACTACCTCCTTTTTGCAAAAATAACAGAATAACTACCTTGCTGTGCTGTTCAGCAAAAAAGACTAACTTTTAAAATTTAAAAAGTTAGTCTTTTTTATTTAATCGCACCTTCATCTTTAAGAAGTTTCAATTTTGCAGATGCTCCGCCTCGGTTATAATCTCCAACCTTTCCATCTGATCGAAGTACTCGATGGCATGGAATTTCTGAATCGTAGTTTGCTTTCATAACCGATCCAACAACACGCGCTGCGCCTGGATTTCCAGCCTTAGCAGCAACTTCTTTGTAGGTCATCGTTTTTCCACGCGGGATCTTACGAACGACATCGCGTACTTTTTCTGTGAATGATTTTTCTTTTGCCATATAGTAATTTACATTGGATCTGTATCTTTTCTGGTTTGCATATAAGTATCATTAAGTTGTGTAAAGATATTAATATAAAAGTCTTTCGATCCTGACTCTATTAAGATAAGTTTAGTTAAACCGTCACAACTGATTGCTTCTGGGTGATCTGAACATATAAAATTCTCTGTTTTATAAAGATGAACCCCCTGATCTTTGCCGTTTCTTGAAAAACTATAATAATCACCATTATCGTAAAATGCGTCACCTGTCATACTAAGAATTAGACGACCACCTGTTGGAATCCTACACCAATCGCCTTCCACCTCGGGACCAACTTTGCATACAACTTTCTTTTCTGTAACTACTTTTTCAGTAGTATTAGGAACGATCGCGGCATTCTCTGTAATTTGTTTCTTATAACTAACCCCGTAAATGACTCCGATAACTATTACTATTGCAACAATCAAGCCTAGATATTTTTTATTCATATAATTTTGTAATTAATAATAATTACTTAGCAACTTTTACTGCTTCTTCGAACTTGATAGAAAGCAAGGTCGACGCATCATCTGATCCAAGTGTCACGCCGTACAAAATTGAAGCACGTGACATTGTTTCTCGGTTGTGAGTTACAACAATCAATTGCGTTTCCTTTGCAAGCGTTTCAATCATATCGCCATATTTCTTACTATTGGCTTCGTCGAGTGCTGCATCGGTTTCATCCAATACCAAAAATGGCGGTGGATTAACCTGCGACAATGCAAACAATAGAGCAATAGATGTAAGTGACCGCTCACCACCAGAAAGCATTTCCAAGTCTTTTACCTTTTTACGTGGAAGGTTTACGTCGATATCAATTCCCTGTTCAGGCACCGCATCTTCATCAATAAATTCATCTGACTCCTCATCGTTCTTTCGTTTCTTTGGAATAATATTAATGGTTTCCAATTTTGCAGAACCACCACCAAACATGGTCATAAAGAATTTCTCGAATACTGTATTGATTTTCAGAATTCCTTTTTTAAATTCATCCGTTAACAGTTCCTTTAGCTCGCTAATGATCGATTCTAAATCTGTTACTGACTTTTCAAGATCAGCTAATTGTTGACTGAGATACGTATCACGCGCAATTGTTTCGTCATATTCACGCATAATATCACCTGAACCACCACCGCCCATATCTTCCAATCGGATTTTCAATCGATCAATCGTAGATTTATTCTGGTTGTGATCATGAATATTAAATTCATTTGGATTATATGATCCAGACCCACGAATTCCTTGCATAGATTCACCGAGTAATTCAGCTGCTGCGCGATACTCGACTTGTAATAATTCAAACCGATCAGACATCGTTGCAATATCACGCTTGATAAGCTGTTGCTGGTGATCAAGCTCTCGAATAGTTGTTTCGTGTTCAAACCGTGTACGATCAGACGTTCGAAGCAATTCTTGTTCAGTATTAATCGAAGCTTCTACTGCGATAATTTCCTCATCCACAATAACCATCTCTTTTTTAATTTCTTTGAGTTTTTCTTCGAGTCCTGAAAGCTCGCCTTTCAATTGATTTAATTCTTGTGAGTGATCAACTGTTTCAGTATGGCTTTCCAGGTGTGCTGATTTAAACGATTCAATAATAGCCTTAACCGAATTAAGCGATGTGCGTACAGACGATAATTCATCATGTATCAACGCAGAATCGATATCGCGTTTCAAAGTATTAATGAAATCAGTAATAACAGCACGGTCGATCGGTAAAATTGGCTTTCCAGATTCCGGAACAACACGAGAAAGAGCCGCAACCGTTCCCTCAATACGTCCAATGGTTCGTGTCAATTCAGATTCGTTTTGTTCAAGCTGACGTTTTTTTGTATGAAATTCTGATAAACGAGCCTGAAAATGACTTACGGTTTGCTCAGCTGGAGACGCTGACATGCTTTCTAACAACTTGGCTTTTTCATTTCGAGTGTAATCAAGGCTTTGGAGCTCTTCATTCAATCGCTTCATTTCATACGTCACAACACTTTCTTCCATCACCAAATACGTCCGATATAATTCAGACAATTCTGTTCGCATATTTTCTGCCTGCTCTACTCGTTCAACTTGTTTCTTTAGAAACTTTAAATGTGGCGCAAGTTCGCGTCGCAACAATTCTGTTTCTTTCATCAGTTCGCGTGTCTTGTCTAATTTTTTTGTGGATTCATTAATTCGGTAATGATACAGTCGCAAACCAAGCGCTTCTTCTAGGATTTCGCGCCGCTCTGCAGGTTTAGCGTTCAACAACCGATCAGCTTCACCTTGTGAAATAATATGGTGACCTGACGCACCAATATGAACTGATCCAATCAATTCATGGACATCACGCAAACGCACAGTACTTCCATTAATTCGATATTCATTCGTTCCATCTGCAAATACTTCACGTGTAATACTGATCTCGTCAAAATCAAGTGATAATGCACCAGAAAGTGATGGAAGTTGAAATGCGCGACTAGCGTTATCAAACACAATAGTAGCGCTTGCTCGGTTCATTTTTGGAATTAAACGTGAACCTTTAAAAATCAAGTCAGCACCAGATTTAGAACGCAATGATTTTGAAGACTGCTCACCTAATACGAATCGGATTGCTTCTACTACGTTTGATTTACCAGAACCATTAGGTCCAACAACAGCCGTCACAGGTGCCGTAAAATCAAAAAGAGCCTTTTTTGCGAAGGATTTAAAGCCATGTAATTCAAGCCGTTTTAACGTCATAGTGGTTTTAGTATAACAAAAAAAGACGCCTTGTGCATCTTTAATTCCAACCTTTTACCTTTAGTGCATTTCGTGCAGCATCGGTTTCAGCTTCTTGCTTTGAACTTCCTTTTCCTTCTGCGATTAATTTCGTTCCAAAATAAATCCCAACTGTAAAGACTTTATCGTGATCAGGTCCAACTTCATGAATTACCTTGTAAGACGGTGTAACTGATTCCAATTCCTGAGATTTTTCTTGGACAAATGATTTTGCATCACGCCATAGTCCTCCATCAATGATTCGTTGTAGTTTTGGCAACAACGTTGAGTGAATAAATCCTTTTGCAGGATCATACCCCTGATCCAAGTAAAGCGCTCCGATAAATGCCTCGTACGTATTTGCAAGAATATATGCTCGAGCCTTTCCTGTATCACGTGCCTCACCTTTTGATAGGATCAGAAATTCATCGAATCCATTATCACGAGCCGTATCAGAAATCATGATTGTGTTTACTAATGATGCGCGGTACGCGGTCAATTCACCTTCTGGTTTTGCAGGATATTTTTCGTACAGATAATCTGTAACAACGAGTTCTAGTACCGCATCACCCAAAAATTCCAACCGTTCGTTATGAGATAAACCTGAACCAGAATGTTCATTAATATATGATCGGTGAATAAACGCCTGCTGCAACAATCCTTTATTAATAAATTCAATATTCAAATTCTGTTCCAATTGTGTAAAATCTTTCATGATAAATCTGCTTAGTGTGCCGGCGTAAGAGTAGTAACTTTTTCAATCGCAGTTGCTATTAATTTTGTAACGTCATCGTACATCATTAGTTCCGGAATTTCTGACAATTCAAACCATTTAGCTTGATCAAGTCCACCTGTTCCAACCTCAAGCGTTAGTGGTTCATATGCTGCCTCGGTTAGGAAGTAATGAACGTGTTTTCGAATCTTTCCCTTTTCTGGATGATGAGCAATATATTCGTTTTCACCAAGCTTTTCAATAATAGTCACGTCAATACCAATTTCCTCTTTTAATTCTCGAATAGCGCCTTCTTCGACACTTTCACCAAGTTCAATACTACCTTTTGATAGAGTCCAGTAACCAAATATATCGTGTACCATCGCAAAACGAATTGTTCCCTGATCGTCACGAGAAAATACAACTGCACCACCTTTTTCTTCCACCGGAAGCGTTGATGGATCAACAGTGTGGTCAAATTTCTTTTTTTTGCTGATCTGATCTTTTCCAGGTTCGCCCATTTCTTTGTAAATTGCACCTAATACTCCGTTTACAAAACGTCCTGTATTTTCGCCTCCATAATTTTTTGCAAGTTCAATTGCTTCATTCAATGCAACCTTTGGTGGAATTTGTGCTTGATCTCCAAATAGCAATTCATACAAACCTAATCGTAAAACATTACGATCAACACACCCAATCTTCTCGATGGGCCATTCTGGTGCTGCTTTTTGAATAATATCGTCAAGTAAGGTTCGTTTTGCAACGATACCTGCTACTGTTTCTTCCAGAAATGTCGTATCATCAATTCCTGCACCAAATTCACGGATAACATACTTCAAAATTTCGGGTATCTTTTCTGATTGATATCCGTTGAAGTCCCAGACAAACAAGGTTTGAATGCAAAGTGAGCGAGCTACGTGGCGATGTGACATATATGCAAGAAAGAGCTAGATGAATAAAAAATTACTGACAATTATTTTGACTGTTTTTTAGCGACTTTTGCCACCACATCCAAAACTTTTTTACCTTTGTAAATACCGGTTTTCATATCAACTCGGTGGCGCAAGTGAGTGCTGCCTGTTTTTTGATCAGTTACATGACTAGGCGCTGACAGTGCGTGATGACTGCGACGATTAGCTGTATGTGACTTTGTATGTCTCATTCGAATTACCATATGGAGCCATTCTAGCATAGTTTCCTGAAAAAGCAACTATTTCAAAGCGTTTGAGAAGCATGCGGCGAACTTTTGAGATCGAGCCACCCTTGTGGTGGCGAAACCGAACGGCGCAGCCGTGAGGGAATTATTGACAGGACGAACCTGTTTTCATTTATAGATGCTTACTTAATCGATTTTAGAAAACTCCTACGATGCAACGGCGACATTCCATGCTTTTTAACTGCCTTCATATGCTCTGGTGTTCCATAACCTTTATTATCAAAAAAGCCATAATCTGGATAATCCTTATCGTGTTTTTCCATTACATGATCGCGATACACCTTTCCAAGAATAGATGCGCAAGAAATCACTGGAAATAAGTCATCACCATGAATAACCGTATGTTGTCTAAAATATTCTTTTGGAGCTTTCAAACCTCCATCTAAATAAATATCACAAAACTCAGGATGGATATTTAACTTTTTTAAACATCGTCCCAGTGCAGATGAAATAGCTAATGTAAGACCTTTCGAATCGATTAATTCTGCACTCGTACTTTCGATTGACCACGTACACATATGTAATTGTGCGCAATTATTTAATATTTGAGCAAATTGTTCACGCTTTTGTGGTGATAATTTTTTTGAATCTTTAAAACCCATTGCGTTCAAGTCTTTCAAAAATTCCACACGCACAGCAAATGCGCATAATGTAACAGGGCCAGCAATCGGACCGCGACCAACTTCATCAATTCCAATTACCCACTGCACCTTCTTTGGACGCTTACTGGCAGTGTGAACAATTTTTTGAATATTCGACCTGATCTTTTTTCTCATATATGTAGTATATCCTTTTTAGTGAAACAAAAAAGACCGAAACACATATAGTGTTCCGACCCCTTATTTATTGGAGAGCTTAGCAGTAGTGGTTGGAAAACCTTTTTCTGCCAACAGTTTGTCGCCGGTTGTTGTGATGTTTTCTACTAACGGCAACTTTTTGTAATTGTTGTGTATTATTTAAATCATTCAATGCAGTCTTCACAACTTTTGCTGCATTTCTTAAATTTGAGATTATCGTGCCAATAATTGTTGGCAAGAATCTTCCTGGGCTCAAAATCGATTTACTCATAAAAAGCTTTTTAATTTTTAGTGATTATCAATATAATAGCATATTATAGTATTTTGTCAAGTATTACCCACATATGCTATACTCAATCAACTAAACCTAACCACTCACCTATTTATGTGTGCACACCACGACAATTTCGTTCACCTTCATGTTCATTCACACTATTCATTGTTGGATGGACTTTCAAAAGTAGAAGACTTGGTTGCAAAAGCCAAGGAGTTTGGTATGACTGCCCTTGCATTGACTGATCACGGTGCAATGTATGGCGCTATTGATTTTTATAAAGAATGTAAAGATGCAGGAATTAAACCGATTGTTGGATGTGAAGTATATGTTGCAAATCGAACTCGTTTTGATCGTGATCCTACCGTAGATAACAAACGCTATCATTTAACACTGCTTTCAAAAAATAATATTGGATATAAAAACCTGATGAAATTAGTTTCAAAGGCAAACCTGGAAGGTTTTTATTATAAACCTCGTATTGATAAAGAAATTTTAAAACTACATGGCGAGGGATTAATTATTTTATCGGGATGTCCTGGAAGTGAATTTGTCGCGTATGTTCGTGAAAAATATTTTGATAAAGCAAAAGAATTATTGCAATTTTATTGTGATGCAGTAGGTCGCGAACATGTGTTCGTTGAAATTATGAATCATCCAGAAGCTCCTGGAATGGAATGGTATCACGATATCCTGCCTGACATTGTCCGCATCGCAAAAGAAGTTGACTTACCAATTGTTGGAACATGGGATTCACATTATTTATGTAATGATGATGCACCAGCACACGAAACATTGCTTAAAATTAATACTGGTGGATCTGGAATGAAGATGGACGGAAACTGGTCATTTATCAATCAGAAAATGGCTTGTGAGTCATTCAAAGATTATC
>CAYQCC010000012.1:0-13947 GCA_964415895.1 uncultured Candidatus Saccharibacteria bacterium | reverse complement strand
GACTCGAACCTAGAATAACTGATCCGAAGTCAGTCGTGATATCCATTTCACCACAGGTGCAACGAACACAAAATAGCATGGATTCAAAAGAAAATCAAATAACAGGTAAAGGCAGGGAGAATCGGTCACGATCGCATAGTCGTTTCACTCCTTGCGTCCCGACCCGACCTCGCCGACACCATGCTCATACTTCGCATGGCGTAAACCGCCTCCGTCTTTCGATTCTCCTTCCACAGTAAAACACAAAAGCCTGAACGCGATGCGTCCAGACTTTGTGTTTTATGTGCGGGCAGGGAGAATCGAACTCCCGACTCATCCTTGGCAAGGATGTATTTTACCACTAAACCATGCCCGCATTACTTAGCCACTTTAACACAGTTTACTAATTATTCAACAACCAATTTGCCTTTTCCCCATTCAATCCCCAAAAAACTGCTTGTCTTATTAAAAACAGTGTCTTTTAACGTGTCCAAGAGTATTTGGATAAATTATTGTTGTGTGGCTTGATATGGTAAAATATGTTTATAAATATAGGAAACTGTGGATAACATAGTGGGTACTGTTCATAAACGACAAGGACACTATGTCCGTTATTTGTCCGATATTGTCTAGAATTGTACTTTATAATCTCATTATAACCTTATAAGATAAGGTTATAATGAGCAAATAGAAATTCATCCTTATTTTATATAAATGTGTAAAATAATAGTGTTTCACGTGAAACGTATGTATATTATTTATATATCTGGTTTCACCTGCCTACCGATCAGGCAGGCATGAAACCGTTCCTCACTAATTAATGCTTGTAAATTATGAAGATATTCACATCTAAAAAACAAAAAATAGGCTTAATTGGCGAACAAATTGCTGAAATGTTTCTCGTGAAACAGGGTTTTAACGTTATTAGTCGTAATTTTTCTTGTAGATTTGGTGAAATAGATATAATTGCGGTAAAGAACTCCAAAATTTATTTTTTTGAAATTAAAACATTAACAGTTTCATGTGAAACTAATTTATCAGTCGAAAACCTGGTAAAAGATGGTGTTTCACGTGAAATGTCCGCAAATTCAGAAAATGACTATGTTTCACATGAAACTTTACTCAAGAAACAACGAAGAATGGTTTCACGCGAAACATTTATTCTTGAGAATAGAAAATTGACCAACCCGTTTCAAAATATCTCAAAATCAAAGATTCGACGTTTCTTGAAAACAATCGATATCTATTTGGCAAAGAATTCGGTTCCACGTGAAACACGATGGCAAGCTGATGGAATTGGTGTATTTCTTGATAGAAACCACAAACTCCTTAAAATAGACCACTTACCTAATATTGGCATTTTCTAACCCCAGACATATTCACTATACTATTCGAATTTATCCCCATATAAATTAAATAGATCAAAAGGTAAATACTTGCTTTTTTTTGTGGATATGCTACAATGCATCTCATGTTAACCAAAGAATCAAAAGCAAAAATTATTAAAAATTTTGGATCATCTGCAACTGATTCTGGGTCTCCAGAAGTTCGCGTTGCGTTGCTTTCAGAGCAAATCAACCAATTAACTGCACATCTTCAGCTTCATAAAAAAGATATTCACTCACGACGAGGACTTATCATTATGGTTGCAGAACGACGCAAATTGTTGAGCTATTTGAAAAAGAAGAACTTCGCTGTATACGAAGAAATTCTTTCACGAGTTGGTTTGAAATAATCAAACAAAAAAACTTCGACATGTTCGAGGTTTTTTTGTTGCATAAACTATTGTATACTTAATGGGACATCATTATTTAGGGAGATGAATTATATTTTTTCTTTATCTGCGTGCCTGATATGCGTTCTTGATGCATTGTAAGCTCATACTCGATTGCAGAAAAAATATAATTCATCTCCCTAAACTACCCGACCTACATGCGTAGTGAGTGAGTAGTAGATACAACTTTTTAGAAATCGAGTATGCGTGTCACGTTCGCTAAGTACGAATATCAGGCACGCAGATGAGAAAAAGTTGTATCTACTACGAATGAACATAATTAGACTTTATGAAAAACATTATCGTACTACATGACGCGTTTACCAATCCAACAGAGTATTGGTATCCACAAATAACATCTCTTGCTCCAGCAGGCTATTCGGTTGTCACACCAGAACTTCCAACAGGTGCAGAACAGGGAATGGAGCACTGGATGAAACACATGGAGCAATATAATAGTTTAATCACTGCTGACACGATTATTATTAGTCATGGAATTAGTTCATTACTGACACTTTTGTGGCTTCAAACATTTACTCAACCTGTTCGAAATTATATTAGCGTTGCAGGATGTGCCGAAGCACCATCACACTTGGCTCTTGCGCCGATTGCAGAAAGCTTTTTAAAAGCACCGTTTGATTGGAATAAAATAAAAACAAATGCTGCATCTGTTATTCATATATGGAATACACAAGACCCATTTGTCGAGCCTCAGAAATCAAAACAGTTTGCAGAATTATTACCAGGGCAAGTAAAAGCACTTACTGGATCAGGACATTTTACCGATTTTAATGAAATCGGATTACTGACCGAACTACAAAATTTCTTCCAACTATTGCAAAAAACTGATGAACATAATCAAGCATTAAAAACGCTAGAAACTGAGCAGAAGAAAAAAGAGGATCAGGCAAAAGCTGCCATTCCTGCAATGATTACATATGATACCGATGTTGCACAAAGCGTCGCAGGATATCAAGGAAAAGTAATTTCAGAATTGTTGTCAGAAGCGCGGCTACGCGAAGTTGAAGAAAAAGAGGTAAGTGTTAAAAATCCGAAAAACATATTTTATATTATTGGTTCCATTATATTAGTCGTCGCAAGTATTGGAGCATTAATATATGGAGTCATTCCATTGATTCCAAAAGTTGTTCAAGTTATCCAATCGCCAACAAAAAGATATGAGACTAACTTATTGCGTGTTGAAACAATTAAACCATTTGAATTGGTAGGAATAAAAGACTATCAATTGAAAGAGCAGTTGCGAGCAGTTCAGGTAGGCGACGTATTAGAAAAAACATTTGCATCAATTGTTCCTACGCAAAACGCGGAAAAAACAAACTTGGCAACATTCGTATCAATATTTAGCATGAAGTTTCCAATTGGTTTTGCTGATAAAGCTGATGATTATGTATACGGTTATTATCATCCAACCGGAAAAGAAAAGGTTCCATTCTTATTGATTCAATTCCAAGGATATGATGTTATGTATTCAATCATGCGCACATGGGAAAATACGATGATGGACGGAACAATTACATTATTTGCACCGGACCAACTTGTTTCTAATTTATTAAAATCAGAAACCCCATCATTCAAGGACATTATCGTAAATAATATTCCTTTACGTACGGCAACACTATCATCTGGTTACAGTATTACGTATGGATTTTTGACTGATCAAACATTACTGATTACTACCTCTGCAGACATTGCAGAACCTATACTACGCCGTATGATTGGTCGCTAGTTGAATTACGTGACAATCCTGCCGTTTCTGGTATACTCGCTCCAATGAAAAATATTGATAAAAAAACATTGGACCAATTGCGAGGAATACTAGAAACTGAAAAAGAGACTCTTTATCAGGAACTTTCTGGTATTGGTAAGCAAAACCCTACAACGGGCGACTGGCAAGCCGTTCCTATGGAGACAGACGGTGAAGCAGAGTCTGACTATACTGACCAAGCTGATTACGTTGAAGACTTTGAATCTCGATCTGCGCGACTCAGCGAAATCGAGAAACGATATAAGGAAGTAACTGACGCACTTGGAAAGATGGACGCTGGAACATACGGTATTTGTGAGAAATCAGGAGATCCGATTGAAGCAGATCGCCTTATGGCAAATCCTGCTGCACGAACATGCAAAAAGATGATGAATTTATAATTCCCAATAACAAAAAACTCCGTAAGGAGTTTTTTGTTATTTGTTGAATACCTGAATATGGTTTAGAGTAGTGTTACATATGAAACCTTTAATAGAAACCATTAAAACTGCCCTTTCAAAACAACTAAACAATCTGCCGGAATTAGTTGTTCGACTAATATCAGTCGCCGTACTGCTTTCGCATATTCTTAGTCATGCTCAATGGTTCAATTCGGATATTACTCTTTCTGTTTTAGTACTCGGACCAATGATTTATATAGCAGCCTTTTTCTTGTTTATAGCGATATCACTATACGTTATATATAAACCAAAAAGGGTTACGTGGTTAATTTGTGCAATGCTGGTAATGATATTTCTCAACATCCACATCATCACACCATTTTGGTATAACTATCTATTAATGCTCATATTCGCGCGAATTGATAATAGTATGAAGCTCGTTATTTGGTCGCTTGGTATTCAAGAAATATGGGCAGGTCTAACTAAAATTAATCCAAGTTATATTAATGTTGTTGGATTTTTTAGCGAACCTTTCAGTGGAATTGCATGGTTACCTTTTTTTGTGGCGGCATGCGTACTGCTTATACCTATACTCGAGATCGCAACAGGAATTACTTTTATATTACATAAAAAAATATCGCAATATACTGTCTTATTGGTGCACGGTGGCGCAATAATAATACTTATGTTTTTTGTTCACTATGCAGTAAAAGCATGGGTTTGGAACGCGCTTGTTATAATTCTTATCTTAATACTTTTGAATAAGATGCATGAGAACGTATTCAATCTTACGCGATTACAGGTTGTGCTTGTAATATGTACAGCATTCATTCCATTAACGCAGATGAAAACTACGCTGGTATATCCATTATCCTATAGAATGTACAGCGGTAGCGAAACCAACATGATAATTGACGGAGAATCCTACGAAAAGATCTATTCAGAACAAGCAAAAGAATTTCCCTATATGAGCGATGTTATATACGAAATTATCTTAAAAAAACAATGTGATAAGTCTGAGTTCAACAAAGCAACGATTACTGTTCCTAAATTTTTATTAAGAAAAAAAAGAACCACTTCATATAAATGCGTTAATACTACGTTAGTAAAAGATATTATTCATTAAAATTTAATTTTTTGTTTATTTAATTATGTTATGAATAGCACATGCTTTCAACATTCTCACGCGTCTATAGCGCACAGCCATATCAACTAAACGGTCATATTGTTACGGTTGAAGTCGATATAACAAACGGACTACACAGTTTTACAATTATTGGCTTGCCTGATAAAGCTGTTGAAGAATCACGCGATCGTGTTTCCAGTGCTATTAAAAACTCTGGGTTTGTTTCACCGAAGCAAGAAAATTTTAAAACAGTAGTATCATTGGCTCCTGCAGAACTGAAAAAAGAAGGTTCATACTTTGATCTTGCAATCGCGCTTGGCTATTTATTATCGTCGCATACAATTGATTTTGATCCAGAACACAAGATATTCCTAGGCGAACTATCGCTCGACGGAAGCATTCATAGTGTTGGTGGTGTATTACCGTTGGTTCAGCATGCAAAACAGAACGGTTTCACAGAAATATTTGTTCCAAGAAAAAATGCAGGCGAGGCAGCTCTCGTGGACGAAATAACGATTTACGCAGCCGATACATTAAAACAAGTTGTAAATCATCTGACTAGTAATGAAAAGATGAAACCTGAACCGACAACTGAAATTAATTTCAATGAAATAATTGAATTAGCAACAGACTTTTTCGAAATTAAAGGTCAGGAAATTGCGAAACGAGGACTTGAAATTGCGGCAGCTGGTGGACACAATATATTAATGTATGGACCACCTGGAACAGGAAAAACAATGCTTGCACGTGCATTCACGGGAATTCTGCCGATATTGTCGCTAGAAGAAGCATTAGAAGTAACCGGTATTCACAGTATCTCTGGAAAACTGCAGCAGTCGTTGATTATTCATCCACCATTCCGTGCTCCACATCATACGTCCAGCTATGTATCACTGATCGGTGGTGGAACCATCCCAAAACCAGGTGAAGTAACACTAGCGCATCGTGGGATATTGTTTCTGGATGAATTTCCAGAATTTGAAGGGCGAGTATTAGAATCCTTACGTCAACCACTGGAAGATCGCGTCGTAAATATCTCCAGAGCAAAAGGAAATGCGACATTTCCATCACAGTTTATTTTGGTCGCAGCTATGAACCCATGCCCATGCGGAAACTCTGGGTCATTACACAAGAAATGTATCTGCACACAAAACGATATCGCACGTTACAATCGTAAAATTTCAGGGCCGATTATGGATCGTATTGATCTATGGATTCCAGTAGAACATATCGATTATGAAAAATTAAGTAATTACCACGCCGCAGAAAAAAGCGACGATATTAAATTGCGCGTAAAACAGGCACGAGACAATCAATTTAAAAGACTTAATACATACAAGAAACTAAATGCTCATATGCAATCAAAAGATGTTGAGCAATTGGCTATTACCGACGAGGCAAAGAAAACTCTGAACAAGAGCGCACAGATTATGAAACTATCACCACGCGCCTATCATCGTGTGATTAAACTTGCACAAACAATTGCGGATTTAGAGCAAGTAGAAACAATCGATGAAGGTCATATATTGGAGGCGTTACAGTATCGCCCGAAACAAAATTACTAAATAAAAAACACCACACGGTGTTTTTTATTTATCGCTTTTTATAATCAAACATTGGAGTAGTTCCTCCACGTAACTCGAAGTGAAGGTGAGGACCAGTTGACCGTCCCGTACTTCCCATTCCTCCAATAACATCTCCACGGTCAACATGCTGACCAACAGAAACTTTTACACTTGATAGGTGGCCGTACAATGTTTGTGTTCCATTATCATGCTGAATGATAATCATTTGACCATATCCACCATTGAATCCTGATGGTTTTGCAACCAGTACTGTTCCTGGCGCTGCTGCCAAAATCGGCGCACCCATCGCTTGACCGCGAGGGAGACTAATATCCAAAGCATGATACTGGTCATGATATCCTTGTGTCAGAATTCCATTCACTACAGGTTTTGAATAATAACCACTAGCACTTACCTGAATATTCACCAAGGGAGTTTTCCCGTTTGATGATTTTACCAACGTTTTCTTAATCTGTTCGGTTGGAATATTCATTTCTCCGTTAGGAACAATGATGTATTCACCAGCTGTAAGCTTCTCACCTGATTCAAAACCGTTGAATGATGCAATATCGTCTGCGTCAGATTTATATCGCTTTGCAATACTTGCAAGTGTGTCACCCTTTGCTACTTTGTGACGAATTCCTGTGATTGGCAGAATGGTAAGTGTTTGTCCAACTTTAATGCTGCCTTTTGGTGCAATATTGTTTGCCCATTTGATCGTATTGATACTTACGTCGAACCTATCAGCGATTCCTGAAATAGTATCTCCTGATTGCACAACATACGTTGAAATAGTATCTCGATCTGGAACAACAACGTTTTCTGCATCATACAATGAGAATGGTGCTGAAAGCGTGTCATCATCAGTAATCGTATCCGTGTCCTCAACTTGTGCAAGAAGCATTGGTGACCATTTTTTTGCTTCTAAAATTGGCAATGTCTGTACACTTTCTGATTTCGGAGCACTTGCTGCAACCGGTGAACTAAAAAGTCCAGCAAAAACAAGATCTGGATGAATAATCCAAATCGAAAGCGATCCTAGGAACGCCACGCCGACAACCTTTTTAAACAAAGAATTTTTAAGTAAGGGTATAATAAGCCAAAAGGGAATAAAACATGTCCAAAGCGACCAAGATAACGTTAATTATAAGGATTTGAACAGTTTTTTACATGAGTTTCAGAGATCAATCGTGTCTATCGTGCTGCGTGTCGGAAAGGGATTATGAGTCCACATGTTATCTAGGGTAACACACCTAATGATGTCAGCAAGGGAAAATACCTATAATGAAATAAATATTAATTCGTGTCAAAGAGATATTTTTGCTTTCTTGTAAAAGCTAAATAGAGTATGATGTAATCATGAACTTGCCTGTTGTCCCTAAAAAATCTCTTGGTCAGAACTTTTTAAATTCTGAAAGAGTACTGGTCAGAATCGCCGAAGCGACAGAACCAACCAAGGATGACACTGTCCTTGAAATCGGACCAGGGCTAGGCGCACTGACTGCAAAACTACTTGAAACGGCAGGAAAGGTAGTTGCCGTAGAAAAAGACGACACGTTATATAGTATTTTATCTGAAAAATTCGCCAAACAGATCAAATCTGGCCAATTGGACCTTATAAATAAAGATATCCAAGACTTTGATCCGGAATATCTACGAAAAACTAAGGGTTCAACCTATAAAATAGCTGCCAATATTCCTTATAATCTAACAGGATTGATTATTCGAAACTTTCTAAGCGGACCATATCAGCCAAGCAAAATGGTGTTATTAGTACAAAAGGAGGTAGTCGATCGTATTTTGGCACACGACAAGAAGGAATCACTGCTTTCTATCAGCGTAAAAGTCTATGGCACACCAAAACGAATTACAAACGTTGCTCGAGGTAACTTTAATCCCATGCCACGCGTAGATTCTGCCGTATTTTCCGTCGACAATATATCTCGAGACCGATTTCCAGATCAAAAATTCGAGGAATTATTCTTTAAAGCGATCCATGCAGGATTTGGTCACAAAAGAAAAATGCTTGTTCGCAATCTAATTGATGAACAATTCGGAAGCAGAGAATTATGGGAAACAGAATTTGCAAAGCAATCATTAAAAACCACCATTCGATCCGAAGAACTAACGGTCGATGACTGGATTTTTATTACTAATGTGTTGTATAATAATCACTAATATGAATACACCAACTTCTAAAAAAGATAATGCGGTTTCAGATAAAAAAATATCACCATTGAAACATCCTTGGGAACAATATCTACCAAGTAAACACATTAGAATTATACTATTACTAATCGTTGTTCTGTTAATTTTGTACGCATTAAAAAATCCAGTCATGGCATTATTCCGGAATGTGTTTATGAAAGCTGCTGATACAATCGTTACTATTCCAACGCCGCAAATCGAACAAGAAGCAACTATTCTTAGTACAGACAAAGATACCGATGGTGACGGCCTAGCTGATTGGCAAGAAGTTCTTATTGGTACTGACCCTAATGTTGCAAATTCACAAGAAGAGATTCCGGCAAGCGTTCGCGACTTGGTAATTAATACAACAAAAGGCGTTATCACTACTGAAGATAAATTAGCGTTGAATGTATATCACCGATTACAAACCGATCCAAAAGGAACTAATATTACCGAAGCGATCCAAGCTGCTACTACAAAAGAGATACTGGACTTGGCAAACTCAATAGATACACAGCTGACAACCTACACATATGATGACTTAGATTTAGTAGGCGACATCGATTCCACGCGCAATACTTACAAGAATACAATGACTACATTTAATTCAACATTGCGATTAAATGAAGACTTGATTAAAGTAATTTATAATGCGTTGTTCACTGGCGAGCGCAGTGTTTCCATCTCAACATTCCAAGTATCGTTAAAACAGGCAACGATTCGACTCCTTGCAATGCCGGTTCCCTTGCGACTTGCAGATCAACATTTAGCATTAGTTAATGCCGTTACGCATATAAACGAAATACTTGGATCCAAAGAAGCAAATTCTTCTGATAGCTCAATGCTGTATGCATCGTTTCTCGTATTCCAAAAGAATTTTAATCTTGCAACACAGACAAAGGACGCCATTAATCAACTGCTTAAATAGCTCTTATATCACACCATTATATGAAAAATAATTTTTATAAAAAAATAGTCACACTGTTGATATTGCTGAGCTTCATTGCGCCAAAATCAGCATTTGCAATTCCTGTTACTGTTACGAGTGCTCCAGTTGGAGACGTTCAACAAATCTTGGATACGTTGAAAGAGTATGGCTTGGACACACTTGCAAGTTCTCTAGTTCAGATTATTAGTACAAAAATATCAAACAAGGTATTTAATAAAGCAAACGGTGGTGCCAGTGGTGATAGCAGCCAGCCAAGCTTTATTGAGAGCTTTAGTAGTTATTTTGGAAATCTCCAATCTGGTCAGATTGATAAATATCTTACCGACCTTGGAATTTCCAGTAACCCATTCGCAGCTGAAATTACAAAATCCCTTGTTACCAGTGCCCAAAGCCTTTCCCAAGGAAAAGGACCTCTTGAAAGTTTCAATCTAGACAAGGTCATTGGAGCCAATTGGAAGGACTTCGAAACCAATGCGAACGTTGGAGGATGGGATGGATTTTTAGCTCTTTCAAATCCAGCAAATACAAATATCGGAGCGTCACTTATTGCACGAGAAGACATTGCATCGGCGATCGAAACAGCAAAAGATCTTGAGCAAATAAAATTAGGTGGAGCAGGAACAAAACCGCAAGGAAAATGTAATCTTACATTTGCTCAATATAAACAAACTGCTGAGAGCTTTAAAAACAATAACGTTTCAACAACGGCTCCAACCGTACCAACCGTACCGACAGCTGGATTGGGAAACACATCTATTCCACAAGGACCTACCAGTAACGGAAACGGAACTAATGTATTGGGTGGAATTACTGGAATAGCAGAAGATTATGGTGGATGTATTAGCGAGCTTATTAATAATCCAGTAGGACTTGTAACAGACACTATTGGTAGCGCGTTGGATAGTGCTCAGGAAAAACTTTCTCAGGGCGACGAGCTTGGTGAATTGATTGCTGGAATGCTAATGCAAATGGCAAACACATTTATCAAAGCAGGACTTTCATCTTTGAAGGCTGATTTTGAATCAAATAAAAATGGTGTTGGTGGACCAGAACAATTGGTAGCAAAAAATGGAGCAAGTATTCCTTGGACAAAAACACCTTCAAATGTAATTGACCTACCAGTTGAGTTTCCTCCAGCAGTTGAAGCAACACAAGCAGAAGTGACTGCTATGACTAACTATATTGAACGACTAACCTTTGCAGGGGACAACTCTACTAGTTTTGCAACCACGATCAGTAATCTTGATACTTGTATTCCAGGACCCGATTATGGTTACAAAAAACGACTCGCAGCCTATACCAGTAAACAGACTAAAAAACTTGATAAACGTAAAAGTAAAGGTAACAGTAAGAAACGAAACTTTAAAAATATTGTATTTGACGACATTACTATTAGTGTTGATGATGCGAAAGTATCAATGTCGCTTGCAATACTTAATGCAGAAAGAAATATTCCGGGAGGATCCGCAATGCTCGCACAGGTTCAATCAATCGGTACGATTCAACAAAAATATTACGAGACAAAAAGCGAATTAACAAAAAAACAAATCACTCTTAACTTGTTATATTCAATTGAGAGCGGTTTAAAATCAAGTATCCAAACACTAGGTACATATGTTGCGAATTTACCACCAACTGTTCCTTTCTCAAATTACAGTTGGTCACGATTAAATCCATCAACGACTTCAACAACTCTTTCAACAGAACAAAAAACGATATTAACATGGGCAAAAAACCTATCGATAAAGATTCCGCCCGGGGTTGCTATTACTCCTGATAAACTACCGTTAACATTAGGTGATTGGGACACCCTTACTGCTGCGCAAAAAACTGCAGCCGTATCATGGGCAACATCACGAATGGCTGATGGTGATATTCGAGACACAACAACTACTGATAAAGATTTTGTATTAGGAACGGTTTGGTACATGTATGGTATTGATTCTGAAAAAACAGATTTTGAAATCAAACGAGATTATGCGCTTAGTATTATTTGGAAAGTATGGGTGAATCCAGAACAATACATGACAACACCTTGGGATACCGAAAGTGCTGACGCTAAAACATTTTTGGCAGCTAAAAACAAAATTCGAACCAGCTATGCTGCACTTCAAAATGATATTTCTGTGCCCTATACATTGCAAAAATCTGAAACAGCTTTAAAACAATTGGACGAACTAATAAAACGAGCCAATGAATTATTAGCAGATTGTAAAACAATGGAGCAAATTGTAAGAGCAAATCAATATACAGGAGCTGATGCAAATGTAAGATATCAAACTCTTTTAATAAATAATATATCTAGATTTAAATCAGATGATGTAAAGCAGGCAATCAAAAACAAAGATGGTATACTTAGTCTTATAGATGCTACACAATATCCTGAAGGGGTTAAAGTGTATGACCAAGCATTTATTGATGCATTAGGAGGTTTCTCTGGTAGACACCTACTTGGGAAACCGTTTAATGAACTTGATTTGGCTGTACCAGTAGAAATAGCTGAGGACGATTACGAACCTAGCGATGATGGAAATCGGAGAATTATGAATAGTATTGATGCTTATTTATACCAAGTTCCGCCAGCAAGAACTCTCTATGAACTATTTGAGCAAGGAAATTCTGCATTCTGTACACTAAATCAATTTTTAACTCTGAGTAGAGTGGATTTCCCAAACCCAGCCTTGGATGGTAAAAAACCAATTCTATGTGACGGCGATAAGTGGAACACTATTGAAAAGAACGATATCCGTGCAATCATATTCGGAAGTAATGACGAGGAATAGATATTCAAAACAAAAAAAACCACGACCGTGGTTTTTTTTGTTTTGAATATTGTTGTTAATTTCCTGTGTAATGGTATACTTTTACGGAATATGCGAAAACTTATCGCTGCGATTGCCATGTCTATTGTATTAATCGGAACACTCGCTCCGGTTGCTTTTTCGTTGACCAAACATTCCACACTGGAAGCTGGAGCGCTTACAAAAATTGTATTGCGTGCTGGGCTTCAAAAAACATTCGCCGCTCCTCCAGACCCAGCAACAGGTCTTTGTCCTGCTGGATACAAACTAAACTATAGCGGTCAGGACTGCGAAGTAGACAACTCGGCCAATAACAGTGGTGCAGGCAAACTAACAAAACAATTTAATTGTAGTAACTTCGATTTTGCCTGTAAGATAACTACTTTTGTTATTGACCTCATTACATTCGTTCCAAACTTCATTGCTGTATTACTGGGTGCGCTGTCAGATGTATTTTTAAAGATATCAATCAGTCCTGGCACCTATGGAAGCACGGTTGGTGTTGGTATAGAAAGCGGAATTCGTGACGCGTGGAAAATTGTACGTGACTTTTCAAACATTGGCTTTATTTTTGCTTTGTTTATAGCAGCATTCATGCTGATCTTGGATAAAACGTCAGTAGGCGGAACACAGTTCGAACCAAAAAAGGTAGTAGTACGTGTGATTATCATGGCACTGCTTGTAAACTTTAGTTTGCTGTTCTGTCGGCTCACCATTCAAACGGCGGACATTTTTTCAAACCTTTTATATAGCAAACTTGGTACCTATGATTATAGCGATAGCCGCAACAGAACAGCTGCAACTGTTGGTGATATATTCGAAAACACATTACACATGAAGTCTGTTTCACTTCCGCTAATCAGTCTTTCCAGTCCTCAAACATTGTTTACAAAAGCTGAAATATCACCAGACACCAGCGGGCGAAATGCTGCATATCTAGTAGTTGGATTTAGTATTTTCTTTGTGTTATTACTATTGATTTGGACATTTGCATCGATGCTGTTCATCTTCCTTGGACGAATACTCGGGCTCTGGCTTGGAATTATTTTATCGCCACTGGCATTTGTATCGTTTGCCATTCCATTCCTTGAAAAAAATGAATTTATTGGATTTGATAACTGGCTCAAAAATTTCTTTGAGCTGGCATTCATGACACCGGTGTATCTATTCTTTATGTATATAACGATATCCATTTTGAACATAGACGGAATCGGTAAGGGTATGATGAGTGCAGTATCCGATAAGCCTGTAGGCGAGGAGGGTTGGTTGGTATTAGTATTGAAAGCCGTTGTATCAACCATGATTCCATTGTTGATGTCATGTTTCATGCTGTTACAAGGAAAAAAGATTGCAACAAAAATGTCAGGTCAGATCGGCGCAATGGTAGGAGGATTAAG
>CAYQCC010000011.1:2547-25077 GCA_964415895.1 uncultured Candidatus Saccharibacteria bacterium | reverse complement strand
TAGTTCAAGACTACCTGTCCTACACAAGACAATACGAAGCATTATACAGATAATCTTAAATAAATCAAGCATTAATAAAGAAAAACAAGCCTTATAAGACTTGTTTATTCAGTAGGCGCTGGTGCTGAATCAGCAGGCGGCGTATCCGTAGGATTTTCACCTGTATCAGATGGCCCAGGATTTGAGTTGTCTGATGGTGTATCACCTGTTCCCGGATCCGTATCAGGTATCGGCGCTGGATCAGGACTCGGCGATGGCGCCGGAGCTATTGATCCGTTCACTGAACCATTTAATAATTGATCAAGTTGTGCCTTAGTAATACATGTTTTGTCTCCAGTATTATCAGAAACACATAATGTTTTTGTTTCTATTTCGTCTGCAAATAATTTTGTAATTCCATTATTAACATTCGCGAACCAAAGAGTTAACCCGTCACGCCATGTATTTGGTGTGTCCATGTCATTAATGGTTGTAATCTTTAAGTTCATTTCACGAATTGCTTCAACCAATATCGGGGTCATTCCTGCATAATTTACTTGCAAATTTCCATTAGAGCCTGTTGACACTAATTCTGGGAAATATTGTTGCATATCTTGAGCAATGAATCCAATATGGTTCACTTCGTCAGTTCCTTTAAGCCATTTAAAGTTAACAGTTCTCACTTGAGTAACCGTATCAAGTATATTAGAAGATAGATCAATAATATTTTTCTTTAGCCGTTCATCAGATGAACAACTAAATCCTGATGGGTCTATATCACACTGAGCACCTGCACGAGGAAAATTTATATGAATATTATCATCTTGGACAGATAAGGCCGTAGCTCCAATCCCGTATATATTTCGCCATAATACTGGTTGAATATCAGAATCATCTTGTAATGAAAATCCTCCTGTAATTTCAGAGCTTCCAGATGATATGTCATAAATAGCCCATGTGTTACTGGCAAGTGATCCATTTTGATTTACATTAATACTATCCTTGCCTGTAACTAATATTGGTCCAGTGACAGACGTTGAGGGCAGCGTACCTGTTAACGGAAGAAAGCCGTCTGGAGTGTTTGGGCATTTTAAGCCATCCACATCGATAACACATTGATTGTTGGAACTATCGATTATTAATCTCATTTCTGAAAT
Organism: uncultured Candidatus Saccharibacteria bacterium; assembly: GCA_964415895.1. Lineage (GTDB taxonomy): Bacteria > Patescibacteriota > Minisyncoccia > Phycocordibacterales > UBA1006 > CALMMZ01. The sequence goes on along the minus strand of CAYQCC010000011.1, from coordinate 23,941 downwards.
AGGTCGCGCTTTCGAACCAATCATAAATTGATTTGATGCTGTGTTAGTTGCAGAGCTTCCGATCGCTATACTATTTTCAAATCCACCTGTTGAAGTATTTTGTCCCAGTAATATCGCAAAATCATCAGCACTGCCAGTTGTATCTAATCCTAAATCCGCAGAAAAATATCCAGCATTTGATCCTATAAATATTGCATTGGCAGCATTTTGACTTCCTTGACCAAGACCAATATTATAAGCACCTGAATTTTCTCCTGCAAAAAATGAATGACTTGAATTCACTGCACTGTAACCTGCACTTTTACCAAAGAAGTTTGAATTGGAAGCGTTTGTTGCAAGTGCGCCTGTAGAAAACCCAATGAAGTTTGAGTTAGATGCTTGTTCAGCGCCAGAACCTGATTCAAAACCTATAAAGTTAGACATTGCAGCATTAAATGCACCTATTCCTGCTGCACCACCGATAAAGTTTGACTGGCTTGCAGAAATAGCGCCAGAACCTGCTGCGTCACCGATAAAGTTTGAATATTGAGTAAACGCAGCACCGTAGCCCGCATTTGCTCCAATAAAGTTAACGTTGTTAGCGTTAGTTGCACCATTACCAGCTTCAGTACCAATAAAGTTTGAATGGTGAGCATCTAGCGCACCAGAACCTGCACTATTTCCAACGAAGTTTGAGTACGATGCATGCTCAGCACCAGCACCTGCTTGTGAACCAAAAAAGTTTGAATCACTGGCAGAAAGAGCATTAGCACCAGCATTAGGACCAAGGAAGTTTGAATTAAACGCACCAGTAGCGCCTGTCCCCGAATTATAACCTAAGAAGTTTGAGTACGATGCGGAAGTTGCCCCTATTCCAGAATACTGCCCAAAGAAATTAGACTGGTATGCGCTAATTGCCCCAGAACCTGCTTCACTACCAATGAAATTAGAATATTCTGCATTGGTTGCACCATATCCAGCAAACATGCCAACAAACACCGTATTATTATACGAACTTCCATTACCTCCTGCACTACTTCCCAACCACGTTTCACTTCCGAGCGTAGAAGTTGATCCGATCAAAGGGGTTGCTCCTGATGGTGTCTGCCATGTCACATTCCCGTTTCCGTCATCAGTAAGTACCTGTCCAGCAGAACCACGAACATTTGGTAAGTAATAATAATCAGGAAAAGCTGGGTACGGATCGAATTCAGTATCATTATTGTAATCGAATGAACCTATTTGGATACGTCCTGCTAAAAGCGCGATTTCTTGATTATTTTGCAATATCATTCGATTTCCACTCAATAACAGGTTACTATTATGTCCGGCCATTGCATTAACAGTACCGATTTGAATCTCAGGTGTTCCATTTGGATTACTTAATGTCTGTGTGATACTTGCATAATTATTTGCGGAAATATTACCAACAAGAGTCCTTGCACTATAGCTATCACCTCCTCCAATACTAGTTCCGGCAAAAGTTAATACATATTTATTTCCATCATCGCTGCGATAGTTAAGTCCGACACCTTCAACTAATCCACCCAAAAAAGACCCTATTTTAATCTCCCCATGAGTTGTTGCTGATGAAGAACTCACTGGATTACCATCAAGAATACCAAAAATGTTCGACATACCACCACCAAGTTCATCTAGTATAAGATAATATACATCAAATATTCCAGAGGTGGGCGAGACGGTAAACCCGTTCACTGTTACTGCGGTGACTATTCCGGTTCCTACCGTCTGTGATGTTATTGGGTCATAAACAATAAAGGTATCTCCAGGAGCAAATGGCGCTGTTGGGTAGAGCTGATTTACTGTTGCAGTCTCACTTGATGTAATATTATTAATTGGTTCACCATTTTGAAAGGTTCCAGATAGGTTTGATATATAGAAAAGACCACTTTCAGAATGTTCAATAGTTGCCGTTGCACCACTGGTAACACCTTCGATCTGGTCACCGTCATTAAACGGTGCGGAAAGGCTTCCTAAGCCGATAATATTACCGGTAGTAAGGTCATATTGAATAATCGGAATATCAAAGTCTTTTCCAATAAGTGTATCTTTTGTAACAGCATCACGCGTAAAAAGATCATCAGTAACTACGTTACCGGACGCATTTGTATATAAGACACCATTAAGATCGGGCGAATTTCCAATAGTATCACCAATAGATAATCCACCTATAGACTTAACAATACATGGATTAGGCACTGTTTGGCCTGGAGTACAATCTGGATTCAATGTTTCTCCTGGATTGTATCCGCCTGTTCCTGGTGGAGCTGCAAATACTAAAAATCCATAACCAAGAATGGAGATCAAAGAGATTATAGTGAAAAGAAATTTTTTGTGTGGAATTATTTTTTTGGTATACATAATATGAATAAATTATAGCAGAAAAATAACTCATATCCTATATAAACGACATGTGGATAACTCGCATAATAAAAAACTAATCATTATGATTAGGTTTTTATTATTCAATCGTTAAAATTTCAAATCCTTTATCGGTAATTAATACAGTATGTTCAAAATGTGCTGCAATTGACCCATCGGCTGTAACAAATGTCCAATCATCTTCAAGAATTTCTGTATCTGGGGAACCTAGGGTTAACATTGGTTCAATTGCAATCGCCATTCCTGGTACCAATCGTGCACCTTGTCCACGCTTTCCATAATTTGGTACGTATGGATCTTCATGAATTTCGCGTCCTACTCCGTGACCCGCCAAGCCTTTTACAATTCCATATTTATTATCAACAAATTTTTGAATCGCATAGCCAATATCGCCCGTTGTATTCCCTGGAACCGATTCATGAATTCCTGCCATCATTGCGCGACGCGTATCATCCAAAAATGCCAGCACATCGGGTGTAACCTTTCCGACTGGAACTGTTACGGCTCCGTCCAAAAATACACCTTGATACTGAACACCTAGGTCAATAGAAATAATATCGCCGTCCTGCAAGATTCTGTCAGTCGTAGGAATACCATGAACAATTTCATCATTAATAGATGTGCACAATGTTGCAGGAAATGCAGTCTGCTGTCCTGCTGGCATATAGTCCTTAAAAGCAGGAAGTGCGCCAGCGGCACGGACTAGTTCTTCTGCATAGGTATCAAGCTCAAGCGTACTGACACCAGGAACGGCACGTTCAGAAACCAGCCGTAAAACACGCGCATGAATTTTTCCACCTGCACGCATTGATTGTATTTCTTTGTCAGTTTTAATAATAATCATAGATCTGGAAGCAATATTCATAATGCGTATTGAGATCGAGTATTCTGAAAGAATGCGGAGCCGAGCTTTCGAGGGAATTTTCGAGATACGTATTATGAATATCACTGAAAGATTAGTTGGCTATATTCTTTTGAATATCGTTTGCAACTTCTTGAATTGATTGTTCACCGTTAATTCTTTGGACAACGTATGAGTTATCATTTTTAAAATAATCAATAACAGGTATCACGTTCACAGTAAACCATGCAAGTCTTTTTTGCATACCTTCTTCCGTATCATCTGCGCGAGTCCGATTTCCCATGTGATTAATTACCCATTCATCCGATACATTAATATGAATGATATATTTATTTTTTATTTCTAAAAATCCAAATGCAGAATCAACAACAGATGCCTCTTCCACTCGTCGTCCTACACCATCCAAGATAATATCTTCGGTTCCTGTATAGTTTTCAACTAATTCTTTTGACCATAAATAAATTGGAAAAAAGGCTGGCATTAACTTTCCTGCATCAATAACAGATCGTACATGATCGCCCATAAAGTCATTATGAGCCTCTGAAAAGGCACGAAACAGCTTTCCTGTTTCAATATAAATTACTTTTTTTCCAAGAGATTCCAGATGCTCTTTTAGTAGCTGAGCCTGTGTTCCCTTTCCGCTTCCTGATTTTCCATATAATAGATAAGCTGTTGACATAATTTGCATGTTATCATACTGACACGAGAAACACAAAAACCATCCTCATTCAGCAGAATGACCTACTGGGTTGAGGATGGTTTTTGTTGAAAATTAGTATTCCTTCATTGAAGCCTGAGCTGACAATTTCTTGATCAAATCAGTTGAAACTGATACTGCAATCAAAATTGCAGTTCCTCCAATTGCAAACAGAGCGTTTCCAGTCATTCGTTGTAGAATGAACGGCATAACAGCAATGATTGAGAAGAAAACAGCTCCAAAGAATGTTGTTCGTGACAAAATTGTCGCAACATATTCAGCAGTTGGAGCACCTGGTCGAACGTTTGGTACGAATGCTCCGTTTTTCTGTAAATTGTTCGCCATTGCCTCTGCATCAAATGTTACCGCTGTATAGAAATACGTAAAGAAGAAGATGAGTACAAAGTAAATGATCATATACCACAGATTATCTGATGTAAATGACTTGAACTTACTACCAAGTGACAATAATGTCGGATTGGTTGATTTCAAGAAAAACATAGAAAGAATTTGTGGTAACTGTAGGATTGAACCAGCGAAAATGATAGGCATTACTCCAGCTTGCGCAATACGCAATGGAATATAACTATCAGTTCCGGCAGTTTGATATCCTGCCCGAACTTGTTTTGCATAATGAACTGGAATTGGTCGCTCTGCTTCTGTGATAATTACCGAAATAAAGATCATTAAGAATAGAATTGCAAAAATCGCAATATACAATGGAAGCTGTGATGCATCGTATGTGAATGCTCCTTTTGATAAATCTGCTGGCAATCGTGATACGATACCTGCAAATACGATCATAGAAACTCCGTTACCGATTCCATATTCCGAAATCAGCTCGCCAATCCACATAACCAACATTGCTCCAGCTACTACAGAGAATACGAACAATACTTTACTAAACATTGTCGCAAGTACCAATACTCCCTGACTTGAAAGTAATGCAATCAAACTGATACCTTGGACAAATGCCATAAAGACAGCCAAGAATCGTGAATATTGATTGAATTTCTTTCGTCCTGCTTCACCTTCCTCGTGATACATAGATTTGATACTTGGCACAAGAACTGTTAGCAACTGCATGATAATTGATGCCGTAATGTACGGACCAACACCAAGCGCAATGAGTGACAACTGTGTAAGACCTCCTCCTGAAAACAATGATAAGAATGCAAAGAATTGATTGTTTGCAAGGAAATTAGACAATTGAACAGTATCAATTCCAGGTAATGGAATTGAACCAAGCAATCGAAATACTGCGAACATTAGAAGCACAAAACCGATGCGCATAAGGATCGCACGATCAGTAAAGATAATTTTCACTTTTTTCAAAAATGTTTCAATCATAGATAATCGCAAACATGCGTGGCACTTAGTATACCTTTTCATGAACTATTGTTCAAGAATTCTTTCTCGTAAACAAATTTCCTCTTTTTATTTCCGAGTACGAACCCGCAGCAACGTAAGTTGCGTGAGGGACGCTTGCGGTTACGCAGGAGATAAAAAGAGGAAATATTGTTGGAGAGAACTATACTATCCTCTACGCATGATTTGGTTTATGCAACAGATCCTCCAGCTGCCACGATTTTTGTTCGAGCAGATTCAGAAACGTCACAGTTCGAAACAGTAACAGCATTTGAGATGTTTCCTGATCCTAAAATTTTAACACCGTTTTTTGCGAGTCGTGGCGATACCAAGTCAGCCGTAACTAATGTTTGAGGATTAACTAACGTCATTCCGGAAAGCGCACTTACATTAATGATTGCAAATTCAGCTTTCACATATGTTCCACGAGATCGGTTTTTACCGTAACCTCGTCGTTTTGGAATCTTCTTGATAATATCACGCATCATAGGACGGATTTTTGTGTTACCTCGAGCCTTTTGACCCTTTGTTCCACGTCCGGCAGTTTTACCTTTTCCAGATGATTGTCCGCGACCTACGCGCTTTTGTGTTTTATTCGGATGTTCTCGTTTGATAGTATGTAACATATTATTCTGTGCGAGCCGCTTTTGGCATGGCAAAGTGTGTCAGTGCCTTGATTGTAGCGCGCGCAATGTTAAGTTTGTTTTTTGAACCAGAGAGAACTCGACCTGTAATGTCAGTAATTCCTGCAAATTCAATCACGTTACGCATAGCAGAACCTACTACGACTCCTCGTGATTTGTTTGGCATAAGAAATACTTCTCCTGAATTGTATTTAGCAGTTACGTCATGAGGAATTGATCCTGATTCAGTAGTTTTAACCTTGATCATGTTTCGCTTTGCGTCGTTGAATGCTTTGTTGATAGCCAATGTTGTATCAGTAGCTTTTCCAATTCCAACACCTACGCGACCTTTTCGATCACCTGCAACCAATGTTACAGAGAAAGAGAATCGTCGTCCTCCGGCAACTACACGAGTTACACGTCGGATTTCAAGCATTTTTTGGTCAAATTCTGGTTTTGGTCGTTCACCACGATCAGGTCGTCCGCCGCCTGTTCGTCCACCTGGACGTCGTGCGCCGAATCCTCCACGTGCTCCACCTGTTGCCCCTGTTTCTCCTGGTTTACGAGGCGAATTTCCACGGTATCCACCTGTGCGAGGTGCATAACCTCCAGTTCGAGGTGCCGCTCCTGCAGTTGATGGTCGCGCAGCTGGTGCTGATGTTGCAGCTGTAGTAGTTTCAGTTACTTCTGTTGTTTCAGTAGTTTTTATTGTGTCATCCATAAATAGTATAGTTTAGAACTGAAGACCCTTATCGCGGGCTCCATCTGCTAATGCTGCAATTCGACCTGTATATCGGAATCCTCCTCGATCAAATACTACCGCAGTAATACCTGATTTTTTTGCAAGTTCAGCAATTTGTTCACCCATTGATCGAGCTCGATCAACCTTGTTTCCAGTTGCCGCCTTGATATCACTGACTGATACAAGAGTTTTTCCTGTATTATCATCAATGATTTGAGCGTAGATGAATTTGTTTGATCGGAACACTGACAATCGAGGTCGTGCTTCTGATCCAACAACTCGCGTACGGATTTTTTTATGCAAACGCTTTCGCTTTGCAAGGTTGTAGTTGTTTAATGTTTTCATAGTATTAGAGATCTATTTTGTACCGAAGAAAGTTTCGTGCGAGCATTCGAGCACTGCCCTGCCAAAGGTAGGGACACATGCTTCTTGTCCTGCATGTGCTGCGCAGAATGCGAGCAGGAAAGCTTTCGAGGAATAAAATAGAAACGTAATTATGCAGATTTTTTACCTTGCTTTCGGCGAATCACTTCTCCGTCATAACGGAATCCTTTACCTTTATAAGGTTCAGGTTTTTTCAATGATCGAACGTGTGCAGAAAATTGACCGACTGTTTCTTTATCAATTCCTGAAATAGTAATAACGTTTTTATCAGCAGTTGCTGTGATTCCAGCTGGAATTTCAACTTTAACTGGGTGAGAAAAACCAAGAGCTAAATCAAGAATATTTCCTGATACAGCTGATTTGAAACCAACTCCTTCTAGAATTAGTTTCTTTTCGTAACCTGTCGTAACACCTGCAATCATATTTTTAATATGAGATGCGTATGTTCCAAGCAAGCTTCGTGCGAACACATCAGTTCCTTTCAAGGTAACTTCGATTGTAGAATCTCCTAACTTAATAGAAATTTCTGAACGAAAATCTTTTGAGAGAGATCCTTTTGGACCAGTGATGGTCAGCGTTTTGTGATCCATTGATGCCGTAACCCCTGCTGGCAATTCAATTGGTTTTTTTGCAAGTCGTGACATATAATTACCAGATTTCAAAGAGAACTTCGCCACCGACATGTTCACTCTTTGCTTGATCTCCTGTTAAAATTCCTTTTGGTGTCGACAGAACCAAAATTCCATGACCGTTTTTCACAGTATGAATATCTTTTGAACCCAAGTACATTCGTCGTGACAGCTTTGAAATTCGCTTTACGTCATTAATACGTGGACGATCACCTACGTAGGCAATTCCTAATTCCAACACATTGTGACCTTTTGCGGTTTTCTTGCTGTATGATGCGATGTAACCTGCGTCAAATAATGCTTTCGCGATTGATGCCAAAAACTTTGAGTATGGCATAGTCGTGAATTCCTTTCCTGAGTTGCCTCCGTTTTTAAGAGAGATCAACAAGTTTGATGTTTTATCCATATGATTTGATTACCAAGATGACTTTCGTACACCTGGAACTTTTCCTTCGTTAGCTAATTCACGGAATTTGATACGTGACAATCCAAAGTCTCGTAGATATCCTTTTGACCGACCGGTAATGCCACATCGATTTTTATATCGAACAGGCGAAGAGTTTTTAGGAAGAGCTTGTAGTCCTTCCCAGTCTCCTTTTGCTTTAAGCGCAGCTCGTTTTTCAGCGAACTTTGCAATAAGTCGCGCGCGCTTTTGATTTCGCGCAATGACTGATGTTTTTGCCATAATTTATTTTATGATTTAAAACTATTTTTTATAAAAACAGAGAGATATCGCGTACAATAATTTGTGAGGAAAATATGTTTTATTTTCAGCACGAATCGTCATATGGATCACTTTCTGCTGCCTCGGTTTCCACTACGACAGTAGGATCGAGACGAAGCCCATAATAGCAGAAGTTACGATTCAGGTCAAGGTAAAAGCCACCCTCTTCGGATGGCTTTTAATTCACTATTTTACTCCAAATGTTGCACGCACGGTCACCATGACATCTTTCTCGATTTTACTGGTGTCATATGATCCATAATCAGAAACTTCAACTGAACCGCGTGACAATACTTGAACGACGCCTGAACTTGCAGATTGCAATGATCCCACGCGTTGCCCGCCTGCTTTTGCCATGTTTTGCGCTCGTTCTTTTGCATCTTTCACAGCATCACCAAGCATTGATACACGAAGCTCTGCTAATTTTGTGTAGTAGTATTCCAAACCTTGTGATTGAAACAATACTCCTTTATTGATTAGATCCGCGGATTTCTGCGCAAGAGCAGTTATTCCATTTACATCAGCTGATTTAATTTCAATCGGTTGAGTTAATGTATATCGTTTTGATTCCTGGACAACAGGACCATTATTGTTCCAATCTTCGTTCATCATGATCGGTTGAATAGTGATTGCCTCAGGCGCCACATTGTTCGCAGTAAGAAACGCTTTTACAGCAGCTAAATCAGTCGCCATTGACGCGTAACCAGATTTTAATTCACCAAACGAAACGTTTCGTGTGATTTGAGTTCGCCATAATACAGTATCTGCAGTAACTTCTGTTCGTGCTGAACCTGTTACTGTCAGAATATCTTTGTTCGTGGTGTCTTTTGTCGCATAAAAGATTCCACCAACAATTGTTGCGAGAATCAATGCCGCACCGATAGTAAGCGCCAAATAGTTATTTTCATTAAAAATGGTTTTCATAAGTATATATGTCTTGTCATACTCGCAAATGCGGGAACGGCAAAACGATTATCGAATCTTGTAAGTAATAGACACGTTCGATGTGATTGTTTGTTCACCTGCTGAAACAGTTGCCTCTGGTGATACAGCTTTTCCTGCCATCATCGCAGAATCTGCACGGGCAGACATATATACTGGATACGCGCCATCGCCATTTTCATTAAAACTAATGATTGCAACCAATCGTACATGCAATTGTCGTGCAAGAACTTTTGCCTGTTTTTTAGCATCTTCGATTGCTTTTTCTCGCGCATCCAGTTTCAAATCATCAATATCGTCAATCGATAAATCTGGGCCTGAAACATTCTGTACTTTTGCATCAGTAAATGCTTTTTGTACTGCTGAAACATTATCAAGATTTCGAACCTTTACAGATAACGTATGACTTGATGTGTATCCAGCAATTACAGGATTAGTTGCTACTGGTGGATAAATCATTGATTCCATATTTCGAGATGGATATTCATATTTTGGATTTACACTTGTATATTCTGTTTTGATATCTTTTTCAGCAATACCAATTGTTCGAAGTGTTGTGATTAATGTATTCACTTTTTCAGAGCTTGCAGTTAATGCAGCTGATTGATCTTTTGCAGTTTCTTCGATAGTTGCGCTAAATTTTGAAACATCTGGTGTTGCTTTAATTTCACCTTTTCCAGCAACTGTAATAGTTGCAGCATTATTTTTATCTCCAACAGTGCAGATTAATTTAGCACCAAGAATAATAAGGACAACAAGTAGAATTCCAACGAGGGCCATGATTGCTTTTTTTGATCGTTCTGAGATTTGCATATGAATGTTATGTTAATAGTTTTTCAAAAAATTCACGCTCGCAGAAGTTTCTGGCAGCCCGTCGTTCTAAAGCGCATTATTGTAATGCTCGCATGAATTTTTTTGAAAAACTATTTGTGTGTACAAATCATAATAAGGAATACAAGCTGAGAACTACAACCAGCTCAGTATAAAGATGAGCTGCCAGAAACTTCTTCGAAGCGAAGCATTCCTTATTATGATGTTATACGGTTAAAACTGATAATAATCCTATTATAGCATGTTTTGCATGTCGGCAAGATCTTTTAAAATATCGTTATTTTTAAATACCGCAGAGCCTGAAACCGCATCCATAACGCCATATTCAGAAAGACGTTTCACATTCTCAGCGCTTACGCCGCCATCCACCATAATGCGCAATCCGTCAAATCTTTTTTTCAAGCTATCTATATAATCATACGTTCTATCTGAAAATTCCTCACCTTGAACTCCAATATGAACAATGTCCATAACTTGAACATTTCGCATATTAAAATTCTGATACCAATAATCAAATTTTTCGATATCGGTATCAAGTGAAAACGCAAAAACAATTGCCTTTCGATTTAGCACTTCATATATCCCATCTTTCTGTTTCAATAATTCTGTTAGTAGTTCGTTGTCGGTGATTGAATCCAAATGAAAAATGATTCTCTGTGGCAATAATGTGTCCCATAACACCATTTTAGAATCAGCATCAGCGACCATCAAGTCTAAGTCAATATCAAACTTTAATAATAGCTGAATTAACTCACCATCATCTTTTATATTACTTGCGAGTTCAAAACTACTTTTTGCAGGCATGCTTGAATCTGCAAACGGCCACGTTTTTGAGGGAACATAATTTCCATCGCACATATCGATCTGGATGCGACCTGAATAATCAACACCCGCAAGAGCCTGAAGTTTTTCAATCAGTTCTTCTCGAGTCTTTGGAAGTATTGCTGGGATTATGTTCATAATTATAAATATTTCTTAAGTTCTTTAGGAAAAACAGGTTTAAATGATTCTAGTAATTTCTCCTGAATTGCTTGAATAACTTTTTTATCGCTGCAGTATTTCAGATACTCCTTAACTGGAAGATTGCCGACATGTTCAGTTCCAATAAATTGATATTCAGGAATACATTCCCAATCAAACGATTTTTCTATTTTAATTACATCTATCGGCTTAACAGGATTAAGCGCTAACCATTCTGTGGAACGAGTCCACTTTTTATTTTCAAAGTCTTCTCTGACAATTTCGACGAAGTCTCCTCCCTTGCAAACATAAATGTAACCGCCGAATGTATGCCCTAATAACAATTTTCTTCCCTTTGAAGTGATTCGATAATAAATTGAATCTTTTAATTTATTTCTTAAATCCTGATATTGCTTTGTTGGCTTTTTGCAGAAAGCATCACTTGGTTTAACTGATCCGAATATAACAGGTATTCCAAACTCATAACTTTCACTGTTCCCATATGTTCCATTATATTCTGGCTTTAACATGGAATATTTTTTATTCGATCCATGAAAGACATATTTTCCTTTGAAAGGCTTTATAGATATAATTTTTGTTTGATTTGGAAAATATGGAATAAGTTGCTGAATGTCTTTCTTCATACTTATGAAAATTTGTTTAATCGTTCAACGTGTCGTTCGTCACCTGAAAATTCAGTTTCGAGAAATACCTTTACTGCTTCGCGCGCCTCTTCATCACTTACGAATCGTGCACCAAGCGATAACACATTTGCATTGTTGTGCTCTCGTCCTAATTTTACGATTTCAATTTCGCCTCCATAATATTCGATAGCTCGCACTTCGGCAAACCTATTTGCATTCATCGCTTCACCTTGCCCAGATCCACCTAGGATAATTCCCAAGCTGTTCATGTCCATAGAAACCGCGTGTGCAACTGGCGCAATGAAATCTGGATAATCATCATTTGTGTCATAGGAAAAAGCACCATGATCCGTTATTTCATGCCCTAATGTGTTCAGATATTCAACAAGTTTATTTTTTAATTCAAAACCTGCGTGATCAGTACCGATGTGAATGTTCATAAGTAAATTAAGTATTAACGAAGGATCTTCTCTAGTAGTACGATTCCTATTATCTTTCTTGTTTCCTGTGGGCAAGGAGGGACGTTACAAGCAGTGTTTGTCCTTACAGAAATTGGAATAAGGAAAATAATAATTAAAGCAACAATCAGAAGTAAAATGGCTTTTTTGTTCATATATATTAAGTATACCACCCAGTAGGCGAATCCTCAATTCGCTCTTGGAGCAGATTTTGAGAAATCAAAAAACCACGCAAAGCGCAGCTTATGATCTCTAAGCTATAAATTATAGAGAATTCTCGTCTTGTGAGTTTGATGTCGGCGTATTAATGTCGATAATCAGCTCTTCAGGCGGTTTTGGAAGATAATCTCCACCATAAAATACTCCATTTTCTTCAAATTCGTACTTCATGTTCTGTGAGTTTGTTTTCAAAACCTGTTCGTTTGATGAGCCACCAGTTGATGACCCAAATCCTGTTTCAATTCCCATAAATAGTATGTTTAGATTAGTTGAATAATAAGAACGATTCGTTGAAATCGTAGCATTATACGAATGTTAGAGCAATACCCTTCTGATTAGCACGTCCTGTTCGCCCAATTCGGTGAACATATGTGTCATATGTCTGTGGAACTTCGTAGTTAATTACGTGAGTCACTCCAGAAATATCCAAACCTCGAGCTGCAACATCTGTTGCGATCAAAACTTGTGTCTTTCCTTCTGAAAACCCTTTCAATGCAAATTGACGTTCACGGTGACGTTTGTCTCCATGAATTGAATCAGATTTGAATCCACGCGAACGTAGTTCGTCATGAAGCTGATCCACTGATCGTTTTGTTTCAACGAAAATCAAAACTTTTCCAAATGCTGCCGTATCTTTCAACATTCCTGCTAGAATATCCAATTTTTTTGTTTTATCTGGAACGCGGATAATATCCTGATCCACATTTTTAGATGTGTCTCGTGATTTCACAGAAATCTTTACGGGATTATTCAAAAATTCATGAACAAGTTTTTCAATAGCTGGTGCCATAGTTGCTGAGAACAACAACATCTGACGATCGCCTTCAATATGCTTTAGGAAGTATCGAACATCGTCGATGAATCCCATATCAAGCATTCGGTCAGCCTCGTCCAGCACCACTGTTCCGACGTTAGACATGTTGATGCGTTTCCGATCAAGTAAATCTTTTAGTCGTCCAGGTGTTCCGATAATAATATGGTGAGTACGCGCAAGGTTTTCCATTTGGAAACGAATTGGCGCTCCACCTACACAAGTAACATTGAAAATTCCAAGACCTCGTGTAAGTTCAATACATTCCTTTTGAATTTGCAATGCAAGTTCACGTGTTGGAGTAATGATAATGGCTTTATGTTTTTTGTCCTTTATAATTTTATTGATTGTAGGAATTAAAAACGCGGCAGTTTTACCAGTACCAGTGTTAGCAAGTCCGATAATATCGCGGCCATCGATTGCATTAGGAATGGCTTGGTCTTGAATTGGACTTGGGATTGAAAATCCACGAGCCGCAATTCGATCTTTCAACTTTTCATCAAGTTTAAAATCACCAAATGTGTGAACTGGAGTGTAAACTTCCTCGACAACTGTTGTCGCACGGTTGATAAATCGTGACACATCAATATGTTCACCTGCAAATCGTTTTGGTCCACGGTGACTACGTCCAGAAAATGACAATCCACGTGTCGTAAATGTTCGTGATCCTGAACTTGGACCTCGGAATGATCGATTTTGATTTTCGTACAGATCAGCAACCATTGCAGGTTTTCGGAATGATTTTGTTTCGCCACCAGTTGATCGTGATGATGAACTTCGCGGTGCAGAACTGCGTCCGTATGATGATCCACCGGTTGATGGTCGTCGCGGACGGTCTGAATAACCTCCACGATCAGACGAAGAAGCGCTTCTAGAAGAAGTGTTTGTTTTGTTATACATAATTATTTAAAAATATCGCAATAGCGATGTGAGACTTTCCCAGTAGTAGACCCGAAGCAATATATGTTTTTGCAGTCGAGTATGAGTGCCACGCTCGTAAAGAACGAATATCAGACACGCAGAGTGTAAAAACATGTATTGCGAAGGAGTATTACGAAAACCAGATAAGGCTCGGTTAATTGCCGTTATCTTGCCCTCAGTAATAAAAAGGAGAGACTCCAGATGTTCATATAATGTATGAACGAGTAAGAGAAAAACAACGATGGAATCATAATAGCATACTTTGGATTCTTTGTAAACCCATACCAGTGTCGCTGGACGTAATAAGCTCTTTTTCCTGTAAGTAAGGCTATAAAGAAAACCCCTTATTTAGGAGTTCCTTGTGTTGCTTCTTTTGCTTTTTGGATAAGAAATCGCATCTTTCGCAATGCTTCTCCTAACGTATCCATAATTTCTTCAACGGCTTCTTTATCAGTAACTTTCTTTAATTCCGCAAGCGCTTCATTAATTTCTATTCCTACCGTATCCATTGAAAGATTCGGACTTTTTTCAAAGTAATTGGGTACGTCTTTTGGAGTACGCGGAATTTCATGTTCTTTAAAGCTTGGCATATATTTTTATGGTTAGATTATTTAATAGTATTACCTGTTTTAACCACATGTTCTACTAATGTATGAGTATATCCCCATTCATTGTCATACCATGCAAGCACCTTCACAAGATTTCCACCAACAACGCGTGTCATTTCAAGATCTGCAATTGATGCATGTGTATTTCCTAAAATATCTGATGATACTAATGGCTCGTCTGTCACTGCAAATACTCCAGACCATTGTGCGGAAGCAGCAGCTTTTTTCAAGATCTCGTTTACTTCTTTTGCGTCTGTTGGTCGTTTTGCTATAAATGTTACATCCACAATTGATCCAGCCGGAACCGGAACGCGAAGTGAAATTCCATCAAACAATCCATCCAGTTTTGGATATGCTTTTGCAACAGCAATTGCAGCGCCAGTTGAACTTGGTACAATGTTTTGTGCAGCAGCACGACCTTCTCGTAAATCTTTTTTACTGGGTCCGTCAACAAGAGCCTGAGACGCAGTATATCCGTGAGTTGTTGAAAGAATTGCTTTCTCAACTCCGATTGCTTCATCTAAAATTCCAATCAATGGCGATGATGCGTTTGTTGTACATGACGCATTAGACGTTACATCACATGTTCCAAACTTTTCCTCGTTCACACCCATTAAGATTGTTGCACCTGCCTCGTCTCCGCCTTTTGCAGGAGCAGAAATAACAACCTTTTTCGCACCTGCTGTGATATGCGCTTTTGCTTTTTCGTAATCTGTAAATAATCCGGTTGATTCAACAACCACATCTGTTGCGACACTTGCCCATGGAATTTGCGCAGGATCCTTTACCGCAAACACAGGAACTTTTTTATTATTGATAACCAAGCATCCGTTTTCTTTTACGGTTCCGTCTTCGTTTAATACTGGTTCGATTTTTGAAACTGTATGATTCCAGTTTCGATATACTG
This sequence comes from uncultured Candidatus Saccharibacteria bacterium, assembly GCA_964415895.1. GTDB lineage: Bacteria > Patescibacteriota > Minisyncoccia > Phycocordibacterales > UBA1006 > CALMMZ01. Next base: position 8,229 of record CAYQCC010000011.1, on the reverse strand, counting down.
TGTCGTATTTCAATAAATACGCAAGAGAGTCCAATGACCCAAGATCATTGATTCCAACGATTTCAATATCACCTCGATCCCAAGCTTGTTTTAAAAATGCGCGCCCAATACGTCCAAATCCATTAATACCTGTTTTAATTATTGTAGTCATATGGGAATAGTATACTGTTTTATAAATGAATCGCCAAATGATTGACAAACCTATACTTATTGTTTATAATACAATCAGTTTTTAATCAAAATAAAATAACCAAAATGACAAATTCAACAACAGAAAAACCAGCAAACTGGAGCGCATTCACGCTTCAAAAAATCATGTGCGAATTATTCATAATTTCACAAAAGATGGAGCTCCTTACTGACATGATCTATTTTCTTTTATCTGAAGAAGATATGAAAAAGTTGGTGGATTTCTTAACAAAAAACAGTGTAGAGTTTACAGCCTCGCAGCGCGAGATACTGATTCCTTTATGCTTACCTGATGCTGTTATAAAACAATTCGTAGAATTTGAAGAAACAGCCGAAGAAAAAATTGTTCGCCACAAAGCAGAACACCAAAAACGTTTAGTTTACTTTTTGGAAAACCTTTATGATAATAAAATCATCATAGGACTAAGAGCACCAATCTTAAGAAAAACAGTAAAATTACGTAAAGGAGACAACTCCACCTGTATCGATTGTTTCAACAGCACAGAAGCAGACTTGTTAAAAGACGACTTATGCGGTTATGGATTTGCCGTTACTACTGCTCAGTGTGACAAAAGCTCTCTTGTAGTTGACCTGCAGGCAAGTAGTGTATCTAAAACATCACAAAAAGTTGTCGAGTTCTGCATTGAGATGCAAGAGGTGGGACTTATCGATGTTTACAAAAACACTATAATTGCCTACCGCGAACAAAGACTTCACAATGTGACTAACAACTAAAAACCCTACTTATTTAATGTAAGTAAAAACCGCTATTATAAAAATATGAATAGCGGTTTTTATATTCCTTATTTTAACAATTTTGAAACTGAATATGAAATCATAGCCATTAATGCTCCGGCCGTAGTTCCCCAAGCCATATCCATTAATGCGAATTTCCATGGCCAATTTGAAATAGTTGCAAGGTTTGTCATGTCATACACACCATAAATAATTAATCCAAGTAACGCGCCATATAACGCAGCGGATCCTATGCTTGTAATTTTAGGAAATACAAAAAATGTCGTACCAAGGGCGAGTAGCACATACACAATCGCTGCAGGCCAGATTTTAAATCCATTTGTCATCCAAGGTGCAAGCCATTTAGTAACTAATGGTTTTGCAATAACGCCAAGCCACAACAGGTCTAGAATTATGGCAGAAACGAACGAAGTAATAAGGATTATAAGAGTATTCATAGAATAAGTATATAAAATAAAGGTTATTTAAGATACTTGACTTTTATCTATATTAGTGCTATAATACTGGTATAATTAAATAATCATCAAATCAAAAAAAATTTAAAATGAAAAAATCAATCTTCGCAATATTGTGTGCAATTATGTGCGCAGTTGCAACAACGTCTTGTGGAATCAGTTCAAAACCTGAATCTGGTCATTTCCAACAACCATCAAAGTCTTACACGGTAACATTCACGCCAGTGGAAATACTGGTTTCTAAAGAAGTACAAGATACTTCCGTTAATGAAAATGGCTTTAAAACCATAACATATACTTCTAATGTTTACTTCTTGGATTCAGCTAATGCAGAATACGCAGTAAATTTAAAAGTAGAAATGATAGCTGACTTTACTGGGAAATTCACACCATCTGACTTGCAGTCATTGAAAAAAACAAAACAATTTTTCAGAAAAATGACACGCGTAAATCCTCGCACATTATATATTAAATACTTTGGAGAAGTTTCAACACCATGCTTATATGTTCATAAACAAATTGTAAGCACTCCAAAGCCGGTTGAATATATAAATAACGCAAAAGTAAAAGTAACTGACACATACTGCGAAGAAGATAAGTCAGTTATCTGGCAATCAACTTCGATTAATGTGCCGTTAAAAACAATTTACGCAAATCCTAACGACAGAGCGGAAGGTTAAACTAAACAGTTCTTTTAAAAAAATAAAAATGCCACTCAACTGAGTGGCATTTTTATTTCCCTAATATCTTGTTCATCCTTGCACAATACTCACACTCCACAACCTTTCCATAAGGCTTCGCGCATGGACGATCTACCCAATCACCACTTATGAGTAAGTTTTGATAATCTGCAATATCGCGAATCAATAATTCAATATGCTCTCCATTCACATGCGTTCGATACAGCGCGTTTTTTTGTTTCAAGTCTTCTTCCAAAAACAATAATCGTGATTCTGTCACATCATTCCCTTCTGATCCACGGATCAAATAGGAATACATCGCAAGTTGGCGCATCATACCAGACAATCTGTTTTCGTCATCCAATTTTTCAATGACACCAGTTGTTTTACTTGATCCAGTTTTGAAATCTGTCACCGTGATTGTTCCATCAGGAAATCGTTCAGTGAGATCGATTTTTCCATACATCGTCAGATTTGGAAATTGCTTGTCGCGATACGTTAATGATCGTTCTGCAACGCGATTGCTCGCAAGGTTTGCATAATATCCTGAAACCCACGAATTGATCGCAGACAGCGCGTCCTTTGCAAGTCGTACGTGCTCTTTCTTATCAATAACACCTTCGTTATATAATTCTTTATCAACATAAGTTTTTATGTCAGTTTCACTTGGAAGCGAACTTGATTTCAATACATATTCGATCGTACTGTGAACCGCAGAACCAAGCGCAAGGGAAACAGATTTAAGTTCTGGTAATTTCAAGAAATTTCTGAAATACCATTTCCGCGGACACTCATAAAAATTGTTCAACATTGATACTGAAATTTTTGTTTCAGTAAATCGCTCTGCTACAAATTCTTTAATATTTTCTATCAAGTCTACTTCGGTACTTGCAACAGGCTTTGTCGCATAATTGCGTGGATCGTTTTCTATAATAGACGACTCATTATCATCAGCACTAAATTTTACAAAATGCTCGTCGGACAAATCTTCCACAATATGCGCAAGTGTAAGCACTGCTCCATCATCACGCTTTGTCGCGTAACTGATTGTACAGAATTGTTTAGCGCGAGTAATAGCAACGTACAATTCTCGCTTTGCAGTCAGTATATCGCGTTCTGCAATTTTTTCCTTCACCGATTCAGGTAACGTAAACGCGCTTACTTTTTCGCTCATTAAAATTTCCTCGTTCATATGACCAATCCAAACATGGTCGTATTCAAGCCCTTTTGATTTATGTAATGTCATCACACGAATTCCAGATCGATTACCAAGTCGTGCAATTTCAACGGTATTTCGGTAATTATTTAATCGTTTAAAGTAGTCCAGGAAATCCGAAAGACTACCTGTAGGATTTTTTTCTGACCAAGAAGTCGTCGCATGTATAAAACTACGTACGATTTCTACCGACTTCAAAAGTTCGTCGTGACTGCCAGATTGGTCGATTAATAATTCGTTTCCAACAAAGCTTACTGTATGCATAACACCCGTATGTGACAACAGTTCAATCCAAGATTGTAATTTCTTTCCAAAGACTGCAATGGAATGTTCGCCTGTAAACATTCCTTCATCGGATCCATAATTAACCAAGTCTTCAAGTGACAGATCATCCATTCGTTTAATACTTTTTAGGAATATATGAGCCTGCATTGCTGGCACAAGACTACTTTTATCAAGCAATGCCTCTGCAAGCAAAACGTTATTAAACGGATTTGAAATAATGCCAAGCACTCGTAATAAACTTTGAGTTTCGGCCGTATCAAGCAATGATACATTCTGTTCTGAAATAACTTGCAAGCCAAGTGATCTCAATATTGCGGAAGCCATCTTCACATGCCGGTTTTTTGGAAGCAAAAGCGCACATTCATCAGCTGAAGTTCCACTGTCAATAACTGATTTGAAATACAAACCTGCGCCAATAACCTCGTCGCGATTGTAGTGAAATTGTGAAAGTTTTACTAAATCATTTCCCTTTCTATTGCTATTTAAGGCTTCGCTTGTTACAGAACTTTTTAATAATTCATCTGCAAGATTCAAAATTGGCGCTGTTGAGCGGTAATTTTCTGTAAGCGTAATCATCTTTGCGCTACCAAACGCGGTTTTGAAATCTGTGAAATAGTCGATGTTTGCGCCGGAAAAACCATAGATCAACTGACGATCATCACCTACCACAAACAAGTCTGGTCGCTCAACATCAGACCAAACCGCTTTCAAAAATTGATTCTGCACGCCGGATGAATCCTGATGTTCATCAACAAGTACATACTGATGATTTTCACGGAGATCCGCTCGAACATCCTCGAACTGTTCTGCAAGTTGAACTCCGAATTCTAATACATCGTCGTAATCCATGAATCCACGTTCATGTTTCAATCCTTCATACTGTTCATAAAACGAAACAACTTCACGTGTTCGATTTAGACTATCGATCTTTTTCTCAACTTCCTTTTTTAACTGACCTTTCGATTCACCACGTGATGAAATACTTGATGGGTCGTCTTGTAGAAACTTAATATCTTTTTCAACTTCGACTAAAAATTGTCCTGGTGTCATTCGTTCTCGCTTCAAGATTGAAATCAATCCACGCAGATCATGAAAATATTTTGAAGGATCGGTTCGTGGTCGTAAATAATCCCAATTACCATCCTGAAGAAGCTCATCAACCAATACAATTGCTTCTGTGTCATCGAGTAATGTTGGAGTGCTCGAAAAATCAAGTAGATTATAGTATTTCTCGACAAGTCCAATTGCAAAACTGTGGAAGGTTGTAATACGCACATCACGAGCTCGTGTTCCGGTATATCCTTCCAATCGTTGTCGCATGGCAGAAACTCCAGAACGTGTAAATGTTAAACACAAAATACCTGATGGTGGAATATCAGTTTTTACTAAAATGTTTGCAATACGCAGTGCCAACACTTGAGTCTTTCCCGTTCCAGGACCTGCTACCACCATGACGGGTCCGTCGATAGAATCCACTGCGTCGCGCTGTGCAGGATTTAATTTTTTATATTCAGTCTCGAATGTTCCAATGTTCATGACACCAGTATACCAAATGAGACTGTTTAGAATTACTTGACTTTACTTAATTAATCAGTAGTATTTGACATTAGATTTTTAACCAAATTAATAAACGCAAAATCACTACAAATGAAAAGAAATGCACCTCCTGCTCCGATCTTTTTATTCCTGTTGGAATTAAGAGAAATTTCAGAAGAAAAAACAATTGCAAAGTTTATTGCAGAACTAAAACAACAAAACCTGAACATTGAAAAACTTTTAGCAATGCTGCTAAAGGATCCACCGAATCTATTATGTGTAATCTTACAAAGGTTATCAACCATGACTGGTGAAGGATTCCAAGCACTTGTGAATGAACACCTACGAAAAAAACTTTCCAATGGCGAAAGAAATTCAATGGCAAACAAATTACTAACCAAAAAAGAACAAAAACAAATCTGGAACGAATTATTCACAGAAACAGCTCCAGCAACAGTTAACAATCTTAACCATGTTGCAAAAAAACCAGTAACAAAAAAAACAAAAAACGTAGCCATGGCTACCAACTAAACAAATCTTCATAACAAGGTTAAAAATCCAGCAG
>CAYQCC010000011.1:0-2447 GCA_964415895.1 uncultured Candidatus Saccharibacteria bacterium | reverse complement strand
GTAGCCATGGCTACCAACTAAACAAATCTTCATAACAAGGTTAAAAATCCAGCAGGCATTCCATTTGAATGCCTGTTATTTTTTTAAATGAATATGCTTTGCTATTACTTCAAAATATCCTTCCTTTTCCATCTGGCTCATTATTTTTTCAATTCTTTTTTCATCGCCTGAAAATACATTGATTCCTTTTATTAACTTTGTTTTTGAAATTGAATTATTGTTTTGCAATAATAACTGTAAGATATTACTGCGAATTTCACGGTCACTTCCTTCGAATTTGGATTGTTTAGTATAATGCTTGCTTTGCACATTCGGATTATATTTCTTTCCTTTTATATTTAATGTGCGTCCTAAAAACGAACCATAGTCCATTAATGCCCAATACCACTCTCGTGGCTTTTTTTGATCAAGTGTTTTGTCCACCAATTCTAAAATATCTTCATCCCGTACTTCCGTATGATCTGCAAAAAAATGATGAATAAATACGCGACGAATATTCGTTTCAATAATCGCAACTGGTTGATTGTTCGCAAACGCTGAAATTGCTCCTGCTGTGTACGGTCCAATACCTGGAAGCTTTTGTAATTCTTCGTAACTGTTTGGAAATTTGCCTTTATAGTCATTCATAATCGCCTGAGCAGCTTGCTTCATGCGAATGGCACGAGAATTATATCCAAGACCTTTCCATTGTTTTAATATATCGATTTGTGATGCACTTGCGAGTTTTGCGACAGTTCCAAATGATTTCATCCATGCATCGAAAAATCCAATCACTCGATCGACTTGAGTTTGTTGTAACATTACTTCAGAAACCCAGATACGGTATGGGTTAATATTCTTTCGCCATGGCAAGTTGTGTCGTGCCGAGGTTTTATAATAATTCCATACAATTTCTTTAAATTTCTTGATTTCTTTTGCAGTAGACTTCATGCCACCACTTTACCAAATTAGAGGAAAGTGTATAGTGTTGATTATTAATAGTGTAATGAATATATAATTATGGAACAAATTAGAAACGTGTCTGGAAAAGCATCAGGATTCTTCGAGGAATTCAAAGCCTTCGCATTAAAAGGAAGTGTGTTAGATCTTGCGATCGGTATTGTGATCGGTGCAGCATTCAACAAAATCGTTGAATCATTAGTAGCCGATGTTATTATGCCAATTATCGCAATGATCTTTGGAGCACCAGATTTTACCTCAATCGTAATCGGACAAGTAAAAATCGGAAACTTTATCACATCAGTTGTTAATTTCTTGATAATCGCATTGTCAGTATTCGTCGCATTGAAGTTCATCATGCGATGGATGCCGAAAAAAGACAAAGTAAAAGAAAACTAGTATGGTGAATTATTTTTCAGGAAAGATTAAGCGCTATTTGGCAGAATTTGTATACGGATCTATTGATGGAACTGTAACAACATTTGCTATTATTGCAGGAATTGCTGGAGCACACCTAAGCGCAGCAATTGTTGTGATCCTTGGATTCTCAAATGTATTGGCTGACGGATTTTCGATGGCAGCATCAAACTATCTTTCGGAACAATCTCACCAGGACCAAAATCCTGGAGATGATCACCAGTCACCTATTAAAACCGCACTCGCCACATTTCTTTCGTTTATAACGGTTGGGTCAATTCCTGTTATTTCATTTATTATTGCAGAAAAGATTCCTCTGTTTGCGAATAATGCATTTCTATTCGCTATGATTTGTACTGGAATTACGTTCGTTGGAATCGGATCTGTCCGCGGAAAGATTTCAGGAAAACATCCTGTGCGCACATCAATTGAAACTTTAGCAGTTGGTGCTGTTGCTGCAGCAGTTGCATATGGTGTAGGTGCGTTTTTGGGAAATATTTTATAAATTAAAACAACTCTTTTATCGAGTTGTTTTAATTTATATATCCAGGAAAAATAATATGGATAATTGAAAGCAATAATAAAATGATACCAATCATACCAAGAGTTATTCCACTTCCACGATTGATCTTTGAAACAACATCTGGACGATTACGCTCGCGCATACTAACAATTCCCTTGCCGAGCAGATACCAAAATACAAGCGTTCCTGTTGAAATACCAACTAAAAATGTACCGATTTCCTTTGGATTTCCAATAGATGATTGCATGCCAAGCATGAGAAACAATGTTGTGAACGACAATACTAAGGTTGGGTTCATTAAATTCAGTACAGTAATTGAAAACAAATCTCGCAGCGGGTGCTTTTGCTTAATAGTATCAAGTAGTTCTGGTAGCTTTTCTGTACATGCTTTATAACCGGTGACAATCAACGCAATGCCGACAATAATTTCTGCATAGCCTGCAAACCGGACAAGAACACCACCGATCGATTTCAATCCAAACCCTACAATAACTGCATAAAATAAGTCAGAAACTATTGATCCAATAACCGAATACATTCCAGATTTCATTCCGAACAAATACATACG
>CAYQCC010000010.1:0-28857 GCA_964415895.1 uncultured Candidatus Saccharibacteria bacterium | reverse complement strand
AGCCCGGAGGCGACAGATTTACAGTCTGTTGTAATTGACCACTCTACCACCGACGCATAGTCGAAGGCGTTCCAAATGGGATCGCCTTCTTTGTTTATTCGTACTGAAACGAACCTGATGATTATTGCATATCTTTCCCAAAAAAACAAGCGCAAAAAAGCGCTTGTTTTTATACTTTCATAGATTTAACCTGACTCATAGTAAGCCCTCGTTTTTTTACTTCAAATACCAATTCATCTTTTTTCATATCAATCACAATAGTGTTCCCTGCTGTCACTTCATCAGAAATGATCATACTGGCAACCTTGTTCAAGATTGAATTCTGAATCAATCGGTTCAAAGGGCGCGCACCAAACTGTGGATCAAATCCTTTTTCTGCCAAATATTCGATCGTTGCAGGCTTGAAATCCAATGTGATATTTTTTGCCTGCATACGTTTGGTGACTTGATCCAGTCGTACATGCACGATTTCTTTGATCGTTTCTTTTGGTAAAATATCAAACACGATCAAATCATCTAACCGGTTTAAGAATTCAGGTCGGAAAAATTCTTTTAATGTTTCCATAACTCGTTCCTTTGTAGCCTGATAATCCTGAGTTGATGTGTTATCAGAGAATCCGATGGTCTGCATTTTTTGAATATGCTGCGAACCAAGGTTTGATGTCATGATAATAATCGTGTTTTTAAAATTTACAACACGACCCTTTCCATCAGTAAGTCGCCCATCATCTAATACTTGAAGTAAGATATTAAATACATCAGGATGAGCTTTTTCAATTTCATCAAATAAAATGACTGAGTATGGTCGATGTCGTACTGCTTCAGTAAACTGACCCGCCTCATCATATCCAACGTATCCAGGCGCAGCACCTACCAATTTTGATACGGAATGTTTTTCCATATATTCAGACATGTCTACACGAATCAATGCTTTTTCATCATCGAACATATATTCAGCAAGCGCTTTTGTAAGCTCAGTCTTTCCAACACCTGTTGGACCTAGGAACATAAATGATCCGATTGGTCGATTCGGGTCTGAAATTCCAACACGTGAACGACGGATTGCATGAGAAATTTTTTCAATAGCTTCACCTTGACCTTTCACACGTTGCTTCAACTCAGCCTCCATATGCATTAATCGCTTTGATTCCTCTTGCAACATTCTAGTCACTGGAATATTAGTCCATTTTGCAACAACTTTTGCCACGTCTTCTTCGGTAACTTCTTCTCGCAACAAACGATCATCCATTTTTATTTTCTTCAGTCGGTCGTTTTTCGCTTTCAATGTCTTTTCAAGTGCTGGAATCTTTCCATAGCGAATTTCTGCAACTTTTGCCAAGTCTGTTGAAAGTTCTGCGTTTTCAGACTCAACACGCATTAAATCAATTTGTTTTTTTATTTTTCGAATATCAGCAAGAATCTCCTTTTCATTATTCCATCGAGTTTCCACACTGTTGGTAGTTTCGCGAACATTGGCAATTTCTCTTGCGATTTCCTTGATACGATTTTTTGTTTCAGTTTTCTCAGCATGTTCTTCCACTTCGCGTGCGAGAGCCTCTTTTTCAATTTCAAGTCGTGTAATTTTTCGATGCGCTTCATCCAGTAACGCTGGCTTATTTTCCAGTGAAATCTTTAATGTTGATGCTGCTTCGTCGATCAGGTCAACTGCCTTATCAGGTAAGAATCGGTTTGTAATATAACGAACTGATAGGTTTACGGCTGATAAAATTGCATCGTCACTGATTCGTACACCATGGAATAATTCGTATTTATATTTTAAGCCTCGCATAATTGCGATCGCATCAGACTCGCTTGGTTCCAGAATCATCACAGGTTGGAATCGTCGCGCCAATGCCGGGTCTTTCTCGAAATGTTTTTGGAATTCATTTAATGTTGTCGCACCAATCGCACGAAATTCTCCACGCGCAAGAGCTGGCTTCAACATGTCGGCAGCATTTTGTGCTCCATCACCACCACCTGTCCCAATGATTGTATGAATTTCATCGATGAAAATAATCACACCCCCTTCGGATTGTTCTACTTCTTTCATAATAGCCTTTAATCGTTCCTCAAATTCTCCACGATATTTTGTACCAGCAACCAATAGTCCCAGATCAAGCAATACTAAGTCTTTTCCTTTCAACGATTCTGGTACGTCACCTTTTGCCATTCGAATAGCCAAGCCTTCTGCAATAGCAGTTTTTCCAGTTCCAGGCTCACCAATCAAAATTGGGTTATTTTTTGTTCGACGTGCAAGAATTTCAATCACACGCATGATTTCCTTGTCACGACCAATAACAGGATCAAGCTTGTCATCCTTTGCAAGTTTTGTCAGATTCCGAGAATATTTTGAAAGTGCTCGAAATTGTTTTTTTGGTTCTGGCTTATCGCCATCTTGTTTTAGTTCGTTCAACATTTTTAATACTCGATCATAGGTGATATTCATCTGATCAAGTTTGGGTCGAATTGCATGCGGTAATGCAAGTGTTGCCAAAAATAAATGTTCGACAGAAATAAAATCGTCTTTCAAGCTTTTTGCAATTTCAACAGATCGTTCTAATACTTGCGCAAGATCAGGCGCAATAAACATCTGAACCATCTGAGACTGAGTTCCAGCAGATGCAGATTCGCCTGTTTCAATAACATCAAGCAATGTTTCGGATAATTGAATTAAATCAATATCCATGCGCTCTAAAATCGATACCACAGGACTTTCGTCTTGTAATACCAATGCGGTCAACAAGTGTGCTACGTTCACATGATCTTGCCCTCGTTCCATTGCCAGCTCATGAGATCGCTGTAACACTTGCTTTGCCTTTGTCGTAAGTTTTTCAAAAGATGGCATCATATAAATTATTTAATACGTTAAAGATAATTCTCTTGGTACAAGATTCGAGAAAACGACCAAAACTGAGATCAGACATACAGAATCAAGAGATATTTCTAATATAGCATACCTTGATCATTTTTTCCAGAAACAAAAAAACCATTATTTGGTTATTTTTGTAAGCACGGTTATCAATTTTTTGATATTATTTCGTGTCGTATCTCGCCCAAGAGTGATGCGCAAACTTCCCTCTTCTGATTTTGAAGTAATTCCCTGGACACTATGAAGGGCTGCGATTACATGTGATTCTTCGTCTGAATCGGATTGGCATGCTGATTTTGATGAAACAGCAAAACCGTATGCTGCCAACTGAATAACCAGTGACTCACCTGAAAAATCTTTTACCGTAATGTTAACGTTATTGGGTAATCTATTTTCTTTTGATCCATTGAGTGTAATTCGTTCGTCTTTCAATAATTCATCCATGAGTTCATCACGAAGAATTGTTAGTCGATTCACTTCACTTTCTTTTGCTGTTTGTGAAATTTCAAGAGCTTTAGCAAATCCGGAAATTATTGCAGAATCCTCTGTTCCCGATCGTAAACCTGATTCCTGTCCACCGCCAAACATAATTGAATTAATGAACGATTTATTTTTTACAAATAATGCACCGACTGATTTGGGTCCATATATTTTAGATCCAGATAACGTCATCATATCCACACCAAGTCGCAATACATTAATGTCACAATAATTCACTGCTTGGATAGCGTCGGTATGAACTAATGGATATATCGGTTCGATAACTGCGGTTTTGTTTTCCTTTAACTGTTTTTTATACCAACGAACCAATTTTGTAATATCTCGAATTGGCTGAATGGTTCCGATTTCGTTATTTGCATACATAACCGTTATTAATACGGTATTTGGCTTCAATGCTTTTTTTAATTCTGCTATATTAATAATTCCATTAGAATCGCATGTAACATAACTAACTTCTGCTTGTTTTGAATTTTCAAGATGTTTACAGATTTCAAGAATTGAATCATGTTCAATGACACTTGTAATGATATGAGGAATAATGCCTGGGTTACGTTTCTTAAAGTGTTCTACAACACCAAGCAGTGCCATATTGTTTGATTCGGTTCCACCTCGCGTAAACACAATCTGATCTGATGTTGTGCCGATCAACGTAGTAACTTTCCGTCGTGCATCAGCGATAACTTTTTTTGTCTTAATCGCAAGCGGATACATGCCACCTGGATTCCCGTATGAGTTTTTCATAACAACGTTCATCGCTGAAAGAACTCGATGATCGATCGGCGTTGTTGATGCATGGTCAAGATAAGCATCTTTTTGAAACCACGACTGAAAGTTCTTTTTAATCCAGAAAAACATATTACACCTTGAAATTACCACAGATTTAACTATAATCAAATATATATGAATATTTACTTTATTGTTGCGATCGCTCTTGCTGCGTTGATTATTATCACATTGTTTTTTATGGTTGTACGATTAAGCAACCGCGTTACTGCATTTACTCGTGGAACAAATGGAACATCATTGGAACAAGTTATGAAACAGTTGTTGAATGATCATACGTTATATTTAAAAAAACACGATGACTTAGTTGCAAGCGTAGACTCTATTCATCAGCGCGTTACCAGCAGTCACCGAGGCTTTGCAATGGTACGATTTAATGCATTTGATCACACTGGTGGCAACCAAAGCTTCTGCTGCGCCATACTTGACGAAAAAGGTAATGGCATGGTACTATCAAGCCTGTATTCACGCGAACGCAGCAATGTATTTGCAAAACCTATTCAGAATTTCAACTCTGAATTTGAACTCACAAAAGAGGAAAAACAAGTGTTGAAAGATGCTGTCGCGCAATTGAAATAATTCTCCGCAAGCGGAAAAATAGATTTCTTTTCGAAGTCTGAGTACGAACCCGCAGTCTGCCCTAGGCAGACGTGAGGGCGCTTGCGTTACGGAGGACGAGAAAAGAAATCTATTTTGTAGCAATCTCAGAGAAATTTACTTTAATTATTATGCCCAACTCAACTACACAACGGCCACCAGTAGTCGCTATCATGGGTCATGTCGACCACGGAAAATCCAGCCTGCTGGATTTTATTCGCAGTTCTAATATTGTTGCAGGCGAAGCTGGTGGAATTACTCAACATATTTCCGCATACGAAGTTACTGTTCCCGATGCAGATGGTCTACAAAAACGAATCACTTTTATTGACACTCCAGGTCACGCCGCTTTTTCACACATGCGACAACGTGGTGCAACTATTGCTGATATTGCAATTTTAATTGTATCAGCGGAAGAAGGTGTTAAGGCACAAACAAAGGAAGCAATCAAAACTATTGTCGGAAACAACGTTCCTTTTATTGTAGCCATTACAAAAATTGATAAACCAAACATCAACATTGATCGCGTTAAAACAGAATTGATGGAACAGGAAGTATTCGTTGAAGGTTTCGGTGGAACTATTTCATGCGTTGCTATTTCTTCTAAAACTGGACAAGGTGTTCCAGAACTCTTGGAAACTATCCTACTACTTGCAGAACTCGAAGATTTTAAAGGAAACCCAAATATTCCAGCAGAAGGTTTTATTGTTGAGGCAAATATGGATGAAAAACGTGGAATTTCTGCAACAATGATTATCAAAGACGGAACATTAAAACAAGGAAATTTTGTTGTAGTAGATGATGCATGGACAACAACTCGATTGATCGAGGACTTTATTGGGAAGCAATTAGATGTGGTTTCATTTTCAACTCCAATTCGATTGACCGGATTTTCAAAGCTTCCAAACATTGGTTCCTTATTCACAACAGCAGTAAACAAAAAAGAGGCTGAGGAACGAGCACTTGAAAATAAAAGTCAAATGCAAGAAACAACATACGCTCGAGAAATTCCTGAAAACCAAGCAGGTATTGCAATCATTCCAATCATTATCAAGTCTGATGTATATGGAAGCGCTGAAGCCATCGAAGCTGAGATAATGAAAATTGAAATTCCGGATGTGTATTTCAAAGTTATCAAAAAAGGCGTTGGCGCCATCAGTGAGTCTGATATCCAACTTGCCATTGCCGATAAAAAAACAGTTGTACTTGGATTTCATGTTGACATGGATGCTCGAGCACGTGATCTGAATGAAACAGAAAAAATCACAGTTGAAACATTTACGATTATCTACAAACTAACTGAATGGTTGCATGGACTAGGAATTGAACGAAAACCGTTAAAAGAGGTTGAGCAAATACTAGCAACAGCAAAAGTATTAAAATACTTCAGTAATCAAAAGAACACTCACTTGATTGGAGCGCGGGTATTATCTGGAATGATTACAAAAGGCAGCCTGATTCGTTTTACACGAAATGACGAAGTTGTTGGAGCTGGAAAGATATTGGAACTACAACAAGGTAAATCTCCTACCGACAAGGTCGAAACTGATTCAGAATTCGGAACACAAATCGAATCATCAGTTGCACCTGAACCCGGCGATATTATGGAAGTATTCCAGAAAGTAATTCAATAAATAATTATGAAAAATAATGTAAAACTTATCCTTGCAACTGCTGCTGATTGGGTTACTCGAAATGGAAACCGACGATCACTGATCACCTTCACTCGAGCGGAATATTCAAGTGACGGAAAAAAGATGTACATTTTGTACACCGTGCTCCCTGAAAGCCAAGAAAATCAAGCTGAGGAATTCTTAACTCGACACTGTGACGATATTCGAAATCATGTGAAAATGAAAATGAAAACTCAACCTGCATGGTTCCGATTTAAACTAGATACTGGCGAGCACAATCGACAACGTGTTACAGATCTCCTTGACGATACAGCAGAAACACATGGATCAATCCCAGAGATCTTGCACAAATGACAACCTTTGGTACTATAAGTAGTGCCGATTGCCCGGATGGTGGAATGGTATACACGAAAGACTTAAAATCTTTTGCCGTAAGGCTTGTGGGTTCGAGTCCCACTCCGGGCACATATGAAAAAATCCCTTACAGGGATTTTTTCATATGTGCCCGGAGTGCATGCAAAAGGTTTTGCATGCGTTGGGGCGAGAAAGCCGGAGCGTTATGTGAGTTTTCCGAAATGAAATGAGGAAAGGCGAACATCGCAAGGCCGGATCGGGCAATTTTTCCGTCAGGAAAAATATGCGTGATCGAGCCTTACAAGAATATGATTTTTAAAAACTTGTGACCGAGTCCCACAAAATCACCATTCCTCTCTCCCTTGAATTAACTCACATTTATGGTACTATCACGTTAATAAAAACTTCACACATGATAGTATACATAACGGAATGGCGAACAGATCTTTTTACTAAAGATCAACGCAAAACAAAAACAAACATTTTTCACTTTAAAAACGACGAATTAATTTACGTAAGACCAAGAATTCACAAAGTTCTGCCTCTGGATTATGGCGAAAGAATCAAAATTGAATTAAAGGAAGACGAGATAAAACCAGATCCGGAACTCGACATCCAAAAAAAGATCATGTTTGATCAAGAAACTCAGGTCTACGTTATTCTAGTTGAAAAGAGATTCTACAAACAAACAAGATTTTTCATTGACAACGAGGTTCCTAAAATTCCAGGACTTGATATCATCTTTCCAGAATTTATTCCTCACGATCAGCAGAAAAAGGAAGATTTTTTTTGCCATACAAGCGACGAAAGAATATATCCTTTATATGTTCGAAATGTTCATTTTTTTAAAAAATTAAAACTCACAGAAAGAAAAACTGATTTTGATTTCTCTTTTCTTAAGGAAAAAGAAATTCGGAATTAAAAAAAGTGTAAGCAATATTGCTTACACTTTTTTCGTTTGTGCCCGGGAGAGGACTTGAACCTCCATGAATCACTTCGCTTGCTCCTAAGGCAAGTGCGTCTACCAATTTCGCCACCCGGGCATAATTTTTTTATCTTAGCATAAGAGAACCAACTAAACAATTCCCTGTTGAGGCGTGGGCGGGAATTGAACCCGCGCATGGCGGTTTTGCAGACCGCAGCGTTACCACTTCGCCACCACGCCTTTTTGACTGCGAGGACAAATCCTCCGTGTCCCCCCGGTAGGGATCGAACCTACGACCGTCTCCTTAAGAGGGAGCTGCTCTACCAACTGAGCTACAGGGGGTTTTTGACCTCCCTACTCTATCAAAAAACCCTTATTAAATCAATGCTAAAATGCCCTTTATAAGCTTGACTTTTACTGTCAGTATGATATAATGTATACAATCGGTGCAATTAGTACCCTGTCAAAAAAATATTCACAAACAAAAATAAATTAAATAGATTATGGAAACAACAACAATTATCGCAGTATCGACCATCGTAATTGGGGTTGTGCTACTATTTTTATTAAACGAATCTCTTGAATCATTGAATCCTAACGAAGGATGCATTTCAGAAGATTGGTCTGGGCAACCAGTAAACATTTTTTTACCGTTATTAAATTGCCACACACACCATGTTAACCGACCTTGGACAAGTTATTATGATCCTCGTTTCAAGGCCTACATCATCCTACCTAATGAATGGGGTCCACCTGAGTATCGCGATAAAGATACGTTACTTTGGAAATCAGAACACGTAGATAGAACAACTACGTATGAAGAATCTGCCAGCGACAACATTGATGGAAAGATTTTTATAGGATTATTCCCTTTTAGAAGAAGACATTTCTACACAATATCTTATACTAAAGTAAGAGAAAAAGGTTATGTCTTGAAAACAGGTGAAACATTGATGTACGAAAACAAATCCAGAAAAGTAATCATGGTTGCTGACAGTCTTACAAACCATTTCAGACTCTTTACAGAAATGGGAGTGGTTATCTTGGACAAGGAAACTGGAGGTGCTCCTGGAGAAACGTATAAAGGATTAGAAGACATTAAGGTGAACGGTGCATATAGCGCAGCAGTTCATATTATAAATGTTTTTAAATATCTTTCTACTACTCAAAATGGTTTTTTCAGAATTCTTGGCCAAAAGATCGAAGGCATCATCAAACAAGTCGTTGGTTCAACAAATTACAAAGGATTGATTCGTGCAAAAGATGAGAGTGGCGAAGAAGGCACCGTAAGCGCTTTAATACATACTATAAACATAGATACTACTGCCAGCGGCGGTAGTCCCTCATTTATAGAAATGTATGGTGGCGGAGTTTATGATGTTACCAATCTTGATATTGACGCCTCTGAAGAATCAAAAAAATTGATCGATTCAATAGACAGAGAATTCATCGCTTCGCAAGATGCTAAAGTTGCCAAACTTCGAGGTCAAGGCATGGGTGATGAATATGCAGCATACGTAACAGAGGTTACTAAAGTTGACAAAAAATATGTCACCGAGGTTTGGGGTGCGAAAAACATTCTATTAAGACAACGTGGTCCTCATCCTGATATTAGAGCTCTTATGGTAGCAAAAATTGCTGCTGGAAAAAATGCTCTGGTGTATGCGCCTCGCGAAGAAAGTTTGCTTAATTTTGCATCAAATGTTGATTCAAATTTTGGAGAAATCCCAAATTTTATGAAAAACTTACATCCTGAAAAAATCGAAGTTATTAAAGAGGTGATTATAGAAAAATCTGTAGAGGAAGAAAATAATTCTGAAAATAATTCAGTTGAAAATTCAGATTCTACAGACAATTCAAATAATAACTCTAATCAAAATAATAATAATCAGAATAATAATTCAGGAAATAATCGTAAAAACAACAGCCGAAACAATAACCGTAACAATAACAGAAATCGTAACGGCAAAGGTGGAGGAAAAGGAGGCAATAACAGCCAAAACAAAGGAAATAACAATAACAAATAAAATTAGACGTAAATGAAAACATTAATCTTAGTATTTTTAAAAAAGTATTGGTTGTATATTTTAATATCGCTTATCGCATTAGCAATAGCGATTGGAACAATAGCCCTTGTAGTAGGAGGAGATAAAGAAGAACCTATAAAACAAGAAACAATCAGTCAAGTAGAAATGGTCACTGATTCTACAATGAAAGTAGACGGGATCACATTAACCCCTGCAGAAACAAAGCTGGAGAGAAAAAACATACTAGAGCGTAGGACGAATAGATTGGCGAATGAAGAAAAAGATAGTCGCCTTCTTTTCTGGAAAAACCTCTTTAAATCGATTATGTGGGCAATTGTTGGAGCCATAATAACCTACCAACTTGTTACAAGAGTATTACCTTGGGGTTATGCTGCATGGTTAGCAAAAAAAGCAGGTCCTGCAGGTGCAACAACTGGAGCCACAACGCCTCCTGTAACACCAACTACTCCTGCTAAAGCACCTACCACGCCAGCAGCAGCTCCAGTAACAGGTACATCACCTTGGTGGCCGCTAAAATTTGCTTTTGCATCTATCGTTGGGATTATGCTCCTTATTCTTGCAGTTACGTTCACCTCTGGTGATGATCGCTTAAACAGCCTGAAAAACGGCAAAGGGTTTGGTGGTTTCGTTAACATTATCTGGGACGTGTTTACACACAGAATTTCCAGTGATGACGAACAAACGAAAGTTGTAAATGTAACTCCTTATCCTTACCCTGATCCGAAAGCGTTGTTAAATGTAGAAATAGGTAGCAACAATAAAAAGGATATTTGGGTAAGCAAAGAAGAACAAGAAAAAGCAATTGCAACGGCAGTGGCTGCAGAGTTAGCCAAAAGACAAAAAGAAGCATTAGATGCTGCAATTCAGGCAGGCACAGCTCCAACCGGAACAATTACGCAGTACGCTGAGGCTACTATGTACACTGTTCCATAAGGTGTTATTACAAAAAAAATATTATCTAACTTAAAAACAAAAAGCCAGACAAATGTCTGGCTTTTTCGTATCTATTTATGGAGTTGCAATCGTTGAACCAACGCTCTGGGCAAGCATACGCATAATTGCAAATGCCGACACCATGATGACCAGTCCAATGATTCCCCACAACATATGGTCGCGCCCCTCTTGTCCTGCCGCTGCGCTTATATCCCGCTTGCGGAGGAAATCAATCAATCCCCAAATGAAATATAAGAGTGCTGCTACGAAACCGACAATAATCAATGGATTGATCAGATAATAACTGACTCTAAACATTAATTGCTTTATAGAAAGCGGACTGTCGGCAAAAACAACAATTGGAAACAGTAACCACATACAAAATTAGAATGTAATGTTAACAGTTGGGATTTGACCAGACTGAACAGTATCTCCTACCTGAACTCCAATAGCGTTTGCTACCACTGTGATAAGTCCAAAAAGGATGAACCAAAGCAATACCGCGATAAATGAGTTAATCATTCGTTTTCGGAATTTCTCGTGATTTTCAACATCATCCTTACTTCCTACTAGGAACATGATCAATTGGTATCCAAATAATAGGATCAACAACGCTGTAACTACTGGGAAAAGGTATCCCATGATTCGCTTAACGAACAAGAAGAATTTATCGAACACTCCTCCTTCGCTAAATCCACCTGTGTTACCTGTTGTTGTTGTAGCAAATACTTGAACGAAAGGTGCAAGTACTAGAAACCCAACTGCTGAAATAAATTTTGAAATTTTTGATTTCATATAATAAATTAAATTAATGATTATTCTGATAATAAGCTTATTATTCTGATAAAAATCAGATGGGGTAAGTATACCATATAATTACAAAACCCTACAACTATTGTTGCAGGGTTTCATATTTTGTTTTTGAACTTTTTTAATTTGTTAGCTTGCCACACCCGTAATCATTAAAACGATTTTTGTAGTAGATTGCGGATCCAAGTAATAAACTCCGTTGTACAGAATGTACGAACTTGCGCCAACAGGCTGAGCAAAAACTTGTGCAATGAACACGGTTCCTTTGATTCTTAGCGATGGAACTAAATCACGGCTCACTATGATGTCATAGTATTCCAAAGTAGGAAATTTTGTTGCAACCACAACCCCTGATGCATTTTCTGCTGCACCAACTCTTTTGAATTTTAGTGTCCAGAATGAGTAGTCGATTGGTTGTCCGGTATTACTATTACAGTCAGCCGGTGTTCCATACGTTGCGATGTTCAGCTTTGAGTTTAATGCAGTGTAGGTTTTTATGCCGTTTTGGTCAGACTGAGCCGTTGACGGAACAATATTTGGATCTATGGTTACATAGATGCTTTGACCAGCAAACAAACCCGATGTTTGTTGACCTTGCGGACAATTATTACATGGTTGAGCTCCTGCTTCTTTTGAGCAAGATGTCATTGCAATTACGATTGCAAAAAATAATACTGTTTTGTTGATTAGTGATTTCATATAAAGATTGTTTTAAATTTATTAATTAATGATTTATTTCGGAATCCTCAATGGATAACGATGGGATTGAGACCTCTGAAATAAATCATTATTAACGCAATCTTATGAAAACGGTTGTAAAGAACTCGAAGATTTGATATCACTATCTCTATCTTCTTACTGGTAGTATAGCATAATACATATACTTTGTCAAGTATATTCTTTACAAAACTGGCTTATAAAGTCATAAATACCCTTATTTTATAAGAACATTATGGAATTTGCCATTTTAAAACCATAAAAAATAAGGCTCAAATGAGCCTTATTTTAAATAGATTTAGCTTAATTCCCTGTCTCAGCTCCATCGCCTGGTGGCGTTTCGGGAGGAACTGGATCTGAGCTTGGGTCTGGTGTTGGATCAGGGTCAGGTGTAGGAGTTGGCGGTACTACAATCGTAGCTGGCGTTGATGAAGCCTGCATAACATTGTATAGCTGATCACGGTCCATACAAACATCCTTGATACATAATTGTTCAGTTTCAACTTTCTTTGAATGCACAATTTCTGCATACAGATTTACAATGCCATTTGAATGATCGGCAAGCCATGCAGTAAAGCTATCGCGCAAAGGATTTGCCTGTGCCATATCATCAATACCTGTCATTTGTAGATTTAATTCTCGGATTGCCTCTACTAATACCGGAGTCATCTGTGCATAATACACACCTTTATACGTAGCATCTTTTTGACCAACTAATTCTGGGAAATACTGTTCCAAGTCTTGAGCCAAGAATCCTACTTGTGTTCGCTCGGTTTGATCAGTATTTAACGTATAGGTTACAGTTCGTACGTGTGACAGTTTTGATAAAATATCTGTTGGTAAATCTGAAACATTAGATTTTAATCGTTCATCAGATATTAATAAATTTGGATCCTGCCATGTTGGCGCAACACCTATTCCGTTTGATGCAATAACATATCCTGCCGTTCCTGCATTGTTATTAATACGCAACTCCCCTGTTGGATCAATTAAAAGATTTATGAATGTCGGCGTTAGCTGAAGGCGCGTAACCTTTCCATTTGGAGTATCGAACGCATATAAACTTGCCATTGCACTGCTAGTGTCTGTAATATCATAATCTGTTCGAATCTCTGCACCTCCGAATAATAAATCAGGATCTCCCGAACCAGACAATGTGTGTAAGTCATTATTTGATGCACCACTTGCCCAAGAAATAGTTCGTGCGCCATCACCGTTTGCTGCGATATAGCCCATTACATTACCTGGAAATCCTGCAACCGTTGTTAATCCTTGCGTCATCACAAGAGATCCAGTTGAGGGAACAGCTTGCAAGACAGTAAAATTATTAGTGCCTTGTGTAATAACTGTATTCTGAGTAAGTGTGCCACCAAGTCCAATACTTCCTGAAATCATCTCAAGCCCATTAGTTACACCAGAGCATAAAATCTTTCCATCAGAATCAGATGATAATGAATCACATCCAGCAAGATCAGCCGAAAGGATGGATCCGTTTACTTGTAATAATGAATCTAGCGTTGTTGTTTCAAAATTATCATAACCGATAGAAGTTTTTCCGTTTTTTAAGATTGTAAAAGCATCAGATTCATTATTAAAATCTCCATTTCCAACAGTGAACAATCGATCTGCGAAATTAAAACTATTTAATGAAATAGGTGTATAGCGAGTGTTTGATCGTCCAAAAACAAATTCATTAAAAGATGCCGATCGAATATCAGTTCCGAATGCAAACGACTCCTGTCCTAATGCTTCAGTAGTTCCACCAAATGCATATGAATTCTGCGCTGCTGCACGAGTACTAACGTACCCTGGTGTATCCGTTACATACCCAAAACTGTATGAATTACCACCTTCTGCAAGTCCACCAAATGCATATGAATTAAAACCGGTTGCATATCCTGCGCCTGCACCAAATGCAATTGATCCTGATCCCTCTGCCTGGCCTCCACCAATAGCAACTGCAGTATCACCTGTTGAAACACTTCCGATACCGATAGCAACTGATCCTAGGTTTGTAGCAAACGCATTTGTTCCAATAGCAATACTCATTTCACCTGACGCCATTGGTCCAGTTAATGAAAACCCAGGAAAATTAGGATTAGCAAAACCAAATGCAATACTTCTGTCTCCAACGAACCCACCGTCAACATCCCATCGATCAGTATCCATTGATCCCATTCTAATTGCTTTATTTGTTTGTGCCACACCTAATCCATCATGGTTACCGTAGTTAAAGTAAAACATGTTTTGTTCTGCTCCAGAATTGTCATTTTGGAAATTGTCATCATTATATGCAAAAGAACCATCCTTCCACATGGTATAAGCATTATGTTCTGAGCCTGCCCCTGCTCCATTGCCGATTGAAAACAATCTATCAGACCACTGAATAGAACCAGCGTTAAACCCTACTGGATGATCTGTGCCCAAAAATCCAAAAGAAACCTCTGCGAACGATCGAGCTTTCATGCTACCATATCCAAATGCAGTTGAATTGTTTCCCGAAGCTATCGATGCAGCACCCCATGCAGTAGAAAGAGGACCAGATGCAATCGACTGACTTCCCCAAACTGTTGAACCTGATGCTGATGCGGTACTGTTAAAACCCCAAGCGGTTGACCCTATATCTGAAGCAACTGTTCCTGTTCCCCAAGCAAAGCTGTTATTACCACTTGCTATAGGTGTAGCAGTACCGAGCGACACGTTCGCTGAACCTATTGCAACGTTTCCGTTAGTGCCAAATAATGCAATTTGATTTCCATTAGTCTTGACCATGAAATTTTGCACATCATTTGTTCCTATAAAATCTGTTCCTGCGATTGTCCCTGTATTTCCGCGAAGTAGCCATCCGGTTTTAACAATACATGGATTAGGAACTAGTTGCCCTGGAGTACATTCTGGATCTAATATTTCTCCTGGATCATATCCACCTGCACCAGGAGGAGCCGCGAATACGAAAAAGCCATAGCCTGTTAGGAAGACCAACGTGGTGAGTATGAACGAAAGAGTACGTGAACGTGATTTCATACAAATAATAAATAGTATACCATATAATATCTATTCTTATATAAAGAATAGATATACTGTAAGTGCTAAAAATTTATTTTCTTGGGATGTCTACTGATTGCTGCCCATATACATAAGGTGCGACTTGATATTGCCCGAAGTAAATCGTGAGATTATCCTTAGTAAATGTAAACGTTTGAAAGTTAATTGGCTTTAATGGGTCAGTTCCATCCATCATCATTTCTTTTGTAAACCCGTCAAGCAATGATTGCTCGCTTGCTTTTGTAAGCTTCTGCGTTAATTGAATACGAGATGCATCTGAAATTATTTTCAGATAATTTGTATTGTTTGGGTAAAAATAATCAAGAGTAATTTCTTTTTTATTCTTTACATCATAATTAAAACTGGTTGTGACTTCATACCCATGCGCGCCACCAGAAAATCCAGCAATTGTAATAGTCATACTGATAAAGTCATTATTTGACTGAACAAGATCAGTTTTAATTTGATAGGTATACATATCACCACTTTCAAACTGTTTTTTAAAATCGTCGCCTCCTGTTTCCAATCGTGCCTGATAATCAGCGCTGGCTTCCTTCTTAAACTCTGTTACACCAGAGGTTACAAAATCTGCAATCTTTTTATTAAACGATTGATCAGCCTGGCTAAATTTTGGATAGAATCCACTAATTCCAAGTAAATATGAATCCTCTGTAACTGAAATCATTTCAGGCTGCATAGTAACCGGATTATTATTCACAGGCAATTCCGTTGGAACCCCTTGGTTTTCCATTGGTGCTTCTGCTGGTTTTTTATTTGCCACAACCAAAGCAATTGCTACGGCAACAAGTATAATAATAACAGCTACAACAAAAGGTGTTCGATATTTCATATGTGATAATTATATCAGATATACAATAATAAAAACACCAAATCATTTGGTGTTTTTATTATTTATTCAGTTGGTGGCACTGGTTCTGGTTCCGAAGGCGGCTCCTCTGATGCTGGCGTTTCGCATGCAGTTCCATCACTATTCAAAACTTCCGGCGCCGTACACGTTATCGGATCAGGTGGCGGCGTTGAGTTTTGTGGCGGTGGCGTTTGAATAGATTGAGCATTTAATAGTGCGTCTAATTGACTTCGGGTAATACATGTTTGTCCTGCTGAATCTTTTACGCATAATTCTTCTGTGGAAACTTTTTTACTAAAGAATTCTGTAATACCATTGGCAGTATTAGCAAACCATGCAATCAATGAATCTCGCCAAGTGTTTGGTGTATCCATATTATTTATAGTCGTCACTTTCAAATTCATTTCCTGAATTGCTTTGATTGCATATGGCATCAAAGGAGCATAGGAAAGCGATTTATAACCAGTCGCTGGATCAGTTGTCACGAGCTCGGGAAATACAGTTTCAAATTCCTGCGCTACAAACCCTGCAATGAGTGATTCGTTCTGATTTTGCCAGTTATATCGATACGTAACCGGATTAAGCTGTCCAAGCTTTGTAATTGCGTCAACTGAATCAATTGGTGAGATGTCATGCTTCAAGCGACTATCAGAAGCACATGAGAATACTCCAGTTGTAGTCGAGAACGTACATGCGTTTCCACTGGTTGTTGCAATACGCATAACTGTCGTGTCTGCTGCAGCACCAACTACATCCAATCGTTGACTAGGACTTGCTACGCCAATTCCGACCTTACCCGTTGAAAGCGTGGTACCTGTTCCATCGATACCTGTTCCAAACAATAAGTTTCCAAGTGTCATTTGCCCGTCGGTTGTATTGGACGGCAGGTCAATATTGTAACCGATTGCAATGTTTTTCGAACCTGTCGTTAGTGTATCTCCTACTTGATAACCAAGGAGTGTGTTATAAGAACCGGTCGTCAATGCCATTGCTGTACCGGTTCCCAACCCAAGGTTGTAGTCCCCTGTAATTCCCGTCGAAGTCGCGTTATAACCAGCGTTCTTTCCCATGAAAATAGATTCTGTCGCACCTGTCGCATTTCGTCCTGCATTTTGTCCCATAAATATGGAATCATTTGCATTTGTTGCTTGGAATCCAGTAGCGTTTCCAAAGAAGTTTGAGTTGGAAGCATTCGTGGCACCATTTCCTGCATTTTGTCCAAAGAAGTTTGAATTGGCAGCAGAAGGCGCATTACTTCCTGCGTTTGAACCCATGAAGTTTGAATACTGAGCACTATGCGAACCGTATCCAGTACTGAATCCAATGAAGTTTGCCTGGGACGCAAGTGAAGCACCATATCCCGCACTGTAACCAATGAAGTTTGCATAATTGGCGGACGTCACCGACGCTCCAGCATTCATTCCGATAAAGTTCACCGCATACACACCGCTTGCTCCTGTACCAGCCTGATAACCAATAAAGTTAGAGGAAGCTGCAGTCGTGGCATTGTATCCGGCCTGGTAACCAATAGCGTTGTTATCACTCATTCCTGACCCACCAAAACCAGCCTGGTAACCGATAAACGCATTACTGTTTCCTGTCGTTAGTGCGTTTCCTGCCTGGTATCCGATCAAAGTGTTTCGAGCACCTGTCGTAAATGCAGTAGCACCTTTCAAAAACGGCGTATAGGTATTGTAGTTTGTATTATCTGTCATCAATATTCCGCTTCGTAATGTCCCAGACGGAGTAAACAATAATGATGATCCGTCATATTCAAATACTCCCGCTTCGGCTGTTGTCAGGTTGGTACCCGATGTAAATTTAAGAGGTGCAGTTGATGCAGCAGCAGTTCCTGCTTTTAAATGAAGAACCGCAGTTGATGATGTAATTCCAATTCCTAATCTATTATTCACCTCATCGTATGCAGAAGTACCAAAAAGAATTTTTCCTTTCGTTCCATTTGATGTTGACCCAAGTGTTAAATTATCACCAGATGCTGTACCTCCGTAAATAGTCTGCCCTCCCAAGAGTCCGGTTGCAAGAGCGAATGTTCCAGCTCCATTTGGAAAAGTATAGGTTCGAGTAGTTCCAGAATCGATTCCAGATAGCTCGAAGATAGCACGTTTAGTTGTATCAACATTATCTCCGATTCGGAATACTGTATCAAGTACATCAAAATTTGCACCATTATACGTAATTGCAGGTATACCGCCCAGCGATCCATTGTTGTTGTATTGTATTTCTCCGTTTGACCCGCCAACAGATGCAACACTTGACCATGACAATGTTCCTGATCCGTTATTTACAAGTGCATATCCAGCACCTCCAGCTTGTGTACTTGGCCATACATAATTAATTCCACGAACATTAAAATTGGTATAACTTGATCCAATTAATAACTGGTTTGGTAATGTGTTAATAGCGCTTGCACCAAGCGCGATTGAGTTTGAATTTCCTCCTGTTCCTGCACCATCACCGATTGCAATCGAAGAACCAGAGGCGATGTTATTTACCAAATCACCGTTCCCTGCGTTTTTACCGATAAAGATTGAGTTCGCAGCATTGTTAGCATTGTATCCAGATTGGTAACCGATAAAATTTGAATATTGTGCATTCGCTGCAGCAAATCCTGCTCCTCGTCCGACAAAGGTTGCATAGTCAGCGTCGAGAGCTGTGTAACCAGCAGCATAACCAATAAAAGTCGCTGTTGTTGCACCTGTTGCACCCAAACCAGCCGAAGTTCCTATGAATGTTGAATAAGGCGCAGCTGTTGCACCTGAGCCTGCTTGTTGTCCTATAAAAATAGCATTGTTAGACCCGCTAGCAGTATTTCCTGCATTATCTCCGATGAATACACCATATTGTGCACCCGATGCGTTTATACCTGCAGATCGCCCAAGGAAGCTTGCGAACGATGCACCAGATGCACCAGATCCTGCTTGTCGCCCAATAAAGATTGAGTTATTTGCGGATAACGCAGAAAGTCCAGCTTGAGAACCGGCAAAAAATGAATGAACAACTCCACTTGTAATATTTTTTCCAGCTTGATAACCCAGCAAGGTGTTATTGTTCCCTGTAGTCATAACATCACCTGCCTGGTATCCAAAAATAATATTGTTTATTGCACTACCGCTCACGAGCGAATTTCCCACTGAAAGCGATTTTGTTAAGACGTTATTATCGATCGTATCAACGAATGGTTTGTTATTAAATTCTGTATATGTTGCAGAGGAAAGCAATCCACGCGCCGAAGCAGAAGCGGTTGGAAAATTAAATGTATGGACTCCATTTAATGTATCAATTGAAAAATCACTACCACTTGTGCTTGTTGCAAAAAATTGTTCAGCGTCTGAAGCACCATTTAATGACACCATTCCGTTTGTTCCCCACGTCAAATTTCCACTTCCATCGTTAGTAAGAATAGTACCTGGATCTCCCTGCGTAGGTGTCCATGAATAGCTAACGTTATTTATTTTTACCAAGTCACCATCGCGCGTTACTTGGAATAATCCACCATCACCAACAGAGAATGCTTCTGATGGGCTCGTATCACGTATTCCAACGTTACGTAGAAAAATCTTATCACCATCAATCACCTGATATCCATTTGTTACCAATCCACGAACAGATTCAGAAGCATCAGGAATAACAATGTTGATACCGCCACCAATCACTGCACCTGTTCCACCTGTAATTGTTATTTCAGGATTTTGACTTGCTTCAAAATTGCCGAATGTTAGTGCATCCTGCTTACTAGCAAACAAAGACCAGTCAACTGCTGATAAGTATCCGTTTGTTGTTGCATTTGCCGAAGTAATGCCAAATACGCCTGTCATGGCATTGTACGTAAGTGGTCCTGTTGCAGTAAGTGCGTTTCGTGCACGAGTATTTGTAAAATATTGATTCGAACCTTCTGAAATATTTGTAGTTGTTAAATTCACAACACCTGTCTGACCGTTAACCGATGATATTGGCACACCATTTACAATTTGAATCCAACTACTAATATTTGTCGGATAACTCTCGTCTGCTAGCACATACGTTTCGTTTGTACTTGTGATCACAGCAAGGTCTCCGTTATGCGCACCAGATATGCCAAGCATTGCTGCTTGATTTAGCACAACAAATGTTTCGTTTAAAACTATTGATCCAATTTGTGATGTTGGAATATGTCCATTGGCGTCCAGTGACGCAATTCCGTTTGCAACACCTTTTTGTGTATTCAAATAATCATCAACCCGACTGTCGGTATAATATAAATTTAATCCTTCATTGATATCAGTAGTAGTTAGGTTAACCGCACCAGTCTGTCCGTTTACTGCAATCACATGATTGAGCGGTGTAATGATTTCCTGCCAATTATTTAAGTCCGCTGGATCATTGGTTGTCAAAATGTATGACTTGTTGATATCCAAGCGAATTGCAACGTCTCCGAGTTCTGCAGTTGACAGTGCAAGCATTTCAGCTTCAGAGTTTACAACAAACGTATCTGACAATGAGAATGAGCTGAGCTGTGATGCTGTAATTTTTCCACCACCATCCAAAGTTGCAACACCATTTGGTGCACCTTTTTGGGATAATGGAATATAATTTGATGCCGTAATCGAGTCAGAAATATAAGCATCTGTAATTTGCGAGCCATGCCAAACACCGGACGTGATTGTTCCGATTGTCTGCAAGTTTGGAATTGATGTAACACTTGCGATACGCGTATCGAACCGATTGTTAGTCCAGTATAAATTTGTTCCTTCTGGAACAACAGTTGTGTTTAATGTTGCAAATGTTTTATCTCCGCGCAGATATTGCCCACTGGTTCCTGTACCAAGTCCATTTTCTTTGTTATTAAATGCATTCCAATCAGATGCTGATAAATAACCATCAATTCCAGTAGATGCTGCAGGCAACGAAATAGTACCACTTGTATTTACAAGAGGCGCATCAAAGGTAAGTGTCGGAATTGTAACCACGCAGTCGGCATCATACGCTGCACAATCTGGATCGAGGGTTTGTCCAGGGGTATATCCACCAACTGGAGCCACCGCAAAAACGACAAGAGAATATCCTGTCACAAAAAAAAGTACTACCAAAATGAACAATCTTTTTCGAGAAAAAGAATTGAATGTATGTTTTATATACTTCATGATTTACTTTAAATTATATCAAAAAAACGCTGTATTTCAAAACATTTTTACTCACCCAGTAGGCGAATCCGCAATTCGCTCTTGGAGCAGATTTTGCGAAATCGAAAACCACTTCATAATGAAGTGGTTTTTAAAACGTTCGTTTTGGCTTTTTCTTTGCTTTTACCATGCCAATTTTTTCCTTAATTACCTGAATTTCATCTCGTAAAATGGCTGCCGTTTCGAAATCTAGCTCGGCTACTGCATCATTCATTTGGACTTCTTTAATCTTAATCAATTCTTTTGGATTATCTGCAAATAATTGTGCATCAATAGCAAGACTCGCTGATACTGCTTTTTCATGATCTGACAGCATTCCTTCTGTGATGTCGCGAATGGTCTTTTTGATAGACATAGGCGTAATACCATGCTTGGTATTGTATGCAATTTGTTTATCACGACGACGTTGTGTCTCGCCAATAGCCCGTTCCATAGATCCTGTAATATTATCAGCATACAAAATCACGCGACCATCAACGTTACGCGCTGCTCGTCCAATGGTTTGGATCAGTGCCGTTTCGGATCGCAGGAAACCTTCCTTGTCGGCATCCAGGATTCCAATAAAGGAAACCTCGGGCATATCAAGTCCTTCACGAAGCAGGTTTACACCAACCAAACAGTCAAATTTTCCTTTACGAAATTCCGAAATGATTTGAATTCGATCGATTGTTTTGATTTCACTGTGCAAATATTCTGCCTTGATCTTTCGCTCTTTCAAATATTCTGATAAATCCTCTGCCATTTTCTTTGTAAGAGTTGTTGCAATAACACGTCCTCCTTTTTTGATCTCAGCTTCTGTTTCTGCAATAAAATCTTGAATTTGACCGGAAAATATATCTGTCGCGACTACAGGTCGAACCTCAACAACTGGATCAATCAATCCAGTGGGACGAATAATTTGTTCAACAACTTGCTCTGATGTCTCAATTTCAAGCTTACTTGGTGTTGCAGAAACATAAACCACTTGTCCAATTCGTTTTTCGAATTCATCATATTTTAATGGACGGTTATCTGCAGCACTAGGTAATCGAAACCCGAATTCAATCAATGTCTTTTTACGTGACGCATCACCTGCATACATTCCGTGTAATTGCGGAAGCGTAACATGTGATTCGTCGATCATAGTTAAAAATTGTGGCTTTCCATTTTTATCATGCGGAAAATACGAAATCAATGTCTCTGGTGGTTCTCCCGGACCCTTCCCTGACAATGGTCGCGAGTAGTTTTCAATACCACTACAGTATCCAACCTCACGCATCATCGCAAGATCATTTTGTGTTCGACGTTTAATACGCTCTGCCTCGAGCAACTTACCTTCTTTTTCAAATTTCTTTACCTGGTCTTTCATTTCTTTTTCAATAACCTTCATCGCTTTTTCTTTTTTCTCACCCTCGGTTAAGAAGTGCTTTGCTGGAAACAAAAACACATGCTCTGGTGTTTCCAAAATTGTTGATGTTACCGGATCAATAATTTGAATTAATCCAATCTGGTTTCCTGAAAACACAATGGATATCATGTATTTCTCTGAAACCGGCATGACATCTACTCGATTTCCTACTGCGCGAAATTGTCCAGAAACCAAATCAGCAGTAGTTCTGGAATAATGGACTCGAACTAATTGTTCCATTAAATCACGTTTCGAAATATTCTGAT
This sequence comes from uncultured Candidatus Saccharibacteria bacterium, assembly GCA_964415895.1. Classification (GTDB taxonomy): domain Bacteria; phylum Patescibacteriota; class Minisyncoccia; order Phycocordibacterales; family UBA1006; genus CALMMZ01. The sequence continues at coordinate 5,940 of CAYQCC010000010.1, read as the reverse complement.
CCAATTGCAAACCAACGTTCATGGCAGCATATTCTTCTGGACTTCCAAGACCGTAAATACATGAAACAGACGCAACAATAATTACATCACTACGAGTAAGTAACGCTTGAGTTGAAGCATGGCGAAGTCGATCAATTTCCTCATTGATCTGTGCATCTTTTTCGATATAGGTGTCCGTAATCGGCATGTATGCTTCTGGCTGATAGTAATCGTAATATGATACAAAATAATGAACTGCAGCATCTGGAAAAAATGTTTCAAATTCCTGCGCAAGTTGTGCAGCAAGAGTTTTGTTATGCGCGATAACCAGCGTTGGTTTCTGAATTTTTTCAATAACGTTTGCCATCGTAAATGTCTTTCCAGTACCTGTCGCACCAAGCAAGGTTTGTTTTTGCATTCCTTTGTTTAATCCGTCAGTAAGTTTAACAATAGCATCAGGTTGGTCACCTGATGGTTGATACTCACTCTTTAAAACAAGCTTGTTTTGATTGAATATCTTCATAATTCCCTATTTTACCATCTTTTTTCATAAAAAACAGCCAACTCATCAGAGTCGGCTGTTTTAAATTAAAAGAAGTACTTCGCTATTTAATTTGATACAATGTAAGATTTACTATTCGATTAGGAAATTCTTTCCTTAAAACAATTGATAATATTTTTCTTGAAAGTGATATGTCATTTGACGAACTCCATTGCTTAACAATAACCATTCCTGGCGGAATAGGTCCATCATATGTAGGTACCATGACAACATAATCTCCTGGATTATGTTCCGTTTTTCTGCGCGGATCCAGATACGAATATGTATTGATCCCAAGCGAATCTGTCATATGCAGCCACCACGGTAGTTTTTCACACACTATTGGTTCGTAAGATAAAATATCATAACCATTTTCGTTATTTATAGCTGACTCTTTCATGACATCGTTAGTTCTATCCAGAAATGTTCCAAAACTGTGAGTAAAATGATCAATTTCTGATTTCTGACATCCTAATATTTGGTAGCGAACTATCTCATCCGAACTTCTGTGTAAATTGATTTTATTGCATAATTGCAATAGTTCCGTAAAGTTTCTATTGTTATAACGCTGAATAAATATGTATCGGACTCCAATACTCATTACAGCGAGCAAAGCAGGAATTAGTAATATACCTATCATTTTGTAAATTAACTTTTCAATGTAACCTTTTGTGAAAAGAATATCTACAATAAAAGGAATTGCTACAGCATATACCGGCATTAAGTAATGGTACATAAATCCCATACCTAATATGAATACAATTCCCATGCAGCCCAGCCCGCAAAGCGCAAACACATCATAAACTGTCATGCTGTCTTTGTTTTTTATTTCCCATGCACGCTTAATGCATAAAGGTATAAATAAGAAAAAAAGAACAGAATCATGAAGCATCCATTGCGCGAGTCGTGGAGCAAATTCTCTTATACTAGGAATGTGCGCATTACCATACAATTCTCCAGCTCTTGGCAAGCTATATACTAACCAAATAATGAGCGCAGTTAAGGGAGGAATAACTAACGACAAAGCAATCTTTTTACTACTCTTATTACCTTCTTTGTTGAGACGGTTCTTTAGAAAAAAACCAAACCCAAGAAGAAGCATTCCTGCAATTCCCTGTTCCTTGGAAAAAGTTATCAAGAATCCCAAGAAAAAGATTGAAATCTTTCCCGATATTCTTGTTTCATAACCATTTAAAAAAATAAAGAGAATACATAAAAGAAAAAGAAAAATTAATCGCTCTGCGAAAAATACCCTAAAATAAACCGAAGTCGAAGCAGGTGAAAGCATTAAAAAAATAAAAAGTAGATACACTACTTTATTTAATTGAGTGGGTAAGACTTTTTTTAGTAGAAAAGCAGATATTAGAAACTCGCCGGCTATAACAAGGTAAACTATGTATAGGTTATCTAAAGTAACACCGCCAGTAATCCAATCTACCAAATAGTAATCAAGACCATTCAATGGGCAGAGCCTGCCGTTTCCTGCATCCAAACCCCACAGCGTTCCCGCTTTTGAAGTTGAAAATAATAAAAAATCATCGTACGGACTCCATCCACGTACCAGTGTTGCAATTGCAATACTAAAGAGTGTTGCTAAAAAATAATAGCTAAAGGAGGATAAGCCTGGTGTTGTTAAATTTGTTTTCATTGTGAACTTATTTAGTGAACAGAAAACTCCTTAAAGATCTCAGTTCACTAAATAAGCTGTTTTACAAGCATCTATTTGTATATTACATTACATCTATATAGTAGATATGTCAATAGACTTCCTGGCCGCTAAGACGTTCATAAATAGAGAACAAAAAAACCTTTTTAAAAGGTTTTTTTGTTCTCTTCGAGTGTTTTTATTTTTATAACAATGTAAGAGATGCAATATTGTCTCCTTCTCGTAGTTTCATGATACGAACGCCTTGAGTTGCGCGTCCAAGTACTGGAATACTGTCGAGTTCGGTTCGAATCACTTGTGATTTTTGTGAAATCGCAATCAATTCAGAATTATCATCAGTTACAATTTTTGCACCAACAATTGGTCCTGTCTTGTCAGTTACGTTTGCTGTTTTAATTCCAGATCCGCCTCGATTTTGAACTTTGTATTCATCAATCGGAGTCCGTTTTCCGTAACCATTTCCAGACATAATCAACACAGTTGGATTTTTCATACTTGGAGAAATAATTCCAAGCCCAATAACACTATCAGTTGAATCAATATCCATTCCTTTCACGCCTGTTGCGGTGCGACCCATGTCGCGAACTTGTGAGGCTTTAAATCGAATAGACTGACCATCTGCGGTTACCAACATAACTGTGTCATCTGCTGCTGTAAGCATCGCACCAAGCAACGTATCGCCGTCGCGAAGGTTGATAGCAATCAATCCGTTCCGACGAACACTCGCAAAACTATCTGCAGCAACTTTCTTGATAACACCAGATTTGGTTACAAAGAATAATGACTGATCTTTTACTTCGTTTCCTTTTGGAACTGGTAAAATTGATGTCACTGATTCGTTATCTGCAAGCTGAAGGAAGTTCATAATCGACTTTCCTTTTGTTGCACGTCGTCCTTCTGGTAAATCATACATCTTTAATTGGTAGACCTTTCCAAGGTTCGTAAAGAACAACATGTTAGCGTGAGTCGAAGCCGTAAGCAAATGCGTTACCACATCTTCTTCTTTTGTATCCATATCGACTACACCAACACCGCCTCGTTTTTGTGAACGGTATTCAGCAGGATCAGTTCGTTTAATATAACCACCGGCTGTATATACCAATGCAGTTTCTGTATCAGGAACCAAATCTTCATCAGAAATATTTCCAACTGCAGCTTTTACGATTTTTGTACGTCGTGCGTCACCGTATTTTTCCTTGATTTCAAGTAATTCATCACGAATAACTTTTAACATTTTCTTTTCACTTGCAAGCAAGTCTTTCAAAAATGCAATTGTTTTCAATACTTCTGCTAGTTCATCCTCGATTTTCTTTCGTTCCAATCCTGCCAATTTTTGCAACCGCATTTCCAAAATGGCATTTGCTTGTATTTCTGAAAACTTGAATTTCTTCATCAAATTATCACGTGCTTCTACTGTATCTTTTGATGCCTTGATGATCTTGATAACTTCATCGATATGATCAAGTGCCTTTTTTAATCCTTCCAAGATATGTGCGCGAGCTTCTGCCTTGTTTAAATCAAAAATTGTTCGTCGCTTTACGACTTCTTGTCGGTGAGTAATGAAATTACTAATGAAGTCTTTTAATGAAAGCGTTTGAGGTGAGCCATCCACCAGTGCAAGCATATTGTAGTTGAATCGTGACTCAAGTTCTGTATGCTTGTAAATGTAGTTCAATGTTTTTTGCGGATTGGTTCCAGATTTCAAATCCATCACAATACGCATTTCCTTTGTTGATTCGTCTCGAAGGGCTTTGATACCAATCAATTTCTTTTCTTGTACAAGGTTTGCAATTTTCTCGATCAATGACTGTTTAACAGTTTGATATGGAATTGATGTAATGATGATTTGGAATGATCCGTTTTTAAGTTCAACAACTTCAGCCTCACCACGACATACAACACCACCACGTCCTGTTGTATAAGCGTGTGCAATATCTGTTTGACCGTAAGCAATTCCGCCGATCGGAAAATCTGGACCTTTAATATATTCCAGCAATCCATCAGTCGTAATATTCTTGTCATCAATGTAAGCAACGCATGCGTCGACTACTTCACCTAGGTTATGTGGAGGAATTTTTGTTGCCATTCCAACAGCAATACCAAAAGATCCGTTCAATAATAACGTAGGAACAGCTGTCGGCATAACGGTCGGTTCGCGCTGCGAGTTGTCATAGTTAGGACGGAAATCAACAGTATCTTTATCAATATCGCGCAATAATTCTGCAGAGATCTTTGACATCTTTGCTTCGGTATAACGCATAGCAGCTGGTGGGTCATCATCAATAGAACCAAAGTTACCTTGACCCCATACCAATGGATAACGCGTTGAAAAATCCTGCGCTAACACTACCATCGCATCGTATACAGACTTGTCTCCGTGTGGATGATATTTACCAAGCACCTCTCCTACTACCAATGCAGATTTTCGAAACTTTGCAGTCGAATACAAACCGAGCTCACTCATTGCGTATAAGATACGTCGGTGTACCGGCTTTAATCCATCACGAATGTCAGGCAATGCACGCTGTGTAATTACTGACATTGAATACGCGATAAAGGATTCGCGCATTTCTGTTGAAATATTCATTGCAATAACACCTGTTCGTGCCTCTGAATTCGTTGATTCAGGAACTATTTCTGAAGTAGTTTTTTTAGCCATATTGCGATAGTGTATCATATTTTACACAATAAATCACTTCTTTTTTCAACAAAAAAGCCCTTTTGTAAAGGCGTTTTCTAATTAGCTTGAGTCTCTGAAATTGGTGTTGGTAATACAAGTTCGTCTGGATTAGTTGTAGAATCTTCTGCAGACGTCGCGTCCACTGACTCATCGTTGGGCAATAGCGAATTATCATTTGTACTATTTAATTTGTCGGCAACATCAGCCTTTGCTCCTTGAAATAGTTGTCCGAATACTTGGAATGGACTATCAGTTTTTATCGTATCATCAGATGCCTTTATTAACTGCATCGTAATAATCCAAATCGCAACGATAATCGCAGTTGCGATTGCTGCAAAAACAAACACGAGCCGTGTCTTAATATGATCAGGTTTATTTCGAATAGAATGAATTATTTTTTTCATAATCTAATTAAATAAAGTTAATTATTCAAACACTACCACCTCGCCTTCTTTTCCAGAAAAATCTTTTGATTTCAGTGTGAGTTTTTCAACAGGCGCAGATTCTTTTGCTCCAGTTTCTTTCAAAAATTTCTTGAGCGAATCAGATTCTTGATCATTTCCATAATCCATAGGAATAATCATTTTTGCTTCGAATGTTCGAGCAAGCTTTGCTGCAGTTTCCGCATTGATAACAGTTTTCCCACCAATTGGTACAAACAAAATATCTACTTGATCAATTGATTCACGCGCTTCTGTTGATAGCGTTCCTTCGTATAGCGCACCAAGGAAACAAATTTTAATACCATCAAATTCGAAATAATAAACAGTGTTTATCATGTCAGTTTTTCCATCAGTTCCCTTTGATAAAAATCCGCGAATCATAATTTCAGATACCTCGTATTCACCTGGTCCTTTGATAACAAATGGAATACGATCACCGTAGGTAACCGTATCAACGCCGTTATAGTCTGAGTGATTTTCTGTGATCAACGCAATATCTGCACCAAAACCACTAGATTTCCATTTTGAATCCTTTGCAATCGGGTTGAGCGCAATAACGCGGTCACCTGTTTGCAGCTTGAAAAATTGTTTTCCGTGATGAGTAATAATCATATGGATGCATTATAGCATA
>CAYQCC010000009.1:0-31183 GCA_964415895.1 uncultured Candidatus Saccharibacteria bacterium | reverse complement strand
ACGAAAAACCGACCTGTCCGCTTTCAGGACTAAGCAGGACAGGGGAAGACCCTTGACCCACCCCCCACCCAACAGGTAGGGAAATATTCTGGTAATCCAAATAAAATTCAGATGATCCACAACCCACACTGTCATTATTTACAATAAAGACAAACATCCAGGTGTTTAAAGTCCGCCAGCCTTGTCCCGATGAATTATTAACAACTGTTGGGTTTCGTCGAATACATACGGGCGCCGTAACATTTACTTTAAACGTAAGTCCTGCAATATTCTGACTCGTGATTGGACCTATTGAAATTCCTCGTTCAGGATCATTAAAAATAGAATTTGCATCAGGCAATACCGATAAAACATCCTGCCACCACCCACTAGGTGTTGGTTTCATATCCAAAAGCTCCGTTTGTAAATCACCTTGATTATTCCAGATTTTATTTACAAACAATCCTTCTTTTTTAGGAGAGGTAGCTGTCGCCTTTAATTGACTATCAAACCCGAGACCTCGCCTGTATTCAAGATAAAACGGATAGATGTTCGAGTTCTTCATGCGTATTTTTGCGGCTAGTTTCCGCGGTTGAGCAGAAAGACCTACCCCTTCAAGAGGATTGATAGTGTAGGTGCCTGAATTTGTAATATCTACAATAGAACTCGGTGTTATCCATCCCAATAATTCCTTGTAAAAAGCATTGAAATGAAGGGATAATGAATTAGAATCACCCATTGTGTCATAGACATTTCCGTATTCAACATGACTGCAATTTCCTCCTATGACATTTGTTCCGCAATCCCATCCATTTGCATGCATTACTCCGAGCGCATGTCCCAATTCGTGACTCATGACAAAGTCTAGTCTCGTCCAGGCAAACGGATGATTTGAAGATTTTGTATTATAATCCCTCAGTCCAACCCAACTTTGAGATAAAGAATAAGTTGACCCGTTAAGCCTAATATCGGACTTGCCTATTCCTGAACATCCGCCAGCCATCCCTGGACCCTCCAATAAGAACAAGGCTCTAGAATAATTTCCTAGCGCAATCCCATTTCGAGTAATAGCACTTTGTATTTCTGGATTAAACATATCCACTGCCTGACATGTAGAAAAGGCACCATTTGCACCTGAGCTTGAATTTGACATAGTGGTCCAATCAACAACAGTTCCACTGAGTGATACTTTATTATAGGACTGCTCTTTATAGAATTTTTGAAGCTGGCCGTTGAAAACCATTTGTTCAGCCTGTGATTTTGAAAACGGTACAGGCCCTGAATTCTGGAACCTCACCAAAAACACAAGCGTCTTTTGGTCGCCAACTGAAGCCAGCGAGTAATCCGTATCATCTTCAATAATAGTGTCATCGTCAGGATGAGTATGAGGCACAGGATGAGACCCTTGAGATGTCGAAGTAAAATTTGTAGTTTGTGCAACGATAATATCCCCGATTTTAAATCCTGTTATTTTTATCTTTTCTCCCGATGCACGATTTAAAGGTGTAGGGACATAAAATCTGGTTCCTTTTTCTCCTTGTCGAAGTGTATAAATAAAATAGGATTTACTCTCGTCTTCAAAATTATCTGCGTGAATAACTTCTAGCGTCCCTTCTGTTATAATCTCCTTTTCAACTTCTGCCTGTAGCGATGCTGGAATTTTACGCCTGATTTCTTGAGGAAACACGGAGGCAATAAACTTTTTTTGGTCGGTCTCCGCCAAGACAATCATACGTTTTTTTCGTGCAACTAAAGATTCCTTGCTCATAGTGGGATCATTTTGAGTCTGAGTATTTTTAGACTCGACTTCCACTACACCGCTTGATTTAACAGTATTTGTAACTGGTGCTGGTTCTTGTTTTACAGAAGACAAAACAGTTTCTTTGTCAGGTACAGTAGGTTTTACTGGATTATCAATAGTCTGACTAGAGGTGGTCGGCTTGATATCGTTGTTATTCTCAGATTGTGGAGTCCTAATGAACGCATTCATCTTTTTAATGGATGCAATTGATGCTTGCGAATTAGCTCCCGGTTCTCCTTTAAAATCAAAATATAACAAGCTCAATAAGCCGACACTAAAAGCAATGAATAAAAGCAAGTATTTTTTGTTCATAATAACATATCAATAATTAATGACCTTTAATTTTCATAGTATATCATAATAACACTAGCAATGGAAAAACCGCCCTTTGGAGACGGTTCTTCCATAAATGCATTCGTAAGCCGAATTCTGTTTTAGCAATATTTATCTAGGATGATTGTCGCCAATCACCTCAAGCGGCACTTCCTGTGTTTTCGAAAATCCACAGGACACGGCCTTGCACACAGGTAAGGATTTTGCCGTTTCACTTTCATGTCACCATGAAATTATTCTACTAGAGAATCCTAGCCTTTCGGCATTGGCGTCACTGCTCGCACCTCTATGGTTACCCACGACAGGCATTACCTGCTACCCTTCTACTGCTTGCGCAGTGTGTGTTCGGACTTTCCTCTGTTATAAATAACAGTAATTGCTCGATGCACGAAACAACTATAACATAATTATATTATTTGACAAGTGTCTGTATATAAGTAATATGCTTAAAAATAATCGTTATGCAGGAAGAACTAACAAAGCAGCAAAACCAAGCTGCCGATTTGTTAGAGCGTGCAGTAAAGGATTACAAAGAAAACTATTTTATATTCGCGCAATGCAATATACGATTTGATTTCAAAGAACTAACAGAACTATTACATCACCCAATAATGTCAGACAGAGAAAGAGCAGATACTCATTTTGAAATGTATCTAAGAGAATTGTACCGAATATCAATCGTAGTACTGAGCGTTACGCGTAGTAAAACTTTTTATGAAGATTTTACATCGCTAAAATTAGTAACACACCTACCTCACATTAAAAGTGAAAAGATTGATAAATTATTTACGTTTCTAAAAACAAGGTTTGACAAAGAAATAAAAACACCTACAATCGACTGATTGAATAGGTGTTTTTAATTATCTAGAATTGGATGATACTTTCGGTAATAATTTCTCCATGGCGTGTAGAGTAAAAATATAATCACACCAGCCAGTGCGCTGTATGCGCCAAGTAAGACAAAGTATACAAACCACAAGACTTCCTTTGCATAAAAATAATATGGCAATTTATAATAACAATGAACTTCTACTGGTGATTTTTTAATCTGGCGCAACTCTTCCCGTTCACGTAATCGCTCTGCAATTGATGCATGACAAAACGTAAGAAACACAGCTGCAATTCCAATCCATTCAATAAAACCTTTTTTAGTCACAATCGCCACAATTATTAATATAGTCGCGACAAAAGCATATTCGATTATGTACGTTTGGATATTGAGTGCTTTCTTTATTTTCTCGATCAACCTAATAAGAATTGGTTTTTTCATACATGTATTATACATGATTCTAAATCAAAAAGACTGACATGCGTCAGTCTTTTTGCAGTATATGTTTTTATGCTTCACAACTAACACAAACACTATCTGTAATAATAGTTACCTTTGGTTTTTTTGCTTCAGTTTCCTGAAGTTTCTTTCGACCAAATTGTTGCGCAGCATTCATACTGTGCTGATAGTACAATGTTTTTACTCCTTTTTTCCATGCAGATAGATACAAAGCATTCAGGTCTTTTACAGACATTGATGGATCAATCATGATGTTTAAGGATTGCGCTTGGTCAATATACTTCTGACGAGCTGCCGCCTGATCAATAATCGCATTTTGATCGATTTCACTGAATGTGCGAAATACTCGTTTTTCGTGATCCGTCAGATCTTTCAAATGCTGTACTGATCCATCATTATCACGAATACTACTCCATATTTCTGGTGTGTTCAAACCTTTTTCCTCAAGCAATGCTTCAAGCGTTTTATTCTTGATGGTTACTTTTAATTTATCAACATCTTTTACAAATGCGTTAGACATTAATGGTTCAATACTTTGTGATACCTGACCAAGAATAAACGCTGATGATGTTGTCGGTGCAACTGCAAGTAATGTTGTATTGCGGCGCCCATACCCTTTCAATACTTCTGGTTCACCATACTCTACTGCCATATCAGCCGAAGCTTTGTATGCTCGTTCTTTAATTGTCTTCCAAATTTCTTCGTTTAATTGAGATGCCTCTGCGCTATCAAATGGAATGCTGGCTTCTTGCAAAAATGTATGCCAGCCTAACACTCCAAGACCAAGAGCACGGTGCTCTGTTGCAAACTTATGTGCACGCTGCATGAAGAAGAACGCGGATTGCTTTTGAGGATCTTTATGGTCACGATAACTTTCCAATCGAGCCGCAAAATCACTAATCACAGTGTCGAGGAACATTGTTAACGTTTCTACGGCATCAGTATCTTTCCATTCATGATAATGTCGTAGGTTAATTGACGACAAACAACATACAAACGAAATATCATCACTTGATGGCAAACAAATCTCTGAACATAAATTACTAGCATGAATTCTCATGTTTTTATCTTTGTATACATCAACAGTATTATTGTTCACTGTATCGCTGAATAAGATATATGGATATCCGATTTCAGTTCGGCGCTGAATAATCTTTGCCCAAATTTTTCGCTTTTCTTGATCGCCTTCCACCATTTCTTCCAACCATTTGTCACCTACTGTTACAGCAAATGTAGACAACTGAATAGGGTGACCTTCTTTTCCAATGTTCAAGAATTCCTCGATATCTGGATGTTCGATTGGTAAATACGGCGTAACAAATCCACGACGAACAGAACCTTGGCTTACAATATTAATCAAGTTGTCGAACAACTCCATAAAATGAACCGATCCGGCTGAATGACCATTGTCTTTAATAAGTGCACCACGATGACGCAAGTCGCCAAAATATGCCGATGTTCCACCACCAAATTTAGTCATCATACCAATCTCGGCATGTGTATGCAAAATTCGCGACATATCATCCGCAACAAAACTACCAAAACAACTGATCGGAAGTCCTCGCTCTAATCCGTAGTTTGACCAGATTGGTGAGGCAAGCGAATAAAACCCACGAGACATATAATCGTAGAATTTGTCAGCAAATCCAGGCTTTTGTAAATAATTTTCTGCAATGTCTGCAATTTCACGAATACGATCTTCTGCAGTAATATCGCCTACGAGATACCCTTTTGATAAAAAGGCTCGGCTATTTTCATTTAACCAGTACATATAATAGGAATGAAAACTAAATTAATAAATAGTGATCTTTAGAAGAGATCGTCGCTCGTAATACTTTGACTTTTCTTGTTATAGTTAATGGATTTCTTACTAAAAAAGTCGTTATGCTTGGTAGCAATTACCTCGTCATAAAACCAGTCTGATTGCGCCAACAACGCAGCGTCTGTTTCGAATATCTTGGAAACACCAATACTTTCTAATGAATTATTGAATCGTTGCTTGATAAATTCAAGTACCACATTCTTTGGAAGAAAAGGAAGTTCTCCTTTCTCGAAAATCCAGTCAAGTACTTTTTGCTCTGCTTCAAATACTTCACGGCATAATCTAACAACTTCTTCTTCAAACGCAACGTCAAACCACTCAGGATGTTCCTGTTTGATAATATTAATCAAATCAATTCCAAACAAACCGTGAATCTGCTCTTCTTTTGACGTAGCCTCTACTGCATTTGAAATTCCTCTAAACAAGTTTCTAAACTTGTTAAATGACATGATAATTAGGAATTGTGAGAACAATGATACATGTTCCAAGAACAACGCAAAGAATAAAATAGATTGACTATATTCACGGTTATCTTCACTGCGAGCATTCGATAATGTTTTTTCAATATAATTAACACGATTCATCAATGCTGGAATCTCACCAATGGATGAAAATATTTCATTTAGTCCTAGTAACTCAAGCAAGTGAGCATAGGCATCAGTATGACGCACTTCACTTTCTGCAAATGTTGCACCAACCGCGCCGATTTCTGGTTTTGGAAGTTTTTTATAGACATCACCCCAAAATGTTTTCACTGCAACCTCAATCTGCGCAATCGCAAGCATTGCGTTTCTCATTACATTTCGTTCTTCTTCTGAAACATTTACTGCAAAATCTTGTTTATCACTCACAAAGTTAAATTCTGTATGAATCCAGTAAGAATGTCGGATCGCATTTACATATTCATATAATTCTGGATATTCATAAGGTTTTAAATGAAGTCGTTTTTTAAAGATGTCGCGCTTACGTTCTTTGTTGCGCTCTTCTCGGTACAAAATATATGACTTTGCAACTTCAAAATCCCCTCGTTCTGCAACTGTTTTTTCAACAATGTCTTGTACTTCTTCCACTCCAGGAATAAGCGTTTCGTCATATGATTTTTCAAGTGCATGTACTACCTCGTCGACAAGTTTAATAAGAGCAACTGTATCAAGAGGTATTCGTGTTGCCTCGTAAGCTTTGGCAATCGCTGATTCAATGCGGAACCGATCAAAAGGAACAATGGATCCGTTTCGTTTTTTTATAAGTACTACGGTCATAATGGTGAAGGAGAATTACTTGCTAATTAAAGTGATCACAGTGTACCTTAAAATCATCATCATTAAAAATTTTTTATCATTTTTTTATCACAACATAATATTACCGCGATCATAGCAAACGGTGGATAATATAACATTGAAAAAATAACGCTGCTGGGACTTTTCCACAGCAATCGTTTTACAATTGGTACTATTTATCATTTTGTATAACAATACTTTTTCCAACAACAAACCCGTCACGATCAGCTGTATTTACAGGAAGTTCGATAGCATAACTCGCAGAGCTCGCTGGCGTAAAGGTTTTTGGATAACTTGATGCGGGTGCATTAATAACTCGATCAATAATTTTGAAATGTTCATCGATCCAAACGATATCAAGCGGAAAATTCATATCTTTCATCCAAAAAGAATATGTCCCCATCTGTGGAAAAACAAACAACATTCCTTGACCGTCTGGCAGTGCGTCGAAGTAAGAGAGCCCTAATTCCCTTGTTTTATCAGTATCTGCAACGCGTACCAAGATATGCACACCCTGTGGAGAAATAACGTGAGTATTCAAAGGAAGGGTTTCATTGGTGACTGTTGTGACTGGCCCAGATTTCAATGGAGCCTGATTAGTGCCTTCTAGTTTAGATGAATGCGCTTTGTGGAAATAAAAACTAGCGCCGAGGAGCACTCCAACGAGCAGCAAAAATACTAATATAGTACGAGATAATCGATTCATACGAATAACTATACCCGCACACCCAACAAATTGCAAAATGTAATTTATTAAACGTAAGAGTATACCCGCACACCGAGGGCTGCTTTCAGCAATCTTGGGTGTGCGGGTATACCATATTTGGAAAGTATGATATTCTGTCTCCATATGTCATCATCTAGAGAAGTAACAAAACGAAATACAGCTCGTGAATTGTGGGATACCCTTAAATTCATTCTGCTTGCTGCAATCATCGTTATCCCTATCCGCATGTTTGTATTTCAACCATTCATCGTAAGTGGCGAATCAATGTACCCAACATTTAACAATGCAGATTATTTAATTGTTGATGAAATTTCTTACTATCTTCACGAACCAAAACGTGGTGATGTGATTGTCTTTCATTATCCAAATGATCCAAAACGTTATTTCATAAAACGAGTCGTTGGCTTGCCTGGAGATACGGTTATCTTTAAAGATCGAAGTGTTAGCATTAAAAATACTGAGAATCCTGATGGCGTAAAACTATCAGAACCGTATCTGTCACAAATAACCATACCAGGTGAACAAACAGAAGTAATAGTTGATGCAGATCATTACTTTGTTATGGGTGACAATCGCGGCTTCAGTTCTGATTCACGAGCATGGGGATTACTTCCTCGAAAAAATGTAGTAGGTAAAGCAGGTTTACGACTTCTTCCTTTAAAGGACATTTCTTATAAACCTGGATCACTTCAAAAGTTTGAGACACAATAAAAACCCTGCCGGGTTTTTATTGTGTCCTTTATAAATTACTGAACTCGATTTAGAATCGTAAACGCCTCGTCAGAAGTATCAGCGGCTCCATCATAATTTGGATTTCCATTATTACTTTGAACAACTTGAACTTTATATAATTTTCCTCCTAAATAGGATCCACCATTTCCAACGTCTGACGGAAGAGTCATAGTTTCTTGAACATCATTCAATGTTGCATTTTGAACCACTGCACCAGAGGTTCCATTCTTTGAGTTTTTCCATAATAGAGCTACGTGCACATAATCGGTCGGAGCAATATTACAGCTTACCCATTTCACTATAACTTTATGTCCTGGTGTATAGGTTTCGTTTCCATTTGGTGACAATACCTTTATCCAAGGTTTGGTAGATGAATCACATTGTGGTCCCGGTGCTGCTATTGGCATATCTGGACTAATATCGTTTGATGTTAAATCGATAATTACATCCGATGACACAGAACTTGCTTTGACAGCTCTGACTAACTCTCCAATAGAGGCAGTCTGAAATAATCCTGACCGGAACGAAATAACACCAGTAATGGCAGCGGCAATCGCTACGACAAATATTGCAATGGGTAGTTTGTGTTTCATAGAGAAAATCACAAGAGTATCTATTATTGATAATAACCCTTGATTACCTGCATTATCCCAAATATTACGGAAAAAAGCAATAAAAGTCATATTTCCCATCCCTTTTGTTTTCTGCTATAATCCGCCATATGGCATCAAAAAAACCAGCAGACAAAGTAAAAATAGCTCCAACCGGTGAATTACAATCTCCAAAAGGAATGCGCGATATTATGGGAACAGAATATTATCAACTCCAAGGGTTTTATGAAAAAGCCCAAGAAGTTGCTATTTATTATGGATTCGACCCTATTAAAACGCCTCACCTAGAGGATGCTCGCGTATTTGAGAAAGGACTTGGTACTGGAACCGACGCATTGGACAAAGAAATGTACAGCCTTAAAACCAAAGGTGGGGACATTTTGGCACTACGACCTGAAGGAACAGCGCCTGTCATGCGTGCTTACCTAGAACATGGAATGCGAAACTTACCTCAACCGGTATCACTTTATTACAGCGGATCATTGTTCCGACATGATAAGCCGCAACGTGGTCGTTATCGAGAATTCCAAACGTTTGGACTGGAAGTTATCGGAACAGAAAAAGCAATTGCTGACGCTTTGATCATTCAGACATTTGTAAAAATTTTAGAGGAAGCAGGTTGTCCAAGTGTTGTTGTTGATATTAATTCTCTTGGTGACAAAGATTCACGAGCTGCGTACCACAAAGCATTAATTGCTTATTATCGAAAACACATCAATACATTACCAACTATTGATCGTGAACGATTAAAAACTAATCCATTACGTATTTTGGATTCCAAAGAACCAAAAACAATCGCAATTAATGAAGAAGCTCCTGATTCTATTTCATTCCTAACACCAAGTGCAAAGAAGCATTTCAAGGAAGTATTAGAATATTTGGATGAGGCAGGAATTGTGTACCGAATTAATAAAAATTTAGTTCGAGGATTGGACTATTATAGTCACACAGTATTTGAAATTATCGAACAAAACGAAGACCCAGAAATGTCAGGACTTGCCCTTGGTGGTGGTGGACGGTACGATGGACTTGCAAAAATGCTTGGATCTAAAAAAGATATCCCTGCAGTAGGTGCTGGGTTTGGTGTTGATCGAATCTTGGAAGCACCATGGTTCAAGGATTTATCACCGCGTATTATGGGTGATGCAAAATTCTATTTGATTCAATTAGGATTCGAAGCCAAAATGAAAACACTTGCGATTTTGGAAATCTTGCGTAAAGCAAAATGCCCAGTGTATCAATCAATTTCAAAAGATAAACTTGGTTCACAGTTAGCAGCTGCCGAAAAAATGAACGTACCGTACGTAATTATTTTCGGACAGCGCGAAGCAATGGATGGAACTGTTATCATTCGAAATATGCAAAATCGATCACAGGACAGCGTAAAAATTGCAGACTTGTTAAATTATATTAAGAAGTTGAAATAATAAAAAAGCACTAATAGTGCTTTTTTATTTATGCTTGGTTATCCTCCATTTCCTTTACGTTCTTTTTCTTCAAAACTTCACGTACATTTTTTGCTGTTTTTGGTTGAACCTCTTCAAAATAAGAAGCGGTTTGTGCATTAATCGTTCCATCTTGCACTGATTGAGCAAAACCTTCCATGTGTGAAATTTGTTTTTTCACTTTATCTTGCACTTCTGCGATCTGGAAATAGACCTCTTTTTTAGCGTTCTTACTTTTCTTATTTGCCACACTTTCCTTTATTGGAATAAAGAGCGATGGATTTGTGCTAATATCTTTTTCTTCGGTACTATCTTCGATTTCTATCAAATCTTTTACTTTAGTATTTTTTTTCTTATCAAGAATCGCCTCAAGAAATTTATCTTTATACTTTGAATCATAGTCACTATAACCAAATTGACCATATTCAGTTGAACCGCACATAATTGGCATTGGGATTGATTTTTTCTTTACGTCATTAATACGAACTACGTGATCATACAGAGAACGGATAAAATCTTGGTTGTAGCAACTTGAAAAAATAAGTATCGGTACATCAGTATGACCATTATCAAATCGCTGTTCCAATGTTAACGCAAGTTCATCTACTGTCACATAGTCGAAATCATTTCGTTTGTCGATCACGCCTTTTTTATTAGGTACACCATTAGTGAAATAAATAGCATCAGGTCCTCCGTGAGCATTAACAACAAGAGTTACCTTGTCATGACTAGAAAGAAAATCTAAAAGATTTCTTTTTTGACCTACTAAATTTTGTTCTGTATTTTCAATTGCCTTAAATACAGTAAGATTCTCTGGCGACTGATCCTTAAGCGCTGAAATAGTAGTAGAGGTACCAAACCTATCAAATTTCTCTTCCTCAGACCACTTTTCATTATGAGCAAAGAGGGCAACATTTCTACCTGTAAATAAGGACTGGTCAAGTATCTCTTGATTATTCCTCATTTCGAGTGTCTTTTTAAAAACTTGTTCAAAATTCTCTTCGGTTGGCTTGATGTCAGATACGTACATATTTCGCGCAACCCGCAAGATCCAATCCTTTCGCTCTCTGTTAGAAAACTTTTTCAAGTACTCAGGAGTTTTTTGAAGAACATTCAATCTGTCCAAGATAAAGTAAAATGCAGGGTCTTGAGAAAATTCATCTACATGCCTATCTCCCGCCATCTCTGGGGGAAGCAGTATCGATTTGAAATTATCTACATGTTCACTTCTTAGTGATCTATAAAAATAATTTAAGTTACTGATTGCTGTTCTTTCTCGCGCATCCACAAAATCCATCTCCATTTGATCCAAATCAATATCATCACCATCCGAATACCAGCTGAGAATATTATCAACGTTGTCATATCCTTCACGATTAATGGTGAAATTTTTTGCAAGAAGAATATAAGCGTCCAAAAACTTCTTATTATTTATAATGCGCTGAATAGTTTCAGCTTTTAAGTGCAACAATGGTCGGAAATCAAGGTTAAGATCTTTTACCTTTTCAATTCTTTTAAGGAAATCCTTATCTTTAATAGTGATCTTCATTGGATCAAGAAACTCATTTTTAAGAGTGATTATTTGCAATTCCATATTACTGATAGGAGTAGTTCCGTTAAATAGCTCAAAAAAGTCTTCGTATTCTTCAGGCTTGGAAAGAGCATCAAAATTAACGTCCTTGGAAATCCATGAAACTGTTTGATCAAACGAAATATTATTATCTGTAAAGTAATCAACAAGCGCTCTTAATTTCTTATCAGAATGTATATTAATTATCTCGTTGCTAAAAGAAAATCCCGACTGGTCTAGGGGTTGAAATTTTTTAGTAAAAATGAACTTAAGAGCTTCGTGATACGCAGGGTCCATTATATTTCTAAATCCATTTTCAAAATCAATAAAGCCAAGGGAAGGCTTTTTAATATTCTGCGGAATCAATTCTCGGATATGAACCATTTCAGGGTAAATATTTTTTTCGAAGTTTCCTGATTCAATAGCAGAAACAAGGTCTTGTCTCTGTAACATCTGCCCAAATAAAAATTCTGGTGAAATACGAAAAAGATCATTTATTTTTAGAATATTTTGCCGAAAACTGTCATCAAGTAATGTATTAAATTTATCAGGTGCCTGCGTAGTATCGTCCATTTGCAAGAAATCAGAAACATTAAACAATATTTCTTCTTCGGTAAATAGGGTATGTAGATCTTTAATTAATCTTGCGGCTCGAATTGAATCGTGAGTTCTTTTTGTAAAAAACTTAAGCATTTCTTTGTCATTCTCCTTTCGTTCCCATTGCTCTCTATCATTTCTTACTTCCTGTTTCCATTCCAAATTTTTTTTCTCAACTTGTTTTTCAGTTGCATAGTACGTAGCTGCTGAAGCTCCGGCGACAATACTTAACACACCGGCAATCTTTGCAAAATGTCTTTCCACACCATCTAAAATAGACTTGAGAGGATTCAAAATACTTTTTGTTTTTTCTTTTACTTTAACGACATCTCCTCCAAGCTGGTTAATGTGTTCTTGCTCTGCTGCTGAAATAGTTGAAATGTCATCTATCTTTTCTTCAATAGTTTGAATGTCGTGCTCTATAGATTTTTTAATGTCTTCTTCGGTGAGAACGCTCTCAAAAGAAGTAGTGCCTTTCTCATGCCTTCCTGTTACATCTTCCAAATTATGTTGTGTAAATTTTTCAGTCATACGTTATTCTGGATTATTTATTTCATGTAACTGCTTCTTAATAAGCTCAATTTTCTGCTGTTCAAGGTGTTTAATATATTCTTGAACGATCTCTTTCTTATGTGTTTCAAGTTCTCCGAGCTTTTGCATGGTTTCATTATAAATAGCCTCTATTTGGGCTTGGATTTCTTCCAGATTTGGAGCTGTATCGTCTGTTTTCATGACCATATTATATCATATTGAATTAATCTGGATATATTCTGAAAAATCCGTATACTTTCTAATAACTATGAAATCTGGCGAAATCAACATATTACAAACCCCAGACAAGGCACTAAAGACCATTTGTAAAGATCTAACACCGGCAGAAATTGCAAGTGCCAAGATCCAAAAGGTTTTAAAGGAAATGCGACAAGCATTGGCTGAATCTGGTGACGGCGTTGCTATTGCAGCGCCACAAATCGGACATACGGTTCGTATTTTTATGGTGGCTGGCAGTATATTAGACCATGTGAATAACTATCACGGCGAACACGTATCGCCTGACAAAGTTTTTATCAATCCGGAAATTATAAAAGCAAGTAAAACCAAGAAAGCTATGCGCGGTGAAGGCTGTCTGTCAGTGCGCTATATTTATGGAACTACAAAACGTTCTGAAAAAGTAACAGTGAAAGCGCTGGATGAAAATGGTAATGAATTTATGATGGCTGGATCTGGACTTCTAGCACAGATTTTTCAACATGAAATTGATCATTTGAACGGAATCTTATTTATTGATCACGCACATGATATTCGCGCAATGGGCGATGAAGAAAAGCATGATTATCAGATTGAACTTAACCGCATGCGCGCGGAACGAATGCAGTAACATGAAACCTTCCTTTGTATTTTTTGGAACGCCAGATATTGCCGCTGAGACGTTGCAGGTTTTATATGACAATGATTACATTCCAAAACTGATTATCACTGGCCCAGATCGATTAGCAGGACGTGGAATGAGGATGATTCAATCAGACGTAAAGATTTGGGCAGATGAACATAACATACCTACAATTCAACCCGAGAAAATAAGTGATGAGGTTATAGATGATTTAAAACAAATCGGATGCGACGTGTTTATTGTTGTTGCTTACGGAAAGGTTCTACCTGAATCACTTATTCATATTCCACAACATGGAACATTGAACATTCACTATTCCCTATTACCACGATGGCGCGGTGCGTGCCCTACAGAGACAGCTATCCTTGCGCGCGACGCAGTAACAGGTGTAACCATTCAGTCAATGGTATATCAGTTGGATGCAGGCGATATTTTGGCTCGTACAGAAACAGATATATTGCCCGAGGAAACAACGCCGCAGTTGCGCGGACGCTTATCAGAACTTGGATCGGACTTATTAGTTGATACGATGAATAATTTGTCGGAACGACTTGAAAATAAGGTTGCACAAAACCCAGAAGGAATTACAAAATGTGGAAAGATCAAAAAAACTGATGGTGAGGTTTCGAAATCTGATGATATGGAAGAAATGTATTTAAAATATCGTGCCTATCAACCATGGCCAGGAATTTACTATTTTGATGACTCGCCAACCGGCGAAAGAAAACGAATCAAGATTACAGAAATGAAACGTGTAAACGGAAAACCAAAGATAACTAAATTTATTCCGGAAGGTGGAAAGGAAATTGCTCTCTAAAAAAGCTTCAACTTTTGTGTTGAAGCTTTTTTAGTAGCATCTATGCTACTAAAGTTTTTGTTTTACTAATTGTTTTAATTTCTCTACATCTTCGATTGGCATTAAGATATACTCTTCGTCGTCTTTGGAGTGTTCATATACCAATATTGCATTGCCTTTACCGAACGTGATTGATATGTCGATACAATCATACTTTCCATTATCAGGCATTCCATTGAAGCAGAAAGCATTATGAAAATTTTCATTAATAACGTCTGTAAATTGAATCTCGTTCTTATCAGTCTTCTGACTAAAGAAAAAATTAATAGTAGTGTCTGAAATAAGAAACGTTAGACATATCTTATCTCTCATAATTTCCTTTTTAAAGCTAATAATAAAATCAGTGACTTCAGTCGTAATAATGTCAGTCAACGCAAATAGGCGCAGTTTCTTTCCTTTCGGAATCTGTTTTTTGTGCATTGGGTATGTTTAATGGGTTAACAAATATTTGTCTGGTGTTCATATTATCACAAATAGGTAATATGTCGAACAGTCTTTCTAATCGAAAAAAGCCTTCCTGGAAGACCTTATTCTTTCACTAAATACTTTTGGATTGCAGCAACTGATCCATTCACCTTTTTCCCTGGATTAAACATCACGTGTGGATCAAACGCGGTTTTAATATCTTTGAACAGATCCAGTACTGGTTGTGTAAACTGTTTATGCAGATAGGGTGTTCGCACAATCCCGTCGTTATGCTCACCCGTGATTGATCCGTGATAACTTGCGATTAGGTCGTAGACCTCGTCAGACAGCCTGGTAACCTGGTCTGCAATTCCCTCTTTTTTAAAATCAAGAAGTGGAATAATATGGAAGTTCCCATTCCCTGCGTGACCTGCAATCGTATAAATGAATTTTTCTCGATCCAATATCGCCTGGATTTTTGGCATAAATTCTGGAAGTGATTCCACAGGAACAACAATGTCATCAATAAATGGCGCTGTATGCAGACCTTTCACATGCTTTCGAAGCAAGCTGAACGATTCACGTCGAATCTTCCAGTATTTTTCAGCTTCATTATGGTGCATGACTCGTGATCGATATCCAAATTGTTCTTTTACCTGTTTATCAAGCACGTGTAATTTCGCAAGTAAATCTTCTTGATTAGTTCCAGTAACTTCTGTCATCAATAATAGTTTCGGAATTCCAGTCTTCAACATCATTAATCCTTCTGGAATAAACCGTAGGCCAAGTCGTGCGCCGCCGAATATTCCAAGCTGTTTTACAAAATCTGTAAAGAATTTAAATGCGAATTTCAAACTGTAATCATCAAACGATTCGATTGATGTTGGGCTCACTGTCTTACATAGATTTACAAGATCGCCAAGACTTTTTAGATTTGGTAAAAACGTAACCATCATAGCAGTCACTGGTTCAACCGGAACCAGACGAATTGTCATTTCTGTCACAATTCCGAGCGTTCCCTGAGATCCAACTAATAACTGATTTAAATCAAATATCTGAGTCTTTGGGTTCCACACATTCCAAATCGCATAACCTGCAGAATTTTTTGAAACAATCGGTTTTGCAGATGCAATATCAGAACCATGATCCTGAATCATCTGCCACACAGATCGATATACCGAACCTTCAAATGTATCCTGCTTCATTTTTTCCTCGAGCTGTGGACGATTTAATTGATTAACAACATATTCGTTTCCATCAGCTAAAATAACCTTGGAAGAAATAATATATTCATTAAACTTTCCATAGCGAAGAGTCTTTTCACCTGCACAATTATTTCCAAACATTCCACCGAGCGCACATAAATCACGTGACGCAGTGTATGATGGAAAGATCACATTTTTCTCGAGCGTCTTTGGTTCAAAGTCACGATAATAACATCCAGGCTGAACTATTGCAGATTCGGCACTGACAGAAATAACCTTATTCAGGTATCGTGTCATATCCATAATAATGGAATCATTAATTGCGCCACCTGCCATACAGGTTCCAGCAGAACGTGCAGTGATGGATAACTGTTGATCCAATGGTAATTCTTCGTTTTGTTTTTTCACCCACTTCACCAAAGCCTGAATATCAGCGGAATGCTTTGGAAATACCACCATCTGCGGCATAACCTTGAACATGCTGGCATCACGCGAGTATTTTTCAAGAACATCAACATGGGTTTCAATTTCACCTGAAAACACAGTTCGAAGTGTTGGAATAATCGTTTCTAAATTCATATAGCGACAGTATACCAAATTAAATTAAAAATAAAAAATCTGCTTCGTAAAAAACAGATTTTTTACGAAGCAGACATATTCTGAAAGCTATTTCTTTTTGTGTTTGGCGTCCTTACCATCGTACGTAACGCCAGGCGCTACAACATCTTTTAGTAGTTGCTTAATTTGTTTCTTGCGAACGTACAGATATACATAATCCAGTGGTTTATTATCCACAACGCTACTATTTGAACTCTTAGCAGTGATGGTAACGATATGTACACGTGGAGTATCTCCGTCTTCTGGTAGAAACATTGCATGATAGAATACTGGTTGCGGAATATTCCTTCCAGTATACGACAAAACGGTTTGGCCACACATGTTTACGCATGTAGTTACTTCAGGGATCCAATTGTAACCATACAATGGTAGATTTAATCTGTAAAAGGATGAGAAAGTACTATCAACGGGCACAAATGGAAGCTTTCTTCCATCTTCTAACTTCACTTTGATATTTAGTATTGCTGAGCCTTGCTCATAATACTTTCCTTTCGTACCTGGCTCAACAGTCAATTTACCACCCTTACTTGCACTTGTAATAACGCCTTTTACAACATCTAATGAATCATTACCGTATGGTGAAAAATCCAATAAACGGTTCGGGTCAATATGGTATTGAACCAATGACGTTTTTGATCCTAATTGATCTGCCCAATCTTTTTGCATTGGAACTAGCTTTTTACTGCAACCTATCATCACTGATGACAGAATTGCCAAGATTACTAAATTTCTCATTGTTCTGATTTATTTTTCCGAGTTATTAATTTTTTGGTTATTACTACGTATGGAATCATTATACACTATTTAATATAATATGTCAATAATATTTGTGTTCCCTCTTTTCTGCTATACTAAGGTCCTATGAAAGCACCACAAAACCTATTTGTACTACCCTTTGATCACCAAACTGGCTTATTTAAGGCCTTTGGCTGGACAGAACCTATTACTGACGAGCAACTACAGTTCATGTACGAGTCACGCGAGATTATCTATCAAGGCTACCAGTATGGACTATCGCTTGGTATTCCAAAAGACTCAACCGCCATCCTAACAGATGATATTTACGGAAAAACTGTTATTGATGAGGCAAAGCACGATGGAACTCCGTTAATTTATACACTTGAAAAATCTGGTCAACCTTCATTAATCTTCCAACACGAAGACTGGAAAAATCGTGTTATCAATAATAAGCCTGAATGGATTAAAACATTAGTGCGATACAATCCAGAAGCAAATCGTGCAGATTTGGATGCAACACTTGTAAATTTGAAGATCGTTTCAGATTTCGCAAAGGAACAAGGTGTTCCCTTTATGATTGAACCATTAGTTCAGCCAACAGATGCACAAAAAGATATTCCAGATTTTGACCATGCAACACGCCGAGAATTAACGGCACGTATGATTCATGAGATTTACAATGCAGATATCTTCCCTACTGTTTGGAAAATCGAAGGATCTGATGTTATTGAATTTTATAATGATGCAGCTGATGCAATCAAACAACATGATACAGATGCACGTATTGTTGTCCTTGGACGAAACGAAACCGTAGAAACAGTTTCAAAATGGATCGCAACTGGTGCACAGAATGAATATGTTATTGGATTTGCAATCGGACGAACAACATTCCTGGACGCAGTGAAGAAATATTTGAACAAAGAAATTACAAAAGACGAAGCTATTAAAGAAATTGGAAATAATTTCTACACGATCTACAAAGCATTCATAAACGCAAAAACACACGCATAGTGTGTTTTTGTTTAAAAGATTACTTACATTCAATTGCGGTATATTTTGCAGTAAGCGTAGTGCTGTATTCAAATAAACTTGTTTTTGAATTCCATTGGTATGCCGAAACTCCATTGTCACCACAAATCAAATGGGAAAATTCCGAATTATCAGCACTTTCATCAAGATCTTTTGAAACTACATAAAAGCCTTGTTCACTTGATAAAAACTTATAGCTTATTGAGTGAGAAACTCTTCCTACACTATAAAGACCTACCGTACTAACCGAGCCATCTTTTTCTTTCATTTTCGCTAATGAAGTTGTACCGTCTGCATTTGCAAGTGTGATAATAGTCGTATCAGAGTTTCCTGATGG
This sequence comes from uncultured Candidatus Saccharibacteria bacterium, assembly GCA_964415895.1. Classification (GTDB taxonomy): domain Bacteria; phylum Patescibacteriota; class Minisyncoccia; order Phycocordibacterales; family UBA1006; genus CALMMZ01. Next base: position 12,423 of record CAYQCC010000009.1, on the reverse strand, counting down.
AAAACTATATATTCCTTCTTGAGACCCATCACCAGTTAGATCATAAGATTCTGTACTTAATCGGAGATCTCCTTCCATTGAAAGATTGGCTTTTTTAGCAAGATTTTCAATCGTAGAAATTGGAACTGATTTCCAATTAACACTCTTTAAGCTGGTTATTGAAACCTGCTGAGCGCCCTTAGGTGAGACCTGTGGAGGAAGTTCGTTTCGATTATCAATTACCGGAAAGTCCTCTGGTCTCATCATGTTGTTTCGATATGAATTCCGATTCTGATTAACTGCCATAATGATTCCAATCGCAATCAATACAATAATTAAAATTCCAAGCAGAATATTAGTAGTTTTATTGTTATTCATAAAATTTAAATAGAATGATTAATTATTCGCATAATGCATTCCAGTCTGCTGCAAACTTCTCCAACCCTTTTGCGGTTAATTCATGTGCAATATTATACTGATCCCACGGAAGATCTTTTAGATCTTTAAACACAATTGGCGACAATACTGCAGGTGTTGCAATTGCAACGGTTCCATCATTAATTTCTTTAATTAATTTAAATGGTATGGTCATTGCTGAAATTTGCTCTGTCGTACATGTTTTAATATGTTCAACGCTTCGAATACTCGCGCCCAATACTCCAACATGACTACCCCAATCGATATACATTTTTTGAATGTTTCTAATCAAATCGCCTCCGTTTTGACCAATATCATCCAGTCGTCCAATAAATGGTGAAACATACACCTTTGCACCTCCCTGTGCATTTTTGGTCGCCGCATGAACTGCCGCTGCTTGATCCTGTGAAAAACACAATGTCATGTTTACAGAAATTCCCTCACCAACCAATCGTGACGCAGTTGCAAGTCCAGCTTTTGTAATAGGAAGTTTTACAAAGATTCCTGGGAACCATTCTGCAATTTCCTGAGCCTGATTATATAATTCGTATTCTTCTGTGTTGAGATCTGAATATACTTCAGCTGAAATCTTTCCATCTGGAAGAATGTCGTGAATCTCGAAAGCAATTTGTCGGTACTTATCAAATAAGTCATCACGCTTAAACTTGGCAGTTTTTAAGAATTCTTGCACGTCAGGACTTTTCGCAATCAAGCTTGGGTTGGTTGTCTGCCCATCCAAGTGGTCTAGCATTAAGTCAGCTTGACGGGTTTCTTTAGGGTCGCCACTGTCTAAAAAGATATTTGTGACCTTGTTTTGAAATAGTTGTTGTAATGGATTCATATATACTAGTATACCGCAGGCTAAAATATATACAAAATGAAAAAACTGCTTAATTAAGCAGTTTTTTCATTTTGTATTAAATCTTTTGCAACCCCATACTTCCGCAGGAATTATTAATAAGGGCGCGAGTCTTTGGACCTACAAGACCATCTTGTGATGTTCCTAAGAATTTCTGCATTCGTTTTATCGCACCATCAGTTAATTTCCCAAGCATTCCATCAACAGGTCCTGCGTTAAACCCAAGCCGATTCATATGAGATTGAAGTATCTTTACCTCTTTTACAACGGCTTTGGTATATGAATTATAAAAACCATTACGCGCACCAGATTTTAAGTTTTGAGTAAGAATCTGATCTGCAGGGCAAGCTTTTTGTTTATCATTAGATTCTGTTGTTGGATTCCACGCAAGCCCCGCACTGTAACCTGAAGAACTAGAAGGTGTACTTATTGGAGTCGGCGTAGGCGTAACATCAGGAGCAGGAATGAAGTCTTGATAGAGGAAGAATGGATATTTTGAATTATCTGTTGTATTTATTCCCCATATATCCTCAAAATCCCATGTCGCGTCGGTAAAAGAAGATTTCGTATTCATCATCAGAGTAGTAGTACTTTTTATTGCACCAGCACATGCGCTTTCGTCTCCACATGTAATATTAACACCAGTCTCATCTCCATCCCAAAATGAGTGTGCAATTGCTGACCCGTCACTTTCATTTTGACCAATAAATCCTCCAACGTAGGACTCCCCGCTTCCTGTAACACTTCCTGTTGAATAAATATTATTTAAAGATGAATAATTTGTGTACCCAATAAATCCTCCAACATAACTAGTTCCGGATACATTCCCGTGTGAGTAAACATTGTTAAAAGTTGAACCCAGGGCACGTCCTAAAAATCCTCCAGTATAATCATTATTTGAAACAACATTTCCTGTTGCATAAACCTGATTAAATATAGAACCTGGACCTTCACATCCATCATCACCACTGAAGCCTCCAGCATAACCATTTCCGTTAACATTTCCTGTTGCGTATACTCGAGTAAAGACAGATTCACATCCTGTAAATCCACCAAAACCTCCAGCAGGAGAACTACTTGCATTTACTTCGCCTGTTGCAAATGAATCAGTGATCTGACTATTTACAACATATCCGCTAAAGCCTCCAATATTTGAAAGTCCCGTAACGGTTCCAATGGCATCAGAGTTTGAGACTCCGGAACTAACAATAAGTCCTGCAAGTCCACCTGCTGTAGCGCCTTGTTTTCCAGAACTCTGCTCTTCTACCACTAAAACATTTCCCGACGCATGCGCATTGGTAATAATCGAATAAAATGCTTCACCGATTACTCCTCCAAGGGTTTGCCCACCATCAATATTTGAAGATGAATTCGCATTAGTTAATGTTGCATTTTCCATATGTCCGACAACTCCACCGATAATAATACCACTTCCTTTGACTGGGCCGGCCGTCGTTACATTTGTCATGGTTCCGCCGTTCATATATCCAACAATACCTCCGCCATATTCTCCAAAACGCGCCCAAACGCAGTGTCCAGGATCACAGGTATTGTCTGCTGTACCAACATTAAACGTTAGGTTTTCTAGTGTTGAATTTGTTTCATATCCTACAATTCCTCCAACATAGACATACCCCTTCACTTTTGAATTAACTACATCAAGATTTTGAATTGTTGCGTCTTGAGCAAATGCAAAAATACCAACATATCCTTCGTCATCCTGACCTTGCCCATAGCTGTTATCGGCTCGATCAATGTACATATTTGATATTTCATTACCAGCACCATTAAAAGTTCCCGTAAATGGATTGTTTATATCTCCAATTGGGTCAAATCCTTTTCCACCATTCCAGTTTTCTGTATCAGAACAATCAATATCATTACTGAGCAAATAGCTTGCATCTAGATGGTTTTGAACCTCCTGTAATTGTACGCAATTTGCTACAAGATATGGATCTTCGCTCGTTCCTGTCCCTTGCCCTGAAAATGGAATCTCTGGAGCATTAATCGAGATCGAATCTATGCTTGCAGGAGTATCCAACGGATTACCACCACTAGTGGCAGTTCTAAAAAATACAAAATCATAATCACCGCCATCTGTTGGATTAATGACATCTGAAATAGTTACTGAAATTTCTGCACCTGCTGCTGCCGTAGGATCTGCGAGCCGAATATATGTATTACCTGCACCACCTCCATTCCAGTATTCATCAACAGTTGCAGGTGTACCATCAATAGTGACGACCGGAGAAGAACCTGTTAGATCAAATTCTGCTGGCCACGATGCATAGAAAATCATATTTGGATCAGCAGTTTCCAATGTATAATTAAATGTATAATCAGCAGTTGCACCTACTTCATAACTTGTTGCGGAATATGAAAAATTAGTTAGCGCTCCTGCGCTAACCGTATGGGCGAATACTAAAAAGGCGACCATTGATAATACCGATAATAACTTAACAATTCGCATATTGCGTAAAATATTCGTAATCATGATGAAATTATAGCATTATTAATAATAGAATTGAATAGTTTCAAGAAAGATATGATATTCATAAAAAATTTAAAAATGATATACTACAATATATGAAACAAAAAATAGACTTTTTAGCCATTGGCGACGTATTAACCGACGCATTTATTCATTTAGAAGACGCCCAAGTACACTGTAATATCGATAACTCAGGTTGTACGATTACCCTTCCTTTTGGAGCCAAAATTCCCTATAAGGCTACTGAGGTGCTCCGAGGAGTCGGAAATGCCCCGAATGCAGCTGTTGCTGGTGGAAGACTAGGATTATCATCTGCATTAATTGCAATTGTTGGGAATGATGAGGAAGGTGCAAAAACCCATGAACATTTCAAAACTGAATCTGTCATGACCGATTTTTTAACAACACAAGATGGAGTTCCAACAAACTATCATTATGTGTTGAGTTATGGCCCAGAGCGAACAATTTTAGTAAAGCATGAGCATTATGACTACCAGCTACATGTCGACAAATTAAATGAATATGATATTTCATGGGTATACCTGACATCAATCGCAAGTGGTACTGAAAAATATCACGATGCGTTGATTGATTGGTTAGAAACTCGTCCAGAAATAAAACTCGCATTCCAGCCTGGAACATTTCAGATGAAAGACGGTATCGAACCGATGAAACGAGTATATGCACGATCTGACGCTTTTTTCTGCAATCTGGACGAAGCACGAGATATCCTCAAACTTCCTCATGCAGATTATCCAGAACTCCACGCAAAATTCCGTGAGCTTGGACCAAAAATTGTATGCATTACTGATGGACCAAACGGAGCAACTATTTCAGACGCTGAACATGCATGGTTCGTACCAATGTACCCAGACCCAAAACCTCCAGTAGACCGAACAGGCTGCGGCGATGCATGTGCATCAGCAACAGTAGCTGCGATTATGCTCGGCAAAGATCTGGTAACTGCCTTATCATATGGCGTGACTAATTCAATGTCAGTCGTTCAATATGTTGGTGCCCAAGCTGGATTATTATCACAACAGCAAATTGAGGAATTTTTGAAAAACGCACCGAGTGAATTTCAAACAAAACAATTGTGGTAATAGAAAACCTTCTTGCTACGCAAGAAGGTTTTTTAAAATCTATTTAATTATTTACTTTAAAACGATTTCATGCAGTACAGTCGCCGCATTACGAATACGAAGCTCGTCTTTGAATTTTTCAACATCTGACAACTCTGACCAATTCATATTTACACCTCTTTTTAATCTTCCTAACACTTCACCTTGTTCATCAGGTATTAACGGCTGTTGAGCTCTCCAAGCCAAATGTGCTTGAATACAAACCTGAGCCTTTTCAGCCTCAGTTAAATTCCAATTACTAATATCACTCAATGCACGGCAATATTTTATATTAAAATCATGATTAGAAGGATTAGCATAAGCCAATATTTGAGCCGCCGCATCTACCGCCATAAGACTTGGAGTTGATGTTGCAATAGACGCATTATCAATTCCATACACATATGGTGCTGGATGAGGTTTACTTTCTGTGTCAGCATTTTTTTGTCTAACAAGGTTAATTGTACTTGTTAGTGCTTCTAAATCACGGAATAAATCCGTTGATTTATTAATCTCTGTTTTTGTTTCTGTTGTCATTTTTTTTTTTGAATTTATTTAAAAACTATATTAGCATAAACAAATATTATGTCAAGTACATAAATTAACTAACAATTGTTATGATAATGTAACTTATGAACATACGACCAGCGACACAATCAGACATGAAAAGAGTTGAGGAACTCTTCAGCTTACCCGAACTTATGACACCTACTGGCGACTACCTTTCTGCGGAATTATTATCTGATTATTTAGATGAAAAATTCTTCCTTGTAGCAGAAGATTCAGGTATAGTAGCTGGTGCATTGTTTGGCGAACGATTAAAAAATAAAGGAATTATGCTGTGGCTTTTTGCAGTTGCTGTTAATATACAAGGAAAAGGTATTGGCAATTCCCTTTTAAATGAGTTCGAAAACAATATGAGATCTGAAGATATCGAATGGATTATGGGTTACGCTCCAGAGAAAAATCTACAGACACTTAAATTTTATAAAGACCGTGGATTTAATATTGGTAAAACATATGTTGAATTCTTGAAATTCTTACAATAAAAAACACCAATTGGTGTTTTTTATTGTAAATTGACAATATTAAATACTTGTGTATAATAAAAGAAAAAAGAAAAATGAAGAAAGTACTCACATTATTATTCCTCTGCGGAATTATTCTCACAGTTTCGGCAAAGTACCGACCAACATGCAGCGTCATGTCTGGTGATACGACTAAGGTTGTATTTAATAGAATTGCATTTTCTATACCGGAAAAAGCTGTTGTATTTGATACGCTTTTTAGTATTGCTTGTAATTCTGCTAACGGACTTGATGTATTATATTTCAATTCTGGCGCAAGAATGGTAATTCATTATTGGAGGCCGTCATTTGGATCACAAGTATTAAGCTCCAACACTGATCAATGTCTTAATGATAATGATTGCAATATCATTGAATATGATTCAATCCCTATTAAAAATTATGAATCACGGTACGTTTATTTCAAAAGTCCGCGGTATAGCAGAAAAAATTTAATAATATGGGACGCTAAATTCAATATAGTTTATTCTATACGGGTTGATTCCTATAAGGGTAGTTTAGAAGAAGATCCCTATCCAAAATTTAAAGAAATAATAGAAAGTATAACTTTTTTGGAAGAATAAAAAACAAAGAGCACAGATAGTGCTCTTTTTATTTATGTGGACTTTTTCTCCATTTCTCTTTCAAGCCCTTCTAATGCTTCCAATCGCTGTTCAATGGGTGGATGTGTCATGAATAATTTTTGCACAAATCCAAGTCGTTTCCCAAACGGATTACTGATGAACAGGTGCGCAGTTGCATTTGATGCATGCTGCATCGGACGACCTTGTGCGCTGATCTTTTTAAGCGCACTCGCCAATCCATCAGGATATCGGGTGAGCAGTGCACCAGACGCATCTGCCAACAATTCCCGTTTTCGCGAGATCGCCAATTGCATAATAGTTGCAACCAGTGGTGCCAGAATTGATAATGCAATCCCAATAATAATCAAGAGTCCTCGATTACCGCCCTCTTCATCACGTCCACCACCAAACATCATTGATCGAGTGAAAAAATCTGTCACGATGGAAACAAAACCAACCAATACCACTGCAATAGTCGAGATCAGAATATCGCGATTACCGATATGTGATAATTCATGTGCAGCAACACCTTCTAATTCTGAACGATCCAGAGCTTGTAAAATTCCGGTGGTAAACGCAATCGCAGCATTATCCTTGTTCCGACCTGTTGCAAATGCGTTCATTGCAGGATCATTGATAATATACACGCGTGGCTTTGGTAGACCTGCCGTAATGGCGAGGTTCTCGACAATACGATGCAGTTCACGATACTGGCTTTCATCAGCAGGCACAGCACGGGCACTTGATAATGCGATTTTGTCAGAAAACCAAAACGACACGAAATTCATGACAATGGAAAAACCGATGAATCCGTATAAAATAGTTGGATTGCCATAGATTTGGGAAATAAAATAACCGATCCCAATAATTCCACCCAAGAAGCCGAGCATTAACAGCCATGTTTTATTGATATTTTCAGATTGATGCGTATACAGTGTTTTCATAGGGTGAGTATAGCAAAAATAGTGGAATATACAAAAAGTTGGAAAATGAAGAACTTTTAGGAAATACTCCGAGTGGATTTGAGGCAAAAGAATTGTGGTAAAAAATAAAAAACACCGAGTGGTGGCTTTTATTTTTTAAGTTCTTTTTCTCTTTTTTCTTTCAACTCTTTTACCTTTTCTCGAAGTCCGCCAGATCGAGTGATTATATGCAAAGGTTGTGTACCATTCACATATCCTCGAACTCTTTCCAAAAGATCGTCTGCTGAATAAAACTCGCTAGACCCTTGAATTCCAACTTCTTGTTTCAATAGATTATGTAGCGCATTCAAAGAATCTACTTTCGCAATCTTTTGATCAATAGATAACTTCTCGACATCACTTTGAATTGGTTCCATAGTTGGAATATTTTCAATTTCCGGACTCGTTAATGCTTTTATTTTTTCTTCAGTTTCTCGGATCTTTTTTGGTATGGTAACACTATATTCATAGTGAACCTCGCTTATTTGTTTATATCGATAGTCTTTTTCAGAATTTGAAAAATCGTAAATCTTTCCTCCTGATATTTCCTCTTCTAACTTGTCATGATATTTCTTTCTACTAATCTCTTGTTCTTTTAAAAATTCTAGTGTCTTCTGCAGAGAATTGATTTGCTCCAGAACTTCTGGAGATAATACTCCATTCCCCACAACTCCCTCAATCTCCCCCTCCGTCTTCTCTTTCAACCCTTCAATCTCCTTATCAACCTCTGCAGTTATTTCTTCAACTTTTTCTTCACTAAGTTTTTCAACAACATGATCAGGTGTTTTTTCAGCATCTTCAACCTTTCCATGTAACCGATCAAGAGCTGCCTTTGCAAGTCCTGCGATTTCACCTTCAAATCCAATTTCTGCATTTTCTTGGATTTCTTCAAGTGTTTTTATATCTTTTTCTTGTTCTGCTTTATTAATTTGTGATTTTAATTCCATGGACATAAATATTATTGGTTAGTTGATAATACTGATAATGAATCACGAATCTTTTGAATTTGCTCTGCTTCTATTTTATCTATTTCGTTCTTGATAATGTCTTTTCGTTTTTGTTTGAGAATTTCGAGTTCTGCAATGGCATGTTCGAGAATTTCGTTTATTTTTACTGACTTTTCATCGGGTGTCATGTAATAATTGTACCCCCCCCCCGAGAAAAATGCAAGTAATACAAAAAGCGGGAAATTCCAAAGGAATTTCCCGCTTTTGTTACAACACTTTATAATTTCTACCAATTAATAACCTACCTGAATTCAGGTCAATTGCAGAGGCAGCTGAAATTAAAATTTAAAATATTGACCAGAATTCGATTGAATAGTTTTTGGGAAGTTTGCAATAAAAAACCGCAGGTGCGGTTTTTTATTATTAATCTTGTATACTATTTAAATAATCCTCTGCAACTCTTTTTGAATATTTACCGACCATTTGACTCATAAGATTATTTTGCTGATTTATAATATTTTTTTCAGTTTCCATGAGTTTTATCCGAAGCTTTGGGTGAATAATAATATCTATAATTTGTTTTTTTATTTCTGGATTACTAAAATATTCTGAAGGTTCGTGAAAATATTTCCACGTGTAATACTGTAATGCCTTATCTTTTGGATTATCCTCTAGAGTTTTAAGTAACTGATGTATCACACTCGATTTATCATTAATACTATTTTCAAGCTGAACAATTTCTCCTGATTTTTCTTCTTGTATTTGTTTGGCTTCTTCTGAGGAAAAATACTCTTCTTTTATTTTAACCAATTCATTTCTCTTTGTGTTTTCTAAAACATCTACTTGTTCAAAAATTCTATAAAAAAAATCATCGGAAACACCCTCTTTTCCTTCTAGATTTTTTAAAAATTTTTCCTTTGTTTGATATCTTGGATACTTTGGATTTTTATCATTAATATCTTTAGTTATCTTTTCTTTATTAAGATCAAACTCTGAAAGCATTTTCCGAACATTTTCCAAGTTTGCTTCGTCCTGATTCTCACTTGTATCTTTTTCTGTATCGAGATTACTATGTTCAGAATCGTCTTGATTAAGTATATCTTCAATTTGTTTCTGGGTATCTAAACTTAATTGATCTATCTCCTCATCAATCTGTTTGGTAAGTAGTACTATTTTTTCAGCACCGATTCTATCTTCCGCATAGTGTTGAGATAAGGTTCCCTGCTCTTGTTTTTCCAACAAACGATTAATGGCTTCTTGCGCATACTCAGCAACAGGATCTTCTGATTCTTTTTCTATTTTTTTAAGTGCCTCAAGATTACCATTCTGTTCTAATTTAGTTATTTTTTGTTGGTAATTTTCAAATGTCATATATTATTCTTGATTATTTACCAAACCTAATAGTGTTTTTCTTATTTTTTCTATTTCTTCTGCTTCGACTTTATTAATTTCTTTTTTTAATATTTCTTTTCTTGCTTTTTGTAACTCTTCAAGTCGGACACTTGCATTATCATATATTTCTTTTATTTTCTGCATTTTTTCTTCAGGTGTCATGTTAAAAATTTAATTTATAAATCTCTAGAAAATTGACGGTTAAAAAGACGTACCAAGTTGTTTATTTTCCCCTCATCATCAATTGGATTTCTTTGCCCAAAATATACCTCTGCGGCCATTCCATTTACAGCTTGTTTTAATGTTTGAATTGTTTTGTACTTTTCTATTGATACGGATATATTGATACCATTATCATTTGGAGCTTCAAGACTTTTTTCAATTGAAAGTAACATACCTGAAAATCCTCTACATAACTCTGTTGGACTTGGTACTGTGTCTCCTAAACTTTGGGTATTGCCTTGTATTTTTTGCTTATCAATTGCTACATAAAAATCACCCAATGTCGGACACTGAACCTTTAGTTCTTCAAGTAGTTTTTTACGTATTTGGTCGCACTCTTCGGGTGTTTTTTTCCGATCCATTTGCTCCATCTTAGCTAATTTATTAAAATCAAACATAAAATTTATTTAAAACAATCTAATAATAATTAGATTGTACCCCCCCCGAGAAAAATGCAAGTAATACAAAAAGCGGCAAATTCCAAAGGAATTTCCCGCTTTTTATATTTTCCTCTTATTTCTTCGTAAACCCTTCCAATGCTTTTAACGCTTCAACTGGAATCATATATACAACCGTATTAGACTGATCAGATGACATGTCATTGATAGATTGCAAGGTTCGCAAATGGAGCGCGCCTGGCGTCTCTGCCAGAATCTTTGCAGCGCTCGCCATGTTTTGTGCGGCAGCGAGTTCTCCTTCTGATGTAATAATTACCGCTCGCTTTTCACGCTCTGCTTCAGCTTGTTTACCAATAGTGCGTTCGAGTTCCTGTGGTAACGAAACGTCTTTCAATTCTACGTTTTTTACCTTGAGTCCCCATTCATCAGTCTCCACATCAACAATTTCACGGATGCGGTCAGCAATTTTGTCACGACTTGATAATAATTCATCAAGGGTTACCTCGCCTACAATATTACGCATGGTGGTTTGGGCATACTGGGAAATCGCATATTGGAAATCCTCTACCTCGAGCATTGCTTTTGACGCGTCATTCACAAAATAATAAATTACTGCGTTTACACGCACTGAAACATTATCCCGCGTAATCGCGTTTTGATCGGGAACATCAACGGCTTTTGTTCGGATATCGATTTTTTTATAGGACTGAATAATTGGTAATACCAATCGCCATCCTGGCTGCATAATCCCGCTGAATTTCCCGAACGCAAACCGCACTCCGCGTTCGTATTGGTTGATTTGTTTGATACTGATTAAAAGTACAAAAATAATAATTCCGATTAGAAAATAAAACATATTTAGAAAAGATTAGAATTTAACTTCCACCGGCTTACTTTCTACTCCATCATCTGGAATATCAAAATATCCTGGCGCGACAAAACCGAACATTTTACCGATAATATTTCCAGGGAAATGTTGTAATGCAGTTGTAAAATCACGTACGTTTCCGTTATAGAATCGTCGCGCTGCCTGGATTTTATTTTCTGTATCAGATAATTCTCGCTGCAATTCCAAGAAATTAGTATTTGCTTTCAAGTCTGGATAATTTTCTGATAATGCGAAAATTGATTTCAAGGTTGCTGACAGATTACTTTCTGCAGCTGCATGTTCTGGATTCGCACCTGCCATTGATTGCATGGCACTATTGCGCGCAGCAATTACTTTTTCCAAGGTTCCTGATTCATGACTTGCATATCCTTTCACGGTATTCACCAGATTTGGAATCAAATCATAACGGCGTTTTAATTGAACCTCAATATCTGCCCAAGCTTCTGCTGCGCGGTTTTTTAATGTTACAAATCGATTATAGGTTCCAATAACCCAAATAACTAACACTGCAACAACTCCTAATATAATCCAAAGTATCATCATATAATTTAAAATAAAGTAATTAAAATCTGTACGAGCTGACACTCGATACTATTACTATAGTACCATGATTTATTACTAATTGACAAATATAATATTATGTGTATAATACATAAAAAATAAAGCCATGAAAAATATCGAATTATCTGATGAAGAAAAAGCAGAGCAACTCGAAATGCTTGAAAAGGAAGGATTGCGTGCTCGTATAGCAAACTTAATCCAACCTGCTTGGCATGTATTATCTTTAAATAGATCGCACCTTCCTTCTGATCAATCAGATATTGATTTAGCAGAAAAACAAATTGCAATGATATTGTTTTTATCTGAAAAAATTGATAAAACAAAACAACCGTAGTTTCCTATGGTTGTTTTTTAGTATACTTATTTTCCTTTTTTCATCTGCCAATTATTCCAAACTACCAACAATGGTGCTGCAATAAATATTGATGAATACGTTCCAAAGAACATTCCCAAAAACATTGTTATTGAAAGTGTTCGTACGCTTTCAGGACCAAACACAACAAGGGCCAAAATAGCCAAGAGAACAGTTACAGA
>CAYQCC010000008.1:0-49629 GCA_964415895.1 uncultured Candidatus Saccharibacteria bacterium | reverse complement strand
TGCATGCCTTATCCACGCCGCCAGCGTTCATCCTGAGCTAGGATCAAACTCTACTAAGAAATTGACGAGAAATAATATAAATATTCTTTCTCGAAAACTATCTAACTAACTAAAAACGAAACAACAGAATTAAAAAATTTCATAATGTTGCTCCACATAAAAACTAACTAACATTTGATGTATATTTGGTATATATGTAATTGACAAGGAATGTCGTTTTGACCAGTTCCGCACAGGGCGAATCTGACAACTACCGACAAGGAGCCATTATACACATAACAAAAAAGAATGCAAGCGAATAATTAACTAAAAGGACAATTAATTTAACCTTTATTTATAGGGTTATTTCTAGCAATGTAAAAACCCCGTTCTGGGGCTTTTATATTGCTAGAAACTAACTTGATCAGACCCAAGAATTTCGCCTGTTGCTGGGTCGATTAACTTCAAGCTAACTGACTGAGCAGAGGTTGCATATGGGCTGATAGTTGCAGGTATGATCACACTTCTTTCATTTTCAGATATCGCATTTGTTAATAGACTTTTTTTCTCGACAACATCGGGAGTGAAAGATGCGCCACTGATCGTAACTACCACTTTTGCGTTATCAGGAATATGACACTGATACCATACAATTCCGCCGTCTTGTGGCTTGTCCAATACAAAAGGTCGTATCTTCACTATAATAGTCGCATAAGGACTACGTGCAGGATCACATGAAAGCATTGAGATACGTCTCTGGTATTCAGTTATTTCGGATGCAATAACTCCAAGCTGATCGGTGGCTTTCCTTATTCCATTCTGACTATTAATCACTTCAAGATAAGAACTTTTAACTTGATTAATAGTTGTAACGCTTTTCAATCCGATAATTCCATCAGCCGTACCTGTCAAGAATTCTTTCTGCCAATCCATGACGGCTAGCTTTAGTTTATTTCCATAAACACCATCAACAACAATATTGGGATTAAGTACAATATAATCCTTCTGCAGAAATGCTTGAAGACGGCATACGTCTACTCCTTTTTTTTGATATTTGCCTCCAATCTTTCCTACAATCGGTCCAGTGATCAGCTCAACATCGGAATAGTTTGCACAGACGCCTTTCTTATTAATCAAAGTATTTGCTGGATCCGTAGTCGCAAAAGCTGTTGAGGCAAATGCGAATACAAATAATGGAATTAAAAGGTAAATGTTTTTCATATTACTTCAATTTAGCAACTAAAGCAGCGATGGTTTTACTTGCCACTTGTCCACTAGCTGGGCTGATTTTAGATGATGTTTGGAATTTCTTTACGGCAGCTTCGGTCTGAGCACCGAATGTTCCATTCGTTGGAAGGCCAGACTTGGCAACAATATTCAAAGCTTCTTGAACAGCTTTTACATCGTCCCCTTTTGAACCATTTTTAAGTGTTCCTGAAATCTTTTGAAGTCGCGCAATCAGGTCTGCGTTTTTAGTCGTTGCAGTAGGAGTTTCAGTCTTTGGAGTTTCTGTCGGAGTAACTGGAGTTGTAGGTTCTGGTTGTGTTGTAACAGGCGCAGTATCAGTTGGTGCAGCTGTATCTGTAGTTGGAACTTGGTCAGGATTTTCTGACTTCATATCACCAACTGTAGTCAGTTTTTCATTATTCACGTAATACACAGGATCACGCAATGAACTAATTGCGCCATATCCTAAAAATCCTGCTCCAACAATTAACAACAATGTAACAACATAAAATTTAAAGTTTTCCATATACATATAGTATATCATTATTCTAATTTTTATGACAAGAATACAACTGTCATTACTGTGAGTAAGTTTTTACTAAAACAAATGACATAATTGCAAAACGCATCAATTTATGATAGTATGCCAAGTATGAATACGATAGCTCATTTCTTGCCTTATATCCAACTTATCCTTGCAGTACTACTCATTTTGGTCATTGTGTTTCAACGATCAGGTGACGGTATCGAAGGAGCTCTTGGTGGAACTGCATCAAATATCACTCATTTCGCACGACGTGGTGGGGAAAAAATACTCTTTTTCGCAACAATTATAATTGCGGTTCTTTTCGCAGCATCTGCAGTTGTCAGTATTCTCTTGTCGTAATGCATAGTCATTTCAGACTTATGTCTTTTAATCATTAATTAAATCCTTGTCCTTTATATAAAGGACATTGTAATTTTCCTTTAATCTTTTTTAAAGATTTTTTGGGATATCACAAATGGATTCATTGTGTGTGAAAACTAATACGTCACTCTTTCAAAAAATAAAAAATTCATTTAGTAATCGAATTGCTGCACTTTCCTCGAAAGAGAAAAAGATCTTTGCAGTACTTGCGTTTGTTTTAGTATGTGGATGTATAGGTCTTATCAATGAAATTAGTAATCGTTTTTCAGTTGAGATTCCTATGGCAGGTGGCACACTCCGCGAAGGAATATTAGGAACGCCTCGATTTATTAATCCAGTACTCGCTGTTTCTGATGTTGATCAGGACTTAACAGAATTGGTGTATTCAGGATTAGTTCGCAGAATTCCTAACGAAGACGATACTGGTTCTGTAATTATTCCAGATCTAGCAGAATCTTATACTGTATCTGACGATGGAAAAATCTATACATTCATCTTGAAAAAAGATCTAGTCTTTCATGATCGAAAACCAGTTACTGCAACCGATGTAGTGTTTACTATTAAAACAATTCAAGATAATCAATTTCAAAGTCCCTTGGCAGAAAGCTGGCTTGGAATTACTGCAGAAGCAGTCGATATGCAAACTGTAAAAGTTACATTGCAACGACCGTTTTCTGGATTTCTTGATGCAGCTACAGTTGGAATTTTACCTGCACACATTTGGGGAACACTTTCAGCCGATGAATTTCTTGCAAGTAAATACAACACATTTCCAATTGGAACAGGTCCGTACAAAATTAATAATGTATCACGCGATAAAAACGGTCTTGCAGATGAATATAACATGACAGTGTTTACGCGATTTGCATTAGGAAAACCTATCATCAATCACGTAGGTATTATGCTATATCCTAACGAACAAGATTTGATGAATGGTTACGAATCTGGTGATTTTGAAATACTTGCGAATATTCGACCCTATGAAATGACCAAGGAAAATACGAGTTACCGATTAACAGATGAATTACCTCGTATGTTTGGATTATTTTTGAATACAGATAGAAATGAATTATTTGCAGATACAACGCTTCGAACGATTATTAATAATGCAATCAATCCAACCGAAATCATTCAAAATGTTTTCCAAGGTTATGCTACATCTATTAATCATCCATTGTCTGAACTTCCTGAAGATTCAGTGAAAAGTTCTGCAACAGCTGAAGAATCTGCTTTGAAATTAGAAGCTGCTGGTTGGAAATTAAATCCTGAAACCGGCGTCCGATCTAAGGGTACGAAAACATTAAGTTTTACTATTAGTACAGCAGATACGCCAGAATTAAAATACACAGCGCAAATTATTCAAAAGCAATTGAAAGAGATTGGTATCGCAACTGAACTTCAAGTATTCCAATTAAATGATCTTGAAAACTCAGTGATTAAAAAACGATCATTCGACGCATTATTATTCGGACAATTTATTCGAAACGATGCCGACTTGTATGCATTTTGGCACAGTAGCCAAAAAGATGCAGGTGGTTTAAACATCACAGGCTACTCAAACAAGAATCTTGATTCATCGATCGAGAAATTGTTTGGAACTATTGATGCGGATACAAGAACCCAGACCCTGAATGATGTTAAGAAAGAACTTTCTGGCGCACCAGTCATTTGGTTATATCGACCAGATTTCATTTATGCATTACGCCGTCCGGTATACGGAATACACCTTGCCAACCTTATTAGTAAACATGATCGATTTGCAACTATCTATAAATGGTATCTGCAAACAGATACTGTTTGGAAAATGTTTAGCAAATAAGCTTTCATTTTAGAGAAAAAATATAATTATTATGAACAATCAACACACTCCACCACCGAACGATCGGTCAACCTCAGGAATCGGACCGCGTCCTGCATATTCTGCGAACAACACGTCGCAATCTGGAAACTCTCATAACGATCAATCATTGGATCGAGCGCTGGATCAAATGACACGAGCTGTTCCTGTTCCATCTACAAAACATCACGGACTTTCAACAAAGCCTATGTTTCGTGGTAATCGACCAAGAATGGATCGTCCAGCTCCATCATCTGGCGGGCCTGCACGACAAGCTCCACGCAACTTTGGACCTCGTCCAAGTGGACCAAACGATTCACGATTCGAGAAAAAAGATGACATTATTCCACCGTTAGCGCCTGGAGATATTCGTGTTATTCCATTAGGAGGTGTGGAAGAAATTACAAAAAACATGACTATCGTTGAAATGAACGATCAGATCATTATTATCGATGCCGGAATTCAAATGGGAGACACGGGCCCTGGAGTTCAGACAGCTATTCCTGATACAACGTATTTGGAAGACCGAAAACACTTGATCAAGGCTATGGTTATTACTCATGGTCACCTTGACCACATTGGAGCTATTCCCTACTTGATCGAGAAACTTGGTAATCCACCTATTTATACTCGAGAATTTGGAGCAATCCTTATTAACAAACGCCAAGAAGAACATCCTCATTTAGCACCTCTAGACATTCGTATCGTTGAAAAAGATGATGGGGCAATTCGCCTATCAGAAGATTTCAAAGTTCGATTCTTTGGACTGACTCACAGTATTCCCGATTCAACTGGTGTTATTATTGAAACTCCTTATGGAGACATTGTATCAACTGGAGATGTGCGCGTAGAAAACCTTGATGGTGTACCTGTACCGCACGAAGTTGAGCAATATAAATTCTTTAAAGACCGAAAAGTGTTATTGATGACAATGGACTCGACTGGAATTACAAAACCAGGATGGTCACTAGCAGAATCTATCGTGATTAAAACTATTGATGGTTTGATTCGTGATACAAAAGGACGATTGTTGATTTCAGCATTTGCCTCTCAAGTTGAACGACTTATTCAATTCATCGAAAGTGCTAAGCGTTACGGCCGTTATGTTGTTGTGGAAGGACGATCAATGAAAACAAACCTTGCGATCGTAAAACACTTGAACCTGACAGACATGACCCACGTGATTTCTGTAGAAGAAATGCCCAAATATCCTCCAAATAAAATTATGATTCTAGCAACAGGTGCTCAGGGTGAACCCTATTCACTCCTTGATCGCGTTGCAAGTGGAACTCATAAATTTATCAAGATGAACGATCAAGATACATTGATCTTCTCTGCTTCAGTTGTTCCAGGAAACGATCGTGTTGTAGATGATTTAAAAGATCGTCTATATCGATTTAACCCAAAAGTGATCACGTATGCAGATACGCAAGTTCACTCATCAGGTCACGGATGTCGAGAGGAACTTATGTGGATTCATACGCAAGTTGACTACAAATTCTTTATGCCAATTCACGGTAGTCATTACCGATTGAAAATGCATCGAGAATTGATCATGCAAATGAAAGATAAAACAAGAGATCAAATTCCAGTTCCAGATAACGGAACAATTCTTGAAATTCGCGAAAAAGGCGAGAAATTGGTTACATTAGAAGCACGAGCACCGCATGGACGCATTATCGTTGATGGAACCTACGTAGGTCCCGCACACGAAGTTGTTCTACGTGATCGTCGTGTTATGAACGAGGAAGGTATTTTTACTGTCATCGTTGCATTGGACCAGCGAACTCACGCATTGAAAAAATCACCTGATATTAGTTCACGAGGTTTTGTATATTTGCGAGACAACCAAGAACTACTACACAAAGTTCGAGGATTAGCTAAAAAGATTGTCGAAACAGAAACCGAAGGCGGACGACAGTTGGATATCAGCAATCTAAAGGATTTATTGTCAGATAAAATTCAAAAGTTCCTATTCCAGAAAACTGGAAAGAAACCTATTGTTACAGCAGTTATTATTGCGTTGTAATAAACAAAAAAACTCCAAATGGAGTTTTTTTGTTTATGATCTACCAAACAGAATGAGTTGTAATTTTATTTGCCTCCGTGCCTGGTATTCGTTCTTTGTGTGCGTGACATTCATACTCAGCTGCATAAAATTACTACTCATTCTGTTTACTGAAACGGTTCATGGAGTAAGACATAAGGAAAGAATTATGAATGAAAAATAAAGAGAATATGTTATAATTGTAAATATGAAGTCTGGTTTAAAATTATTATACGTGATCGGTTTTATCTTCTCGCTGCACACAGCGTTGATCATGTACAGCAATTCATCGTTCTTGAATCAATTTATTCCTGAATCGTACATGGGATTGTTATATTCTGCAGGATCGTTAGTTGCTATTTTGGGACTCGTAATGATTCCGAAATCTATATCAAGATTTGGATCAAGAATTACTATGGCAGTATTGTTGTTAGCAACGATTGCAATATGTATTGTTAATGTTGTTGCAGTAAATCCTATAACAATTGCAATTGCATTTTGTTTCTTGTTTGCAATGAATGTTATGTTTTTCCTTACCAACGACATTGTTATTGACCAACTAGGAAATAGCGAGTCAATGGGCGCCATTCGTGGAAAATACCTGACGGTTTTGAATATGGGTTATGTCATCGCACCGCTTGCCACAGGCTATATTTTGGCACGTATGGGCTTTCCTGCATTGTATACGGTAGCAGCAATCCTGCTGGTTCCGTTGTTATGGCTTGCATTTTTCGTCCCATTGTCACCTCGTGTCCACGAATCAAAAGTTAACATATTCCTATCACTCCGAAAGTTATGGAAAACTCCAGATGTACGCAACGTTATGTTTGCAAATTTTATCTTGCAATTCTTTTATGCATGGATGGTGATTTATACACCAGTATATCTACATACTGAAATTGGGATTCCTTGGGATAGCATTGGAGCAATGTTTTCAATTATGTTGTTTGCTTTCGTTCTAACACAAATTCCACTGGGCAAACTTGCTGATAAAGTATTAGGCGAGAAAGAATTATTATTCGTTGGATTTATTGTTATGGGCGCAAGTACGATTACATTATATGTACTACCCTATTTTACACTGCCATTACTTGCATTGGTATTGTTTGTAACGCGACTTGGTGCTAGTTGTGTTGAAGTTATGACTGAAACATATTTCTTTAAAAAAGTTGCACCGTCTGAAACGGGTATTATTAGTATTTTCCGAAACACCTATCCTATTTCATACATCATTGCACCAATTATCGGATCTGGAATTATCGCTATTAGTTCACCAAAACATTTGTTTCTAGTTCTGGGAATTATCTGCCTATCTGGAATATTCTTTGTATTACCTATCCGCGATACACGATAACATATGCAAAAGTTATATAAACAATCTTTTCTTATTAAAATCATTGCACTTATTACAATGATTATTGATCATGTCGGCGCACTCTTTTTTCCACAATTATTAGTGCTGCGAGTTATTGGACGGTTCAGTTTTCCACTGTTTGGATGGCTGGTTGCAGAAGGTTTTGATAAAACACATAACAAGAAACAATATCTGTTACGTATGATTGGGTTTTTCATCATCTCGCAGATTCCGTACTGGCTGGCCTTTCATGACGGTCAATTAAATATATTTCTAACACTTTCTATTGGACTATCTGTTATCTGGGTATTGACACAAAAAACGCTCAATGGCTTCCTAAAAACAATATTCACCTTCATTTTATTATTCACTTCATTTGTTCTGCCTATTGATTATGGATTAGCTGGCGTTGTATCAATTATTGCATTCTACTTCTTGAAGAATTCATATTGGAAATCATTTGCTGCGCAGGGCCTCATTTGGGCAGCATATGTCGCGTATGCAATTGTAAATCTATCGTCTAGATACCAAACAATAGATTATTCACGAGAAATGATTCAGCTAGTTGCCTTACTCGCCGTTCCGGTTATCTATATAATAAGTCGTTATTACACAACTACAGACCACTTCATGATCTCACGTTCAAAAAAGTTTGTTGTGCAGTATGGATTTTATCTATTCTATCCTGTGCATTTATTGATATTAATAATGCTCTTAAAAATAGTGTAAAATAAAATACCTGCATTTAAGCAGGCTATTTTACAATATTTAATTAAATAATTCAAAGTTACTTTTGCGCAATAAAAAGTACATCTCGCTCAAAACGGTCAATAAGTTCAATTGTCTTGAAGCCGACTTCTGAAAGGGTTGTAAGTACGCGAGATTCGTCCATACGATAATCATCCAAGTAATCTTCGGTCTCATGCTGAACCATAGCAATTTCGTCTTCCTTTTCTAAATAAGAATAACGTCTCATTTGTTTATTAAACAAATCTTGTGCACCTTCATCAGGGTATATTTTATCTACCCATAAAAAGTATCCGCCGATGCGTAGGTTCTTATAAATTTCCTGCAAAAGCTGAATCTTGTCAGGCCAAGTGAAATTATGAATCACCTGAACTGAAAAGATAATATTGTTTGAATGCGCGCTTTTCAAGTACGATAAAGCGTCTTCGCATGTAAACAATGTCCGACCACTGAAGGAGGATAATCTCTCTTGTGCTAGTGAAATCATCTCTGGCGACTCGTCTAAGAGTCTAATAACTGCTGTAGTTTGCTCCAGTACAGGAAGTGCCGAATCTCCTTCTCCACATCCTATTTCCAAAACATTTAAGCCAGTTTTGTAAATTTTTGCAAACTCTAA
The DNA here is from genome assembly GCA_964415895.1 of uncultured Candidatus Saccharibacteria bacterium. GTDB lineage: Bacteria > Patescibacteriota > Minisyncoccia > Phycocordibacterales > UBA1006 > CALMMZ01. Next base: position 40,915 of record CAYQCC010000008.1, on the reverse strand, counting down.
AGCCATTATGTTTGCAAGACCTCTATTACCTGGATTCAGGTTAATAAGTAACTGGTTAATGGCTACCAAATTGTGCGTATACCGATTTTTCATAAGTATTCTTTTTAAAGGTTATAAATTATGAAGACATTACTATAATAATCGAGATAGGTCAATATTATAAAAATCCCTTTCGGGACCTTTATAATTACATTTTCTTTTCATCTACTATTTGCCCGTCAGACAGATAAATAACTCGATCGCAATACGCTGTGTATTCAGGCTCGTGCGTTACCATAATGATCGTCTGACCTTGTGCATGCAATTCACGAAATACATCCATCACTGACTCGCTGGACACATTATCAAGGTTTGCAGTCGGTTCATCTGCAAATAAAATCTTTGGATTATGTGCAACGGCTCGTGCAATGGATACACGCTGCTGCTCACCACCTGACATTTGACTTGGTAAGTTATTTTCACGATGTGACAAACCAATTCTTGCAAGTGAAGCCTTGGCAATTTCAGCTGCCTGTTCGTCAGTTTTTCCTTGCATTAATAATGGAACAATCACGTTTTCAATTGCAGTGAGTTCTGGGACCAATGCATAATCTTGAAAGATATAACCCAGATTTTCTAACCTGAACCGTGTTCGATCATCATGATTAAGACTTGTCGCATTTACATCATCGATAATAATATCGCCTGATGTTGGGTGGTCCAACAATCCAAGCTGATACATAAATGTAGATTTTCCAGCACCAGATTTTCCCATGATCGCAATGAATTCTCCTTGTTCAATTTGTAATGAAACATCTTTTAAAACCCGTGTTTCCACAGATCCGTTTTTAAATGTTTTTACAATGTTTTGTGCTTTGATCATATAATGTATTATCGTCCTAAGATACTATCTAACGTATTCTTGTTTACAATCATACGCGCTGGAATGTAACCTGCAAACAGCGTAACAATTAGTAGTAAAAAGAACCGAATCATTGTTCCGCCAAACGGCGCTGACAGAATTCCATCAGAGAATGGGAAATCGAGCGGATGTGCGTTCAGTAATGGTACAAATACTAGATAGATTAGAATCATACCAAGTCCTGCACCAATCACTGCATACACGAATGATTGTAGAACATATGAAAATTCAATTGCACCTGAGGTAACACCAATTCCTTTCAAGATTCCGATGTATTTCCGGCGTGTTACTGCGTTAATAAAGATAACAATGAAGATCGTGATTGACGCAACAACAATTCCAATGAATCCGATCACGTTTCCAAGAAGTCCAAATGCAAGTTTGATTTGATTTAGGAAATCTGGAATGGCTTCGGTTGCAGTCTGAATAAGACTGTATCGATCGAACCCATAATTTACCAGCGTAGCTTTAAGTGCGTCATCCGTAATTGATCCATCGGTCGCAATTGCAATTTCATCGGCATTCAAACTTGGTCTTTCTACAAACTGCAAGAAGTCTTGCTTTGTAATAAATGCACGGAATGATACTTCGCCTACTTTTGATTTCACAATTCCTTTTACAATAAATTCTTTTGTTTTTCCATTTGCAGTTACTTTTACACGATCACCTGGATATACTCCATCAAGTGATCCAAATCCATCACCAAACGCACTTGAAAATCGGCGTAGTAATGTTGAACCCATCAAAATATAACCGCTCTCATTTGGATCTAGATATTCGCCCTCTATAACATATTTTGAAAGATTTGTTAGGTCATCTTCCTGTTTCGCATCAATACCAAGAACTGCTGATCCAACCGTATCGCGCTCTGTATTAAAATCTCGTCGTGACAAATAGTTTGCTTCAAAATTCGCACCACTACTGTATCGTTCATTAAATTTTGTAACGCCTGGAATTGTTTTAAGTGTCTGTAATATATTCTGAGTGTTTTCAATATATGGATCACCTGTTTGTTTTTTAATGATCACATTTCCTGTGTACTGTTCACGGTTGGCGATATTTCCACCATCGATCAAACCAACCAAGATTCCAGAAATAACCACCATGTTTAGGAATGTTAGCATCATAATAAAAACAATCAAAAGCGTCGTCCAAATATTGGCGCGGCGCAATTGTCTTGTTCCCAGGAATGTTCCTACTTTTATTGTTGTGAGGAAGTTTTGCATGGTACTATTATTTTTTAACAACTTCTGAAACGATTTCGCCGGCTGACAATCCTGATGAGACTTCGGTCATACCGTCTGATCCTCTGATTCCTTGTTTAATTTCACGTTCAACTGTTTTGTCATCAGCGTTTACAACCTCTACATAATATTTTCGAGCAACCTTGTCTTCGCGAATATAGCTTCCAGGAATAGAAAGAACATCATTTTTCTCGCCAATTTTAATTGTAACAGTTGCTGTCATACCTGAACGAATACGAGCATCTTTATCGGTAAATAACACGGTTCCTTCGTACACGGGTACGCCGTCAACAATTGTTTCTGCTGGGTTAATAGTCGTCAATGTTCCTACGAAGTTTACATCGGGTCCATATGCATCCAAGTTTATTGAAACAGGCGTATTTGGAGAAACGCGCGCTACATCAATTTCAGGAATTTTGATCACAACTTTATATTGATCAGTTGCCAACATAGAAACACCTGGTGATGTATCTTTTGAAATACCAATAGTTGATTCACCTGTTTTAAGTCCAACAGATGAAATAGTTCCTGCAAAAGGAGCGACGATTTTTCGTCGAGTAATCGCTGAATAAATCTGGTTCACACTTGCCTGTGCCTGATCGATTCGTGCCATGAGTAATGAATTAGTATTTACACCAGAATTTCCGACTGCGACATTTCGCGCAGTAACGGCGCTGTCATAGGCAGCTTTTAATGACGCATATGATGAAGATCGATTATTAGGAACTGGAATGACCCATTTTGTATATGCATAATCAGAACTTGATGGGAACTGTATAAACAGACCTTTCGTACCAAGTGCCACACGATTATCTACTGTAAGCTGCGTAGTTCCTGTTTCTAAACCACTAAACTGAAGAGAAGCACCAGTAGTTGAACTTGAAGGATAGATACTGATAGAGTACGTACCATTAGTGTCACCCTGGTATGATCCATAAATCTTTGGAGCGGCTTGAGTTGCAAAAACATCATCTGGATATGCTTCCAAACTTCCATACAGAGCCCGCTTTGCTGCTTCTACACGTGCATCCTGCTCGTCGCCAACTGTATTCATGTTTGCACGCGCAATAGTTAATTCTGCACGAGCACTTGATAATTGAGCAAGCAAATCACCCATTTCAAGTTCTGCTAACACCTGATCTTTTTTTACTTGTTGGCCTTCTGTAACAAATACATTTTTAACACGACCTGAATCTGCAAATCCAAGATCTACTGAACTAATTGACTCCGTTCGTCCTGAAAGAACCACTTGATCAACAATGTTCTGAGTTGCAACCGTATAAGGATTAACTGGTGCTCCAGATTTTGAACCACCAAAAATAATCAATAAAATAATAATCACAATAACAGCACCCAAAATTGTCTTTTTACGATGATTAGTCCATGCTGATTTTGAGGTTTCTATTACAGCGGATTTACCTTGTGTACCGGTCATTTTTGCCTTTTTTAAGCCATCTTCTGCCCATTGTCGTAATGTTTTCATATAAAGGCTATTATACATATTTTAAGGATTTTGTGAACAAAAAACAGCTTATTATATAAGCTGTTTTTTAGTCTTAGTTCAGTAAATTAATAACGGAATTAACCCTCTTCGTGGTAAATATCAGGAGAAACAACTCTTTGAAGAGTAATTGATCCTTTATTATCTTTCAATTTCAAAACAAGTTTTCTGTCATTTTCAATGGCATATGATGAAACATTGGCAAGTGGTCCTGTAAACTGTGATTCTTGAGAACCTTCGCAAAACATAAGAGTGCTGCCGATTGGTCCAAATGAAATCACCCCTTCTGTTCCGACTTTATATGATCCAAAGAATCCGTTGCAATCAGTGGTACCTCCTACTTTTCCATCGGCTTCAAATGTAATTGAGAATTTTCCTGACTTTGTAGGCAGGATTGTTTTTCCTTCAGTCGTAGTTTGTGACCATACCCATTTTCCAAGAAGTGCTGACGCAGGCGCGACAGGCAAACTTCCTGCAGGAAGTTTGCCTGCTGGTTTTCCTGATTGAACTGCGCCTGGCATATCTGGAATAGTATTATTTTCAGTTGTTGTAGTTTCACCAGGAATAGGAATGATAGATTCATGACTATCAACTTTCGGATATTTTACAATGACCAGTACGATTGCAACTATAACAATAGTGACAATCAAAAATGCATAGATTGACTTTTTCATAAAAAAATAAATTTAATTAACTTGTTAATACTACCAGTATACCATATCAACTCACAAGGTAATAAACAAAAAACACCAACTGGTGTTTTTTGTTTATTACGCACCTATTCCATTATTGCCACATGAATTATTAATTAATCCTCGCGTAACTGGACCAATCAATCCATCCTGACCTGTTCCAAGGAATTTTTGCATTCTCTTGATAGCACCATCTGTTAGTTTTCCAAGTATTCCATCAACCACACCTGCGTTAAAACCAAGTCGGTTCATGTGTGCCTGAAGAATTTTAACTTCTTTTACAATTCCTTTTGTGTAGGAATTGTAGATGCCATTTCGTGCTCCTGCTTTCAAGTTTTGAGTTAATAATTGATCCGCAGAACAAACTTTCTTAGTATCTACTGCTGGTACCGTTTTTGATGGAGTCCACGCAAGTGTTGAACTATAACCTGACGAAGAACTATTACTTGGGGCAATTACTGTAAATGGACCAACTGTAATTGTATTTGAATTATTTAGATCAGAATCTGTACACTGAAATTCAACCGAATATGTTCCACCAACCTGAATTCCAGAAAAAGTCGCCACTAAGTCACTGTCAGGCACTGGCGCTGTTATTATAGTTTCAACAGTGTCACCGACTAACGATGATATTGGCGCAGCCGCTAGAGGCTGACATACTTTTGAAGTTCTAAAAATATATCGAGCGTTTGCAATGGTTGTGAATGATTGAATTGGCGTCACTGTTGTCAGAACAGGCGCAACATAATTACCTGTGGTGAAATTCCATGCTGTTGTGTTTGAAATTCCTGCGTATTGATTACCCACTAAATCTGTGAAAGCTCCTGTGTCAACAAGAATATAGTAACCTGTGTTTGCAAGTAGATTCACACTCGGCTGGATACTCATCGTAGTTGTTTCATTTCCCGATATTGCCGGGTTAATTACATTAATTGTTTCAATTACGGAGTTGTCGCTTGTTTTATAAAGCGTTGCTGTTCCGGAATGTTTAATTACCGCTTCGTTGAACGTCATTACAAAACTTGGATTCAAATTAATTCCAGTAGCGTTATCAGCTGGTGAGAGCGTAGTAACAGTCGGCGCAACCGTATCCACAGTCACACTGATTGGCACTGTTGAGAGGGTAGAGGTATTCGTAGCATCACGATGTGATAATGTTAATGTATACACACCATCAGCGATTGCGCTTGAAGGACTTGCACTTACAACATCACTTGCCAAAAGTGCATTATTGAAAGGAATAGTAAGAATATGCTGTCCTACGGAAAGATTATTGAGCGTGAGCGTATAAGTCGTCGATCCTGTAAGAGTGATTTTAAGAGTTCCTGCAAATACCGGTTCGTTAATCGTCATATCCATATACAACGACGTCATTCTTTGTCCATCCGTTGGATACACCATCGTTGGAATTTGGTAAATTCCTGTTGTAAAATTCCATGCAGATAAGTTTGAAATGCCCGAATATGCATTCGCGTTATCAGACACATCCACAAACGCCGTAGATGAAATTTGCACGTAGTATGATTCACCCATCTCAAGATCAGCAGAAGGATTAATCGAGATAGTGGCCGTTCCTGCACCAGTAACTTGACCGCTGGTAACATTAATAGCTTCTACTATCGAATTATCACCAACTTTATAAATCGTAATATTACCTGTTCCTTTGTTCACTGGTTCGCTAAATGTAATTGTTAAGTTGTCATTAATTGATGCAGCTGTTGCATTATCAGCTGGTGAAAGTGTCGAAACGGTTGGCGCGATTACATCTTCAACGTAAGGCAATAGATATGGGTATCCATTGTTTGTTCCTCCGCTGATTCCCCATATATTTGTAAAATCCCAACCAGTAAATGTTCCTTGGGTCTTCATTTCAGAAGTTGTCTTCCCTGTTCCTGTTCCTGATGTCGCCTGCCCTGAAGTTTGAGTATCCCAATAAGAACTAGTTGCCGCAATGCCACCATTTCCAACTAACCCTCCAACTTGTACAGGGTATGAAGTAAGCGTTGTTACAGTTCCTGTTGAATAGACATTCGACATACTGCTCGCATTAAACGTACTTCCAATCGCACCACCAAAAACTCCTTGGCCACTCGATGTATGGACGACATTACTTCGCGCATATGAATCGCTAATAGATCCTGTAAACTCTGTCGCACCTGTTAATCCTCCAACACAACAATCTGAAATAGCAGCCCTTTGGGTAATTGTTACGCCAGATGATGAAGATTTTTGAACACTTCCACGATTACTTCCAATCAAACCTCCAAGACGTGTTAAACCATTAATACTTCCTCCTGTAACACTTGAGTAGCGAACTACTCCTGCTAAATACCCAGCAAGACCTCCTACGTTTGATCCACCACCACTGATGTTTATATTGGACAATTTTATATTATGAATAAGCCCGCCTGATGAGACGTTTCCAAATAAACCTACATCTGCTGTTGATGTTCGATCTATAAAAAGATTACTAATTGTCTGTCCATTTCCATTGAACTTTCCGTAGAATGATGATCCAGATGATCCGATTGGCGACCACCCGCTTCCTGTATTATAAGGCGCCACATTTAAATCAATGTCTTGCATCACCTTAAAATATTTTGATGCGTTCCCAGCCCCGAGACAGTTGCTGATTGCAGCAAGTTCTGTTGGCGTATCGATTTGATATGGATCAATCGACGTTCCTGTTCCTCCTGCGATACTGTCTCCACACGCAGCAAGAGCCGAATGAGTTCCAATAAAAAATAAACCGATGATAAATAAAAATTTGAATGTTGATTTCATAACATAATTATAAAATTAATATGCTTAATTTGCAATCTTAATCCGCAAGTGAACACGAGGTTATTTTATATTCCAAGGTTTTGTATTCCTTTGTTGTATCCGGCACAAGCATCTTTCCTTTTTCAATCAACGGGTAACGTTTTTTCTGGAGCCCTGTATTAGTCTTGATATATAATTCCTGCTCCTTATTCTTGGATCCTTCAATTTCATAATCAAAAATTACATCAATATCACTTCCATTCAGTGTCCCGGTAAGAGTTCCATAATAACCATTGGACATATCTGGACCATTCTGTGTTCCCTGTTTTGATCCCATAACTTTGTTACCATTTGTTTCAAGAATTAAGTACTCCTCAACAACATAAGGCGCATCTGTCGTAGCAACTTGATTATAGTGATAACATAGCGTAGTAGGTGCAAGCAAAGACGGTTCTACAAGCTGTGATTGCCCGTCTTCAGGTTTATTATTCACAACAACAAGCACTATAACAGCAGCAATAATCAATACCCCAGTGAGGATGGCAATTTTTGTTTTCATATATTGATTATACCACAACAAAAAAGTAATCGGTTGGTTACTTTTTTCGTTTTGAAACATTTCGCATTGTGTATAAATAGAGCGCTTCTACTTTTGCTCGAGCCCATGAAGTTTTCCGTAAAAATACAAGACTTGATTTTAAATTGGGATCATTCGCAAAACAATTAATACGTATTTTCTGAGCTAATTCTTCCCAGCCATAAAATTCAACTAAAAAATCAAGCATTGATGCCAGTGTTTTTCCGTGCAATGGATTTTTAGGCTGAGATGTTGTCATATTATTATGCTGTTCTATTTTTTCTTGCTCGATATCTGTAAACCGCAATTCCAACCCAAACAATTAATAGCAATGAATAGTTAATTAACATATACCAAGGATTTGACCATGGAATTCCGTGCGTAAACTTGTAATCCGAAATTGGAAAAAACATTGGAGTTAGGTAAAAATCTCCAGCGTGAGATGGAATATCAATCAAGATGTGTAGTGCCCAACCCATTAATTCCCATCGTGGGCGCTTATACATAAACCAAACAATACAAAAAACAACAAGCCAGATAACCAAACTATGACTGTATTGATATAGCACTGGCGCTAATCCTGTTGCAATTGTTTCTCGACCATACATAAATCCTGTTCCGGCAATCAGTCCATACATCCCGATTGCAAATGAAATTGTGAAAGCAAACAGGTCAGGAAAAACTCCCCAGAATGTTGCCCATCCGATCTGTAATAATTTTTTATGACGAAGTTCCGCTCGTTTCTGTGCTGCGCGAGCCAAGACATTCGTCCATAATGCATGTGCAAATATATCCATAGTATTCAGTATACATTTATTTATATTATTTCCAATTCATCACAGTAATAGTGAGTTGTAACACTGTTGCAAATGTCACCCACGCAAGATATGGAATATTGATAAAGGTAATCCATTTTGCATGCGGATAAATAGCAATCAATGCCCAGATTAATGTTCCTAATACGAGCAAAATATCAATACTTGCAAGCAAATTTGATTTCAAACCAAATTGAATCGGCGTATAAATAGCATTAAAAATAATATTTAGTATAAAAGGTAATGCTATGATCCATGGAACCTGTTTTGTAATTGCTTTATAAATAACTGTTCCAAATGATGCTGCAATAAGGATATATAATAGTGTCCATACAGGCCCGAAGAGCCATTGCGGCGGTGCCCAGTTCGGTTTTACAAGTTGGTTATACCATTCGTAATTTTTCATAATGAAGATACCATATAGTAATTATGCTACTATAGGCATATGAACAGTATACGCCTAAAAGCATTTCCTGGCAGCAAGAAGAAAAAGGTTGAAGAAGTTGGTGAAAACAAGCTACGTGTCTATGTTCGAGAAATCGCTGAAAATAATACGGCAAATCATGCAATCATAAAAGCAGTTGCAGAGCATTATGGTATTCCAGAAAATAAACTCCGCATGATTTCAGGTCATCGTGGATTAAATAAAATAATCCAGATTTTAGAATAGAAAAAAACGGGAAGCTAGCACCTTGCTAGCTTCCCGCGCTGTTTACCGAGCTGTGAACACAGCCTTACCTTTTGCTTTGTCAGCATACAATCGTCTTAAATTCAAATAATCCAAATCAGGAGAAATGACCGCGCCTTTATGGTTCTCTGTATAATGCCAATCCAACTCATATCCACTATTTGGAAATGACGTATAAAGACTGATCGCATCACGATATGGCATTGTGGCCATGGTCCACTGATTTGCATCTGTTTCATTGAAAAAGTATTCGATCTTACCTTCTTGGTTTTTAAAGAAGGTAATGCCGCAACCATCCATCAAGCAGACTTTTCGAAAATTGACATAGGAGTCGCGTTCCGTTTTAAATCTATGCTGATACAAAAACAAATGAGGCGTCAGCCCGAAATCACGAGGAGCGATAAGCCGCTGGCACATTAATCGCCAATATTCTCCTTTTGAACTACCAATAATCATAAATAGATCATTTTTTTGCGGTCGTCCATTTTTAAAACATTTTGGACAATAGGCACTTCTGCAGAAAAAGCTCGGAAACTGGAACTGATTTAATAAATATCCCATTTTGTTTTATTTTTTGACAGCATACCACGATTTATACAGAACAAAAACCCTCATCCCGCAGGATGACCTACTGGGTTAAGGGTTTTTGTTAATCAATTATGATTTCTTTGCTCGCGCTCGCAATGATTCTTGGAGAATCTGTTTTCGTAATCGAACAGATTTTGGAGTGATTTCCAAATACTCATCAAGGTTCATTAATTCAAGTCCACGTTCAATAGTAATTTCAATTGGTGGAATCAATGTAATTGTCTCATCTGTTCCAGATGCACGCATGTTGGTAAGCTGTTTTCCTTTTGTAGGGTTCACAGCCATTTCGTCACCTTTTGATGTGTTTCCGATAACCATACCTTCGTATACTTCTACGTTAGGGCTGATATACAGAACTCCACGATCTTGTAGGTTTCCAAGTGAGAATGCAAGAACCTTTCCTGTTTCCATAGTTGTCATAGAACCAGTTAATCGTTTCTGGATTGCTCCAGCGTATGGACGGAATTCTAAGAATCGTGTTGCCATAATTCCCTGTCCTCGCGTATCGATCATGAACTGTCCTCGGTAACCAAAGATTCCACGAGTTGGTCCTTCGAATACCATACGTACTGAACTCTCATGCATTTTCATATCCTTCATGATAAATCCACGCATTCCCAATTTTTCAATTACCAATCCTTGTGCCTCTGAAGGAACGTCGATTGTAACTTCCTCAAACGGTTCTGTTTTCACACCATCAACTTCCTTAAAGATTACTTGAGGTTGTGATACTTGGATTTCATATCCTTCACGTCGCATTGTTTCAAGGAGTACAGCAATGTGCATTTCACCTCGTCCGTATACTTTGAATCCTTCAATTGTTCGTTCTGAACTTGGTGCAAAGTCTACACGTAGTCCTACGTTTACTTCAAGCTCTCGCTCCAAACGTTCACGGATTTGTCGAGTCGTTACAAATTTTCCTTCACGTCCTGCAAACGGTGAGTTGTTTACGAGGAAATCAAGTACGATTGTAGGTTCATCAATGGTAATAGCTGGAAGCGGATCTACACTTGCATCAGTTGCAATTGTTTCTCCGATAAAGATATCTGCAATTCCGGCAATCATTACAATGTCGCCAGCTACAGCTGTATCAACTTCTTTTTTCTGTGTTCCTTCGAATGTGAACAATTTTGTAATTTTTCCATTTCGAGTTTCACCGTCAGGTTTTCGAATAACAACGTTCTGTCCGTTTTTTACAATTCCTTCAAATACGCGACCAACAGCCATACGTCCAAGGAAGTTATCATATGCAAGGTTGAATGCCTGCATTCGGAATGTTTTTGTTGTATCGTTTGCAGCTGGTGGAACTTTCTCGATGATTGTATCAAATAATGGTTCCAGGTTTACAAGTTCGTCTTCCATTGTTCGTTTTGCTGTTCCGTCTCGTCCAATTGCATACACAGTTGTGAAATCCAACTGTTCGTCGTTAGCACCAAGTTCCATGAACAATTCGAATACTTCATCGTGTGCTCGTGCTGGATCTGCGCCTGGTTTATCGATCTTGTTCAAAACCAAAATTGGTTTAAGTCCAAGTTCAAGAGATTTTTTAAGTACGAATCGAGTTTGAGGCATTGGTCCTTCTTGTGCATCCACAACCAAAAGCACTGAGTCAATTGACCGCAGTACGCGCTCTACCTCTGACCCAAAGTCGGCGTGACCCGGTGTGTCTACGATGTTGATCTTTGTCTTGTTTCCAGTCAGCTTTGACGTATAGAAAACAGATGTGTTTTTTGCATAAATGGTGATACCACGCTCTTGTTCAAGCGCGTTGCTGTCCATTGACACGCCTTCTTCACGCATACCGCACTGTTCCAGCATTTCGTCGGTAAGAGTAGTCTTTCCGTGGTCTACGTGGGCAATAATTGCAATGTTTCGAATTTCCATAATAAATTAGATGATATAAATAATACTGGCTTACAGTACACGAAAAAGACTGTTTTGTAAAGCTTATATCCACTAAAACACTGATCGAATATTTGACATTGTATATAAATAAGGTAATGTGAAAAAGAACTAAAAACATATAAATGAAAAAGAATCTTATAATGCCATTCCTTCTCGATCCAAGTGGATTGATGGCAAGCAAAGTAGCGAAGGTAATAGAATTAAATGAAGAAAGAAACATCTCAACCGTAGAAAAAAACTTAATTGACATTGCCCTACCGTACATATCCAACAAACTCGGCGTTCCTATTTTGGAATTGCAAAGACAAGAAAACGAACAAGCACAGCTATTTCGTGAACTACTTTGCATATTGTTCACCGAAGATACAAAGCTTAGCACTGTATTAATCGGCGCAATCTTAGGAATGAATAGAGAATCTGTTGAATTACTACAAGCAGAAGTACAAGAAAAACTTGCAAATGACAGCGAGTTTAAAAAGATGTACCGCATATTAGTCAAAGAAGTTCTGCAAAATTCGCACGTCATGAGCAATACTCGTAATAGCTATTTCGATAGATTTATTGCAAAAAGTATAGGCAAACATGTGAACAAGCAACTACAAGAATGATTTCATCACAAAAGAAAAAATGAAAGGTAGGCACCGTGTCTGCCTTTTATAATTCCTGAAATACGTTATACTTGTCCATATGGAACCAACTACAACTACTATCCTGCTTATTATTCTAGGCGCTGTATCTTTTATATTAATCGTCGTACTGGTCGTTATCGGAATACAAATCTGGAAACTGATTCGAACACTGCAACATATTGCAACGATCTTTTCAGATGAAGCAGATCACGCAAAGAATATCGTAAAGAAAGTGCGTACAAAAATTCATTCGATTTTAGGGAACTAACAAATACAGGGTGGGATTTTGCGAAGCAAAATCCCACCCTGTATTTGTTGCACAATCACCTTTCATGGTATAATAAACTCATAATCAACTCGCGTTGATTATTGGCATCACAACAATTGTTTTGTAGTACACTGCAAAACATTACGTAATTATTATCAGATAAACAAATCAAATTTATGAAAAAAGAATCATCACACGTGGGTGCAAAATTAGGCCTTGCAGGACTAGCAGTTGCTGGACTTGCAGGAGCATATTTCCTATACGGAAAAGATGGAGCAAAGAACCGAAAAGCAATCAAAACGTGGACATTACGAGCAAAAGCTGACGTTATTGAAAAATTAGAGAAAGCAAAAGAAGTAAGCCAAGGAACTTTTGATAGCGTTGTAGATGAAATCTCTGCAAAATATGGATCAAAGATGAAAGATGTTTCAATGGAAGACGTTACATCGTTTGCAAAAGATCTTAAAAAACACTGGAAAGATATCAAAGGAACACTAACTCCAAAAGCAAAAACTGTTGTTAAAAAGGCAACTAAAAAAGCAGTAAAGAAATAATCCGAGAAATCGGGTTTTTCTTTATTTTTATTTAAAAACTTTTATGATACAATAATCCGATATGGAAGATACCCCGAAAACAACAGGAAGCGATCATCGAGCGTTTCGCCCTAAAAAAATGACCTTGGAGGATATTAAAAATGGATGTATTTCGTTGTATGGTGCAAATGATTCTGAGGTTCAGATCTGTGCCATGAACGAAGAAATGCGCCAGGGACTTGATGTGCTTTCTGCAATTAAAAAATCAATTACTATTTTTGGTTCAGCTCGAACTCCGATTACAGACGAATACTATCAAAAAGCAGTACGAATCGCTGAACGCGCAGGACATTCTGGTTATGCAACCATTACTGGTGGTGGACCTGGAATCATGCAAGCTGGAAACCAAGGAGCTCATCAAGCGCATGTTGAATCAATCGGAATGACAATTCAGCTACCAACGGAACAATTCACAAATGAATTTGTTAGTACCGAGGTTCCTTTCTATTTTTTCTTTACAAGAAAAACAGCCATGCGATTTGGGTCAAAAGCATTTTTGTTTTTCCCTGGCGGATTTGGAACATTAGACGAACTCGCTGAAACATTAACATTGCTTCAGACAGGAAAAATTGATCCAGCCCCAGTTATTTTAGTAGGCGTTGAATTTTGGACACCGTTCCAAGAATTTGTGAAAAGCCAACTAATACCAAAAGGGATGATTTCGCCTTCTGATTTAGATTTATATACCATTACCGACGACGAGGACGAAATTATGCGCATCATCATCGAACACGTATAATTATTCAAATAAAAAACCAGATATTTATCTGGTTTTTTATTTGTAATACTGTTTCAAAAACTCTTCCTTGAACTCAAAGAATTTCTCATCAATCAACGACTGTCGAATATCGGCAACCAATTTATTAATGAAATATAAGTTATGAATTGATGTCAGTGTTCCACCGATCATTTCTTCTGATCGAAACAAGTGTGATAAATATGATCGAGTATAGTTTTTACAGGTATAACATCCACAACCTGATTCAATTGGGTCAAGCGACTCACGATGTTCCGCATTTTTAATATTCACCCTTCCCTGTTTTGTATACAATCCGCCGTTGCGTGCAATACGCGTCGGAGCAACACAGTCAAATGTATCACATCCGTTTTCTACACCGTAAAAGAAATCAATTGGTTCTCCAATTCCAAGTAAGTGCCGTGGTTTGTCTTCCGGTAAAATCGCATTCACAATTTGAAGAGTTTTCCCAAGATCATTTTTCGTAAACGATCCACCAATTCCAAATCCGTCGAACATATCACCTTTTTCTGTTTTCATTTCAGCAAGAGCACGAGCAGATTCTGCGCGAAGATCTTCAAATCGTCCGCCTTGTACGACACCCAACAATGCTTGTTTTTTATCAGTGTCTAATTCATTATGTCGAGTCAGACTTCGCAATGCCCATCGGTGCGTTCGATCCATTGCTTGTTTCTGGTAATTATATGGATCCATTGGGCTGGTGCATTCATCAAATGCAAAAATCATATCGGCTCCCAAATTCCACTGGATTTCCATTGAACGTTCTGGTGTAAATCGATGCGTTGTCCCATCCTTATATGATTTAAACGTAACACCATCTTCATCGATCGTCGCCAATTTTCCCAGTCCTCCATTTTCATCTGCCAAGTCTGGTTGCTCTGGAATATAATCATTAATTTGTTCTTCAGTTGCAACCTTGGTCACACCTTTTCCCATTGCAGCACCCAATGAAAATACTTGAAAACCACCACTGTCGGTCATCGTTGGTCCGTGCCAATTCATCATTTTTGGAAAACCTCCGTGCTTTGCGACAATCTCGTCACCTGGTTCTAGGTACAAATGGTATGTATTTGCAAGCACCACTTGTGCGCCCAAATCAGCCACTTGTTCCGGCGTAAGAGCCTTTACAGTAGCTTTGGTTCCAACGGTCACAAAAGACGGCGTATGAATGACTCCGTGTGGTGTATGGATTTCACCTACTCGAGCAAGTGTTCCGTCGAGTTTTTTAATTATTTTAAAGTTGAATTGTGACATATTTGCTGAATATACCACATTTGGTAAACTTATCCATATGAACGAAAAAATAACCTATCAAGGCAAGATTGTAGAAGTAGTTGGACGCGAGGTTGTTATCGGAGAAAAAACAAAGATATTTGAACTGGCTCGTAGATCACCGGGAGTACGATTAATTATTATAAAAAATGATACTGTATATCTATCAAAAGAATTCCGTCACGAAGTTAAAGGATACGATTTCCGACTTCCAGGTGGAAAAGTGTTTGATACATTGATTGAATTTAATGATGCGTTTTCAAGTAATACAGATATTCTAGAATCAGCAAAAACTGCAGCAATCAAGGAGGCGCAAGAAGAAATGGGTATCATTGCAAATAATATTGAATTATTTCATAAATCAGTATGCGGTGCGACTGTGGAATGGGATTTGTATTATTTTTTAATTTCAGATTTTACACAAGAGAATCAAAATCTCGAAGATGGTGAGGATATTGAACTATTCCCTGTTTCAGTCGATGAAGCAAAACAAATGTGTCTAGATGGACGAATTGATGAAGAGCGAAGTGCGCTTACATTGTTGCGATGTTTGAATAAATAAAAAAGACCATTGGTCTTTTTTATTTTTGTTTTGATATTTTCTTGGAAACAGAACTTGCAAACAATCGATACGCAAGTCGATTTTCCTTTTCATAAACCACAGGAACACCTAGTAATGTATCGCAAGAACTACAAACTAATTGTGGCAACTTTTTCAATGATTCGTTCTGCAAATCTGAATATTTCTTTGATTCATAAATTCTATCTAAGTACATTCTTTTCAGCATTCCTGGTCCATCTTTCTGATAGAAACAAATATGTTTTTCACATTTTTCACAAGAAATATTCAAAAGCCGAGAGTACCCTCCTCGTGATTTTTTATATTTATCATTTTTGAATTCAGTTTTTTTCATTTTGTATTATAAATCTAATAACGGATACACATCATAGGCAACTTCTTCATATGGGTGTCTTGATTTTACTTCTGTAATAACTTCACGAATAATTTCAAATGGAACCGTTACTTCGATTCGTTCTTCTTCTACTGATTCGTAATTTCCTGCTGCACCTATACTCGGATTAGATTTTGCATTTCCTTTGAATCGTCCAATTCCATTTACAGAAAAACTACAGAAATCATAATTTCCGATTCTCCCAGCTCCAACCTGCCCTATAGCTTCGCGGATAGTGTCAGCATGTGAAGTTGGGACAGTGACAATAAATTTTACATTCTTTGGGTTCATATATTATATTAATACCTTCAACAATTCTGGAAACTCTTCTGTCCCTAAATCACCCTTTGTAAAATGACCTTTGTCAGTAAATTCATGATAAATAATATTCGGTACTTCTAATTTTAATTTATTTACCGTATCAAGCATTGCTTGATCATCGTCTGATGATATAAACACGTGAGTTTCTATTCTAGTTCCCAAATCTTTATCTAATTCAAAATCAAAGAATGTACCACCTTGATCCCTCAAGTAATTTTCCAAGTCAATCCATGGAGCAACCAGAACAACACGCTTTGGTTTAATATTAGGATTCTCTGACAAATATCGAATCAAAAAACCAGCGCCACAACTGTGACCAATAAGAGTTGTTTCGTTGGAAATCTTCATTTGCTCAAAGACTTCTACATAATCTTTATAGATAGGAAAATAAGGTTTTGGCATTTCAAGTGCTTGAGATATTTCATCTCGTACAGCCAATTCCTTTTGAAGCCATGGTAGCCAATGCTTATTTGATGAACTTGGTTTAGTATAGCTATAATACTCTTCCTTATCAGGCATTCCATGAATAATAATTGTTTGTTTCATATAATTAATTATACCACCCAATAAGCGATTTTGCGAAATCGAAAAACCACCTGTTTGTCAGCCGGTTTTCTTCGTTAAAAATTTAAAAATTTCCTCGTGTGTTTCCTTGAAATTTTCTGAAACGTCAAAAAATGGTAAATTATACTTTTCACATTCTTCTTTTAAATACTTAGAGAATTCAACAGTGTTGGTAACATGTTCTAACATCTTTTCATCGCTATTTTTCACTGTCCAATCATCAATACCTGTATTGTAGGTGCGTACAAGTTTTAGTTTTTCTTCAGGTGTAATTTGAGTATATCCAATAAAGCACACTTTCATTTGTATATCAGGAAATTCTTCTTTGAATTCATTGATATGTATAGGTAAAATCACTTCACCTTCGATAAGATAATTCTTTTCAAATAACCCAAGATGTTCGATCATCTTTTTTGTTATATTATGTTTCCACAATTGATTTGATTTTTTGATGAAACCTTCGCTTGATTTTATTTCTAAATACTCGATTTGTTTTACCGAACTCATTAATACATCCAACGGAAAATATGGTACCTGTTTTTCAGCAAGCATCCTTCTTGAAATTATAGATTTTCCAGAGCGTGAAGCTCCTCCGATTACATAAAGCATATTAATTCATAATACCACTTAATAAGTGATTTTGCGAAATCAAAAACCACCTGTTTTAGATGGCTTTTAAGCTTTAATAAACTTACAGATATAAGAGATAGTACCTACTTTTACGTGGTCTATCATTTTAAATCCAGAATCTTCTCCCATTTTTATAAGATCATCAATAGAAGATTGTTCGGATTCATATGCACCGACACTTTTATCGAAGTAAACTTTTGTTCCTTCAATCTTTTCAATCGGAACTTGAATTTGTTCATACATTTTCATTCGTTCGTCAAATGCGTTTTCTGAATAAGTACTCAGAATAATAAAACCATCCTTTTTTAAGACCCTGTGCACCTCCTTTAATGCAGAAATTTTACTATTTCCCATATTTCCAATTATTTCAAAAAACGTAACAACGTCAAATGTTTCATTCTTAAAAGGTAAGCTTAATGCATCAGCAAATAACAAGTCAATCTCTGGATATTTTTTTAATCTCTCCTTTGCATCTTTAATCGCGATTAAGTCATTATCAACACCAAATACATGATTAGTGGCTTGCAAAATCGTTACAATATTTTTTCCATCACCACATCCAATATCCAAAACTATATCGGCCGATGTAATATTGTTCACAATATACTCCTTCTGAGAAACAAAAAGTTCTCGATAAGCAGGGCTCGGATTTTTTAAAATTTTTTCCCAGTATCCAATATTGGTAGACATATATAAATTGTATCTTATTTAACAATTCTCACAAACTTCAATTCCTGCACATTTACAGGCGTTCGAGCAAGTACTGTCTGATATGGATCTCGTTCATCAAATGTAACAGATTTGATAACTCCAAAAATGAAATCAGGTGAACCAGGCAGGGTCATAACATCACCATCACGTACGTCCAAATCTCGCGGAACATGTAATTCAAAGTTTCCACTTCCTTTTCCTTCGACTGGTACCGTAATCCCAAGTCGTGTAATGATTGCATCGCCTGTAAAGAAACTTCCTGATACCAGTGTTCCTTCTGCTGTTGTATCATTTACTTTATCGATCGTTGCAAGATAACTGTTTTCACCAGCAATAATTTTATCGCCCACTATAACTCCGTGCTGAGCACCTTGGTCGATGACAATACGATCGTAAATATTTGATGATGGTTTTGAAATTACGCGCGCTGTTATAATAACGGGTGCAATTTTTGGATAGTTTAAAATAGTCCGCAATGAATTGTTTTCATCTTCAGTTAATTGCATTCCTGAAAGCTGTTGCTGTAACTGTTGGTTTTCCGCCTTTAATGCATTCTGACGTGCAATCAATACGGATTTTGGCGTTGATAGATCAACAGCTTGTGAAATTAATTCTGCTGCAGATGCAGTAACTGCTGAAGCAGATCGTTTTACAAATGTTGCAGCAACAAAAAACAGAACTAAAATAATAACCGCAACAAAAACTCTGACCAAGATTCCGATAGGTGCAGAGTTTTTGCGATTTATTCGTGTATTAGGATTGAAATGGGATGACATAGTCTTCCTTGATTAAAACTTGATGGAAATGATCTAAATCTTCAAGTACAATTCCACAACCTCGAGCTACGGCCGACAATGGCTCTGTCGGAATATGAACTGGTACTTTGAATGTATCTGAAATTATAACATCAATTCCGTGAATCAACGCACCGCCTCCTGTGATAAACATTCCTCGATTAATAACGTCTGATACGATTTCTGGTGGCGTTGTTTCCAAAACCTCGCGAATTCCGTCGACAATCACTTGGATTGAATTATGAATTGCTTCGTAAATATCACGATCTGAAATCATAATTTCACGTGGCAAACCTGAAATTAAATCTCGTCCACGAACGGTAACCTCGAGCCCTTCTGATTTTGACTGTACTGACCCAACGGCAACTTTAATTTCTTCTGCTGTTTTTTCACCGACAAGAATTTTATATTCGTTGCGCAAGTAATCGATAACATCCTGATTCATTTTATCCCCTGCAAGTTTAATAGATTTAGATTGTACAATTCCACCAAGTGACATTACAGCAATATCTGTTGTCCCTCCTCCAATATCTACAATCATACATCCAACTGGATCAAGTACAGGGAGTTCAATTCCAATCGCACCTGCCATTGGTTCTTCGATAATATAAACCTCACGTGCACCAGCAGAAATTGCTGCATCATATACGGCACGATGTTCTACATTTGTAATACCAGATGGAACTCCAACTACAACGCGTGGTCGAAATGTTTTTGGTGAAATCTTTTCCGCTTTTCCAATTAAATATGCAAGCATTTCCTCGGTAACTTCAAAGTCTGAAATAACACCATCCACGACCGGATGAATTGCTTTGATATGAGTAGGTGTTCGTCCAAGCATTTGCTTTGCCTCTGTTCCAACAGCCACGATTCGACCTGTTTTAGTGTTCAGAGCTACGATAGATGGCTCATTGATGATAATTCCCTTTCCACGCAGATATACCAGCGTATTTGCCGTTCCAAGGTCGATTCCAATGTCGTTAGAGAATTTGTTGTAGAGATTTTTAAACATAAGATGCAAGGAATATAGCATTTAATAGATGGTTCGGAAAGATGTTGACAATACGAAAAAGCACTCGTAAAGAATGCTTTTTGTTAATGTGCCTTTGCAAACAAAACTCGTTTCATAGAATCGCGTCCTGTTTTTATACACTTTCCAGATTCTTCTTTTGAATCAAATGGAATACATCGGATCGTTGCACCTGTTTCATCTTTAATCATTTTTTCTGTTTCTGTGGTCCCGTCCCAATGCGCCATGATGAATTTCTTGTCTTCAAGTGCTTGTACAAAATCTTCCCATGAATCGACATTCACAATGTTCTCTTTTCTCATAGTCAAGGCTTTATCATGCAAATCTCGCTGCATTGCATTCAATGTTTCAGTAACCCTTGAAACAATATCAGCATTTGCAACCGTTTGTTTTTCACCAGTATCACGTCGAGCGATTACTACTGAGTTGTTCTCGATATCCTTTGGTCCAATTTCAATACGAATTGGCATTCCCTTTTTCTCCCAATCAAAGTATTTCTCACCGTGACGGATATCGCGCGTATCAACATGAACATCATATTCTAATCCTCGTAGCGTTGCTGCAATAGTCTGAGCAGCCTCCTCGATGGATTCCTTCATTTCAGGTTTTGGAATAATAGGTACGATCACAACTTGAGTTCGTGCCATCATTGGCGGAATAATCATTCCCTTATCATCACTGTGCGTCATAATCAAACCTCCGATTGAACGTGTTGAAAGACCCCACGATGTTTGCCATCCAAATTTCCATGTTCCATCTGCATCCAAGAACTTGATTTCAAACGCCTTTGCAAAATTATCACCCAAATTGTGTGACGTTGCAATCTGAAGAGCTTTTCCGTCTTGCATCATAGCTTCACATGTATAGGTGCGCAGTGCTCCTGCAAATTTCTCGTTTTCAGATTTCACACCAATGATTACGGGAATCGCCATGTATTCTCGGAAAAATGTTTCGTACACACCAAGCATGCGCCGTGCATAGGCATCGGCTTCGATTTCAGTTGAATGAACAGTGTGCCCTTCTTGCCACAAGAATTCTGTCGTTCGCAAAAACGGTTTTGTTTTCATTTCCCATCGGATAACGTTTGCCCATTGATTGATCAAAAGCGGCAAATCTCGGTATGAGTGAATCCAGTCCTTGAACACTTCGTACATGATTGTCTCTGATGTCGGCCGCAGAATTAACGGCTCGTCCAATTTTGATCCGCCGGCATGGGTGACGACAGCAACCTCAGGCGCAAATCCTTCCACGTGCTGCGCTTCTCGTTTCAATAATTTTTCAGGAATCAGCATCGGAAAATACGCGTTCTGAACACCATGAAATTTGAATTCTTTATCCAATACTTGCTGAACCTTTTCCCATAATGCGTAGCCGTTTGGCTTGATAATCATGCAGCCTTTTACTGGTGAGTAGTCTGCCAAGTCTGCAGCTTTTATAATGTCTAAATACCACTGTGAATAATCCTCTGCTCGAGGTGTAATTTTGTTTTCATGTGAAGTGTTGTCTGCCATAGATATGTGCATAGTAGCGTAAATAGGGGTTTTTTACAAACAGAAAACGACCTGGTAGGTCGCCTTAGGATATGTCTTGATAGCTGGGTGCGTATCCTGATGAATACACAACACTATTAGCAACCCTAGTAAGAGAAAGAATTTTTTCAAGGTAAGGTCATTTAATAGACAAAAAAGCGCCAGCAATACCAAGATCGCAGTTGCATCCTTGCTGTTTTTGACATATTTTGATTGCTTCATTCCTGATATTTAAAAACGTATTAATAATTTTATTTCAGCCTTACCATATCAGGCTTTTAATCAAAAAACAACCCATGGAAATACTTGCCTAATCGGGAAAGCTATGCTATATTCTCCTGGTCACACAGTGTCAGAACAGCCGTCGGAATGGATATGAAAATTCCGTATTTGTGAGAAATTGCAACTGTTCCTGCAGGAGTCACCTGCTGAAACGAGAGGTTTTATTATTAACCAGCCTCTTGTGCATTAGTGTCTTAACTATTATGTCTCGAATTCAAGAGATGTTTGAAGTTGGAGCTCATTACGGTTATAGCCGTACTCGACGCCACCCTACTACAAAACAATTTATCTACGGATCAAAAAACAAGACCGATATCATCGATCTTGAAAAAACAGATGCTCAGCTTACAAAAGTTGAGGAACTATTACAAACAATTATCGGTTCAGGACGACAAGTTATCTTTGTTGGATCAAAACCTGAAATCCGCGACTTGGTTAAAATTACAGCAGAATCACTTGGTATGCCATACGTTGATGAACGATGGATCGGAGGAACTCTTACAAACTGGAAGCAAATCAAAAGTCGAGTAGTAATGCTTGATGACCTTGATGGAAAATCAGAAGAAGGAACATTGATGTACAAAACTAAAAAGGAAAAATTAATGATCGAGCGAAAAATCGAGAAATTAGGACGACGATTCGGAGGACTTTCAACATTGAAAGGAATTCCTGCAGCCGTTATTGTTATCGATGCACGTGAAGAGATCAACGCTGTTACAGAAGCTGATATGATGGGAATCCCTGTTATTGGCCTTACTAACACTGACAACGATGTTCGCTTAGTAAGTCACCCTATTATGGCAAACGACAATAGTCGAAAAAGTGTAGACTTTTTCCTAAAACAATTCGCAAACGCTTTGAAAGCATAACTGATTGTTTGTTCTTTATTCATTTAACCTAAATATTTTATGGCTATCACAACAGAAGAAATTAAATCATTACGAGATGAAACAGGAGTTTCTATTATGCAATGTAAAAAAGCATTGGAAGAAGCAAATGGTGATATGGAAAAAGCTCGCATGATTTTGCGAAAGAACTCTGCAACAGCAGCTTCAAAAAAATCAGAGCGAACATTGAACGCTGGAATTATCGGTTACTACATGCACGCTAATAAAAAAATGAGTGCAATGGTGGAATTGTTCTGCGAAACAGATTTCGTAGCTCAGAACGCTGATTTTGTTAATGCAGCAAATGACCTTGCGATGCAAATCGCAGCTATGGCTCCAGAGTTCACAAAAGCGTCTGACATCGACGAAGCTTCGTCTGCAAAGGCAAAAGCATTCTTTGAAGAAGAGACTGCAAACCTGGATAAACCAGCTGATATTAAGGAAAAAATCATCCAAGGAAAACTAAATGAATTCTTTGCTGAAAAGACATTGATGAATCAGTCATTTGTTAAGAATCCTGATATCACTATTGAGCAAGTTATCAATGAATTAAGTCAGAAAACTGGTGAGAAAGTTGAAATTGGTAAATTTGTCCGATTATCAGTATAATATCAGGCACAGTTGAACTTTTTAAAGAAGTTTGCTACACTGTCCTGGTATATGTATTTTTTAATTGCCACCGTTTGTGCGCTTGTCGGTATAACGATATTATTATTTCGGGTAAAACCAAATAATAATTATCACCAACCGATTATCAATACTGACAGATGGATCGAAGACTGGGAACATTCTTTACAGAAGTTCTTGCGACGAACACTGCGATTTATCGTAGTGCATCTGGTAGGCTGGTATCGGTTTGTCATTCATGACATTACCGTTCACAAGACTATGAAACGAAAAGTTCGCGAACTGCTCTATGAGCATCATCGTGAACAACGGTCAAAAACTACATTGAAAATTCCACGCAATGTGGAAGAAGAAATAGAATAGTCAGATTTAGCACCAACATAACCCTCGAGTTATACTGGTGACATAGATCAGTTTGGAGAGACGAGGAATGACCAAATTCATTCCGAGATGCTTTTGTAAAAAAGTGTTGCATATCTGTCTTCCAAACAAACACCAATATAACCCTCGTGGTTATTATGCCGGCATAGCTCAGTTGGTAGAGCAACGCTTTTGTAAAGCGTGGGTCCGGGGTTCAAATCCTCGTGCCGGCTCATAGAGTCAATATAAAAACCACTTCATATGAAGTGGTTTTTATATTGCAAGATAAGTAATGATTAATTCTCTGGAACAAGAGGTGTGTTATTTTTTACTTCTTGTAGAAGTTGGTCATGCAACTCACCATAATAAAAGAGCTCTTTTGAGGTATCTAATAGGTTAAGTAATTTCTTGGATTCATCTCTCTGTCTATCTTCTGGAAGTTTTTCGATCAATTCATTTATTTTTAGCGAGATCCGGAGTGCCTCCTTAGCATCCCAGCCCATAACAATAAAAGTATCCTTTATTTTCTCAGGAATCTTTTCAGCACGCAATTGGGCAGAAGTTTTGTGGGATATGAATCCTTCAATCATAACTAAATTATATAATATATTTTATCAAAAGCAAGTAATAATATAAAACCCATTACTATGATGGGTTTTATATTATTCTTTAGGTTTAATATCTGTAGTACTTGTATCAGCCATATCTTTAGTCGTATCAGTTGTTGTTACAGCCTTAGGCTTCGTTGTTGATTTAGGAGTAGTTTTAGTTGCCTTTTCAGCTTCAGCTTTTTCCAAGCTCTTTTTCAAATCTGGAATAAGTTTCTCGATTGTCTCGATTGACTGCATTCCTGTATATAACTTTTCATTAATCACAAGCGCTGGTAGATCACTTGAAACTTTATAAATTGTTTCCAGTGTTGCAATCGCTGATAGATCAAGGTCTGCATCAAATGAATAAACGCGTAGTTCTGGGTACTTCTCACGAAGCGCAGTCAATGCATAACCTTGTTTTTCGCAATCTGTACATTCGTTTTTATAGAAATACAGAATATAGATTGGCTTGAAAGAACATTTCTGTGCAAGTTCGATTCCAAGCAAATAATCTTTCATTTCAAGCAATGAATAGTATTTCTTTAATCCAATTACGTCTGGATTATCCATACCTAACTGCCCTTCCATAAACCCTAGCCGCTCACCCAGACTTCCAATTTCAGGCGCAAGGAGCGAACTACCATCCTGTGAACAGGTTGATCGTTTTAGTAATGAAAACTGTGTTTCAGATGAAAGTAGGTCGATGGCAATCTTGTCTTGGATAGACTTGATTTCAGAAAGCTTCCGTTCGTTCACAATTTTAGTCACATAGAATACAGTGATAAAAATACCAGCTGTGATCACAAAGGTGACAATATATTTAAACCATTCAAGAGATTTTTGTTTCATATAATAATATTAACGCCAAGCGGATTTTTTAGAAGTGATAAAGTTGTAAGCAGAGTGAATCATCCACCACGATGCAAAAAATGGATAAATAAAGAATGTTAGAAGATCAAAGGATAGCAACCGTGTTCGCAAGATACTACGACGACTGATATAGATAATTAGAAATGTTATACCAAGCAGAATGAAACTGATATAGGCATACGATTGATTACTAAAGAAAAACAGATCAAGCGTTGGAGCCTGTACGGTAAATCCGCGAGAAACCAACTTAATACCAAATGTATAGATTGAACTTACCAGACCCCAAATTAAAAACGGGAATGCAATGATCGTAATCAAGTTGGAAAGCATTGCAAATGGTAGAATAAATCTACTAAGGTTTCCGTATTCTTTCTTGAACAACATGTGGCGATAGTCAGACAGAATATTCTTAAATCCGCCATACGTCCATCGTATTCGCTGTTTCAATAGTGTTGGCCAAGTTTTCGGTCCATGCGTATATACCAATGAATTTGGCGCATGAACGATACGCATTCCGTTGACCTGCATACGCAAGGCGATTTCAAGATCTTCGGTATGGTGAGCCTCGATATAATAACCGATCTTATCAAACACTGAACGCCGGAAAATTGAAAATGGACCAGGTGTAATGTACAGCGAATTTAAGGAGCTAAATACTTTTCGTAGGTAGATTCCCAGTTCATATTCAGGTTTTTGCATATGTTGCCAAAATGTTTTTGGGGCATCAATCACCATGGATGGTACAACACACATTATTTCTGGATCTGAAAATGGAACAATTGAATAACGCAGTGCTTCTTTATCAACACGAGAATCCGCGTCCAAACATCCTACAATGTCAGTATGGATATTATCGAGTCCGTAATTCAATGCTGCAAACTTACTTCCCTCGTTTTGCTTTCGAAGCAGTCGAACCTGCGGATGGTGTGCGTATGCTTGAACGACTTCCCATGTATTGTCGGTACTTCCGTCGTCAATAACCACAACAAAGAGCTTATCTTGTGGGTAGTTCATTTCAAGTATTGATTCAATTGTTTTTATAACGGTTGTTTCCTCGTTCCAACAAGGAATCATAATAGACACTGTTGGCATGTCAGCTGGTGCAAATCCCGGATATTCCTCTTTTTTGGACCACCCAAAATAGGTCAGAAGTAGGAAGATTTGAAAGTAAAGAGTAAGAAATAGGGCGGCATACAAAAAGCCCTGATGTATCAATTCCATATATCCTATCATTATACACAAAAACCGCCTTTTGAAAAGGCGGTTTTTGCTTTGATTTTCAAGGTTAATTCCGAGAACTGAGCCAGATATGAACCACCGCAGAAATACCAATAATCAGATAAATAGCGTATTCCAGCGTACCGTTTCCACGGCTAATAGCTGAAACAATATTTATATTTTTACCCATAAATCCTCCAATTCCAATCAAGCCCCATTGAATTGCACCAAGACATGTCAGAATAAATGTAACCGAGTAAAGTGTATTCATATAGTTATGATTAATTAATAATCTTTCAATTTCATAATTTTATCATTTCCACGCATTTTATCATGCACTTTTGCCTCGATCTGACGGATTCGCTCACGCGTAACACCGAATTCTTTTCCTACTTCTTCCAACGTGTGGTTAATCCCATCAACAAGTCCGTAACGCATTTCGATAATCTTGCGTTCTTTATCAGAAAGATCATCAAGGATTTCTCGAATTTGATCATGCAAGATTCGTTTTGATGCCTCACGATCTGGCGAAAGAATTTTATCATCAGCAATGAATTCGCCGAATGTCGACTTATCGTCATCACCTGAACCCATTGTGTCTTCCAACGATTTTGTTGATTGATTAATCTTGTTGATCATGTGAATTTTTTCAACATCCAACCCCATTTCAAGAGCAATTTCTTCGGCAAGAGGTGTTCGTCCCAAATCTTGTTCCATACGCCGTTGTACATGTCGATATTTTGAAATAGTTTCAACCATGTGAACTGGAATACGAATCGTTCGAGATTGATCTGCCAATGCTCGAGTGATTGATTGGCGAATCCACCACATTGCATAGGTCGAGAATTTAAAACCTTTTGACCAGTCAAATTTTTCAACAGCTTTATATAGTCCAATGTTTCCCTCTTGAATAAGGTCAAGCAATGTTAGATCGGATGTTCGTGTTGAATATTTTTTAGCAACCGATACTACCAAACGCAGGTTTGCCTGAGCAAGAAGATTCTTTGCCTCGTCATCTCCTGCTTGGATTCGTTTTGCTAAATCTTTCTCTTCACTCGCCTTGATCAATGGATATTTTCCGATTTCTTTCAAATACATTTGAATTGAATCGTACCCTGTTCGTTCACGATCGTATCGCTTACCAGACATTTCATCCAGTGCTGGACTTTTCAAAATATCAGTTGAAAGAAGATTTCCACTTTCCAATACGTCGATTCCTGCATCATGCAGTTTCCCGTACAGATCATCCAAGAACATGATATCATCTTCGACATCTGGAAATGATTTTAGAATTTCCTCGTATGTTACGAATCGTCGCTTTTTTCCTTTTTCAATAAGAACACTCAGACGTGCTTGAACTTCTTCTGGCGTGACACCTTTCACAGGTGAAGCTGGCACTTTTGATTTTTTGATTGATTTCTTTACTACAACGGGAGCTTTTTTCTGTGCAACTTTTTTAGCTGGAACAGACTTTTTAACAACAGCAGCTTTCTTTACAACTTTTTTTGGAACTGGTTTTTTAGGTTTCGCTAAAATTACCTGTTTTTTAACTGGTTTTTTAGCAGCACTCTTTTTAGCTGGTGCAGATTTTTTAATTGGTTTTTTTTGTGCCATAGGTGGGAAAAAGAATTATTCTGCTAATGATCGAATCAAGGATTCCTTTTGAACGTGTAATGTCATGAGCTCTGTTTGCAATTGCTGGATGATTTCATACTCGCTGGTCGATTTAATTTTCTGTCGCAATTCGTCCATCGTTGTATCAAGTAATATCTGCTGAATACGAAGCCATAATGTATCCAGTCTGATTTTCCAAGCGGCGTTATCAAGCGATTGATATCGAACGAGAATTTCTGCCTGAACATCTGTTGGTACGGTGATTGATTTTGATTTCAATAACTCGACAGCTTCTGTGTTGTTAATAAACCAAAAGTTGGTTTCAGTAGCAAATGATTCACGTATTGCAGCAAGTTCTTGAATCTGAACAGTGAATGGATTATGCAATGTTATTGATTTTACAATCGTCGACGGATTTTCATTATTGAATACAACAAAGTCTTTTCGGTAGTTCGATAGGAATTTCTGAAATTCTTTACGAATACTATCTGAAGATACATGAAGCGTTTCCGCCACTGATTGCAAATACACATCACGTTTTACATTATTTGCGACTCTTGAAAGTATTGGGAAAATGTTTTTTTCAACAGCTCCTATGCGATCGCGAAGCGATTGATGTTCCGTACTATTATTGTGAAATTCTAAATATCCTTTTTTATCAGATAAATATTGTTTCCATAGTTCTGGATCTTCTAAAATCATATCGGCTGGATCTTTTCCTTCCGGAAGTTGTACAACTGAAACATCGCAATCAAACTGATATCCAAGTTCTGCAATTTTATATGCGGATTGGATTCCTGCACGATCGTTATCAGTCGCAATAACTAATTCATCTGCAAATCGTCGCAATTGCTCCATGTGTTTTTCAGTACATGCCGTTCCGGAAAGCGCAATTGTATTTATATAACCTGATTGATGAAGCAGTATCGTATCAAATTGACCTTCCACAATCAGTACAAATTTTTGATCTGCGATTGATTTTTTTGCCTGAGAAAACCCAAACAGTGCGGAAGATTTATGATAAATAATTGTTTCTGGCGAGTTAATATATTTACCAGTATCACGACTTGCTTCCTGTGTTCCAGGCATTAGTCGTCCAGAGAATGCAATAATCTTGCCTTGTGAATCAGTAATTGGAAACATGATTCTACCGCGGAACCTGTCATACAGACCGCGATCACCTTTTCCAACTAATCCTGATGCAATCAAATCGTTATCGGAAAATCCTTTACTGCGCAGAACATTTACGAGTTGTTGAAATCCGTCAGGTGCATAACCGATACGCCATGTTTTCATTGTTTCTGATATTAATCCTCGCTTTTTCAAGTAATCAATTACAGCTGGATGTTGTGTCAACAGAATCTGATAGAATCGCGTCGCATATTCATGAATCTGAAGTAATGCTTTTTTCTGACGCATTTCCTGTGATAATTCTTTCGAATGATTCATATCGATTCCTGCTTTTTCTGCAAGAAATTTTAATGTTTCTCGAAAGTCCAATCGCTCTATTTCTTGAACAAAGGAAAAGACGTCGCCTCCTTTTTTGCATCCAAAACAGTAGAACATTTGTTTTTCTGTATTGATGTTAAAACTTGGTGTTTTTTCCTGATGAAACGGGCAACATGCTTTATAATTACGTCCAAATGGAACAAGCGTGACGTAGGTTCCGATCACGTCCTCTATTCGCATTTTATCTCGAACAAGATCTTTGATTGAATCCATACGTTAAATCGCAAAGAACGCTCAATGATTGAACGTCTTTGTAAATTATTATGCTGATAATTCCTCTTCTAATCGTTTTAATTCTGTAACTTCTGGAATGAAATCATCTGACAAACCTGTTCCGGCTGGAATCAAGTTTCCAATCATTACGTTTTCCATTAGTCCGCGGAATTCATCTGTTCCTCCTTGGATAGCTTTGTTTACCAATGTTTTTGTTGTTCGCTCGAACGCTGCTGCAAACATCCATGATTTTGAAGTCAATGAAATATCAGAGATTCCGATCAAGATTGTTTTTGCAGTTGCAGGTAATTCACCGAGAGCCACAATTCGCTGATTTTCCTCGATGAATTCGAAGTTTTCAACAATTTGTCCTGATGCAAATCGTGTTCCGTTTGGAACTTGAATCTTTCGTCGTGAGAACATTTGTCGAACGATAATCTCAAGGTGCTTTCGAGAAACAGGTGAACTGTTCAATTCGTATACCTTTGAAATTTCGGCAATAATATATTCCTGAACGCGATCAAATCCTGCAATTTCAAATAATTCTTTTGGATTTGCAGCACCATCTGTTAGTAAGTCTCCTTTTTTAATACGAGCTCCTTTTTTAACAGCAACAGTTCGTGGAATTGTAATTACGTATTCGTAATTTTTCTCTCCATTTGCAGCTTTTGCTGTATCGGCAAGAATGTGAACAACCTTTGTGTCACCTTCAGTTCGGATGTCAGTAACTTCTCCGTCAACATGACTGATAGTTGCCGCGAATTTTGAATCTCGACATTCCAACAATTCTGTAACACGTGGAAGACCCATCGTGATGTCTTGTCCAAGTACACCTCCGGAGTGGATAGTTCGCAGTGTTAACTGTGTTCCTGGTTCTCCAATAGCCTGCGCTGATACAATTCCGACAGCTTCTCCAAATTTAACAAGATTATTTCGTCCAAGATCAAGACCATAACAATGCTGACATAGTCCGTAGACAGTTTCACATGATAGAGGCGATCGAACGATTGCTTCTGTGATGTGCTGCTTGTCGATTGATTTCATATCATTTTTTGTCATCAAATGACCTTTCTTGAAGATTACTTCACCTTCTGCATTCTTCATATTGTCAGCAAGAACGCGTCCAAACAAATGTTTTGTAATGGGTCGAACCATTCCGTCTACCATTTCTTCTCGCAATACCAAACCTTTTTTAGTTCCACAATCAACTTCTGTTACCACAACATCCTGAGATGCCATGATCAACTTTCGAGTAAGATAACCCGCGTGAGCCGTGTTAAGCGCTGTATCGGCAAGACCTTTTCGTGATCCGTGGTTTGTAATGAAATACTCGATCGGTGAAAGACCTTCTTTATATGATGAAATAACTGGGAAATCCAATGGTCGTCCTTGAGTGTTTACAATAACTCCTTTCATTCCGGCCATTTGGTTCAACTGCCCGATACTTCCTCGAGCACCAGAAACGGCCATGTCAGTAATTGATTCTGATGTTCCAAAGTTTTTCTCGATAGCTTTTTCAACCTTTCGAGTCGTTCCTTCCCACAATTCGATCAATTTTGTATAACGCTCTTCATCTGAAATCAAACCGTCCATGTATTGTTCAACAATTTTTGCTTCACCTGTTCGTCCTTCTGCAATAATTGCAGCTTTTTCAACCGGTACTGACGCGTCGTCAATTCCCATAGTTGTTCCAGACAATGTCGCATATTTATAACCTAATGCTTTCATTGCGTCCAAGATAGGTGGTGTTGCATCCATTCCATAATCGTTTACTAATGTATCAACAATTCCAGACAATGCTTTCTTGTTTACAGTTGCATTGATGTAAGGATATGTTTCTGGCAAGATTTGGTTAAAGATGATTCGTCCAATAGATGTTTCGAATGCTTTATTTCCAAACTCGTTATATCGCGCAATTGAATCTGGCAAGACAAAGATCTTTGCTCGAAGATCTACCACTCCATAACTGTGTGCCAAAATCGCATCTGATGGTCCAGAGAAATATTTTCCTTCACCTAATTTTCCTTCCACAATTTTAGTTAACCAATACGCTCCAAGAACGATGTCTTGAGTTGGCGCTGTAACTGGATCACCAGTTTGCGGTTTCAATAGGTTTTTATTTGAAGCAATTAATTCTCGTGCCTCGATTTGTGCCGCTTCTGAAAGCGGTACGTGAACTGCCATCTGGTCTCCATCGAAGTCGGCGTTAAACGCAGAACATACCAATGGGTGAACCTGGATAGCCTTTCCTTCGATCAACACTGGGTGAAATGCCTGAATTGATAAACGGTGAAGTGTTGGCGCACGGTTCAATAGTACATATTTACCTTTAATAACTTCTTCAAGAATTTCCCATACTTCTGCAATTCCTTCTTCGATCAATTTTCCAGCTCCACGAATGTTGTATGCAAGCTCTCGTTTGATAATTTGTGAAATAACAAATGGTCGGAATAGTTCCAAGGCCATGTATTTTGGAAGTCCACACTCGTTTAATTTCAAGTTTGGTCCTACCACAATTACAGAACGTCCAGAGTAATCTACTCGCTTTCCAAGAAGGTTTGCACGGAAGATTCCTTGTTTTCCTTTTAGGTAGTCTGAAAGAGATTTCAACTGTCGTTTTTGTGATTGGTTCATTGCTGTTGAACCTGATGATTTTCGAATTGTGTTATCGATCAATGAATCACACGCTTCCTGCAGAATTCGTTTTTCGTTTCGCAAGATTACGTCTGGCGCTCCAATTTCTTTCAATTTTTTCAAACGATTGTTTCGATTGATCACACGTCGGTACAAGTCGTTCACGTCAGATGTTGCGAATCGTCCACCTTCCAGTGGTACCATCGGTCGAAGTGCTGGTGGAATAACCGGAATCGCTGTCAAAAACATCCATTCTGGTCGCTGATCAGACATGATGAATGAACGAACTAATTGTAGTCGCTTTTCAATCTTTTCACGTGCTGCAGTTTCATTTTTCTTTTCAATAATCTTTTCAAGATCACCTGCTAATTTTTTCAAATCAAGATTTTTCAAAATCGTGTAAACCGCTTCACCTCCGATTCCTGCTTCGAAAATCGTACTGTATCGTACTGAAAATCGGTGGAATTCTGCTTCTGTAAGTACTCGGTTTGGCTGAATTTCCAAAATTTCCTTTTTAGTCACTGAAAACAGATCTTGAAGTGCAGATTTTTCATCATCTGATTCAAGAGTCTTCATGCGGATCTTGTATTCGTGCTCCAATTCTTTCAATACTTTTTGTTGCTGCTCTGCATGAACTTCTGTAACAATATACCCAGCAAAGTAAACAACTTTTTCCAAGTTTGAAACGGGCACATCAAGCAACAATGACAATCGTGATGGAATCGCTCGCAAGAACCAAATATGCGCAACAGGTGAAGCAAGTTCAATGTGACCCATTCGTTCTCGTCGTACAATTGATCGAGTCACTTCTACTCCACATTTTTCACAAATGATTCCAGCATATCGGATTCGTTTGTATTTTCCACAATAACATTCATAGTCTTTTTCTGGTCCAAATACTCGCTCGTCAAACAAACCGCCACGCTCAGATCGTCCTGTTCGGTAATTGATTGTTTCTGGTTTTTGAATTTCTCCATATGACCATGCACGGATTCGTTCAGGTGAGGCAAGCGACAGCGAGATCGTATCCGGTGTATACATGACATTGTAATCGTCGTTTTTCATAATGTAATATGTGGGAAATTAATGAGCAAAATCTTCGTCCTCGACTAATTCGTCAAGTTCGTAGTTGATGTCGACCTTATTAACTGGACCAGATGATGTTCCCTTCTCTTTTCCTGATGATGAGTCTCGAATAGAAATGTCGAGCGACAAACCTTTCAAGTAGTTCAACATAACTTGGAATGATGCTGGAACGTTTGGTTTTTTAATTGTCTCGCCTTTGATGATGGCGTCAAATGTTTGTGTTCGTCCAATGATATCATCGGATTTAACCGTCAACATTTCTCGTAGTGTATGAGCTGCTCCATAACCTTCCAATGCCCACACTTCCATTTCTCCGAAACGCTGTCCTCCTCCTTGAGCTTTTCCTCCAAGAGGTTGCTGTGTAATCAAACTGTAAGGACCAACAGAACGCGCATGGATCTTATCTTCAACCATGTGAGATAGTTTTAGCATGTACATGTAACCCATTGCGACATCCTGATCAAATTTATCTCCAGTTCGTCCGTCAAACAATGTTACTTTTCCTGATGCTGGGAATCCTGCTTTTACAAGCTCTTCCTTAATTTCATCCGGTGTTGCACCTGCAAATGGTGGAACCACTGCTTGGTATCCAAGAGTGTTTGCTGCAAGTCCAAGGTGCATTTCCAGGATCTGTCCAAGGTTCATACGTGACGGTACTCCAAGTGGAGTAAGTACGATATCAACTGGCTGTCCGTCTTCTCCATATGGCATGTCTTCTTCTGGTAATACAATTGAAACCACACCCTTGTTTCCGTGACGTCCTGACAACTTGTCACCCATCTGAATGTTTCGAAGTTGTGCGATCTGAATATAAATTCGTTTTAATACACCTGATTCCAAATCGTCTCCGTTATCACGTGAAAATACCTTCACACCAATAATGCGTCCTTTCGCACCTTTTTCCATTCGAAGTGATGTATCCTTTACATCACGAACTTTTTCACCAAAGATTGATCGCAACAATCGTTCTTCTGGAGTTAATTCAACTTCACCTTTTGGAGTAATTTTACCAACCAAAATGTCGTGTTCACGAACCTCGGCTCCGATACGAATAATTCCCTCTTCATCCAAGTCTTTCAATTTAGATTCACCAACGTTTGGAATATCATGAGTGGTTTGTTCTGCTCCTAATTTTGTATCACGAACAACACAGTCATATTCCTCGATGTGAATTGATGTAAATACATTTTTCTTGATCAATCGCTCTGAAACTACAATCGCATCTTCAAAGTTTGCACCATTCCAACACATCAAAGCTACTCGGATGTTTTGTCCGATCGCAAGTTGTCCATTTTCAGTCGTAGCACCATCGGCAAGAACTTGTCCCATAACAACGTTTTCTCCAATCGAAACAATTGGTCGTTGGTGATAAATAGTACTTTGGTTTGTTCGAGTATAGGTTGTTAGCGGATATGTGATTACTTTTCCTTTTGAGTTTTTAACTTCAATTTTCTTTCCATCTACTGCTGTAACTGTTCCGTCTTCAAAAGCCATACACAATCGTCCTGTATCAAGAGCTACTCGATCTTCGATTCCTGTTGCAACCAATGGCGCCATAGGAACGACACAAGGCATTGCTTGGGTCTGCATGTTTGATCCCATCAACGTTCGTTTTGAATCATCGTGTTCTAGGAACGGAATAAGTGATGCTGCAACAGAGAAAGCTTGGTTGATAGCAACATCTACGTATTCTACTTTGTCAGCAGTTGTATAACCTGGCCCACCATGAACACGCGCCTCTACGATTTCTTTATCAATGATTCCTTTTTCATTCATCATTCCAGCATGAGCAATAATGAATTTTTCTTCTTCAAGTGCGTTCAAGTAAACAACCTCACTCGTTACTTTTGCATTTTTCACCTTAATATAAGGAGTTTCAATCATTCCGAAATCATTGATTCGAGCATACATTGAAAGCTGCAAGATAAGTCCGATGTTCGGTCCTTCTGGTGTTCGGATAGGACACAATCGTCCGTAGTGAGACGAGTGAAGGTCACGTACCTCAAATCCAGCTCGCTCGCGGGTAAGACCTCCAGGTCCAAGCGCTGATACACGGCGTAGGTGATCAACCTCTGTTAGCAAGTTTTCCTGAGAAATAAATTGTGACAACTGGTTTTGCGTAAAGAATTCACGAATCGCAGCTTGTAACGGTCGCTGGTTGATGAACTGAATCGGAAGCAATGTGTTCGTATCAATCGTAGACATTTTATCCTGGATGTTTCGCTTCATTCGGGCCATACCTTTTCGTACTGCAAGTTCAACAAGTTCACCCACGAAACGTACTCGTCGATTTGAAAGATGATCAATATCATCTGGTTTTGATCGTGGAGTAGTATTCAATGTTGCAATATGTTCAACAATAGTAACAATGTCATCTACTGTTAGTTGTTGCATATCAATATCGGCATCAGTAATTCCTTTTCCAAATCGCTTGTTAAAGAAATGTCGTCCAACACGTGATAATTCATATCGTTCAGTCGCAAAAATTGACTGGAAATGTTCTCGTGCAGAATCTGCAGGAGCACTTTCACCATCTCGTAATTTTTTGTAGATATCAACGTACGCTTCACCTTTTGTTTTTGTTGTATCTTTTGATAAACAATATTCGATGTAAGCTTTCGCTGTTTCGTTTTTGAATAGTTTTACAATTTCTTCATCAGTATCTGGTCCAAGAACGCGAAGCAGTGTTGTAACGTAAAACTTTCGTTTTTTATCTATACGAACAAATACCGCACCGTCTGCGTCGGATTCAAGTTCAATCCATGCACCACGTGATGGAATAATTTTCGCACCAAAAAAGATTCCCTTTCGAGTTAGATTATCTGTAAAAGAAACTCCAGGACTTCGCATTAACTGTGGAACGATTACTCGCTCTACACCGTTAATGATGAATGTTCCGTTTGGAGTGATCAATGGAATTTCAGTTAATGAAATTTCCTGATCTTTAGTAGCGCCCAGCACCTTGTTCTGGATTTTTACTTGCGCTTTTAATTGACCTTCGAAAGTTAATTTGTTTGCCTTTGCAAAGTTTTCATCATGATCAGGTTTGATCAATCGAATACCTGTAATAGTAAACTCGAACTTTTTATCTGAATAATCACTTACGGGTGAATATTCCTTGATAATGCGCGCCAGATCCTCATTAAGAAACTTGTGGTATGAAACCAATTGGTTCTCGATAAGGTTTGGAACTTCTACAAGAGGTTTTCGGTATTTACTGAAAACCTTTTTTGGCATTGCGGGTGTATGCAATACCAGTGTCTGTTCCCGATTCTGCTGGTGTGATGACATATAATGATATTATTTGTACATAACGAATAAAAACCGTTTTTGACGCTTCAAAAAAGGTTTCATATTCGTGAGAAAACGTTGGTAATCTACCCGTTCATAACTCATTCAGGTCTTGGTATTGATTGCACTATAATTCATTTTTAAGCGAAAGTCAATGTCCTTGAAAATGTCCTTAAGGAACAATAAAACCCTTTGAATTCAAAGGGTTTTAAAGATTATTCAGTAGCTGGAACATCTGGCGTAGGATTTGATCCTGGGTCCGATGGACCTTGCGAATTTGAGTCGTCTGCTGGCGCATCTCCTGAATTATCCCCTGATGGCGGAGTTCCAGAATCTGGATCAGGATTTGGAATTGGATCTGACGATCCTGGATTCGGCGGATTCGAGATATTGTTCTGCTGATCTTTCAGCTGAAGCAATGCTTGAATATCATTTTTTGTAAGACATTGATCATCAACACAGATCTTGTCATGTACAACTAATGATCGAATTCCGTTGGTCGTACTTTCAAACCATGCGATCAGTGCATCACGCCATGTGTTTGGACGAGCCGTATCAGAAAGCATTGTAATATTAAGATTCATTTCCTGTATTGCTTTCACAATAACAGGAGTCAGTGTTGTATAGGACATTCCATATCCTTCACTTTCTGTTCCATAGACTGCTTCAGGTATTATTGGTAATACTTGTTGAGCAAGGAATCCAATAGTGTGTTCATTGTTTCGTTTGTAATTAAATGATGTAGGACGTAGTTGCAATAGTTCGTTTAATCCATATGAAAGATCTGTAATATTGTCTTTTTTACGTTCATCAGATACAGCTACCCAGTTACCTGTGACATCATCTACGTAACCGATGATATTTGTAGTGCCGTCACCTACTTGGAAGATGTTACCGTTAGTGTTTGCTTCGAAGTTGTCGATGGCGATGCCTGTTTGGTCACTACTTAAAATAGTAAATGCATCTGATTCAGAACCTACTCCCGTTCCATTACCAATGGTAACTAACCGATTTATTCCAATAGTATTTAGTGTACCAAAGGCGGTCTCGTAATTATTTGAAGCAATTACTCCTTGACCAAAAGCAACGGAACCCGCACCTTGAGCAATATTCTGAGAACCTCCAAAAGCAGTAGCATTATCCCCTGTTGCCTGATTACCGTCACCAATAGCAACAGCACGTCTACCAGATGCTGTAGTAGCGCATCCAATTGCAACACTACCTTGACCACTTGCAATTGCGGTTGAAGACCCGCTAATACAAGCTGGATTTGAAAAACCGAGAGCAATACTATAATCCCCAGTGTTTACAGAGTTAATATCCCATTCATCATTTTGAACAGATCCCAATCGAATAGCACTTTTTGTATTTACTCCACCTAACCCATCATGATTACCGTAGTTAAAATAGAACATGTTCTGAGGACTTCCTCCTGGTGTATCGTTTTGGAAATTGTCGTCGTTGTAGGCAAATGATCCGTCTTTGAAAAGGGTGTAGGCGTTATTACGAACACCTGCATTCCCATTACCAATAGCCAGAAGTCGGTCAAATTGATTATTATCAAACGGATCAAGAGGTATGTAGTCAACATTATTAAAACCAAAAACTACTTCATTATGAGATCTGCCAAAATTACCCTGTCCGAATACTGTCGTAGAGTCTCCTGAAGCAATATTAGAAAGTCCAAACGCAGTTGCAGAGCTTCCAGAAGCTTCTGATCCGTCACCCCATGCAGTGGAATGACCACCACTTGCTATTGACTGAGTTCCCCAAGCTGTTGAATCTATTCCTGAAGCTGCCGCACGGGACCATGCAGTTGAACGGATACCGGTTGCGTTTCCTTGAGACCATGCAAAAGATGCATTACCTGATGCAGTTCCACCA
Organism: uncultured Candidatus Saccharibacteria bacterium; assembly: GCA_964415895.1. GTDB lineage: Bacteria > Patescibacteriota > Minisyncoccia > Phycocordibacterales > UBA1006 > CALMMZ01. The sequence goes on along the minus strand of CAYQCC010000008.1, from coordinate 2,122 downwards.
AGAAGCTGTACCGCGAGAACATTAGTACTTGTTAAATCAGCATCTTGCAAGAATCTCATCATTTCATTACCATTGGCAGCTATCACAAAATCCTGCGCATCCGTCGTTCCAATGAAATTCGTTCCTGCAGTTGTTCCCGCGTTTCCAGTGAGAGACCAACCTGAGCCGCCTCCACAAACAATCTTCCCATCTGCATCAGATCCAAGCGATGAACAAGATCCGGAAAGACTAGATGAGAGAATAGGTCCGTTTACTTGAAGTAAAGAATCCAATGTATTGTTTTGAAAATTATCATAACCAACACCTGTTTGGCCATTTTTCAATATAGTAAACGCGTCAGATCGCGATCCATTATTAATTCCATTACCGATATTAAAAAGTCTATCTGTTGAAGAAAATGATGTTGCAGAAATTGCACCATAATTCGTACTGAATAACCCAATTGCAGTTTCACTAAAGGAAGACGCAGTATTACTCTTCCCAAATGAAGTAGAATTATCTCCTATCGAAGTATTTGAGTCACCCCAAGCAGTGGCTAGGCCTCCGTCTGCAGTTGCACTTCCGAAAGCTGTAGACATCATTCCGTTAGCATAAGATTCGCCCCAAGCGGTAGAACGCTCAGCTGTTGCATGTGATTTATCTCCCCATGCAAATGATAAATTGCCAGTTGCTTCAGAATTTGTACCGAAAGCGATAGCATAATTACCAGTAGCAATTGAAGAATCCCCGAAAACTATATTTTTATTCTGCCCAAACAGTGCAACCTGATTTCCATTCGTCTTTACCACAAAATCCTGTGCATCTGTTGTTCCAATGAAGTTTGTTCCTGCGGTTGTTCCCGCGTTTCCATTGAGAGACCAACCTGAACCACCAGATGGAAGTGTTACAACACAATCTACATCACCTGGTGCACAGTCTGGATTAAGAGTATCTCCTGGATTATAACCACCTAACGGTGCTGCTGCGAATGCAAAATAACTGTAACCGATGATTGAGAAGAGTGAGAGGGTTATGAAGAGAAGGTTTTTGTGTGAACGAGTAGTCATATATAATAGTGATTATAACATTTTAAAATAACACATGTAAAGAAAAATCCGCATTATATAATGTGAATGACTCTTATTATTTACCTTTTTGTGATTTCTTCCACTCTTCCATCTTTTTATGATCTCCTGAAAGTAACACTTCTGGTACGTTATACTTTTTCTTTGCCCACATTAATGTTTCAGGTCGAGTATAAATCTCAGACGATGAGACTCGTTCCTCTTCTCGTGAATCAAAATTACCAAGTACGCCTTCAATCTGTCGTGCCATACAATCGATCATAACCATGGCCGGTAATTCTCCACCTGTTAATACAAAATCTCCGATCGAAACTTGAGCAAATTGAACAGCTTTGGTTTTTTGCTTGGACAAGATCTGTACGACACGTGAATCAATTCCCTCGTAGCGTCCGCAGATGAAAATAATATTTGTAAAATTCTTTGCTGATTTTTTTGCATAATCGGTTGTAAACAATTCACTAGATGGTGACAAAAAAATAATTAATGTTTTTGATTTAATTTTTCGTTTTGCTATTTTTTTTAAGATTGATTCAACCGATTTTAAAATTGGTTCTGCACGCATCACCATTCCAGGACCACCACCGTAAGGTCGTTCATCAACGATTCTAGAAACATTTCCGTCGGGCCACACTTTCTTGTATTTTCCGCTGACATACATACGCGGATTCGTGAACGTTACTTTGATCTTTTTGGATTTGATCGCACGCCCAATAATCGACTCGTTGATATATGAGTCAAAGCTTTCAGGAAATAATGTTATGACGTGAAATTGCATAGATATTGTGATACTACTATAAGTTTGACGAAAAGTCATTTTATCCACACACCACTCTAATAAAAATATATTTAGTAATGGAAAAACCGCCCTTTGGAGACGGTTTTTATTGAATGATTGTTATGGAAGTGTTAACAGGGGTCTTTAATCCTGTATTTCTATTTATCAGATTAATTGAAGTAGGATAGGTATTGCCCAATATGGCATTCGCGGGAATAATAATGCCATACGAAAAACCGACCTGTCCGCTTTCAGGACTAAGCAGGACAGGGGAAGACCCTTG
>CAYQCC010000007.1:0-53201 GCA_964415895.1 uncultured Candidatus Saccharibacteria bacterium | reverse complement strand
CTATTGATCCAATAACCGAATACATTCCAGATTTCATTCCGAACAAATACATACGGCGAATGATAATAAAACTCACTGCGCCTGTCGGCAGTGCAATCAACAATCCCATAAATATTCCTTTCCAGAATGTAATGTCCATATAATAAAGAGAGTATAGCTGAAAATTGAGAAATAAAAAATCCTGAACACAATGTTCAGGATTTTTTATTTCTTTTTTGGTATTCTTTTTTTACTAAACACCGGCAGCTCCTAATTTTTTGATAACGGTATACAAACGGTTTTCATAAGCAATCAATTGGTGATCCCATTTGTCAATCTGTGCATTATATTGACCTCGAAATCCTCCGTAAAGAATTCCGCCTCTTAAATTAAGTATTGCAACTCGTTCAAATGACGCATCATCAGCCAAATCTGCTTTTCGTTCTTTGTTTTTAACACGGCTTGCCTGTTGCTCGATCCCGTGAACGCGCTGCTCTAGCAACGGAAGTATGGACTTCATCATTTCAGCTGTATGCTCTTCATTGAAATAAAACGCGCGCAATTGATACGCGTATGCAATATCGCCAATATCAATCTTATCAAGTGTCATTGTTTTCACATGCTTCAGGATATTCGCCACCAATGTGTCATACGTGCTGTCTGCAGCTGCTTCATCTTGGCAACACAATGCTTCATACGCCGAAATCTGATACTTAACAGGATCTGTGTAATTTGATTTGATAACCCATTCAGGAAAATGTTTTACCTTCGTTGCTGCTGCCGCTTCTATTGGAACGGTCGCCGCTTTCTTAGGATGGCAAGATGCAATAATGCAGATGATTCCGATTGCGACTGTGGCATAAATGCCTAATCTAATAATTCCTTTTTTCATGTTTTTACTTTTAATAAGTGATGTAATACAAATAACTTCTGAATTTATAATAGCATATATGGTGTATCATGTCAAACTACTCCACAAATCGAACATTAAATGCTATAGTCTATTCACTTATGGAACAAATCGAACACCTAGCGCCTATGCGCCATACACTCGCCCACCTGCTCGCACAGGCTGTTTTGGAATACTATCCAAACGCACAATTAACGCTTGGACCTGCGATTGATAATGGATTTTATTACGATGTTGATTTTGGCACTGACAAGATCGCAGAAGAAGACTTGAAGAAATTCCAAACATCAATGCGAAAGAACTTAAAAAACTGGACTGAATTTACACATAAAGAAGTTTCAGCCGATGAAGCAAAAGAAGTCTTTAAGGGAAATATATACAAACATGAACTGATCGATGAAATTGTATCTCGAGGAGAAATAATTACACTATATACATGTGGTGGATTTACCGACCTATGTCGAGGTGGACACGTTCATAATCCTGCAACTGAAATCGAAGCTGACGCATTCAAACTTGATCGCATTGCTGGTGCCTACTGGCGTGGTGACGAGAAAAATAAGATGATCACACGAATTTACGGATTGGCATTTTCTACAAAAGAAGATTTACAAGCATACGAAACACAAATCATTGAAGCTGAAAAACGCGACCATCGAAAGATTGGTACGCAAATGAAACTCTTCACATTGTCGCCACTTGTAGGATCAGGACTTCCTTTGATTATGCCAAATGGAATGATTATTCGTAGTGAGGTTGAAAAATACCTGTGGGAACTTCATAAAAACAAAGGATACCAACGTGTGTGGACTCCGCATATTGCAAAAGTTGCATTGTATGAAACATCAGGGCATGCCGCAAAATTCGGTGACGAACTATTCCGCGTTCAAGGAAAGGATGAATCATTTATCATGAAGCCAATGAACTGTCCGCACCACATGCAGATCTTTGCAGACAATCAATTTTCCTATCGTGACATGCCAGTTCGTTATTTCGAGCCTGCAACAGTGTATCGCGATGAAAAAACTGGACAGCTTTCAGGATTAACTCGAGTGCGAGCAATCACACAAGATGACGGGCACTTATTCTGTCGCGTATCGCAAATCAATGAGGAAGTTTCAACGATTGTCGGAATCATTAAACAGTTCTACACAACCATGGGAATGATGGACGGATACTGGGTTTCACTTTCAGTACGCGATCCTAAAACGCCTGATGCATACCTAGGAACAGAAGAGGCGTGGAGTGCAGCGGAAGGAGCACTTGAGTCTGCAGCTACTGCAAATGGACTTAATTATAAACGAGTCGAAGGCGAAGCGACATTCTACGGACCAAAACTAGATTTCATGTTTAAGGATGCGATTGGCCGACAATGGCAATTGGCAACTATTCAATGTGACTTCAATCTTCCAGAACGATTTGATCTTTCATTCATCAATGAAAAAGGCGAGAAAGAACGACCTGTGGTTATCCACCGCGCTATCTCTGGATCCCTTGAACGATTTATGGGTGTCATGATTGAACACTTCGCTGGAGCATTCCCTGTATGGCTTACACCAGTACAAGTTGCAGTGCTTCCAGTATCACGTGAACATCACGGTGAATATGCAGATGGGGTTTATAAGCGCTTGAAAGACGCCGGCATCCGCATTATATTGCTTGATGATGATTCACTTGGAAAACGAGTTCGGGCCGCAAAAATGCAAAAGATTCCCTACCAAATCATTATTGGTGACAAGGAAAAAGAATCAAACACATTAACTGTTGAAGGACGCAACGATTTAAAGATCGAGAACATCTCAATTGATGAACTACTCGCAAAACTTCAAACAGAAATTAGCGAACGAACGTTGAATTAGGTAATAAAAAAGAAGCAGTTAAGACTGCTTCTTTTTTTGCGTTTAACAGCAAAAGCTATTAATTTTTTGGGTAGTTTCCTGCCGTTGTCTGCTGGTCCAGAAAATCTTCGAATCTTTTTTCCTGAGCCCTTAGCTGCATGTCGTATTTTTTTTGCCAAGGACCATAAGTTACTAATCCTGTGTTGTCTCCTTGGCAAAGGAACATTGCCCTGAAGTACAGGATCGCACTTCGGTTGAGATGAGCTACTTCAGGGCCGTTAGCATACATCTTGTCCATGTCAGAAAGGGCATAATGCATAATACTATCGGTCAATGCATACTTGCCTTCACCTGAATGAAGCACTATCAGCTGGAAAAGCGGTGCCACGTATTGAAAGCCCCTATCATGCTTCTTGGCATAATCAAGAGTTGCCATAACGGCAGCACTATCAATCTGATTCAAGTTCCAGTCAGGATGCTGTTTTCCAATTCCTTCTGCAGATTCCTTGAATGCCAGTATCGTGATATCGGCAGACGTGTGAGCTACCTTATCGTCAACGATGACAATGGAGCAGGAGTTGGCGTTTTTCTTTTTAGAAACACCAGCGCAAGCGCTCAATAAAAGAACGGTTGCAAATAAGATGAGAAATTTCTTCATGTTTTAATTTTTTCATTCGTAAATAAAATTCTATATTATCATATCACATATTATATCTATGTCAATATGTCTTATGAAAGATGGATTTTTATGGTAAAATATAAATATTATCCAATAATATAAAAACCTATGAAAAAAGATAACAACAACCTATATAACCTAATGACTCAATTGGTACAAGAGCAGAAATCATTGTGGCGCATCCAAAGCGAATACACAAAAGACGCTGGAAAAGACAAAGAGTTAAAAGCATTCTGGACTGAAGTTGCTGCAGAAAAGCAATTATTGATTGAAGATCTGAAAGCAGTTATTGCTTTAGAAATGAAATAATAAAAAATATAAAAACCACTCGATTGAGTGGTTTTTTATTACAAGTCTACATCTAGAACAGACTTCGCGTTTGTCTGAATGAATAATTTTCGCGCAGGAACATCCGTTCCCATCAACATATCAAAAGTTTTATCAGCTTCAATCACATCGTCAATTGTAACTTGCTTTAGGATACGTCGCGCTGGATCCATGGTGGTTTCCCATAACTCCTCTGCGTTCATCTCTCCAAGTCCTTTATATCGTTGTGTTGATATTTTATTAGATCGTTTTGCTTTAGTTGTTTCTGTCTCTTCTACTTCTTCATCTCCTTCAGACTCATCAACGACTACAGCTGAGTCGCCACCCATACCTTTGATTACTGCATCTCGTTCATCATCTGAAAAGGCATATGCAATTTCCTTTCCTTTTTTGATCTTGTACAAAGGCGGCTGCGCAATATACAAATATCCATGCTCTATAACTGGTCGCAAATATCGATAAAATAATGTAAGCAGCAATGTCGTAATGTGTGAACCATCGACGTCGGCATCTGTCGCCACAATTATCTTTTGATAACGCGCTTTTGTTATATCAAATGTTTCGCCGATTGATGTTCCAAGTGCAATAACGATATGTTTAATTTCATCAGATCCAACAATACGATCAAGTCGTGCGCGTTCCACGTTCAATGGCTTTCCTTTCAAAGGAAGAATAGCCTGAGTCTTTCGATCACGTCCTTGTTTTGCTGTTCCACCCGCAGAGTCTCCCTCTACGATAAACAACTCTGAATCTGCAGCGTCTTTTGACTGACAATCAGATAGTTTTCCAGGAAGTGTGAACCCTTCAAGAGCACCTTTTCGTAAGATCGAATCCTTTGCGGCTTTTGCAGCTTTTCGTGCACGAAGCGCAAGTACTGCCTTTTGCAAAATAGATTTTGCATCATCTGGATGTTCCTCAAAGAATGTTGAAAGTGCTTCTCCAAATACAGTTTCTACAGCACCTCGCGCTTCTGGACTTCCAAGTTTTGCCTTAGTTTGACCTTCGAATTGGATTTCGGGCATCTTGATCGAAATCACCGCTGTTAGCCCTTCAAGTACATCGCCTCCGTCAAATGTTTCACCGTCTTTCAAGATTTTCTTTTCCTTATTATACGTATTTAATGTTCGTGTCAGCGCAGTTTTAAATCCCGTTACATGCTGTCCACCTTCAATTGTAAAAATGTGGTTTGCAAATGGAATAATTTTACTATCAATATCATCTACGTATTGCAATGCAATTTCTACATTAATATCATCGATATCTTTTTCCACATAAAACATGTTTTGGTGAACTGGTTTCTTGCCCATGTTCATAGACAGAACCATTGATGGTAATCCGCTTTCAAAATAGAACGACATTGATGGAAGCTCGATTCCCATATCGATCAAGAACGTTTTTGTAAGTAGATCTGGAACATTCGTAGATTCACGTGCGTCAATTGCAGAAATACGTAATTTCTTTGCAAGGTATGCTTGCTCGCGTAAACGACTCGTAATCTTGTGCCAGTTAAATTTAATCTCCTTGAAAATTTCAATATCAGGTTCAAACGTAATGATAGTTCCCTGGAATTTTGTCTTCCCGATAACTTTTACTTTTGCTTTTGGTTTACCAATTGAATATTCCTGCATGTGAATTTCTCCACCTAGGTGAACTTCCGCACGCATATAAATTGAAAGCGCATTTACCACAGATGAACCTACTCCGTGAAGACCTCCAGAAACTTTATATCCACCGTCACCGAATTTTCCACCGGCATGAAGCACAGTTAAAATAGTCTCAAGAGCTGAAACTTTTGTTTTCGAATGGATTCCAACAGGAATACCACGACCATTATCTACAACGCGTACGCGGTTACCTGGAAGAAGCGAAACCTCGATATGGTTCGCATGTCCTGCCATTGCCTCATCTCGTGAGTTATCGAAGATTTCCGTAATTAAGTGGTGCAGACCTTCTGTTCCTGTTGAACCAATATACATTCCAGGACGCTTTCGCACTGGATCCAACCCTTCTAGGACTGTGATGGAATCTGCTCCATAAGACTCTACTTTTTTAGCCTTTTTTTCTTCATCTTTTGCCATAATAATGTTTCAAATTAAGGATATAATGCTGGTTAATACGTATTAGTATAGCACATTTAGAGAAAAAAATCATACAAAAAAGGTGCGATTACTTACGTAATCGCACCCCTATTAGTTTTATAAAACTAATGAAAATTTTCAATTTTAAGCGTTCATTGGTCTTACTTTTGCAACAAATGATTCTTTCAGAATTCTTAAGAATTCTGTAGTGTTTTCACTGTTTAAGGCAGTTTCCAATTCTTTGAACTTTGGCTCTATAGAAACAAACTTGTTTCCAACCGTAGTTGAATTACATTCTTGCTTTTTAGCTTTGTAAGCCTGGATCATAGCCAATAATCCATCCATTCCTCCATTAATAATACCTTGCTTCCACAATCTTTCGAATAATGGTTGATTAACAACACCGTTTCCTATTATCAACTGATAATCATCATTTGTTTGTTCTTTCCACGCTCTCACGATGGAATTAAACACTGATGAATCGGCGTCGATCATAGGGCATAAATGTGCCGCTACATCTGCAGAGATGTTTTTAATGAATTCAGGTTGTAAATTAGATAATTGCGTTGCTGGAAGCTTTTCAATACATGTTTCCAGTGTTTTTAAATAAGATTTTGAAAGGTCAGAATAGTTTGTGATAATTCTTCCCATAAATTCACTTACTTTTGCTGGCTTATCTAACTTACCATTTAAGCTTAACAGCATTTGAAGGAAACTTTCTCTTGTTGTTTCTTCCATTTCAAAAACAATACCTGGATCTTTAACAATCACACTTACTGCTTTCCATGCTGATGGAGACATTTGGATGGCATCTTGTGCCACTGATAAAAATTCTTCATTTTTATTCAGCTCTTTTTTAATGTCTCTAAATGCCCATTTTGAGCTGCCTAATTTTTTAGCTAAAACAGGCTCATCTCTCATAAATTCCAAATACTCATTAAAGCTCATTTGTTTTTTAACATATAACTTTAATGTTTCGTCACTCATAATAGCTTTTATTGCTTCATGCAGTGTTTTGAATTTTATGTTTGATATTTTTTCAGAATCAAAAGGAATGTTTTCTTCAGATAAGATTTCTTGAGCCAACAACTTACCTTCTGAATCACGAACACTGTCGATATTAGTTGTATTTTCTTTTTGCAATGCAAGCATTACAATAAAAAATATAACAATAATGTCAGCGCCGTATCCGAATAATCCTTGCATTCCATCTGCTTTTAAATCGTCATGCGTTAAAACACTTTCAGATAATTTAGCATTTGCAATGTCAGCTTTTTCAATGGCAGTCAATGTTCCAGACAATACCTGTAAGTTGTTTGTTTGTTGCTGAGATAAACCCATAACAAACGCCTGTTTCAATCCTTCATTTACACCACCTACTTGCTGTTGAATAGCAGTACCGGTAGCGCTTATTTTGGAAATCATATCAGAAAGTTTTTTTCTTTCGTCGCGTAAATATTTGTTTGCATCTTTTAATGAAGCAAAGTCTGGTGTTTTAGTGAATTGTGGAGCTGATGGAACGCTATCTATTTTCATTCCAGCGATCATCATTCCTTTTTCATATACAACACCTTTACCGTCACGATCGAATTCTAATTGTGCAACTTCTGCAGCGTTTTGTGCTGCGCGAGTAGCTTGATCTGCAATAGATTGAACACTGGTTCTGTATTTGTTTACGATTTCATAATCTGCAGATATTTTGGATTCGGTAACCGTTTTAAGATTATCCTTTCCGAAATACCCAGTCATTAAGTAACCAAGTAATGCCAATGTTACAATTTCAAAACCAAGAGCACCCCAACGTGCTTTTCCTTTAATCACTTGTGCGTATAAAAATATAGCAAGTGATGCATCTACTGCACCACATACAAGTGCTGCACTACCACCATGTGACATAGCGATATCACCACCAGCATAAGCAAACGATGTTACTATGCAGATGGCTACCAGTGCGATGATAAATATGATGAACTTTACTACTTTCGCGTTTTGTTCATCACTTTCCATTTTTGAGAATGTTGGAGAAAGCATTTGTCCAGCTTTTTCCAATATTTTTCTCATACCACTTAGAGTGGTTGCGCCTGATAATTCTTTCAAGGCGTCTAATTTGTTTACTGTTGTTGTTGTGTTCATGATATTGATTTTTAATGATTAATTTAATTGTTTTTAATTAGATGATTTTCAACTCTCAAAACGGTTTAAGGCCTGAAAATCATCTAATTATTAAATTAATCAATATTTTACAAGGAACACCAATTACCCATATGTTAGCATATTTAGACATATTTGTCAAGTCATCTATTGACATAATTTATATGTGTGAAAACAACAAAAAAACCCTATAAATAAGGCTTTTTCATTTCGCAAAATGACCTACTGGGTTGTGCTCTATGCTTCGATATATGGCAATAATCCCATAAATCGAGCTCGTTTTACCGCTAGAGACAGAGCTCGTTGGTTTTTAAGCGTTGTTCCTGTTCGTTTTCGAGGTAAGATTTTACCAGTTGAACCAAGGAATTTCTTCAAGATTTCAATATCTTTGTAATCAATATACTTGATATTATTAGATTTGAAATAACATTGTTGTTGTGACATACAGTTTGTTGACTGAATATGTAAGATTAAAATGGAATGTCGTCAGGATTGATGTCGAGAGCGTCTGCGTCTGGATAATCAATTGGCGAATCATTGGATGGAGCTGGTGCACCACCTGAATTCGAGTTTGAATAAGAAGGTGTGGCAGAACCACTGTTCCCTGTTTGAGGCCGTGATCCGAATTGTACATCCTCGGCGATGATTTCAGTTCGGTATTTTTTTTGACCGTCCTGCTCCCAGCTTCGAGTTTGAATTCGTCCGATAACTGAAATCTGACTTCCTCGCTTTACATATTGTGCACATGTTTCAGCTTGGCGTCCGAATACCACAACATTGTGATATTCAGCCATTTCCTTTCGTTCACCCGTTGTCGCATCTTTCCAGAAACGATTGGTTGCGATTGAAAAAGTCGTAATTTTGATGCCTGATGGCAATGATTTTAGTTCGGGATCTCGTGTTACATTTCCTGCAATGATTGCTTTATTGATATACATAGTGATTTCTTAATTATTTCTAACAATAATCAGAGTATATCCCAAAGCATTTTTGATGACAAGTTTTTCCAATTTTTATCTTTTCTTTATTCAGCTTCTTTATCAGTTTCAGCTAATGGTTCGACCACTTCGTCTTCTACTTCATTGATTGGAGTCTGCAATTCTACTGCAGCAATTCCTGGATCAATTTCATCTTCCTCAACTTCTTCTACATCTGCAATAATCTCATCTTCGCCCATTTCTGATCGAACATTTGATTTCAAGATTTTTGAAAGAGGTTTTTTGCTGATGATCGTGTTTTCTGCCACCGTAAGAGTAAGCATGAATCGGATGATCAATAAATTCTTATCCATTAATTCCTGAATTGATTTGATCATGTCAGGAGTTGTAGTGAACTTAATCCAACCAAAGTAACCTTGATTGAATTTAACTTTCTTGTTATCGATAGTTTTATCCATTTGATAAGCAATATCAATAAATTCTGGTCGTCCATCAGTGATGATTGAACCTCCCGTATTTGTGATAATTGTTTTGATCTCGTCTACCTTTGAGTCAAGATCTTCCTCGCGAACAGCTGGTGACAATAGGAAGCCGAGTTCGTAAACTCGAGGCTCCAGCGTTTCAGTCGAGGCTTGAGTAACTGCCTTTTTTCGTGCCATATTTTATATATATTTATTTAACTAATAAGCACTTTGAAAATATCAAAGTGCGGTTACCTTAACATAAATTGATGGATAAGTCTAGAGGGTTTTATTGGTCATCATGAGACGTATTGACATAACTACACACAAGTGATATTGTCCACAAAAAATAATAACCATGAAGGCAAACAAACAAACTAAGAAAACAAGCGAATTTGCAATCATGATTATAGATATGCAAGAAAGCTTCCTAAACAAGAAAAAAGAAACAATTATTCCTAACCATGTAAAAGTTATTAATTTTTACAAAAAACAAAACGTTCCGCTCATTATAATAGAATCTGCAGGGTATGGAGATATTTCTTATGATCTTCGTAATGCAATTGCTACATTTCCAAAAAAATTAGTAAGTACGTTTACAAAGTATGCAAATGATAGTTTCTCTAACCAACGACTAAATACTTATTTAGAAGTTAATTCAATTAAAAATTTGTTATTAATGGGCATTAACGGAGGAATATGTGTGTATGAAACGGCAGTAAGTGCTCGATCATACAATTACAACATATTAACAAGCAGAGACCTGCTTCATGGATATTGTCCAAAAAGCATTTATACATGGTATAAGAAAAATGGCACATTCCAGGAAAGCTATACGGAACTATTAAGTGAGAATCTGATTAATAAAACTGCATAGGAAAAAATTAAAGGGCTGCTTCATAATGAAGTTAGCCCTTTAAAACTGGATATTGAAAAACTTTTTTGTATTTTCAAGTAGCTGAACGCGCACTGTTTCAATATCTAATTGTTTTAGTTCCGCAATCTTTTTTGCAATCTCAACAACCATCCATGGCTCGCACGGTTTTCCACGATATGGAACAGGTGCTGCAAATGGTGAATCAGTTTCAACCATCAGTGATTCGATCGGGCATGCACGAATCATATCGTCATAGTCATGTGAAAATGTAATTGGACCGTCGACTGATACCGTAAAGCCAGCTGCAATAATATCCTCCATACACCTTCTTGAACCAGAAAAGAAATGGAAGTCTGCACGACCTGTATAGCGTTCGCTTTTCAATATTTCAAGTGCATCATAATGCGCATCATCAGTTCCTTTTGATGCGCGAACATGCATCATTAACGGTTTATTAGTTTTTACTGCTAGTTCAATATGCTTCTTGAAAATCCATGTTTGTTGTGTTTTTAATTCTTCGGATTGATCACGAAAATAATCCAACCCTGTTTCACCAATCGCTACCACCTGTGCATGCTGCGCCAGGTTATAAAGTTCGTCCCAATCGGAATCATGACTTGGAACAAATCCATCACATGGATGAAACCCTACTGTTGCGAAGCATAGATCAGGATTCTGTTCAGCTATATCTATCGCCATTTTTGATGTCTTCATATCCGTACCCACGGTTATTGTTCCAACCTGCATTTCTCGCATTTTCGCCAAAGTCACCTCTTGGTTTTCAGAAAGCGGTGGAAGATTTAAATGTGAATGGATATCAATATAATCTAAGTTCATGGAATTACTCTAACACAAAATCGGCATTTAGCCGATTTTGAGATTAATGATGATGTTCCGCTTCTGCAGCCATGGCTTCTGCCTTGTCCTTATGAACCGTTCCTTTCGGATGTTCTGGTGGAGTATAGATACTGTAGAGCTTCATCACAACCTCTCCGGTATTAGTCACGTTGTGATTCATGCCTGCTGGAATAATAATCGCGAAGTCATCAGAAACATCGTATTCTTGTTCGCCGATAAGTGCTTTTCCACTTCCTTGTTCAACTCGCAAGAACTGATCAGTTGTCGGATGAACTTCTGCGCCAATATCTTCACCTGGAAGCAATGACATGACAGTCATTTGCAAGTGTTCGCCTGTGAACACTTCTTTTCGGAAATTATCATTTCCCAATGTCTCGTCTTCAATATTGTTTACATATGGTGTAATCATAAAAATCTTGAAATTAAGCTAATAATATCCATTATACCATAAAAGCTTAATTCTCTTTTGCGATCATCTCTAACCTGCCTACTGTAACTTCTTCCTCGTGTTCATCTATAATTCTTGCCAGTATTTCATTCACAAATATTTTTGTAATAATGACCGTATAAGTAGCTTTTGGAACAACAGGTTTTACAAAAGATACGGACATTGTTTTCGTTAATATTTTCTTTGATGAGTCTGTTTCTATAATGCTCGCAAAAATACCCGCCATTGAATCCATCACAAAACACAAAATTCCCCCATGAATAATTCCATCATTGCCCGTAAGTTTTTCAGGAAATGAAATAGTGCAGGAAATCCTGTCGGCACAGGTTTTAATATCACGCACATCAAAACCTAACAGATCGATCCATTTTTTACCTCCTTTCGCATATTTCGCCAGTTTCGGCAACATAAATAGTTTTTCAAACATATGTATTGTTCCCTCTCCTAATTTAGGAGAGGGCTAGGGTGAGGTCGTTAGTTGTTAATAATGTTTATGATTCTCATATAAACTCCATCAATATTTTGATTGATTTCATTATTCCAAAAACGTATGGTTTTCATCCCAAGCGACAAAAGATAATCCTCTCGCTCCTTATCATATTGTTTATTATCTAGATGTTGGGATCCATCAATTTCAATAATCAGCTTCTTTTCAGGACAATAGAAATCGACTATATAACTTCCAATACTAACCTGTCTTCTAAATCGAACTCCTAATTTGCTATTGCGAACAATATTCCAAATAATAGATTCTTCTAGGGTTTGAGTTTGTCGAAGCGATTTTCTTCTCGGTATTCGATGTGAGTTACTGATAATTCTTCGAATCATACTGAATAAAATATTAATTAGTTTCTCTATGCCACGACCTCACCCCGACCCTCTCCTAAATTAGGAGAGGGAGCTCAACACATCTTCGTCTGCAACTGGCGGCAACGGTTTTCCTTCAGGAATAAATGTTAATGCGAGCGAATTCACACAATGACGAGTATTCTTTGGTGTAATGTATTCACCTTGAAATACATGACCAAGATGCCCGCCGCAATGTGCACAGGTGATTTCCTCACGTCGTCCATCTGCATCCAAATGTCGTACAACAGCTCCAGGGATTTCGTCATCAAAAGCTGGCCAACCGCAGTGCGCATCAAACTTGTCATCGGATTTGTATAATGGATTATTGCACCATCCGCAAACATAAGTTCCCTTGTCATAATGATTATCGTATTCACCAGAAAACGGCATCTCTGTGCCACGTTCTGCAAGGACATTATATTGTTGTGATGTTAAGTCATTCTTTTTCATAGACCTATTATCTCATATACGTATCATCAGTGCCAGTGTACTTTTTAATCAGCTTTTCAATGGTTCCATTAGACTCCAAGATTGCAAGTTCGTTATTTATCAAATCGACAAGCTTCTGCTCACTTTTCTTTATCATGAAACTGTTATCATAAGTCCTAATTGGTTCAGTTGAAGATTGAGTTAATTGAATACTGGATTTCTCATTAAACTGCGAAGCTATATAGGGTTCGACAAATGTAAAATCTGCACGATCATCGGCGACAAATTGTAACAATTCCATCGTGTCAGAAAGCTGAGGAACTTTTACTTGTCGATTACTTGGAAAATCTGCAGTTGCAATTGAATCTGAAATATCATTTTCCTTTACTGAAACGCGAATAGTCATATCAGACTTCATTTCATCATTTATTTTATTAAAATCTGATCGCACCCACGCAAACACATTACTTTTATAAAGTGAATTTGAAAAGTCAGCTTGTGCTAATCTTTCAGGTGTTGGCCATACTGCACTTCCAAACAAATCAAAGCGATTGTTGTTCAACCCATCCACGATCACACCGTATCCTGTTTCCTCGGTCCAGATAACGCGCCAACCGTGTTTCTTTGCAATCTCGATAATAATCTCGTAAAAGATTCCGGAAAAATTATTGTAATCAGAATCGTACATGAACGCAGGAATATAATTCGTAAATCCTACGCGAAGCGTTTTTGTTGATTCGATCCGTTCAAACACGTCGGAATACTCGCCCTGGTTTTCGTCTTCCAGTCCCCAGATCGGATTATATGTTTCATATGGATTTTCAAGTAACACAAAATCAGTAGATGTTTTTGGAATTCCATCATATTTACCAGCAATATAGTTTTCATATACCAACCAGTTTTTGTGATACACATATGTAACTTTTTCAACATTCAAGAATTCTGGCGCCCAATTTAAAAACGCGAATTCTGAAAGCAAATAATGAACCGCTGTTTTTGTCGCCACATTTATATCTGCAATCTCACGCTTTGATCCAATTAATACAGCTCTTGTTGTTTCATCAACATCGCTCATAAACTGAGTATTGTTATTATACAGATCTCGAATATGCTGATATGATTTTTTATATTCACTATTTGTTTCTACTTCGTTTTCCCAATCAATAATACAAACCTGTTCGTCCAAATAACCTAATTCATGCATTGCTCTTCGGGTTCTATTTTTAAGCAAATTTCCCTGTGGCAAAGCTTTTGTACGACGAGCAAGATTCGCAGGATACCCAAACGCCATATACGTTGAAATCGCCGGAATGTCGGCGATCATAATAGCCACGCGACCATATCGTTCAATCGTGGTTTTCAAAAGATACTTGATTTCATCGTCCTTGAAATAACTGTTTCCAGGACTCATTCCAATAATGCAATAGGTTGTTGGGTTGATTGGTTGCATGATTATTTTTCTTTAGATTCAACAAACTTTTTAAATCCTTCAATGTCTGATTGCGAACCCAAAATATGAATTTGTTCTGGATCAAACGCCACGAAATACTGACTATTTTTAGTACCATCGGCTTGGTATGTGGCTTTTTGAATATAAGAATCGTATCCTGATAAATCTTTATCTCTCAAATCTGTGCCATCATAAGTATCGTCGTCCTTAGGATTCTTTAGATTTAGCAAAGCCGCAACCATTATTCCTGGTTTGCCATTTTGTAATGAATATCTTTTTTGAGCTTTGTTATAATCGTTAGTGAAATAGAACCTATTCCCTAATGATTCATCTGTAAACCATTTTGTATGTGAAGAAGGAGGCATTGCCTTGAATCCTTCGTTTTTGAAATCAACATCTGTACCGTGCCATACAATCTCTTTAACCTTACTCTCGGGAAAAATTGTTTCGAGATAGTTAGAATAGAGCTGTGTTGATTCTTGTTCTAATCTATTTTGCCTTTCTAGTTCTGAATTGAACTCTTTCATAAAAAATCTTTTGAAGTCATTTTCAGACAAGTCCTTTGGAATATCCAAACTACTTGAAAAAGTTGGATATATTTTAGGAGACGAAAATTCCGTGAAGTTCGATTTTATAGGTATATATCTTCCATCTTCATGAAGAATATAATTTTCTTTCTTATAATCTTTTAATGCTTTATTGATAGATTTTATTAGATCTACAGGATTAGGTAGCTTGTCTTTAAAAAACAAGCTGATGCCTCCGTGATACCCCTTTCTACTCGTATCCTCTGGACCTCTTGCAATAAAATGAAAGTCAAATCTACGCATGCCGCTTTCAGTATGTATCTCTAAAAAGTTACCTTGTCCGATATTCAAAAAACTTTTAACAAGCTCGTCTATTTTTGCCTTATCGGCTGTTTTAATTCCCTTATTTTTTGAAGAAAAACCTATCTCTCCAGCAGTACCTTGTCCGAAATAATCAATAATCACAGGCGTAGCGTCACCTCGATAGTTCTTATAACTGTATCCCAAATTTTCATATGCGATTCTTTTAAGTTCGGGATTCTGCTTGAACACAAAATCAACTCCTTCTTTTATTACTGGAGCGCCTTTTGTTTCTATTTTACTTTTTGGAGTATGTCCTTCCATAATTATTTCCGCACAAACAACGGCTCTGCTGGCTTTTCTCGTTTCTTGATAAGCTCTGCAATTTTCGCTGCACTTGTTGGCATAATCGGCTGAAGCAATACTGAAACTCGAGCAAGACCAGTAATAACATGATGAACATCGGCCCGAGCTTTATCTGGATCAACTTTAAATGTTTTGAACGGTTCTGTGTCAGTAATATATTTGTCCAAGTCCGCAATTTCAGACCACAATGAAGTCGTAACTTCTGCGTAATCAAATCGCTCGTATGCAGGATGTGCAATTGTTTCAAATTCTGGAAATATCAAATCTGAAATATCAACATCATAGGATTGCGCCATAGTAAGCGTTCGCGAAACCAGGTTTCCAAGTCCATTTACCAAATTTGAATTGTACGCTGCAGCAAATCGTTCGATCGTAAACGGCGAATCTTCAAACATGGAAACTTCCTTGCAGACGAATAGTCGAAATGCATCTGTTCCATATTCTGCAACTGCGTCATACGGATTCACAACATTGCCAATTGATTTAGACATTTTAATTCCACCTTCACCTGTAAAAAATCCATTGATGATAATTTGGTGTGAATTTGGTAATTTTGCAGCCATCAACATCGCCTGCCACATCGCAGATTGCTGTCGCAAGTTATCCTTTCCACAGTATTGTGTCGGAGTACCATTGCCCCAGAACTTTTCATAATTAGCATTATCTTCTGGCCAGCCAAGTGTTGAAATATAATTTACAAGGGCGTCAAACCAAACATACATCACTTGGGTATCATCACCTGGAACAGAAATTCCCCATGGCATTTTTGATTTCAAGCGTGAGATTGAAAAATCTTCCAATCCTCGTTCAATAAATGACTTAATCTCGTTAAATCGAAAATCGGGCACAACAAAATGCGGATTCTGTGCGTAAAAATCTAACAATGGTTGCTGAAACTCTGACAGTTTGAAGAAATAATTTTCCTCATCAATAACTTCAAGTGTATATGTTGGGTGAATTGGACACTGACCATCTACTAATTCTGAATCTGTTTTTTCAAGTTCACACCCGACACAGTATTTTATCTGATACGGTTTTTTGTAAATGTATCCATTGTCAGATACACGCTTCCAAAATTCCTGCGCAGCAGATTCGTGGTGAGTATCAGTAGTTCGAATATAATGAACGTCTGATGAAATATCCAACAGACTTGAAAGGCCTTTGAATTCTTTTGCGAATCGATCTACATACGCTTTCACGTCTTCGCCTGCTTTTTTTGCATCATCAAGAAGCTTCTGGCCATGCTCGTCAGTTCCTGTATTGAAAAATACCTCGTGACCAGTAAGAGTTTTATAGCGAGCCAGCACATCTGCGCGCACCAATTCCATACCAAAACCAACGTGTGGATCAGCATTTACATACGGCAATGTCGTTGTTATATAAAAGGGTTTTTGTTCATTCATATATATACTATACATAAAAAAGAGCCAATTCCAAAGAAAATTGACCAATAGCTACCAAAGGGATATAGTTAAGGTAATTAACCAAATAAAAAACTTAATCAATCATGTTAGTAGAAAACATTTACAAGAAAATCGCATGGAAGGCGTTGGAAATTTTTCACAATGAAAACCTTTCATCCAACTTTGTTCCTGCTTTAAAATATAAAACAGAAGATGAACAAAGAAAAGCATTCGCAGGCGATCATTATGATAGCGCGCGAATCGCACTTACGTGGCTTTTTTTACAATTGAAAAAAAGACATATTATCCAAGATCGAAATGTTTTTGATTTTGCGTGCAACTTACAGCAATTCTTACCAAGCATTGTCGATGAACGCTGGGAAACAATTGGAATCGCGCCAGAAGATGACTTTTGTAAGGAAAAAGCAGATAATTTTGCCTATCCTGAATTTCTTTTTGATCTTGATGGGTTTTCCATCAAGATAAAGCCAATTGTTAAAAGAATTGACGAAAACAGAGTGGCGCTCTGGAAATCCAAGCTTCCGGTTTTTGCGACATTCAAGCGAAATAAAGAATGTGATGTGCCTGATAACACAGGCGAGTACTGGCAAATTCCAGAAAAGAAGATTTTGGATGGAATAGAACAAAAAGAGCACGAGGATGAAGAAAATAATGAAGCTGCTTGAACTTAGTTCTTTATTTAATAAAAAACCAGACCTCGCTCATATTAAAATAATATATGACAGGCTGGTTTTTTGTTTCTCGTATAAATCTATAAGGAAACAAAAAACCACTCTTTCGAGTAGTTTTTTGATGCAATTATTTCATTGCAAGTACGGCTGGAGCATCAATCGACGCAATCTTGTCCATAGTCCGAAATACCAATGTTTGATATTTAGGGTTTACAGAGTTATAGAAAGACATCTTTTGTGACAGCGTTTTTCCTGCATAGTATTTTGCAGTACCTTCTCGGTTACCTGCCAAGTTGGCAGTTACCTCATCGATAGCCTGTTCGTATGATTCAAAACGAATACATTTTGCTGCTGTAGAACATCCCCATCCCAATGGGTTATTTGTACCCTTTGGCATGAACTTTCCACATGTTGACTCGATGAAACATTTTGAGGCAACGAATCGCCAATCAATACCTTCACGGTCAGCAGCATCTACGAATGCTTTTCCATAACCAGCCAATGGCAAGTCATATTTTGCAAAGTAGGCATCGATTTTTGCTGCACGTTCTGTTGCAGTCATTCCATCGACGATTTTTTCTTCTAGTGGCTTAGATTCAGTAATAACAGAATCTAAGGCTTTTGTAACGAGATCAATAGGTCCGTCAGCTTGAGCAGTTTGTGCCCAAATTGACGTAGTCACGATTACAACAATCATTGCGATTGCTGATGATTTACGCACGCCCTTAAACTTTTTAAAAGAATTAGTGATAATGTGGGCAGCACTTGATATAATTTGTATAGATGTGGGCATAATTGACGGTGTGTGCTCCGTCGAACATCGTGACTGATATTTGCTACTGTCCAATTTCCACAAGTGAAAAACAGACTGTAATAAAAAGACCCGAAATGGGTATGAATGCATGATAGCATGTCTAGGTCTTGCTGTCAAGCTATTTTCGTGGTGTAATGGCGTAATATCCAGAAATATCCTTATTTTATAAGGCTCTGAAGAGATCGAAATTTAGTGTCACAACCTGAAAATGTGAGCGGTTTTTCGGATTCACAGACACAAAACCAATTTTTGAAAATTCCTGATTTCCGAGTAATTTTCAACTCAAAAACCATCCAAATTGGATGGTTTTTGAGTATTAAAAAAGTCATTTGTTATTTTTTAGGGAACGCTAGCTGTAATTTTTGCTGAGCCGCTTGTAATACCACCTTAAAATCACTGATTGCTTTATTCACCGCGGTGCGTCGTGTCGCAGCAAGTGCTTCAACGGCTGATTTTTTGATAATTGCGTCTTTTGCAGCCTTAAATGTATCAGACGCAGCTTTAACTGATGCCTCGAATGTTGCTTTTACTGTTTTTGGGTCAACTTTAGCCGCACAATCTGCAGTTGCCTTTGTTAACGCTGCCTGATAAGCAGTTTTAAAGTTTGTAATCGCTAAATCGATTGCAGTTTTATTAGACGTATTAAGTGCATCAACTCCTGAACGGAATGCTGCAATTGCAGAATCAATTGCTGTACGTCGAGCTGTAATTCCAGCTGTCACAGTAGCTTTAAACTCGGCTACAGCTGCCTTTTGAGCATCGGTTGTAGCTTTTGCCTCCAATTTTGCGAATCGCGCACTACGGTTATTGTCCCAACCATCTCGGTGCTGGTCTAATCGCGCATCACGATCGGCACGATTTTCTGCTTTTTTGTTTATTTGTTCATTTCGATTAATATCCACTTTGGCAGTCTTTGCATCTATTTTTGTTGCCCATCCATCAGCACGTGTGGAAAGATTGGTACAAAATTGTGCCGCACTTCCCTTGTCTGCATTTACATTAGCTGCACGTCGTTCTGCTAATGGTCCTGCTGCAAATGTAAATTGAGGAACTATAATTGCCCCCAATAATGCGATCATTCCTAACTTTTTATAAAATGTTGTATTCATATAATTATATTATTAACCGTTAATCGCACTATCTACCTCGTAATCGCTTTCAATATATCCATCATCAGCAAGTTCCTGCTGCGTTACGGCATCTTCCTCGTTAAATTCTTTCATAATATCCGCAACGATATCTTCACTAACAGCACCTTTTGATTCCTGTATGACAGCAACAGACTGTTCATCGGTCGGCATAAATGCCTCTTGTCCAACATTCTGCATAGGTGTTGCTACTATACGTTGATGGCGCACAGTAGGAATAATAACGATAATAGCAAGGAGTGCGACTGAACCAGCCAGCACGAGTTTATTTTTTGTGATATTCATAATGATTATAAAGGGTGATTTTATTCCCTTCTGTGGTGTATTACGGTTAATTGATTCATGTGTGACATTGTTCATTAACGAACTAAATTCAGTACGCGAAGGAATCTCGACTCTGTCGCGAGATTGGCTTAGTAATCTTTCGATTGTGATTTTTTTATTTGTCATAATATGTTTGATAATACTCCGAAAGTGCGCGCAGACCACGTGAGACCGATTGACGCAATGTGTTTTCTGATTTCCCTGTGATTAACGCCATTTCCGCATAATCTAATTCCTGAATATAATGCATTGTGATTGCCTCACGTTGTGATTCGGATAAATGCATAAGTAGTTCCTGAACCAGTTGTACATTATCACCTGAAATTGCAGAATATTCTGGTTGAATAATCGAACTATCGGCAACGTGCTCAATAAATTCATCGAAATCATTCATACTGATTGCATGTTTCTTACGTAAATGATCAATAACTTGGTTTCGTGCAATAGTATATAAATAACGCAGACCTTCCGCATACCTAATAGTAGAACGATGTTCAAATGCTTTCATAAATACTGTTTGGACAATATCCATGGAAAGATCCTTGTCATGCAGGCGCGTGAACACATAGCGATAGATCGGCGTGAAGTATTCGCTGTACAACTGTTCAAATGAATCAGGTTCGCAGTGGTCTTCAAAAAGCTCGAAAAGATTGTTCAACCTATTCATTATCATATTACGTAGTATACCGTATTTTGTGACTGACCGTAGATTTATATGCTATAGTGACACATATCACTATGAAAACGGGCACCACACTTAAAAAAGAAAGGATTTGGTTTGGAGCAAAAACCGGACTGATTACAATTGTATTTGGAATGTTGTTATTCCATATGCGAGGAGAATTCACTCACATTTGGATCATTCCTATTTACCTGATTGCAGGATATTATTTTGGAAAGATTACCTGCGGAACGCATTCGAAGAAATATGGTATTTGGATGACCCTTGGATTGTTTGTTATATTAAATTTCATTCATTCATTATTCGATGGAATCCTATCGGCGAGCTTTTCCACAGGGTATCGAACGATTGCTATCTATTCTCATGAATTGATTCGTCAACCTGCGCTGTACGTCGTCATTTGGGGCATGCTTGCGCCGTTTGGCAAGCATTACCACAAGGTCATCATGTCAGTATTGGCAGTAACCGGCGTATGGTTGATTGCTATGTATATTGGAACATTCGCAAGTTCGCATGTGAGTCAATATTCATCGCTCAACGGATACATTGCCATGACTATATTTATATTTCTTGGTGATATTATTCACCACTTGGCAGACGAGTTCTTTCATATGAAACACGACCATAAAAAATCCATCGCATAACGATGGATTTTTTATTACTATTAGACTGACTCAGCTTGAACAATATGTGAATGATGTTTTGCCACAATCTTTGCAACTGGAATAAAAGCAAGTCCTGCCAAAAATACAAAGAATGTTGCAAATTCAAGACCTGTTCGCAAACTATATTTATCTGAAATCACACCAATAATGGCTGGTGCGAACGCCTCGCCGACAAGGTGAATAAATAACACATACAACGCAAACGCAGACGCTCGAAATTGTTTAGGAACCACATCATGAAGCACTGCCGTAACAGGCCCTAAATATACAGATAGAAAGATGGCCCCCGAGAAAAAGAATACCAAAAACATAAACGCATTTGTATCAGCAAGTCCAAAATACATCAATGGCGCAGAAATTAACAGCGATACTGCAACAACAACACTGCGACCCCATGCATATTTTTTATGTAGCCAGTCAGCAACATAGGAGCCAATTAATACACCAATGACACTCGAGATCATCATACCAACACCCAAAATTAATGATGCATCTCGTACATTGTAATTCTTGTACCGACTAATAAACTCAATTCCCCACGTGATAAACGCACCTGACGCAAATGAAATCAATGTTCCACTGATAATAATCCAGATATAGGCCGGATTTTTAATTAATGATTTTAACGGAAGAACTGGTTCGTTATGAACAACTCGTTTATCTTTTAATTTCAAAGCAAG
Source organism: uncultured Candidatus Saccharibacteria bacterium (assembly GCA_964415895.1). GTDB lineage: Bacteria > Patescibacteriota > Minisyncoccia > Phycocordibacterales > UBA1006 > CALMMZ01. The sequence goes on along the minus strand of CAYQCC010000007.1, from coordinate 31,328 downwards.
AAATGCCAAAATAACACCAGGAATGGATACGATAAAGAATGCCAAACGCCAATTATTAAAATAAAACGCTACCAATCCTCCAATGATCGCACCAGATGTTCCACCAATCAACATTCCAACATTAAAAATTCCTTGGATGCGCGCATTATACTTGTCTGGAAAATTATCCGTAATCATCGCTACTGCTGCTGGCGCGTAGGTTGCCTCGCCCACACCTACAACTGCGCGCATACCGAGCAACCCTTTAAAACTATTTACTAATCCTGATCCAAATGAAGCAACGCTCCATACAGCAACACCTGCTGCAATAATAACCTTTCGACTTAACTTATCAGCCAATAATCCCATGGGAAATGTTGCCAGTGATTGAACTAATAAAAATACGGTTCCTAGCACTCCAAGGTGAAAATCCGTTAGTCCAAACTCCAATTTTAAATGTGCAAACAATGGAAAAATCACCTGACGGTCCAGGTAATTCAAAAAATTAATAAGAGTCAGCACAATTATCATTACACGCTGATCACGAGACATAGATTTAAACATAATGTGAAGTATATCAGAATACAGGAAAACAAAAAGCTGCGAATCATCGCAGCCCATAAAAGGTTTAACATGTTTAAATGTTTTTTTACGAAACGGTGTCTGGCCTGTAGAGCTTATTATGATCTGGATCTGAATCATATTTCTTACTCAGAATTCCAGAGTCAATTTCTTTTGGATCAAACTTAGCTTCTAGTAGAATATCGATTCCACGGTCTCTCGGCTTAATAGGTTGTCCGTTTCTGTTGCCAGCATTCGCTGCGCTTGTGTTGGTTGTGGTCTGTTTTGGAACAAAACCAGAGGTTTTCTTTGCCATTTTTTGTTAAAATTTTAAAAGGTTATTTAAAGAACTAAAAACAAACCTTACCACATAATTACGCAGTGTGCAAGTAAAAAACCAAGAAAATTCCTTGGTTTTTTACTACTAGCTCCGATGAATTCGGTGATAGTAAATATATGAAATCAATAGGGTTACGAATGTAACCACAGGCGCAAATGACATTAATACAAACCCATCTACTGACAAATGAGCAATTAAAGCAGAAATATACACAATTCCAAGGGCTACATAGTTCCATTCTTTTAACCGCTTTCCAACGGGGAGGATCAATAACAGCCCACCAATAAATGTTCCAATACTTGTTTCGTAGCGGAACCATTCAGGAAGTCCAAGATGTCGAACGCCTTCGATCGCCATTGCACTGTTAATGTAAAAAATTCCTGGCAAGATAAACAACGCTAAAGCAATGGTACTTACCCAGTAAATTACTTTGTCTTTTTTCATAACTATTATTTGTTAAGATTAATAAATAAGTCTGCCAAGACATCGTTAGATGCTTCGCCATGATAACCCTTCACACAGAAACCAAAAGCCTCTTCTCCTTCGAAAAACTTTTTACATGTTGGGTCATTATCGAGCTTCTCGGCTATGTCTATAAATTCAGCTCCTTTGACATATCTGACTACCATATCCTTATTAGAATAATCAGTAGTGAAACCGCTTGGATATCTTAAACCAGTTTTTGCGTCTACAGAAGAGTCGTTAGGTAAAGATCCTTTATTACTCGTTTTCTTAAACCATGCAAATTGCCAATTCTTCATCATATTGATTTCTATCGATTGTGCAGAAATAATATCGTTTGCTAGTTTAATTAACTCTGCTCGTTTTGAATTTTTCAGCACTGCTTGCGCCATTTCCACTGCACCTTCATGATGAATTATCATTTCAGATAAAAATGTCTTATCAAATTCATCGCCTGTTTTTCCACTAAGCGCTGCATTCATATCGTGCATCATTGTTTGCATATTTGATCCATTATTACTCATCATACTTCCATCCGGCATTTGATGCATCCCAATAGCCTTCTGAGAAGACATCCCCCAAATCAACCATCCGCCCAACAACCCTGTTCCTAACAACAATAAGCCAATTAAAATGTTTTTCTTCATGTAGATGATATTTCCTTAAAAACCTCTTGGAGATATTCGAGGTGAAACCCTTGGGGCGCTTGCGTTACGCAGAATATTGGAAAGAGGTTTTTAAGGAAATAAACGCTTAATTAATAATATGTTTGATTATAACAAAAATACCCGACTTTGCGAGTATTCTTGGTAAGAAATTATTTCTTCTTTGCAGTTTTTGCAACTTTCTTTGCAACAACTTTTTTAGCTGGAGCTTTTGCAGTTGGTACAGTTTTTGCAACTTTTACCGCTTTTTTAACAGCAGCTTTTAGTTCAACGTTTGGTGCAGTCTCCTTTTTAGCAGCAACTACAACAGGTGTAGATGTTTGCTTTGCAGGTTGTGATTGTTTAGACATCAAATCAATTAATGTATCCAATTTTCCTGAGATAGTTTGAATCTGTCGAGATAGTGCGTCGTTATTTGCAGACGAAACTGATGGTACAGGTCGAGCACTACGATCACCTCGGTCGTTATATGATGGTCGTGAATCTCCACGTGCTGGACCGTCATTACGCTGTTTTGCAAAACAATCATCGCAGAATACTGGCTTTCCAGATGATGGACGAAATGGAACTTGGCATGATTTACCACATCCACTACATGTTGCTGAAAACATTTCTCGGTCATCATTATTGAAGCTTTTTCCACCTTTGTCCCAAGGTTTTTTGTTGTAATCACCACCGAATGATGGCTTTGAAAATGATTTTCGATCACTAAATCCACCTGACTTTCGGAATCCTCCACCATTACCACCTTTTCCAAATCCTCCTTTTCTTGAACTTTCCATAAATAATTGAGCGTCTTATCGTTAGCGATGAGATATATTAATATAGTAACGTAAATTATATAAATAGTCAAGTAATAATAAAGCACCCGTAAAGAGTGCTTTAAAACCTATTCACCATCGTACGCGGCTTGTAGCTTCGTTATATCAAATTTCTTCATCTGGAACATTGCGTTCATTACGCGAGATGCTTGTTCTGGTGTTCCGCTCTTCATCAATTCACCAAACTGTCGTGGAACAACCTGCCATGACAGTCCGAACTTGTCCTTACACCAACCGCACTGCGATTCCTGTCCACCGTTTGCAGTTAATCCGTTCCAATAGTGATCAACTTCCGCTTGGTCTTTGCAGTCAATGATAAATGAAACCGCTTCAGTAAATTGGAAGATCGGACCACCATTCAGTGCAAGAAATTTCTGTCCATTCAATTCAAAATCAACCGTCATCACGGTTCCTTCTGGCATATGATGAAATTCGAATCCTTCCTTTCCAAATCGAGACATAGTTCCGATTGATGAATTTGGGAATAATGAAACATACAGATTTACGGCTTCTTCTGCATCTTTATCGAACCAAAAATTGGGTGTTATTTTTTGCATATAGGTAATTATAACAGAAAAAACAAGTCCTTCAAAAGAAGCAGTGTGGTAAATTAAAAAATCTATAAAATAAAAAGAGTCTGCAAAAACAGACTCTTTTTCCGTAATAAACGGTTTTACTTTTTGTGAACAATTTCGTACGCTACGATTTTTTCATACAATTGACGTTGATCAATACCAAGTTCTTTTGCTGTAGTTTTTTTACTTCCTTCATGCAGCAGTAACAGTTCTTCAATCTTTAACTTTTCTTCTTTTAGGTCAGCTCTGATTTTCATTAAGAGCTTTCCTAAATGATTTTCACCAACACCGTTATAAACACCCCAAAACGTATCATCATGGTCATTACCTTCGATAAGTTCGGCTTCGCCAGTCTTAAGTAGCGCCTGCAACATTAACGGCTCAGAACCGCTGAATTTTAATCGCAGCAGTTCTTCCATAGTTATAAGCTTGTAGTCAAGATTCCAATGATGGCTTGGTTCCATGTTTTGGTCTTTAAAATAAGCTTTTGCCTTTCCAGGTGTTTGGCAGTTTGCAATTGCCTGTTTAACGAAAGAACTACTGCTTTTTGCTGCCTGATAAGCATGTTCAATTGTTGAATAATGGATTCCCCAAAATACCAAATGGAATGGGTAAAAATTTGAGAGAAATCGATATTCTCCCTGAAAATAATTAATTGTGTTCATATTATTTAATTAAGAACAACTTCAATGTAATAAGAGGTGAAGTCTTCCTCTGGTATCATTTCTGACCACCTATCATGATAAATAGGAATTATATTAAGTCACATATTATATATGTATCTGCTAAAAGTCAAATAAAACCGCATATCCTGCGGTTTTATTTCTTCTTGAAGATTCCTTTCTTTGCTTTTGCTTCGATTGCTGCAAATTTAACTGCAAGTCGTTTTTTGGTCTTTGGTGAATTTTTTGATTTCACGTGCTGCGCCAATGTTGTTCCTCGTTTTGCCATAAAGTATAATGATTATTAATAATTCGTTAGATAATGGGAGTATACCTGATTATAAGAAATCAGCAAGCTACTATTATTTATCTTCCTTTTTGAACATGGCATTAAATGCCGCATCCATTTCGGCCTTTGTTGCATCTGGATGATCTTTCTTGAACTCTGCCTGCCAAACCTCAATATTTGCAATTCCCGCTTTGAACGCTGCATCTTCTTGTTCTTTTGTTGCAGTTGGATTATTTTTTCGATAATCATCTTGCCATTGCTGCATACTATCAAATTTTGCACTCAATTCTTCGAAATGTTTTTTAAAGAAAACAAATCGAGCAAGTAACACAATTACAACAATAAGCCCTACAATAATCAGTGAGTTTTTTATGAATGGTTTCATGTTAACAGTATACCATTAATGTGAAAGTAAAGAACTACGAATTCTGATGGGCAGATTGTCAACTATTTAAAAACAACAACCTCTTAAAAACAAAAATGCGTCTGCTTTAATTAGCAGACGCATTTCTATCTTTCAAAAGAAGATAATATTATCCATGAAGCGCAAAATCTAAAAACGTTTCGTATCCTTTTTGATACGCGTTTCCAGTGTATTTTTTACCGCCACTAATGAATTCATCTAAAATTCCATCAGCATTGATATCTACATATACTTTAGCAATACCGCTTTCTATTACCGAAATGATTACACAATCTTTTTTTCCTGCAAAATATTGATAAGTTGCAGAATTTGTTAGAATTGTATCTATTCCAGTTGTATAGGAATATTTAGTAAAATCACCAGATAATTTAGAAGTTGAGGTTTCGATGGAATAGTTTGTTACTACTTCTGAAGTAGAATATTCTCTTAAAAATCCATTACTCATTTGCACTTTTAATTCTTTAACATCTTTTGATGCTTCAGCGTAAGAGTGTCCGAAAGTAAGTAAGGCAATAGCGGTAATAAAAAATAGCTTTTTCATGTTGTTTTATTTTAAATGTTTTAACAATGTACTGAATATATCTATTATAGCATATATGTATGATGATGTCAATATATAAAAAACCCTTGGAAATAAGGGTTTTTTATATATCTATTTCAATACAAGCGTTGCAATAACAGCATCCAAATCTGCACTTGCCTTTGCTTCGTCATAATGCGCTGGATAATTATATGGCTCATCAACGTATCCATGTACGTCTCTATATCCGATTGTTTTTTCAATGCGATAACATTTACCGTTTTGAATAGTGGAATACAACCATGCCTTTCCTCGTTGTCCGCCCATCGCACTATCATCAGTCGGTTGTGATGGATTATAGTGAAATACAGTACTGCCAATTGTTTTTGTTGCTGTCATGTCTTGGTCCTGTCCGCCAGAAGCATAACATTTATTTGTTGTTGGACTAACACTGACTGAAATAAATCCAACATTAAAATCTGTCCCCTTTTGATAACCTATAGGAAATCGAATACTCAGATTATGAAGATTAACCTCGTTATAATATCCACCATTATTACTTTCTTCTGCCAAGTATGTCGTTGGATACTGAATGCTAAAATCATTATTAGAACTGGTAAACGCTTTCCAGCCCGTTGGAACAGACATAGGTTTAGTTGGCGTCGTTTTTATAGGTTCTGCAGAAATGCTATTATTGTCCAATACTACATCATTACTTGGAATTACGACACTCGAATTATTCATAACCTCTTTTGGCTTAAACGCAACATATCCAACGAGCGCTATTAATATTACGAGTAGTGAAATGATAATTGTGCTTTGTTTATTCATATACTTTAATAATATACCTAATAACTATTATAGCAATAATAAAACCACCGTAATCGATGGTTTTTATTATTATTTATTTCCAATTACTGTTCTGGTCTTGATTCCAAATACTCCATCGATCTTCAATTTGTAATACTTCTGAAGTGCTTTGATAGCTTTTACACTACTTGCACCTATTTTATTCGTTTCATTTCCAACTGAACCTGGACCAACTGTTGAGACAGTAAAACCTGAACAGTTCAAAAACTTCTGAAGACTTCTTGCGTCTTCACCTGTTGAGCCCAGTCGTAGAGTTCGTGTGATAATTCCGAGCTGGCATGTATTATTTGTAGATGTAGTTGCTTGATCTGAAAACGCAGCTGGATACTGATTTTTTAATTCCTGTGCAAGTTTTGTATTTCCAGCATCAATCAAGTTTTTTACCTGAGACGAAACAAGTATTCCACCACCTGAACCATTTGTAGGACAGGGCGAAGTTGTGAATGTTCTATCACTACCTTCCCAGTGCACTACCGCTCCATTTTCAACATATGCACGGAAGTGGTAGGTTGTACCACATTCCAGATTTGTTACGGGCAATGAATAGGTTGTAGGAGCAGGACTACTTGATGTATGCACGGTTCCTAATTCATATTCGGTTGTTGGTCCATACGAGAATCCGTACACAGTAATGGTTTGAGTTCCTGCGCTCGTAAAGTTTCCGTTCAATGATGCAGAATACCGTTGTAGATTCAACGCATCTGTTGTAATCACAGCAGGAGTAGCAGCAAGAGTTGCAAGTGCTTGAACTGCGCCTTGAGTGGTTGCACCGCTTGCTGGAAGTAAACTGTTTAAGTAGGTTAAAATAGTCGTTGTAACACCTGTAATTCCTGCAGTTGTATAATCACCTAGGGTTGGCGCTATGGTTGTTCCACCTGACGAAGCATAGTCTGTAATTACCAAAAGTGCCGATTGAGCAGCCGTCGGCGCGGACGTTGTTACAGTAATTGAAGAAATTGCATCACTTGGAGAAGGGTCTTTTACACCCGTTTCAGGCACTGCAGTAATCGTATGATTAAGGTTTGTTGTGTTTAATATTTGCGCGCCAACTGTTCCATTAACAACAATAGTCACAGTAGCACCTGCGGGAATTGGCGTATGAATTGTTCCGATATCCGCACCCGTTCCTGATTGTGACGCTCCGACTCCTGCTGTTGATGTTAGATTCCACGTCACATTGTTTATTCCAAGCGCACCAATAGGCATAGTGTTGGTGATTGTTGTATCACTTGAACTATTACCACTAGTGTTTGTTACCGTGTAGGTATATGTGAACGCATCACCACGATGATACGTTCCTACCGGTGGAACAGTTACCTGTGTCTGCAGATCAACCGGTAAAATTACTTCCAAGTTTCCAATTGCATGAATATTGTTTGATCCACCTGTTCCTCCTGTGAATCCCATTTTCAAATTTGTTGGTGGAGCAACATTGTATACATAATCATTAATAACTGTGTTCCATGTCACGCCCTCGTCCCAGCTCATTTCCACACGAATCTTTGCGTTGCCTGATCCAGGAATAACAGTCACACGTGCTGTGCGCCATCCACCATCAATACTTTGTCCGAATAGTGTTGCAACATTCGTATGAGCAAGATACCCATATCCAGTTGTACCATTACCACTTCCTCGGACTACAACCGTATTGGGAGTTGTTGGGAAACCACTACCATTTACTGCGATGAAGCTACCATATTCATCAAAACCGATACCAATGTATGCATGTGGAACACCTGGAGTCGCTCCTGACTGAGAATATCCGAGCGAACCACCTGACGCGCCTGCCGCTATATTAGTCTGATCTACTTGATCGCCATCGACAAGAAAAAATGTAATGCCATCAGCCCCACTTCCTCCGCCGGTGTAGTATCGAAACTGTGCCACAATACCAAGTCCTGATGAAAATGAGTCATTGAAAAATCCAAGACCGCTCTGCGTGTTTACAGCAGGTGTCAGAAGTAATGCTTGATCACCTGAAACAGTTGTATTCCATGTAGCAGCTGATCGTAGTTCCCAGCTCGAGGGCTTACTTCCTGAAAAATCCTGGGTGATCGGAAATGTAGCCGCGCGCGCTGATGAAGTAATAAGTAGTGTGCAGAAAAGCACAAACGTCGAAAAGGCAGATATCTTTGTTTTCATGGATAAATTATATCACAGAGAAATTAAAATTAAAGAAAATTATATTAAAAATTAAAAAACCATATATTATGGTTTTTTAATTTTTCTATTATTGAAATAACGGAACCTCTGTTATTTTTTCATATTCAAAATTTACAGGTGTAACCTCTGGGTTACCTTCCTCGATATGTTTTCGCACCACTTGATATGAATCTGCTCCGTTTGTTATTTTATATAATTCTCCGAATCCTGCCGCATAACATTGAATCTTTGTTGTTCCATCTAGCATATCAGTATCCTCTTTCTTGTTAGGATCGACATCATTACAACTTCCTTCCACTTCCTCGATTCGAATCGGCAGTATTTTTTTGTTTTCATACATTACATCCAGAAACACAATCGTTTTTGGTAGCCCATCAAGACTCATATTACCCGCTTCATAACGCCATGTGAATGTTGATACGGGTGATGTTAGATCAGAGACTGTTGCTTGCTCAACGGGAAGCAGATCATTTTCACGATTCACTAATCCTCCTTTTGTAAGCAGAACAATAGCGACAATTGTTAATATGACAACAATAAGACTAATAATTGTTTTTGTATTCGTTTTCATACAGTAATTATATCACACGATAAGCACCATATACAGCCCATGCCCAAGAATGTTATACTGGATTATTATTAGATAACTTATCATATATGCAGTTTTTCAAAAAAATCAAAGGTTCTCATGTGGTGCTTTTCCTTCTTGTGATTGCAGTCATTATTGGAATCGTAAGCGTTATTCAACGCAATAATTCTGGAAAAGAACTAACCGCCCTTGTCCCAGGAGCTGACAGTGTAGTAGTCCAATCTGACATCCATAAAGGTCTGGGTTACAATGCGCCGTGGATGTACAGTGTTACTCATGGCCCAGCAGGCACTGCGGCAGAACTTACCCAGGCAGCACGCTATTTAAACGATGCGATTATTCGATTTCCTGGAGGAACCGTTGCCCGGACATATCACATAAACCTTCCAGGCTATGATGGCAAACAAGGCGGCGAAACTCAAAACTACATTATTCCGTTTACAAACATCTTTGCACCGAACAACAACCCAGTTGCACGCATTTCATTCGTCGTAAATCTGGACGATCATTTCCGCCACGTAAACTATAAAGGAACTGATCAAGAGATGATCAATGACAACTTGAAAACGCTAACCTATTTATTAGATCACGGATTCAAAGTTCCTCTTGTAGAACTTGGTAACGAGGAAACGGCTACACCAGAATTGTTTTGGAGCTTTGCCAACAAACCTTGGAAACCAATTGATACAGTAGCAGAAAATATACAAGCATTGGTAGAAATCAAGCTTACTTACAAGCTTAACACTGATTATCAACGTGCACATTTTAAACAAGGAATGGACAAGTATATAGGCCTTTTATCCACATACCGTGACAGCATCAATACTTTGATGGATTCTCGGGGATTGCCTCATCCAAAATATGGAGTACCAATTCCAGGACCTGCGTCATTAATTTACAGCGACGTGAAGACTTGGAATAAATATTATGCTGAACGTATTCGCGATGATGGACAATGGCTTGATGCATTGATTCCGCATTATTATTCAACTATTAACACAAGTAACGTATCGACTGCAGCAACCAACCTCCAAAAAGATATCGATGGATTTAAAACATTTTATGGTAACCGACGCCTATGGTTTACCGAATTTTCTGCAGGAGGTGGCGCAGTCGACGATTCAGTAAGTCAGGTTTCGGCATTTGAGCAAATGGCAACTGTATTTGATAAACCAACCAATAATACGGATTACTATTTCATGCACCAGTATTTCACAGACGGTCCTGAATTCGGAATGATTTATAAAAAATTGAACGTGAACGCAAAGCCAGTTAATGGAATTATCACCAACGGCAAGTATGCAGTAAATCCTGCATCCTCACTAAAGTTATTTTACAGCCCACGGTTCTGTTGGTCAGTAAAAGCACGAGGTGCCACACCTGAGCTGTATCAAGAAGTTAAAGATAAGTACGGATGTAAATAATTACACATAAAAAACAACTGATATATCAGTTGTTTTTTATGTGTATATCCCTTCCTAGTAAACTCAGATGTATCATTTGACATCTCTACATATGAGTGATATTGTAACGCCAGGAATATTCCTTTTCAATTTTATAAACTAAACGATTTAAAATATGAACAAGCCATTAATTTGGGTGATTCGTCACCTTATAATTCCTGTCTTGTTCATATTTTGGACGACAGGATTATTCAACGGAATCATGACACTGGAAAAAGAATCAAAAGATTACACTTCTGGTATGCGTGGTTATACAAAGGAAGATTTTGCAACGATGCAAATTCATCCACACAACGCACTAAAATACAAAGACAGTGTCATTGCGCTTCGTAAGCAGACAATTGCACAAAAAGGTATTTACGATCCTTACGATTACATTTATGACTTTAAACAGATCCAGTTATTTAATCTGCGATATGGAAAAGAAATGGATGAAACTATCGAAAGTAGAAAAATTCTTTTAAACATTGTTTCTGGATTTACCAACGGCATGCAGGCGCAGTTATACACGATGTTCGATAATTCAAGGACCGAACAGCAAAAACGTGGTAGTGGATTTCACGGAATGGGACCGATGCGATTACCAGAAACAATGTCTCTGGAACAAGCGCGAAAGGTACTGCTTCATGAAAAAGATCCTGAACCTTTCCATTGGAATCCAAAAGTTTTTATTCCCTTTCTATACTGGTTCTTGCAGATTTATCTGCGCGGACTACCTGTGGCATTTATCATGCTTCTGATTTGGCGATTACGCTTTAAAGATGACATTGATAAGGAATATTGGTATGGACTTCAAAAACCAGATTCTGCTATTAACTTAGGGCCTTTATCATTCTTTGTATCGTTATTATTGTGGCCAATCATATTGGGACTTGATATTCGAGCAAGAATGACCGAAGCCTTTCACCAGACTGATGTGTTAATTCGCAGAAAAAAGATGTTGACTGTTTTTTCAAAAGCAGAAGAGCAGATTTTAAAAGCTGGAAAAACAATGAGTATTCGCGAATTTCGCAGATACTTGGACAGTTTGGGTTTACAGAAACAACACTCGTTCGGACTTGGTTTCATCATGCTGATTATCATTACGGTTACACCGAAATTAATATCAGCAAAACCACTTCATCAAACAGATTCTAAGATAAAGTATACGATTTCGTATACTAATCCTGATTACGGCGGACCAGACATTCACCATCCTTCCATTGCACATTTCATCGCATTGGTAACAAATTATGAACAAGAAGTCACACTACAAATCTTACAGAAAATAAGATTGGTCATAGATGACACACCGCTTTCAGCCGGATTTTATCCTGACATTGGAGTCATTCCAAGATTAATAATCGCTTCTTAAAGAAATGATTATTAATTCTAAAAATTACACAATGAAAAAAGTTATCTTAAGCATCTTAGTGATTGCAATCACATGGACACTGTCATTTGGACAATATGTATTTAATGACAGTATCCGAAACATTACCATTACAGGATATGCTGGCGTTCTTACATCGCCAAAAATATCCGTAATAACCAAAAAACCATCTGCAACTGTGACAGTACGACTGGGTGGCTCTGTGGAATGGAGACCGAAACAATGGCTGTCGTTATACGGACTTGGTGCAGGCGAAATTGACGAAACTGGTTCTGTTGAACCATTTGCAGTAATTGCCGTTAAACTAAAACCACATAAAAAAGTTTTGATTTCTCTGGGAAAAATTGCAAGTCCTATGACAGAACTTCGCCCATTACCAACTACGGGTAGCGGACAGTTCGAAACATGGACGCAGGCACAGATTCCAGGCTCAGGATTTGGTGGAAAACTTACGTATAGCCCAACCAGTAAAATTTCACTGGTAACCGGTGGAATATGGCGAGGCAGTTATGCAACAATTGAAGCAGGAATTTCCGTTCCCTATACAAAAGTTGCCGGTTACTACCAATTGGACAATCACAGTTTTGGCGCAGCGCTGACATTCGGTTATAAAATCTTTACAACTGCATTGATGTACAACCATCGTAAAAACGCAGGAGCCATGCAGACATTGGAAATTCCAAAAGCAAAAGGATTTTCCCTGTATTCCGATATTGGATTCAATACCAATGACGGCAGCATGTTACGCGGCGAATGGGGTTGCTATATTCCTGTTAAAGTAAAGTTTATAAATGGTTTGTTTGGATTAGGATATGACCATATGACTAAGACAGTAAATAGTTATGTTTTCATATACCTTTAACATTTTAATTTTAATAACAACAATAAAAAAACAAGCTTCTGCGATTTATGCAGAAGCTTGTTTTAATTTCCTTATATTATTTTATACAATATGCACTCTTAGTGGTTTCTATCAATGAATGTATGGAACGCACTAACTATGGATGTTTTTTTAGAATTACTATAAACGGCATAATTCTTTCCTCCGTCATATGAAATGCATCCTTCGTGCAAAAAAGAGTTTTGCTTTATCCAACTCAAGCAATTATTATCGCCTGGATAAATTGATTGGAGAAAGATCGAGTCCTCGGATACCTTGCTTGCCGTAGGGTAAAATGTGAATTCAAACATGTGACTGCCAGGAATATTATTCCCGCAAGGCTTTATGCTTTCGCCGTCATTAAATTCACACAGCCAATTGGTCGGATACCTTATCTCTCTTGCGTTCACCTCAAGAACTTTGGAGTCGGATATGCTTGTTACAACTATCGTAGTATCCTTGACTGTATATATTATTTTTATTTCTGGTCGCGCACCTTCAGTATAGGGATAATTTGGAGTAAATCCAGGAATAATTTCTTCAACGGAATTATTAATTACTTTTAATGGTCTGTAATTATTGGATTGAAATTGCATATTATATTTCTTAAGAGCCACATTTCTGGATTCCTCGGGAATTATCTTATGAAATGTTGCACCATTTTTTAAAAAAACACTCCAATCGTCATAGGTATTAACTGCCAACCCTATATGGCCTTCGGCGCTGATCTCTCCCAGGACAATTCCTGGATTAATTTTATAAGACTCCTTTAAGATATTATTTTCACATGTAAAAAACGAAACCCTGGTAATCGTGTCAGGCATTCCTTCCCATCCAGATACTTCTCTACTGTACGTAACAATAAGCTCATCAATTCCATCTTTATCCATATCAATTCTTTTACTGTCTGCAGTCTCTCCATTTGCAATAAGCGGTATCTGATCACTACTGCAAGATATTTTTGTAGCAGAATTAGCGGGGCCACTTCCCAGCTCGATAGCACCTTCGTTTGGTCCTTGTTTCCCAAAAAAGACAATAATAAGACATATTAATACAGTAGCAATGACGATCAATGAAGCGATTCTCATTTTTGAATGTTTTTTTATTGTAGGAGGAACCGTAGTGTTTGTCCCAGGTTTTACCGCATTGAAGCCTTCTTCTATGTCTTGTGCAGACCAGCTATTACTTAGTAATCCTTTGGTAATTTCTTCTTTGCTGAAGCCTTTTTCTGACTCATCTTTGATAAAATGTAATAGTTGGTCATTAATCATATTTAAATATTATCACATATTTAAGATAAGGTAATAATATTTTAAAACAAAAACACCAATCGGTGTTTTTGTTTGTTATGCACCTAATCCATTATTACCACAAGAATTATTAATCAGTCCTCTTGTTTGCGGACCAACTTTTCCATCTTGTAATGTACCAAGGAATTTCTGAAGTTTCTTGATAGCACTATCAGATTTTGGACCAAGAATTCCATCTTCTGCTCCTGATGAAAATCCTAATCGATTCAAATGTGCCTGAAGAATTTTAGCTTCTTTGACTATTGCTTTTGTGTAGGAATCATACTTTCCGTTTCGAGCTCCTGATCGCAGATTTTGTGTAAGTACTTTGTCAGCAGGACATGCTTTCTTCACATCAACAGTAGGTGTTGATTTGGCTGGCGTCCATGCAAGAGCTGGGTTATATCCAGAACCAGATGACGGAGTACTTGCTACGATTGGATTTGCAATGATCACGTTTGTTGACGTAGCACTTGCGGCTGTATTTCCATAAACATCCTGATATGTAAGCGTCACGGTATAGGTTCCTACAGGAATACTGTTTGATGTCGTGGAAAGGACTTCAGTTAACGTATCAATGTTTCCTTTTGGATCAACATTAAATGTATTTGTTCCTGGTGCAGCATCTCTCAAGTTTAATACAAATGAAGTTTCTAATGATGATGTAAATATCAACCTAAGTGAATTATGAAGTAATGTTTCAGGAAGAGTGAACGTGATCGGAAGAAGAACATTATTGTAATAGGTGGTGCCTGTTGCTGGTGATACTAATGTTGGCGCCTGAGTCACAGTGTCGCAATTAACAACATGAATCGTCACAGTAGCCACGTCTATTTCTCCGTTTCCGTCATTAATTTCATACGTAAATTCCTCATCACCACAAAAGCCTGCTGCAGGCGTATAGCCGATTTCTGTTCCTGATAAGATGTTTTGCGCATTACCGCCCTGATCAGGCGTACCAACATCTGTTATGGTAAACGCATCATTATCAGGATCCGTATCATTACCCCTTACTGCAAGTGCTACGCCTATGGAATCTTGATCAACCGTATATTCATCATCACTCGCAACTGGCGCATGGTTTCCCGCTGATGTGATTGTCAAACCTGCTGTGTCAGTAGCCAATGAGAATGCGCTTGTTCCGCCGTTCGTAGACGTATCTGCGGTTGATCCGCTTGTTCCAGATGTTTGATCCCATGCACGGAACGTAATTGCATTTGAAAATGTTCCAAATGTTCCTGTTCCTGCACGACAATAAACTCGATTAGTTACGCCTGCGCTTAGTAATCGTGCAGATGTATTTGAAACCGACCCCAGAAGAGTCCAGGTCGCCCCTGAGTTTATCGAGTAATAACAAGTCAGACTTGAATTTGTTGCCGTAACTGCAATACCTGTTGAAGGACTGTTGTCGATATCAGAAACGTTATCAAGACCTCCTGCTGGTATTGTAAAATCAACCAAACTTGCTATCTGCATTCCTACGGCGCCAGTTGGTACACTTGCATTTTCAGCAACCGTTCCAAGTATTGGAGTTCTTGTTGCATCAAGTACAGGCGCGTTATTACTAACTATTCCATGCTCAGTCTTTGAAAATCGCACCTCATCAATTACAGCATTTGCGTAGTAAAGTGGTCCTGAGCCAAATGCTCCAATCAAAAAACTAGCCGTACTATCTTGATGTTCTGCAACACTTGAAAGTGTATCCGCAACTCCGTTATTAACCGCTATGGAGTTTGTATTGGTAAGTGCATTGTGTGTTGCAGTAATATAATACCAAGTACCAATATCAGGTGAGCCAAGTTCATCTGCGTATACAAAATAGTTCTGATTATTTCCATAGGTAGAAAACACAAACCTGTTGGCAAGATTTTCAAAATAAACAGCATATTCACCTGTGCTTACAGATGAAAATTTAGAAGCAAATACTTGCGTTCCTGTTTTTGCATTTAATTTTACCCACATGGAAATTGTAAATGATGTTTCGCCCCCTGTACTTAACGATGCATTATCTGCAATTGAAAGATAATCTGTACCAGCAACTGTTGCCTCTACCCCATCGTTAACTTGTCCTGTTTTTGCAAGTGGTGCATTTATTGGAGAAAGGTCATTATTCCCAACACTATCAACTCGAGTTCCACTCGCCTCGTTCAGTGTCCAGTGACTAATATTATCACTTGGATAACAAGGCGTTGTGGTAAATGTCGCGTCAGGACTGTATCCATCCAACATCCCATTATTTCGAACCTTGAAACGATAGTGATAAGTTGTATCACATGTTAATCCAGTAAGCGATGCATCAATAATACCTGGAATGGTTAATTCATGAAGATTATATCGCTGTACTTCTGATCCATAACTATCAGTAGTTCCATATTCAACCCAAACTCCAATAACAGCAGCAAGACCCTCGTCAGTAACCTCTGCTGTTGGTAGTGCTGACGTCGGCATAATATCTTCTACGAAGCGGTCGATAACTACAGGTTCTCCTGCTGCCAATGCGTTATTGGTCACAAAAAAAATACCGAGTAAAAATAATACAGATAAAAAGAGCGCTCGAAAGGTTGCTTTAAGTTTCATGAGTAAATTATCTCATATCTCTTTTATAAATACAATGACTCGTTACAAAAAAACACTTATAAATTAGGTGTTTTTATCCTTTATACTAACAATACAAGACATAAAGCCAGTACCGACATCAGTAACATGCTTATAGCAGGAAGAACCTTTACTAATGGATCTTTAACTTTAACATGCATGGTGATTGCACCAAGCATTAATATAACAAGTAGCGCAAAAGCAGCAATGCCAAACGGAATCATTACATAAGGTACGAACAACACCAAAACCATAACTAGTGCAATTACCATCTTTAAAAATCCCACCACATACATTGTCCAGACCGGTAATCCATACGCACTAAATTCCTGTTTCATGTTTTGAGCTCCAGCGCCGCGGTATTTTGTCGCACGTCCAGATCGAATAATCCATACATTAATTAATCCAAGGGCTATTAAGATCTGCAGAACAGACACGATCCACATAATTGTTATTTGAAACATAGTTAAAAGTTAAAATAATAAATACCATTTATATCTTAATATTTTTAAGAAATAAAGAATAACTAAAACATCTCTGTGTAATAGGTGTTTTAAATTTAGCTCCAAACATGGGAAATGTTCGATCGAAAATTTTGAGTAAATGAAAAGACTATTTAAAAAACAGTCTTTTACTAATTTGGTAACCGTATTCAATTAAAGCTTATAATATCCTACTGGCTTTGAATTATCATCTGGCCAATTGACTCCATAACCACGTTGTTTCCACCACTCTTCTGCAATGGGTGTTATGTATCTGTCCCAATTGTTGATATGACTTTCTATTTGCGCTTTCTCATCTGGACGTAAAATTTCATACACATCTTTAAACTGAGGCGGTCTATTATTAACCTTCCATTTTGTTTTTAGTTCATCGATGTATATTCTGAATTCTTTGCACAATGATTCAAAAGTTTCCAAATCAGTTTCATTATTTTCAATATTAATCGTTCCCATTTTGTAAGTATTTAATTGGCTATCACAAAAGACAGGATCTTCTCTGAAAACCAATTAAACGCAAAGCAAAAGAACAATATTATTTAGCATAATACTGTCCTTTTATCATATGTCAATGGTTGACTCCCTCTCGTGGACAAGTTCAGAATCCTTAACTGGGTTCAGATTAAAAGCGAGCTCGAATTAGGTGAAATTTTAAATTTAAATTTCTTTTCTTAGTATTTGTTCAATATCAACTGAAATCTTTGCCCAATCAAAATCAGTTGTAATTTGCTCGCATTGCTCTATATTCGTTTTACAATAATCATAGAGCGATTTTCTAACCTCCTCATTTAAAACAAGTTTTACTATTCCTGAAAAATCTTTCTTCGTAATAAGCTCTAGAACAGTTTCTCTACTACCACCTTTCAAGGTAAATAATATCTCAGGAAGTCTTTTTGCACCCCTTTTAATATCTCCGAATGGATAATGATGGGCTTTAAAATAATCTTCGAAATCATCTACAATCTGTCGATTAATGCCTAAATTTTCGGCAATCTCACTAACGCTTTTATCAGGGATTTTACCGCCTAATAGTTGCCCGATTTCTAATCCATATCTTATATGACCTCCCGTGAACTTTTTGGTCATTAAAAAATACTTATGGATCATTTCTGGTGTTATATTTTCTATTTCTTCCAACTCCTTATCAATTTTTTGCCCTTCATATATTCCTCGCATATAGTCATTATTAAATACTTTAAGTATTTCGTAACTGAAAAGAGGAAAGCATTTTCTAAACTCAATTAAATCAGTAAGTGCTTGAACACCATTAATTTCATCGAGCTTGGCATTTATGATCGTCTTTTCTATCCCATCAATAAGGTGAATTGCTTTGCGATTATTTCGGTATTCTTCGTGGTCAAGAATATCATCAATTTTGATAATACTAGTATCTATATCGGATATTTTTTCTAAAAGAACCATCTCATTTTCAGACAATTTTTTCCCAGAAGCAAACTCGTAGCCTAATTGTATATATTGCTCAAAGGACTTATTTTTTGGTTGATATTCAGACATGGCATCATTTTAACAGATTTGAGTTCTAAACCCTATTTAGATAAACAAAAAATACCCCATATAAAGGCATTTTTCAAGGGCTCCGCATATCGGTTACACTTAGAATCTATACATTGGAAATACAGAGATTGATGAGCGTAATATAAGGTAACTGAATAATTAAACTCAATTTATTTTTTCATTTTTTTATAAATAACTACCCCAATGACTATAAACACAGGTAATATTATTAATGGATTTAAAATATAATTATTAAGTATACATTCAAAAGGTGTTGTACAATATGATTTGATAAATAGCATCTCAAAAAATGGAGTTGGTTCTGCGCCGAATCCAGGATTTTGCGCAAAGACGGACATAGGCGATAAAATTAAAAGACCAGTAATTAGAGATTTGAATTTCATATTCATATCCACATTTTACCACATGTTCGATTGCCTACCAACGGTAACAAAAAACACCTATGTGAATTAGGTGTCTTTTAGCTTGGCTCCGCACCTGGGATGATGTTCGAAAAGCAATAATCGACGAGCAACAAGCTCCTCTAGCGATAGATAGTCCTAACCAGTAATCTTGAGTCGCTCTTTTATAAGCTCTTTAAGGGCGGTATTTATTGGTTTCCTGAGATTATATGTGAGACTAGGAGTTTCTTTTTCAAGCATTTCATCCAGTTCTATTGGAGTTGGCAATCGAAACTTTATAACATCATAAGCCTCATTCCATATATTTTCAGCCAATCTAACCTGGGATGCCTGTGAGAAAAATTCTACTAGATGTCGTACTGGCCCACTAAAATATCCATCCTTGGAAAAAATATAAGACATTTCACTTGAGAGAGTCTTTTCCGCTGTCTTTTTTGATAACTTAAAAGCATCAGAACCTAGATAGTTATATTGACTGTCAGCCAAGCTGTGCCATCCACCACTACCACGCGCGTATACTAAACCTAGCATTGAAACAAATGAAGCCAATTCTTTCTGTCCATTTTTGATAAAGATTTCTCTGAGAGCAATTAATCCTTTAATATCTTGGTCCTTATAGAAACCTGTTCTTACCAACGAAAGTACAATATTCTGACTCTTTTCTGGCTTATCTTTAGCAATTAGAGACAATGCCTCTCCAAGATTCTGCACATTTTGAGAATAAAGAAATTGCCCTCTAGGATTTTCATCCAGCAACCTTTGCATCTCCTCTGCATCGAGACCTTTAAACTTAAACTTTTCAATCACCTCTTTAGTCTTTGGAATATCGGCAAGCGGACTTTTCATTGCAGTTTTATCCCTATTCGCTTCAAAATTCTTCTTATGATAGTCCTTGAGTTTTAATTTGTATTTTTTTGCAAAAGAAAGAATCTTTTCGAAATTTTCCTTCTCAGATACATATTCAAAAACTGAAACGTGGTAAAGGTTATAGGCTATATGGTCAAAAATCTTTTGCGCTCGTTCATATTTCCCCGAAACTATTAAGAGTTGCGCAATTTCTAATCCCACTGAAACATTAATCCTTGTATCCTTTAATCTAAATATGGTCTCGTAGAGGTCTGCCACTATTGCAATAGACACTTTCTCTTCAACCAACTTTTTACAAAGATGCTCAGTGCCTAACTCTACCCGCCAATCTCTACCAGGGTCTTTAATTATTAGCTCCGTCATTACCTGAACAGCCATATTAACATTTGAGGCAATTAAAGATTCTATCCAGTAAGTAAGACTCCATTTTGTAGTACTACCATCTGTATATCTCCAGACTGTCTCAGCCAAGGGATAGGTTTTCAATAGAGCTTTAGCTGCAAAGCCTAAATCTTTCTTAGCAATAAAACCTATGGGTTCGATTATTTCAAACAGAGTAGAATCTTTCCTATGTCCGTATGCAACTAGATGGACACAGCCCATCAAGAGCTCTGTTTTCGAGTCCTTAGTTTTTCCCGCTTGAGAAAGTACGCTTGATAACTTTAAATGTTCAAATGAAGAAGAGTCATAATAATGTGAAGATGCAAAACCGTTATATACATTCTCTTTTAATCTTTTCAATACCACTTTTCTTTTAGACTCATCTAACAACAAATAAATTTCTTTGAGTAGTGTATTAAATTTTTCACCATCTAGCGGACCATCGCTTGAGCCTTGTAGATAAGAAGTAGTTTCGGAGCTTATTGTCCCTAGAGAATTTAATATGAATTCATAATTAGAAAAGTCCTTTCCAAGTATCAATACTCTACGAAAAGAATCCGTGCAAAATTCCCGAATTGAATAAAGGTCCATTGCCCTTGGAGTACCAGTGAAAGGGGCTGCATATTTAACAAGTTCAGATAGCATAATCTCGAAAGCTTTTTCTTTCCTTACAACCGAACTATTCTCGGCTTCTAACAGAGATAAATCGACAAGAAACAAGAGCCACGCACGATACCATCCATCAATTCTATTTATCAATTTTCTTGCATTTTTTACTTCATCTCGCTTAATGTGGGACAAAATTTGTAAAGCCTCATACCATTCCTTAAATACAGGAACTTCTTTGTCGTCATATAGATGCTGAAAACCGAAAATCGAGGCTGTTAATTTTGATATATCACCAATTAAAACAGGGCTGGCAATTTTACCATCCAGTTTTAGGCTTTCAAGAATCTGGTTACTATCTTTTGTTGTCTTTAATACACCTGTACTTATTTGACTGGCTTCTTTCTTTTTTCCATCCTTATACAAGTATTTTGCTACTGCTAAGTGTAAACACGCCTTCTTTTTTCGAGCCATAGGAAGAGTAATTAATTCCTTATAGTTGGCTGAAACACCAAATACAAAATCAAATTCGTTCAGAAGCCAATTGATTTGACGTTGTTCCGTATTCAAGAATCTGTTTCGCATCATTAATCTCCACATTACCCTAATAGCATATTTAACTGATGCCTTTCGAATTGAACTTAGAAAATTAGCTGATTCAACTTCCTGAAAATGGTAAATCTGCGCAGGACTACCAACAGACATCGAAATTCCTTGAACATCATAAAAATCCCACGGCGGGTTTCCTCCACTATGTTCTGCCTTTTGACACATTAATATGCCTCCTAGTTTAGAAAAAACTGGCTTTCCATCAAACATTAATCTCTCGCAAAACATATCCGCGCCCTGCACGTCTAAAATCGCTTGATAATAAACATCATCTGTTGATTCCGCCCTTTCGTATGTATAAGTATGTAAAGCCCTTTTTAATTCAACAGCCTTACAGTACACATCCCATCTTTGTTTCAGTCCTGCAAAGTCCGCAATTCTATTTAGGTTGCTAGTAATACTCTCGGGGGAATGAAAGAAGTACAAACTTTGCGATATGAAATCTTTTGGTAAAAGAGAATAAACCTTATCTTCTTCGCCCGACCTAATGAGATAAGGAATTAAATACCTGTATGTTCTTTGGGAGACATAAAAACCTTTCTTATCAAGCCAATCTGTTATGTGTTTATATAGCTCACTATCTTGCTGTTTGTTCTTATGGCTTTCCTCAATTATAAAACGGCGAAAACTTTCGTGATAAATTCTTATACCTCCGTGTACTATCCCTGATTTCAATATTGGTTTTATTTTTTTAATTGTTGCCTCAATAACTGGCTTTTGGATTGGAGGAAACATTTCTTTTATCTCTTCTGACGACACACTAAAATCGAGCAACGCCAAGGTTTGCATCACAGCAAAATCTGAGACACTTGATGTTTTTGTTAAATATCTATAATAGTTATTTAAATCACTGCTGAGCTGGGGTAGTTTTTCAAGGAAAGATGGAATATCTGATTCACTACTTGAACTAATTACCTCTTTTAGAACATATGTTAGATACAAAGGATTACCTTCGGTTTTTTGCAATAAAAGCTTTATTATTTCCTTATCTACGAGAAGTTTTCTTTCGGACGGCAAATGGTCATTATGTTTTTTCAAAAATTCCTCAACCATTTTTTCACTCCAAGGAAGAAGTGTGTATACCCCAACATCTCTATGCTCTATTATTTGATTCAATTCAAGACTTGGCTGAGAGGCGATAAAGATGGAACAATTTTCAGGAAGCTTTAAATCCAACAGGTCAGAAATAAAACTTTGGACCAAATCTTCAGAGAGTCTATTCTGAGCAACTACTCGATTCAAATGGTCTAATCCATCCACCATCAAAACAGTCTTTTTTCCTGCTTCGGCTAACTTAATTAGCATCTTTTCTAGATTTGATTTAGTCGCTGAAAAATAGGGTTTTAACTCCTCAGCTATTTTAGGCTCACTTCTTTCAAGTTGATGTAGAAAGTTACCATACATCGCATCTACAACAATTCTTTCTTGAGCCAGGCGGTCTGTTGGCTCCAAATAGCAAAAATGACGGACAACTGTAACCTTTTCATCTTTATACTTTTGAAACAAGTCATCAAATACGTGAGATTTTCCACCACCAGGCGCACCTTGAAGAATTGCATATTTATGTACCGACAAAAGACCTTGGATTTTTGTTACGACCTCTGTCCTATATAGCCTATACTCTGTAGAAATGAATGGGAAATTTTGTACAATATGACCGTATTCAAAATTAAGATTTATATACTTGAAAATATAATCTCTGTCAAAAAACTTTCCCTTGCCAGTACTTCTTAATTGAGAAGCTAGTAGTATTAAACGACCAGCAACATCCCTCTCTGAAACTTGATTATTTGGATACTGACCGATGCCTACTTGGGTACGCAAAGATTCCAATAATTCTTTTTCAAGACTCCCAGGCTTACTCAGGTCAAAGGAAGCTCCAGGTAGTGACGATTCAATAAAAAGTTTCTTTGTAAAACTTTTATGAGAAGCAGTTCCACTAATTTGAAAAGATTCATTTTTAAGTGAAAATATTCCTGAGTCACCCTGATTGCTAAAGAAACTGTCAGATTCAACATTCCTATTTGTGGCAATTATATAAGTCGTTTTTTTATCATCAAGAAAAGACTTGGCTAATTCAGCTAAATTAAGGTCGCTAGATTTATTTATAAAATCTTTCTTTGCAACTGAATTATTTGCTGACGTGTGTTTTACTTGGAATTTAGATTTTCTGCCATCATAAAAAACTACAATGTCATCAAACTTGTCTTGTATAGAATCTTGTTGCTCTATCGCTATTTTAAAATCCTTTTTATGCAGATTTTCTGATATTAAAAAAGCAGATAATAAGTCTTGATAAGAGTATCCTTGGTGTAGCCCGTGCATAAGTGGATTTTACCATTTTCACCCATTTTTTGATATAATAATTAGGCTACTGCAATAGCAAATCAACCTATGATTTCCTATGGCAAAACCTTCTAAACCATACAAAATGACCCCCGAAAGGGTCACAATAATCCTAGAGGCTCTAGGTAACGGAATGACTCAAAGAGATGCCTCAATGCTGGCTGGCATCTCAGAAGATACCCTGTGCGGATGGAAGCGTACAAATTCAGAATTTTCAGAACAAATGGGTCAAAAAGTGATTGAATATAAACAGAAGCTTATACAGAAAATTGAGAAAGCTGGTGAAAAAGACTGGAAAGCTACAGCGTGGATTCTTGAGAGAAAATTCAAAAAGGATTTCTCTACGGACCCAAGACTTGATAGTTCCCAGCTTTACGATTTTCCTCCTTTTGGTTTCGATTTAAATCACGATGAAATTGCTCGAAGAGTGGTAGAAAAACTCTCTCAGCAAGACTAAATTTCCCCAGCTTCGTGCTTTTCTTTTTCCAACTCTTCTTTAGATAGAAAAGGTTTTTTCTTATGCTCTTCAGCCCACTTATCAAAATCATTGGGCTTATTTACCTTATCGCCAAGTCGCAATTCCAGACTTAAAACCAGACGCTCTAGCTTATTAATTCGTCTATTAAATTCCCAGACGAGAAAGGCAACAATCGCCACCTGTATAAAATATTCCATAGTTTTACTTTTGCGGGTTTTTTGATAATGCGCTTGCCAGAATTAGCCATACAAAAAGCCCCTAGCCAAGCGTACGCCCTCCGAAGAGAGCAACACCACCAGTTTCCCGATGGGACTGCAAAAGTCAGACCCTGACTAGGGGTTCTTTATACTTTTGCGGATTTGACCATATCTCACCGCAAGCGATGAGGGTTAG
This sequence comes from uncultured Candidatus Saccharibacteria bacterium, assembly GCA_964415895.1. Taxonomy (GTDB): domain Bacteria; phylum Patescibacteriota; class Minisyncoccia; order Phycocordibacterales; family UBA1006; genus CALMMZ01. Next base: position 6,692 of record CAYQCC010000007.1, on the reverse strand, counting down.
GTCGGCAATATTGAATTGTTAATGCTAATTCTATCATTTTTCCTTGAAATTGGTAAGATTGGAAGATGAGAAATGCTACACCAAACAACAATAGGAAGAATCTTGCCATTGAAACTATAGCAAGTGCAGAGACCGAGAAAATAGCTGTAAAGTACAGAAAAACTGGCGGTATTGATAATCAGGATTTTGAATATCTCATTGATAAATACGACTGGACAAACTTAGTATTGAGAAATAGCTTTGTTAAAGAAATTATCAATGAAAAACCTATCTTGTCTAAAGCTTTTATTGGTTTCCGTAAGGCCCTAACGAAGAAATACCCTGAATATAAATACTTAATACTGCGACCTGAGTGGGAGCCTGTGATTTCGGAATTATTTATTTTCGGTGATATCCAAGAAGATACTTATAAAAATATTCCTTTTGGAAATGTATTTTGGACTAAAGATACAACAGACACTGATGCCCTATATTTGAAAATTATCCCAGGGGCTGACAACCAACAGATTTTTGATTTCTTAAGAACTCCAGGAAATGATGTTTTGAGAAAATTTAAAGAGATTGGAATAGGTGTTCCTAAGGTAAAAAAACGCGCAACCAAAACAGATACTGGCGGGCTTGAATTGTGGATTCGAGTTCTAGATACATTCTCTTCTGAAGAAATTAGAAGTGCCTTTGCTTTAAGATTTTCATCTGAATATAAGGAAAAGTTTACTATTAATGGCAAAAGAAAAGCCTTGGAGAGAGCAAAGGATGAATTAATTGCGAATTACATTTTCCACAGGTTTAATCTAAAAAAACCCGATGGAAAACCCTATTCAGGAAATTATATTAAGTCGATTATTAAAAAAGCCAAGGATAATAAGACTCAAATTAAAACTGGATTAATTAAGCAAATTCCTTAAACCAGGCTGAGGTAAATTTGAATAAGTAGCAAGATAGAAGCAGTCCTCTAGACTGCTTTTTTGCAACAAGAGGACCCCTAAATATGGTCCTCAGCAAACTAGCACTAACTGAACTTCGAGAAATTCTCCGTAAAACGCACGGTGAAGATTTTGAGTGCAAGTTAAGCGACGAGGATATTAACAATCTGGGACAATTTTTTCTTGAAATTATGGTCCAAAGTTTGAAACTAAAACCACAGAAGCATTATTAATTCAGAACACTACCCATTGCAGTGGGTAGTGTTCTGAGTCAGCAATGACTCAAACCTGAGAGAAAGGTGGGCGAACCTATGAGCCTCTCTTGGATGCCAGCTTAATTCATAGGATGGAGGAAACCTCATCATACGAAAATGAAGTAAACTTCTTCTAAGTCATTCGTTGCCGTGAACGGTGGTCCTGGCGAATGACGGAATATCGGGAGCTAAGATTAAAGCTCTTAGAGTGGGACCTAAGAAACTCCGAGATACAGCGGAAATAAGTTTCTTCACGAATACTTCCAAGCTTGGGGGTAAGGGGGCTATGGAGTCTTCCTATCACCAAAAATAAAGTTTACTGTTTTGTATCAAGTTAGCTTAATTGTTATTAAGACCTTATCTTGATAAAATGTAAGAGCTACACCAGGCGATATGTCCATAAAAACACACTGTGAAATTATTATTAGTATGGGTGTTTTTGTGAATAAAAACGAGGTAATGACACGCTTGGTGTAGCAACTAAAGTAATGTCGTTACCTCATTTTTGTTATGAATAATATAGATTTCACAAAACTAAAACCTGCTAGTTACAACAGAAAGTCATCTGAGGCTGAAGATAGGCAGATGCTTTCTATTGAATCTCAAAAAGATGAAGCGAAGCGAATAGTGGATTTTTATAAGCTTCCTGATTTTATTGAGACATTTGAAGAATCAAAATCTGCAAAGAAAGAATTTGCTCGTCCTGGGTTTACCAGCCTTATACAGATGATTGAAAAAGGTCAGGTAGATACAATAGTTTGTTGGAAGCCAGACCGACTGGCAAGAAATATGACTGAGGGTGGAAAGATTATCGACCTCCTGAGTTCAGGAGTATTAAAAGCTATTATTACCCACGACAAGGTTTATTACCCTTGGGACAATGTGATTGTTCTAGCAGTAGAGTTTGGTCAAGGCAAACAATTTGTTAAAGACCTTTCAGTAAATGTAAAACGAGGTCAGGCTAAAAAAGCTTCTATTGGTGTTCCCCACGGAGTAGCAACACTAGGCTTCTTGAATGATAAAACGGAAGAGAAAGGAAATAGAAAATGGCTAGTGGATGAGCCAACGTTAGAAAAAGTTAAAATTCTTCTAAAGATGTTTCTTACTAAAGAATTTTCTGCTGGCAAGCTCTATAAGTATGCCGTAGAAGAGCTTAAATTGACTACTGTAAAGCGAAAAAAGATTGGAGGCAAACTAATACAGTCCTCACGAATATATGAAATTTTGAAAGATTCTACCTATGCAGGCTTCTTCTTTTATGGGGGTGAAAGATATGAGCTAGACAAAAGCTTACCTAGGCTTATTACCGAAGATGAGCATAATGAAATCAAAATGATTCTCGGCAAAAGAAATATCCCGAAGACTCAGAAACACGAGGCTACATTTTCTGGTTTTGTAATTTCTCCAGAGAATGATTTTATTGGTCTTGATAAGAAATACCAAGTCATCTGTGATTGTAAGAAAAAATTTGCACATAGGGATAAAACACACTGCCCCCAATGTAATACACCTATAGATGAGATGAAAAACCCTAAGTATCTTGATTATTCGTATTATTACAATAATTCGAAAAAGAAGAATGGTCTCAAATACAAATCTGTAAGCGATGAAAGACTAACCGATTACCTAATAAAAGAAGTTGGAGAAAAAATACCTCTTTCTTCAGAACTTGCAGACTGGTGCAGAAAGCATATTAAGGAAATGAGAGATGAAGAGGTTAATAGAAACCTCTTCAAGGAAGAAATCCTACAAAAAGAAGCTACCGACTATCAATCAAAAAAGAAACGGCTCCGAGAGATGCTTGCCGAAAAAATGATAACTGATGACGAATATAAATCTGACTTACTGGACCTGGAGACCCGCTACAAGCCCTCAGAGAAGCCTGTGAGTCTTGATTGGACTATTCGTGCGAATGAGATAGTTAATCTTGCTGAAGAGTTTATATTCGTTATGCGTAAGGGTCAGATTAATTCTAAAAGAAGTATTCTTACTAAACTTCGTTCGAACCTAGTCTGGAATGATGAAATGATTAGTATTATCAATACAAAATCGGTTCAAGCACTCTTGGATGGATTCATTACAATGAAGAGTGAGAATCCAAAGTTCGAACCTAATAAAACTCCTTTGTTTACATCGTCTAACGAAAAAACAGACGAGTTTTCGTCTGTTTTTTCTACTATGCTCCGCCTATCGGTTACACTTCGAACCTGTGTGAGAGATATACAGAGGTTAGTAAGGGTAATGTAAGGTAACTATGGTAACTAAATGATTTTAGAATACACCATACTTTTATTGCATATGTTCCATTTCTGCAGGAACAGTCTCCATTAAGGATTTGGTTTTAGAAAAAATACTTGGTTGTTCATCTCCTGTTACCTCCAGAACCGCCCAAGCCCCTTTATTCATCCGAGCGAGCGCATGATCTACTAATAGAAATTTTCCTGGTACATCAACTGTAAATTCAACTATTGTTGCGCCTCCTGGCAATACTGCAGTTGTTTGTACATTTTTAAATACCGATGACCCGACACCTATTGCAGCTTCTGGATATACTTTGTCAAAAATTTCACCAATTACATGGAACGATGAAATTAAATTTACCCCACCGTTACCAACATACATACGTACTGTATCACCAACCTTTGCATGTATTCGTGGAGCGCTTTCAATTTTACCGTTAAACACTACATAGTTTGGATCTCCTGCAAGTAATGCATCTGAATCAAATGGAACCAACCCACGTTTTCCTAATTGCCCTTCAGTATATAATTCACCCTGCATGATATAAAACTCATGGTCTACTTTGGATAATCCAATAGTAGAATCTTTTGGATCAACCATAATTAAACCATATTGCCCATGTGAATTATGTGTACTGACATTTGGCATTGCACAATGATACACGTACAATCCTGGATTCAAGGCTTTCCATCTGAATGTTTTTGTCTCCCCTGGATTTACATCAGTAATTGATGCACCGCCTCCTGGACCAGTAACGGCATGTAAATCAATATTATGGTGATGCAAACTTGATGGATCATTCGTTAATGATAACTCGACTGTATCACCTTCACGTACTCTTAACATCGGACCAGGTACCTGTCCATTATATGTCCAATAATTAAAATAAATTCCTGGTGCTATTTCTGAAATAACTTCCTTTGCAGTTAAATGAATGCGGACAATTCCATCTGCATCTGGAAGCTGTGGGGTTGACGGTACAGATGCTGGGTCAGTTGAAATATCGGCAACTTTCTCAAAATGATTTTTATGAATAAAAAAATCTATAATTTTATTAAAAGGAATAGATGCAGGAACACCACCTGGTGCATGTGAATGCATAAATACAGGCATTGCAAAATTTGGTGGATAGGTACGGTTTGCAATTAACCCTGCAAAAACTGCAACAATAAATAATATTATCGGAATATAAATCCCTCGCTGTTTTACAATTTTATGAATGGTAGGTTTTTTATACAAATGGACCATTAATACAATTAATGCTAATAAGCCAATAATACCTGTAACTATCTCAAGAATTAAGTAAGCAAACATATAGTTTATTATATACCTTTTATAAAAAAACACCCCTATAAACAGGTGTTTTTTGATTAGCTCGCCCAGTTCAGGGCTGTTCGAACCTTAATACTCGAGGAATCTCATCATATTTTCTTTATGAAAGAATTACCGTCGTTCCTGACGGAAGTGTCTTAATCATTCTTGGAACGTAATCGAAAATGGATACATCCCCATTCCACATGTTCCTTGGAGCGCATCTACCCCCGGTATCCCAATATCGATATCTGTAGATCCTGTCTGTGGTAATATTTTTGAAATGTTCATACTTGGGATGTTTACCGATGATGAACAATCAAATGTTCCCCTAGTATCAAAACGAATAATCGTTGAGATACCTGCTTTCGCAACACTATTAGTTGGTTTATAACCTCCTTTGGCAGTAATAGTAATAATTTGCTTGCCATCTATGATGGACACATTATTTACTGGGGCTGTATCTGCCTTCGGTTCACTTTTTTCTTTTGTCAGCATGAACGCTCCTCCAACGAGGATTAGTGCGACCAAGATTGAAATAATTATTATCTTCATAGTTTTAATTATACTAGAAATTAAATATTGGCGGTATAAGACCGAGCACAACCAATGAGTTGATAATATTGAACAGTGCAAACAGGATAACGACGAGTCCTGCAGTCTTGAAAAATATTCCTGCTTTTGAATTGTTCTGAATACTAAACGAACTGAAACTAATCATAGCAAGTACGGGGAGCGTACCAAGTGCAAACGCAAGCATGGTCAGTCCACCTGTGAGGAAGTTCCCTGTGGTCAGCGTATAGAGCTGCATGGACTGCGTAAATCCACATGGTAGAAAGAATGTGAGTACTCCCACCAAAAGTGGTGTAAGGGTGTGATTGTATTTTGAAACTCCATGAGCACGCTTTCCGATAAACTTCGGCATAGATGGCTGTAATTGCTTTGCCCAAGGGAACACATCAAGTAGATTGATTCCCAAGATGAGCATCACGATTCCGATCACCATTCCAAGGACGAACGTTGCCGAGGTGTTCAAAGTAAATGCCGATCCGATTGCCCCGATCGCACCACCCAGAATGAAGAAAGAAACAAGGCGACCACCGTGGAACATGAGCTGGGGCTTTATCTTGTCACCTTCCTTTGCAAAGGTTGCGGACATGGAAAGAAGTAATCCTCCAACTACTGCCATGCAAGTGGAGAGCGAAGCAATGATACCAATGACGAATGCAGTACTGTAGTTTACATTTCCTCCGTCCACCAGATTTACCATACCGATCTTTTGAAGGAACACAAACAGGACTGCAAATGCAAGTGCGATAGGAGCTGCTGTTTTGAACTCGCTCCAGTTACCTTTTCTTTGCTGTTTTTCAACAGATACCGTATAGCCGAGCGGTTTCAATGGAACCGTAAGCTCCTCTGCAATCTGCTCAGGAGTTTTGTCTCCAAAATCCCCGACTACCTCGACTGAATGATTATTCAGACTTGCTTTTGCAGAAGTGATGTTAGGAATATCTTTCAACTCGTTTTCCGTCAGAAGAACGCACGCATTGCAATGCATTCCATGAATATGAAATTGATAGGTTTGGGTGGACATAATTATAATTTTTTATATTTCATTGAAACAATAGTGATAATTAAATTAATAAAAGTAACCAACTATTCATACCGGAGCTCTATAACATCTCCGTCCTTCATATAATAATTCTCATACGCGGTGCTTGGTTCGCCGTTCACCGTCATGGTTACGTTCTCGCTAAACGTTCTTATGGTTTTATTCCAAGCCTTAAAAAATTCATCGAGCCGTGTATTGCTGTTTCGCACGAGTCCTGAAAATTCCAGATGGATGATTCCTGCTGGGGCATCCTCAACATGCGTATTGATAGGATTATGGACGGCACCCTGTCCTATATTGGCAGGTATTTCCATTTTCTCTCCCTTCACATAAATCAGTAGGGTGCTGTGC
>CAYQCC010000006.1:46103-54377 GCA_964415895.1 uncultured Candidatus Saccharibacteria bacterium | reverse complement strand
TTAAGTGTTGTTTGCCCAAAATTGGTATTTATAAATACAGTTATTACTACAAGCAATGAAATTGCAGTTGATATTCCTATAATCCAAGATTTTTTCATATATGTATATCTTACAGGAAAATGGGAATAAAAGAACTTGGCAGGCGATCGTTTTTAGGGTCGGTTGCGTTTTCATTGCATCTTCCATATACTAATAATATTATTACTGGATTAATACTTATTTACTATGAATTTTAAAGAAATGTTTAACAATGGCGCTGAAAAGCTGCGAACAAAGGAGTTTCTGGCATTTGCCTCATTCTTTATCCTAAGTCTTCAATCGTTTGCAGGAAGTGTTGAAAAGAAACAGCTGACAAAGGATGACATTAAGGCGGTTTATGCGAAATATGACGAGTATGCGAAAACTCACAAGAATGATACTCTGCATACCAAAGTAAACGATTACGATATTAGTATGTTTGGCGCAGATAAAGGTTATGAATTTGAAGTGGTTCAGAATGTAGATAATACTACGAGTACCAGTGAAAACGGAGGAACAAAGGTTTCTACAGAACACAAGAAAATTAAGTATCACTTTGTCGACACTAACGCGGATGGTGAGGCAGACAATGTCTACAAAAGCTCATCATCTTCAACAACTACCACTACGACCAATGCCAAGACTCCTGTAAATGTTAAATCTGCCGAAGTTAAACCAGTTATTACCCCTGTGTTTAGTGAAGTTGTAAATGTTATGGATCAGACCTTAAAGTCAAAAGTAAAATAAAAACACCAGGTGGTGTTTTTATTTTACCAATATGTAATCAATAGTTCGTCGATCCATATTAGTTTCTTTTACTTTGATTTTAACAATCTGTCCTACGCGGAATTCTGCATTAGAATTTCGTCCTTTGATAACTTGGTCTTTTTCGTTATAGGCAAAGAAATCTGAGCCAAGATCCATTAATCGAATCATACCTTCTGATTTTGATTCGGATTCAGCAACGAATACTCCGAATTTTCCAAGTCCAGTGATAATCCCAGTGAACACTTGTCCAATACGTGCTGACATGTATTCCACTTGTTTATATTTGATAGAATCCCATTCTGCGGTTTGTGCATCTTTTTCTCGATCTGATGAATAGGCGCACATTCTATTTATTTCAAGCGCTTCAGACGGTTCAACATGCTCTTGACTCAATGTCATTTGCAGTAAACGATGAACCATAACATCAGGATAGCGGCGAATTGGGGAAGTGAAGTGTGTGTAGTAATCAAATGCTAATCCAAAGTGCCCAATATTTGTTGTTGAGTAAATTGCCTTAGCAAGACTTCGTACGATCGATGATTGAATTGTATCTCGCGCTGTATCATTATCAACAGCGTCCAGAATTGCTTGTAATTCCTTTGGTGGAATGATTCCATCAATAATACTCACATTATATCCAAGAGTTTTCAAAAACACTTGAAGATCAAATACGCGATCAGGTGATGGTTTGTCGTGAATTCGATACACGGCAATTCCTGCAGCATCTTTCGCAGACAGTTTTATTGCAACGGCTCGGTTTGCAGCAAGCATCCATTCCTCGATCATACGCATGGTATCGATTCGTTTTTTTATCATTACCTTGATAGGTACACCTGCTTCGTCCAAGATAAACCTGACTTCGTCGGTATCCATAGAAAGCGCTCCTTTTTTATAGCGACCTTCTGTGTAGATTTTTGAAATATTCATTAATGATTGTAGTTCCGTATAAAACAATCCAGATTTTGCATTAATGATTTCCTGAGCTTCTTCATAACTGAATCGTTTATCTGACCGAATAATTGTTCGTCCATACCATGTTTCAGTAATGTTTCCAGTTGCTTCGTCTACAGTAAAGATTGTAGAGAACGCGAGCTTGTCTTCGTCCTGTCGGATAGAACATAATTCATTTGAAAGAACTTCCGGTAGCATTGGAATAACACGGTCAACCAGATATACAGACGTTGTTCTGTTTTTCGCTTCGTCATCAAGCGCACTGCCAGGGGTTACATAGAATGACACATCTGCAATATGAACTCCGATCTCAAGTGTTTTTTCGTCAATTCGTTTCCATGACAATGCGTCATCGAAATCTTTTGCATCAACGGGGTCGATTGTGAACGTAGTTGTGCCTCGCATGTCACGACGTTTTGGAATTTCATCGGCTGGAATTCCTGAGCCGTGTAATTTTTGTGCCTCAGCCTCTACAACAGCAGGGAATTCTTTATTAAATCCTTTTTCAAGCACAATCGATTCAATTTCTGTATCATTTTTTCCAGCTTCACCGATAATGGTTTTCAATGTGCATGTTGGAATATCGCCAACCCATGGCCCCAGATTTACTAATACTTTTTTACCTTTTGTATCAGCAATTGATTCAGGAACAGGCAGTAAACGCATCTCAGGTTCTTTTGGATCTGATGGAAGAAAATAGTACCAATCAGCTTTTGGTGCAATGGTTCCTGCATAAGCATTTTTTCCACGACGAATAATTTTTACAACCTCGCCTGTACCATCGGCTTTTGATAGTACATTTACCTGAACAAGGTCACCATTTAATGCATGTTCGTTGTTATGGTGTGTTTCGATCATGACAACAAATTTTGTATCTTTATGAGTCACAAATCCAATATTATTTTTACCAAACTTGAAAACACCTTCGAATGATTCCGGCACGTTTCCTTTCACGGCTGAATTGTCCAATAATGGTTTCTGTGTATCGCGTCTGCGCGCTTGAAATAATTTATCACTATGAGCATTTGATCGCTCGCCTTGAACTTTTGCAGGATAAGGTTTTCGATCGCTTGGTTGAGGTTTAGATTTGTTCATATATAAGGTATAGAATACCACATTTATATACCTATCGCGAATCATTGACAAAGCCCAGAAATAAGATATTGTTTGACGCAGAGGAATTTCTCAATAACTAAACCCGTATATCAATGGCTAGTAAAAAAGTATCCTTTTTCACCTTAAGAAAAGATGAAAAGAATGGAAGACCAGTGCATATTGCAACTGAAAAGTATTACGAAACTGGTCGTTGCTTGAACGACGATGGCACTTTAAATACGACCGCAGCAGATGCTATTTTAGCTGAAAGTGAAGAGTTCATTTTTCCGATATGGGAAAATACAACACTTATTTTTATTATGCTTTTGGCAACTCTGGCTTCGATAGTATTTGGAGTAGATCGACTTTTACATCATTTTCATTGAAACGACCTAATGAGGCGCCTTCTTCAAAAGGCGCCTCATTTTATTTGACATTTTAGCCCAATTTTGCTAGTATGACTCCATTATGTTAATGATGCGATTACAACGAATTGGACGAAGAAACGAAGCGCACTTCCGTGTGGTAGTTACTGATAAGCGAAATGCTCCAAAATCAGGAAAATTTATCGAGGTTATTGGGTCATACAACCCAAAAGCTGGAACTGTAGCATTTGATGCAGACAAGACAAAAGCTTGGCTTGCAAATGGCGTTCAGCCATCAGATACGGTTCACAACTTCTTGGTAACTCAGAAACTTATCGAAGGTGCTAAAAAGAACGTATTGCCAAAAAAGTCTCCAACGACTAAACGAAAGGCAAAATAAAAAATACCGGAAACGGTGTTTTTTATTAACAACATATTTTTAACATGTCATCATTGTCATTTATACATACTGTGGTAATTTCATGTAAAGGGAATATACATACTCGACCCTTCCTTAACAGATAATCAGTTATGAATATATGAATACTACGAATGATTCAGTTGTCGCTTATTTAGAAGCTTTAGTAAAAGGCTTGGTTGATCATCCAGATGATGTAAAGGTTACAAAAACTGTGGATGAAATGGGAGTTCTGATGACTCTTGATGTAAACCAAATTGATATGGGACAAATTATCGGACGCAAGGGAGCGACCGCAAAAGCTATTCGAACATTGCTTCGAGTTGCAGGAATGAAAAACAATGCTCGTGTGAATATGAAGATCAACGAACCATTAGGACGACCTGCACCGCTTTCAGTCACTGCATCTGATATGGATGATGCAATTAATGATTTGAAAGCAGATTTAGACTAGTTAAATACCATAAGAAAAGCGGGACGTGCCTTTGGCACGTCCCGCTTTTCTTATGGTATTATTTTTGTTACCATGTTCAGCATGAAATCAATCAAAATGTTTAAATGGTGGAGTAATTTATTTTTTCTGGTCGCGCTTGTACTTGCAATACAATGGGGAATACTATGGTATGCAGGATTGCTTTCGCTCGTCTTTATATTTTCATGCATGTATCATTATTCTAATGAAAAACGTTGGGCGACGATTGATGTTTCCTTTGCACTGACTCTTGTTGCTACCAATTTTGCATTAATGGGAATGGCACGATTGAATCCTATCGAGTGGATTTTTATATGCCTTGCTTTTGCATTACTTGCTGGCGTGTTTTATTTCCGACAGTTTCATCATGGGTATAATTTAAACCATGGGTTTTATCATGTCGTTTCAGCTATTATCTGTGTATTATGTTTACTGATCTATCACACTCATTTAATTGCGCAGATTACTCAATAACTAGAAAAGCCGCCTTGCGGCGACCAATCTAGAAAACGTTTGTGATTTCAATGAAGATATCTTTTTGGAACCTTCACTCACAATGCTAGTATAGCATAACCAATTTAAAAGTCAAGCTTTTAGGGGTACAATCTTGTGGATAACCAAAGAGTCATATTTATTGCTTGTGTTTTCAACAAGTTCTTGTATACTGTTTTTGCGAACCATTGTCCGCCACACAGGTGGTCAACGGCTCGCACTCACATAAAACGTTTGTTTGGAGCCTTGCACCCGTTGACCACCTGTGTGTAAGCTCAAAACCAAAAAAACCACTGAAAAGTGGTTTTTTTGGTTCTTTTCTGTGTTCTTGTATTTTGGTTCAAAGAGGGATATCATATAGTCATATGGAATCACCTAAAAATCATGGATTTAGCTTTGCCAGCGAGCCTAGACAGACTGCTCTCGATAGGGGAATTGAACACTATCCGAAAGATCCTGCGAATCCGGAAACTGAGACTAAGACCGAGAGGCTTCTGTTAGGCGAAGCGCTTGGAGATATAAAATTTGAACAGACTATTGAACTGATTCCAAAAACTTCGCAAGAATACGTCCAAGAGCTGGAACAGTCTGGATACGAATTTAGTGTTTCTTATGCAAAGGATCTCCTGGATAGCTTAGAGTCCTTACCGTCTCCTGAAAATACCAATCTGCTTGCTGTTTCCCCAAAGCAATTAGGCTTTTCTGGCCGGGCTACGTTGAAGGAGATTTTGGACAAAGCCTTAAGTCTTGGGTTAAAGCTTTGTCAGCCTCAAGTCGGACCAGAATTGCGGTTGCAATACGAAAAGCAGTTAGATGATAGTAATTTGATTATCGCAATGAATCCGATTGCTGTCGGATCAAGTCCTAAAATGTTTTCTGTTTTTGACTGGGATTCAAAAAAGTACTTAGGAGTTGCGTATGGTGGACCGAATGAGATTTATAATGAGAATCAATTATTTATATTCACATATTAATTAAAAAACCGCTTAAAGGCGTTTTTTAATTTCTATTTTATAGAAAACTCACGATATGCTTTGCGATGTCGTTCAGCGGTCTGTTCAATGAATAATATATTTCCGTCCCCTCGCGCTCGCGTTTGATCAAGTGTGCATTGAAAAGTATTTGCATGTGTTTTGACGTAGATTTTACCGATAATGATATAGCACGTGCGGTTGATGATACGTTCGCAAACTTCTTGTGTCGTAGAAGACGCAATATTTCCAAGCGTTTTTCATTTGCGCATGCGTCGGTAATTTTTGTAATCACTGCGAGTTTCATATTGTTAATGTATCATAAATAGTTTTGTATGTCTACTATTCGCACGAATAGGAGAATATAAAATAAAAAAGTTATCCACAGTTTTATTTTTTTTCATGCAAAAAATATTGTAAGAATGTTTTTTATACGCGATAATTAAAACATAGATGATTTCAAGCAAAGTTCGGGATCGAGACCTCGCAACAATGTTGGTCGAATCATCGGTATAGAAATTAATCACACCTATAGGTGATACCATTATGGCAATCAAAAAAGCAAAAAAGGTAGCTAAAAAAGCTGTTAAGAAAGTTGCAAAAAAAGCAGTGAAAAAAGTTGCTAAAAAAGCTGTTAAGAAGGTAGCTAAAAAAGCTGCAAAGAAAACTGCTAAACGAAAATAATTTCGTATCAAAAATCGTCCCTCGGGGCGTTTTTTGTTTTTCACTTATAACTGGATCAGACAATAGAATCTGGTAACTGCGTAGTCCACAAAAGGCTTATTATATGGTACAATGGTGGAACGACCTTGAATCTGACTGGGTTTTCCAGTATCGAATGAATAAAATCAAGGTTTCTTACTTATATTATGTCACTATTTGAAAAAATGTTTGGGAGCGAAAGTTCTCGTTATATGAAAAAGATTATGCCATTGCTAAAACAGGTTAATGACCTGGAATCTGCAATGCATGAATTATCTGACGAACAATTGAAAGAAAAAACGGTAGAATTTAAAGCGCGTTATTCAACAGGTGAAACATTAGATGAATTATTACCAGAAGCATATGCTGTTGTTCGCGAAGCTGCGAAACGAACTCGAAACGAACGTCACTACGATGTTCAAATTCTTGGAGGTATATCATTGCACCAAGGAAATATTTCTGAAATGCGAACAGGTGAAGGAAAAACATTGGTTGCAACATTGCCAGTGTATTTAAACGCGTTAACTGGAAGAGGGGTTCATGTGATTACCGTAAACGATTATTTGGCACGACGTGATGCGGAAGCTATGGGCCAGGTCTATCATTTCCTAGGAATGTCTACAGGAATTATTAATGATCAAGACAAGTGTTATATGTATGATCCAAGTCATGGCGAACCAACAGAATCAGAGGATGCTGCGCAGTCATACAAAATCTTTGAAAAATATTTAAAACCAATTCCGAAGCAGGAAGCTTACAATGCTGATATTACCTACGGAACAAACGTGCAGTTTGGTTTTGATTATCTACGAGACAATACAGAACAAGTTGTTGAACGATTAGTGCAACGAGACCATTATTTTGCGATCATCGACGAGGTTGACTCAGTGTTAATCGACGAGGCACGTGTACCTATGATTCTTTCAGCAGCAGCAGAACGAGCAGATGACCTATATAAAGCGTCTGCAAGTGTTGCAAAACAGCTCCACCCTAATACTGATTACACAGTTGATGAAAAACTAAAAGCAATTCAATTAACAGATGCGGGAATTTCTCGTGTTGAAAAATTATTAAATATTGGAAACTTGTATACGACTGCAAATATGCAGTTAGTTCACCATGTTGAAACAGCTGTACGAGCTCATGCATTGTTTAGTACAGATAAAGAATATGTTGTTCGAGGTGGCGAAATATTGATAGTGGACGAATTTACTGGACGTATTCAGGAAGGGCGCCGATGGTCTGATGGATTGCATCAGGCAATCGAAGCAAAGGAAGGTGTTGAAATAAAACAAGAATCTCGAACCATCGCTTCTATTACGTACCAGAACTATTTCAAAAACTACGAAAAGATTTCAGGTATGACAGGAACGGCTGTTACATCACGTGAGGAATTTTATAAAGTGTATGGACTCGAAGTTATCGAGATTCCAACACATCGTCCAAACGTGCGAAAAGACTTAATGGATTTAATCTTCCAAACAGAGGATGGAAAATTCCGAGCACTTGCTCGACGAGTAAAGGAAGTTCACGAAACAGGTCAGCCAGTATTGATTGGTACAGCATCAATCGAGAAAAACGAATTGCTTTCAGCGTACTTAACTAACGAAGGAATTCGCCACGAGGCATTGAATGCGAAAAATCATGAACGTGAAGCAGAAATTATTGCAAACGCGGGACGACTTGGTTCTGTGGTTATTGCAACCAACATGGCAGGACGTGGAGTTGATATTAAGTTGGGCGGAGTTCCATTTGAGGCGGACAACTACCAAAAAGTAGTAGAACTTGGCGGTTTGTACGTAATCGGAACAGAGCGTCATGAGGCACGCCGAATCGACAACCAGTTGCGAGGACGAGCTGGACGACAAGGTGATCCTGGAACTACTCAATTTTATGTATCTCTTGATGATCCGTTGATGCGAATATTCGGCGGCGACAAGGTAAAAGGAATGCTTGGATCTCTTGGTGTTCCAGAAGACGAGCCTGTTCAAAACGGATTTATTTCACGACAATTGGAAGGTG
>CAYQCC010000006.1:0-46003 GCA_964415895.1 uncultured Candidatus Saccharibacteria bacterium | reverse complement strand
GTTCCAGAAGACGAGCCTGTTCAAAACGGATTTATTTCACGACAATTGGAAGGTGCACAGGAAAAAGTAGAAGGATTTCATTTCGATTCGCGAAAAAATATCCTGTCATACGACGACGTATTGTCTACACAACGTGCAGTAATCTACGGCCGACGTAAAAAAATTCTTCATCGTGACCAAGATTACCTTAACGAGGTTGTTGATCAAGTAATGGAGCGCGCAGGTGATGATGCTTCGATTATCGAAGCGAAACGAACTGAAATTGGCGAGGAACGATTCATGGAAACTGTTCGATCATTTGCATTGTATATCACTGACCGATTATGGATGGACCACTTGGAAATGATGGATGACAGTCGAAGTGCTGTAAACTTGCGAGGGTATGGCCAGCGTGAGCCGATTGTTGAATACAAGCGTGAGGCATTGAAACTATTCCGACAATTGGAAGACAACTGGGTAGGACAAATGGCAGATCTTATGAAGAATATGGAAACTAACCCACAAGTGTTAGCTGGTCAATTTGCAGTATCGATCAGTATTCCAACACATACTGCCGATGGTGAGAAATATGATCGTAATGATAAGATTGTCGTTACGAAAGATGGTGAGGAAAAAGAAATCAAATACAAAAAACTTGCCGAAGCCATAAACGAAGGCTGGCAAGTAAAGATAGAAACAAAACGTTCATAACAACTGCCTGAAAGGGTGGTTTTTATGTTACAATTACTTCATGAAAACAATCCTAAAAATTATCGGTGTCGTCGTTGTTATTCTTGCTTTGGGTGGAATTATTAATGCAGTCAAAGATAAGAATCCTCAATCAAAACCTGTAGCTACTGATTCGATTCAAACACAAGAATCTACATCTTCGCAAAATACAGTATCAGAACCTACTAAAAAGGATCTGATTTTGCGCGATGTTAAGTATGGTAATGATAAGCGAAACACGATGAATATCTTGGTTCCAAAAGGATCAACTGATAAGACTCCGTTCTTGTTATTCATGCACGGCGGCGCATGGATATCTGGTGATAAAAACGATGTAGCCATTGTTCAGCTAGCGCTTGGTCAAGCTGGAATTGCCAGTGCGTCAATCAATTATCGATACGCATCAGATACGGTTCATTATGCAGGATTGATGAGCGACGTGAATACTGCGGTGAATTATATTGCAGATCATGGAAAGGATTGGGGTGTAAACACTGAAAAAATGGCAATTGGTGGAATCAGTGCTGGCGCACACATGGCATTGCTATATGGTTATCATTACGACTCAGGAAATCATATTAGTAGTATTATTTCCATGGCTGGTCCAACAGATTTAACGAATGTAGACTTCTTGAATGGTGCAACACTATTAAAGTTGATTGATGGGGCAAATAAATTAGTTGGTGCGAAATATGAATTTGGAAAACCAGTGCCAAGTCAGTTTAAGGACGCAAGTCCAATCCAGTATATTAAGAATATTCCAACACTGATTATTCATGGAACAGGTGATATGGTTGTGCCGTATGCTCAGGCTGAATTATTAAGCGACCGATTGAAGCAAAAAAGTTATATACATGATCTGATGACTATTCCTAATGCAAATCATGATCTGGGGCTTGGAAATCAGGCAACGGCTAAAAAGATTGCAGACAAGGTGGTGGAGTGGGTGAAGAGGTATCATAAATAAAAACACTGAAAGGTGTTTTTTATTGCGGAGATGTTTAAATGACATTAGAACCGAATATAGGAACATTGAAATATACTGAAAATGTTGTAAAATAGGCATATCTTATGAAAACTCCAGAAATGAAGCCAAAAACAGAAAACAAGGAATCTAAGAGGGAAATAATTAACCTTGAAATTGCAGAAAAAAACTATGAAGTCATCAAGACTCATTTCACATATCCGGAACATATCATCAAGGAAAATGGTGGTGTTGAGGGTTATGATCGATTTCGACTTTCGTGGGAACAATTTGACGAGGGTAAATTTGATTCATTAGAAAATACTAAAAACCTCCAGCAAATTTCTACTTCACTGGGAATGAATAAAGATAGTAACTACGTTCATTTTGTTGGCGGGGTATATAACCAAGGTACTGATTGGTCAAATAATAACTTTTTCCTGAATAAACCTTTTGATTTTGAAGAATTGATTAAATCCTATAAAAATAATGATAATTTACAATCCAATCAATTTTTTTACAGTGAATGGCTTATTTTTGATAATTATGAAAAAGTAAATCTAAGAGATTATTTTGGTCCACCTGGAAATCAAAATTCAGTGAAGGCAAATTTCGCAAAATTTTTAGCTTCAGGAAAAGATCCAGATACAGAAAAAATCATTGATTTTCTAAAGACAAAAGATTTAATTGCTTCACCGGGGTTAAGCCTTGCTTATGGTAATGATTCACATATAAAATATCATTCGCTTACAGGAGCTAGTGACAATTTGAACAAGTGGAAAAATCCATTTTTTAATTTTAGTCACAAATCAAAAGCATTCGATGATTATCTGAAGAACACCGAACAGTATGTGAAAAAAATACAGGGGGAAACACACCTTGATTTGTATTGGGCTCAGGAAACGCATCCAAAAGTTCCTATGATATTTACAAAAGATTTTCCTGCATTTCGCTGGTGCATGGCAGACACAGCCTACGTTCCTATGAAAGACGGACCAAACTTCTTTAAGTTTTATTCAAAAGATGAAGAAAATAAAAATCCCTAATAGGGATTTTTATTTATAACTTCAATTCTGACAAAATTGTCAAAAATGATTTTGTAGAGATAGCGGGAATCGGTCACAGATAATTTTCCTGACGGAAAATTTCCGCGACCCCACCTCGCGATGTTCGCCTTTGCTTCGCAAAACTCACATAACGCTCCGGCCTTCGATTCCCGACGCGAGCAACGCAGGTTGCTCGCTCCTTATTCCAAAGTCAAACAAAAAATCCGACAGAAGTCAGATTTTTTGTTTGATGTGGAGATGGCGGGAATCGAACCCGCGTCCATATGGGTCGGTGAATAAATCTACATACTTAGTTGCTTTCAATATCGCCTGCAACGGCGGTAGTCCACATTAACCTCTGGAAAGAAACAAAGAACGGGTTAATGGTCGGATGAAGAAATGTTTCGATTACTACGTTCATCAGCATAGTAAAGGATGAGTCTAAAGATATGACACGAAGTTGATTATGTTAGACACACGGCCAGTTCGCGGCTTAACGCTAAGGGTTAGGCAAGTACTAGTTCACGAGACGCAAAAGCGTAAGGTGAAGGAGTTGATTTTGAGTTTGCATTTCAAAGTTTGTAAGATTTACAAGATTACGCTTGGCATGCATATTCATCGAGGATTCCACATGTCAAAGCCGGTCATCCCCAAATTAGTTTTTCAACAAGCGATTTATTTCACGGTTTGCATCGCGCGTTTTAATAGTTTCGCGCTTATCATGCTTGTTTTTTCCGCGCGCAAGACCGATTAATACTTTGATCTTGCGGTTTTCAGTATACATCTTGATTGGCACTAGTGTCAATCCAGCTTCAGATTTCTTGCGAAACCAATTGTTGATTTCTGTTTTGTTCATTAACAGCTTTCTGGCGCGATACGGATCATACGATGGTCCTGTATTTTTTACTTGATAAGGTGGAATGAATGCTTTTACAAGAGAAAGCGCACCATCCTGAAATACCACGAACGAATCATTAATCGTTCCATGATTTTGTCGAAGAGTTTTTACTTCGGCACCAGAAAGAACGATACCGGCAGAAATAGTATCGAGGATTTCATAGGAACGATAGACATGTTTGTTTTCTAAAACGTTCATAGATATCAGTGTAACACAGGGAACGAGCATTGACAAATACATTTTATAATGTATTGTAATATCAGAAATATCTCAATCACCAATTTAAATAATTAGTCATGGATATAGAAATATTCATTCTTGCCAGCATGGCTGTAAATGTATTTTTTATGGGTCTAGTAATATCAAGTATTTATTATTATTTTACCTGCCTACTTTTCGAGAAAAGAACAAGCAATGCGATACATACAGAAATAGCAGAACTAGTTTTCTACTTTCTACTGAGCGTCTATGTGCCTAATGAATTATTGATTATGTATTATTCTAGCACCTTCTTCGCAGTATTATTTGTATGTACGTGTGTTAAGCTCGGATTCCTATTATTATCTATACTTTTGAAAATCACATTTTATTGTTGCTACGAGTAGAAAGAGTGTCCTTTGCCGACACTCTTTTTTATTTACCAGAAATCTGTATAATGGACGCATATGAAAGTTGAAAAACAACCAAAAAAGCAGAAAAAACAAGTGCGTAAAACAAATTTCTTCCAACAAGTGATCACGACCATCTTGGTCTTGTTCGCTATTGGATTTTTGTATTCGTCATTATCAAGTAAATCCGCTGAATCGTCTGAAATAACACTGTCACAAGTTGCTGAAATGGTAACCGCAGGTCAGGTTGCAAACATTGTAGTAAAAGGCGACACACTTACGATTACTGCAAAAGATGAAACAAAGAAAACAGCTAAAAAAGAAGCAGGTGCATCATTACCTGAAACACTTGCAACATATGGTGTAACAGGTGACGTGCTTCGAATAACTCCGATCACTGTGAAAACTGAAAGTAATGCTTGGATTATTATCTTAAACATTCTTTCTATTCTTGCTCCAATTCTATTTATTGGATTCTTTTTCTGGTATATGTCACGACAGATGAGTGGTGGACCAGGTGGCGGAAAAGCATTTACATTTGGGCAATCTAAGGCTCGGGTCACTGATCCAAATGGAAAGGATAAAAAAATAACATTCGCAGAGGTTGCAGGAAACGAGGAAGCAAAACAGGAATTAAATGATATTGTAGACTTCTTAAAAAATCCTAAAAAATATTTTGATGTCGGTGCAACAATGCCAAAAGGTGTATTGCTTACAGGTGAGCCTGGAACAGGAAAGACATTACTTGCACGAGCCGTTGCAGGTGAAGCGAATGTTCCGTTTTTCCATTTGTCAGGATCAGAATTCGTAGAAATGTTTGTAGGAGTTGGTGCTTCACGCGTACGTGATTTATTTGATCAAGCAAAATTGGCATCGCCGGCGATTATCTTTATCGATGAAATTGACGCCGTAGGACGCTCACGAGGAATTGGAATTGGTGGTGGAAATGATGAACGTGAACAAACATTGAACCAGATCTTGGTAGAAATGGATGGATTTGAACCGACTGAAAAAATAGTTGTTATGGCAGCGACGAACCGTGCTGATGTATTGGATGCAGCATTGCTTCGACCAGGACGATTTGACCGACGGGTATATCTTGGATTGCCCGATCGAAAGGATCGTGAAGCGATCTTAAAAATTCATTCAAATGAAAAACCTCTTGCAGATAATATAAAACTGGAAGTTGTTGCTGCACGAACTCCTGGATTTTCAGGTGCCGATCTACAGTCATTAATGAACGAAGGCGCGATTTCTGCCGCACGTGAAAACCGGGTCATTGTTACGCAAAATGATTTGCTGTCAGCTATTGAAAAGGTAATGATTGGACCAGAGCGAAAATCTTATTTGCTTACTCCAAAAGAAAAGAAACTTACTGCGTATCACGAGGCAGGACACGCGATCCTAGCATCGGTATTGCCACATGCAGATCCAGTTCATAAAGTCACTATTATTCCACGAGGGGCGGCGAATGGTTACATGCTTCATGCAGCTTTGGAAGATCGAAAGACGATGACCAGTGCTCAATTTATTGACGACATTACAGTTGCTCTTGGTGGGTATGCCATTGAAAAAATCGTTTATAACGATGTTACGACTGGTCCATCAAATGATTTACAAGTTGTAACGAAAACTGCACGCGATATGGTGACTAAGTGGGGAATGAGCGATCTACTTGGGCCAGTTACGTATGCAAAAGGTGAGAGTATGATTCCAGGAAGTGGTGCAGGAAACGATTCGAGGAATTACTCAGCACATCTTGCGCAAAAGATTGATGAAGAAGTTTCTCGTATTGTTAATTCTGCACTCGTTGTTGCAACAGATACTCTCCATAAATATCGTGAGGCACTTGAAGCAGTAGTTGCAAAACTACTTGAAGTGGAAACTCTTGAATATGATGAGTATAATGAAATTATCAAGAAGTTTGGAATTCATCCAAAAAAACTTGAAGAATCGAAAACTGCTTAACCAGCGGTTTTTGTTTGACTTTGTGCAGTAAAGGCGTATTGTTAGCTTGAACTAAAAGCAAAAATTATGGAATTACTCGCTATTCTTCAAGGTATTCTTGCTGGGATAGCGATAGCTTTCCCAAAAGGACCAGCAGGTTTGTTGGTTATTAATCAGACTGTAAAGTTTGGTTTCGAAAAAGGATTTAACGTTGCAAAAGGTCCTATGACCACAACGTTTATATCCTCTATTATTGTTCTTTTACTTCACGTATGTGGTGTTAATCTAGAAAATATAAAAGAGCTTCGTCATGACTTAAACGTACATGTCGTTGTCGGATTCTTTTTGATCGGCATTGGTCTCTATCTTATTTTCTTTCTGGAAGAAAAACCGTTTACGCGCAAGAAACTGTTGATTTACACTTTTTTTGAACCTCTCTTGTTTCCGGCCACCATTGTTACCTTTGGCATTGTTTCAAAGAATATTCTGACTGAGACGATTCCTATAAAAATAATGTTCTTTTTAGGAATTATAGTCGGAACAATCTTTTTTTATATTTGCGCATGCAGGTTTTATGAATGGCTTGCAAAAAAAGGTTTAAAAAAAATAATAAGATTCATTATTGTGTTCTTTGGTATCATTTTCATCTTAGCAGGTTTTCTAATGGTTCTTATTGCTGTCCACGAAGCGATCCTCATATTTTGGGGGTTGTTTTTTTTGTTTGATTTCGTATGTAAAATAGGGTAGTATTCGATTACTAATCTTGATGTAGTGCTCAGTTGGTTAGAATGCAGGGATTATTGCAGCAAATGAAAATCAAAGTGAAATGACGTGTGGGCATGTAGCTCAGTTGGTTAGAGCACAGAGCTTATACCTCTGCGGTCCCTGGTTCGAATCCAGGCATGCCCACACGCCAGAGCATTTTGTTTGAGTGCCGCTGCAATCTCGAAAGAGATACCTCTGCGGTCCCTGGTTCGAATCCAGGCACACCCACATAGTTATGAAAACAAAAAAGCACGTCACGTGCTTTTTTGTTTCTATTCCAAGTGCGGGGCTTTTGCTAATAATTCAATATGCTTTTTCAAGTTCGCATGACTCCTAAGCTCTGGATCTTCCGCAATCAATTGCTTTGCTTCTTCTCGTGCATATTCAACCAGTTTAATATTGCGTAGCGCATGCATAGCAAGATCCGAAATGCCCCATTGTTTTGCACCCAGTAAATCTCCAGCTCCTCGTAAGTTCAAATCCATTTCAGCAAGCTCAAATCCGTTCTTTGCTTCCAAGAAACTCTTCAATCGTTTTTCTGTAATGTCGCCCATCGACTCGCTGAACAGGAAACAGTACGGTTGATGTGATGCTCGCATTACTCGACCGCGCAACTGGTGAAGTTGTGATAATCCAAATCGTTCAGCGCCTTCGATGATCATTACTGATGCGTTTGGTACGTTTACTCCAACTTCGATTACTGACGTTGAAACCAAAATATCAATTTCATGATTTGCAAACTCTTTCATGACTTCTTCTTTTTTCTGCTTGGTCATTTTGGAATGCATGACGCCAATAGTATAATCCGGAAAAACTTTTTCCTGCAATCGTTTTGCTTCAGCTGTTACAGAACGCAGTTGCAATTTTTGTTCCTCGTCTGGATCTGGATCGGAAATTCTTGGACAGATAACATATCCTTGGCGACCAATTTCTAATTCCTTTCGCATAACATCATATGCGCTATCGCGTTTGTCAGGCTGAACTAATTCAGTTTTCACTGGTTTTCGTCCTGATGGCATGGTGTCGAGAACTGAAATATCAAGGTCGCCATAAATGGTGAGGGCAAGGGTTCGTGGGATCGGAGTGGCTGTCATAGAAAGGTAATGCGGCGCATGGCCATCCTTTTTAGCCAGCTTCATGCGTTGATTCGTACCGAATCGGTGCTGCTCATCGATGATAACCAACCCAAGATCATGAAAGTCGATCGATTTTGCGATCAATGCGTGAGTTCCAACAGTGATTGCAATCTCGCCGCTTTTAATCCATTTCGTCAGTTGAGGTTTTGAGATTTCTGTCCACGGTTTCTGACTTGATGCAACCTTGGTAGGGAATTTACGACAACCTGAACCAGTTACAAGTCCGATTGAAATACCTGTATTTTTAAAGTACTCGATAAAGTTTTCAAACAACTGTACTGCCAATACTTCGGTCGGCGCCATATAGGCAACTTGGAGGTTTCCAAATTCCTGTCCTGCAGGTCGATTCATAATTGTTGCATAACTTGCAACAGCAGCCAGAAAAGTTTTACCACTTCCTACATCACCTTCAATTAATCGTGACATTGGTTCATCAGATTGAATGTCTCGGAAAATATGACCAAGTGCATCCATTTGTCCAGATGTAGGTTCGAATGGAAACGTATTAATAAAATCCTCGACATCTTTTTTAGGTACGTTCAATTTGAAAGAAAACAATTGTTGATATTGTTTTCGCTCGAACGCTTTTTGTACATGGATTAGGAATATTTCTTGGAATGCGAATCGTTTCTGTGCAGCATCGGCATGTTCTTTTTTCTCAGGCATGTGCATCCATACTAATGCGGTTTTTAAATCGGGCAAATGAAATTTCTTTAATACAGAATCAGGTAACGGATCTGAAATCATTCCGTGGATATTTTCTGCAAAGATTCTTTTTATCGTATGATAGATCCATTTGCTGGTCATTCCGCGCGTTTCGCGATAAATAGGGAAGCCAACATCTTTTGCATCATCAGTGTTTTCAAATAACGAATCTGAAACATCAACAGGTAAATATCCTGTTTTTTCAATATGCGGATTCATAAATACACGACCGTTTTTTCCTTCGCTAATTTTTCCAGTTAGTTTTACTTGGTCTCCCTCGGCAAACATTTTTGCCATGTATGGCTGATGCATCCAGATGATAGAAATATTTGTATCTGACATATCGCGAAGTGACGCTTTTGCCATTGGTATCTTACTTTTCCAACCTTTAGTTAATGAGATCTTCGAAAGCACTCCATATACAGTAATTTCAGTATCGGCTTGTGCATTATCCAAAACAGTAATAGTTCCAACGTTACTATAACGAACAGGAAAATAATACAGTACGTCTGTAAGTGTCTTTAGGCTTATTCGGTCGAGCGCCTTGGATTGATCTGGTGTTATTTTTACCAAGCTTTTTATTAGACTGTCTGGTTTCATTACGGACGAGTATACCACATCTGTGTTGTGGTAATAATATTGCTTTGATATACTTGGAACAGTCGATTATTCATTATTATTTAGTATCTGTAGAGTATTCATTTGTATTATGAAAAAAACCATTATCATGTTAGTTGTGTTGTTTGGAATGTTCTCACATGCAGACGCTGCAACATTAAAAGCAAGTACCCTTCGGGTCGGATCAACAGGTGAAACTGTAAAGGCAGTTCAGCAAAAATTATCAGATTTGGGATATGAAATCTCTGTTGATGGAAAGTTTGGAAAAGGAACTTCGTCAGCAGTTGCTAAATTTCAAGCTTCAAAAAATCTAAAACCTGACGGCTTGTGCGGAGAAAAAACACTTGCGTTGGTGTTAGGATCAAAAGTTTCTACTGATGCTTCAGTAATTGCACTATCTAATTCAGCAACTAAAGGAGACGGTATTGCAAAAAGTCCTATCACAGATGATATAGTATGGGCACGAACATGTTCGGATGGGAAGCCTCATATAAAAATTCTTTCACCTAATGGTGGAGAAGTGTACGAGGCAGGTCAGAAAATAACGATAAACTGGAAGAGCTGTAATGTGCCATGGCTTCATAATTTAAAAATACAGACAACGGATTCAGACGTTCTTACTAATAGCAGTTTAATAATGGGAGCGGGCGTTTATAATAATTCTCCAATAACAAACGATAATAACGGTTTCCACACAGCAGAATTAGACCTTCCTTCTGCTCAATGGATTAACGATTACCATATGGCATTTGGGAAAAGGTTTAAGATTTCAATTAGTAGTGATGGAAATGTTGCGCCTTATAATTTTAACGTAAGCGATCTTTCTGATGATACCTTTACTATTAACAATAAGCAGACAGTAGATGTATGTGCTAATATTACAGGTATTCAAACAACGGTTCCAGCAGGAATGTTTGTTGCAGATGGAAACTGCTACTCATCACAACCTGTAGATCCAGTATGTTCTGCAAAAGATTCATTTATTAAAGTTGTTTCGCCAAATGGTGGAGAAACATATCAAGCAGGACAACAAACTACAGTAAAATGGAAGAGTTGTAATGCAGGTAACAATTTAGCAATCCTATTGGAACATTATAATGCCAATAATGTTTTAGATGGTGGAATTAATTCAACACCATCAAACACTATTAATGACGGTAGCGAAGTAATTACTCTTCCTGCATCAATTCAAAATCCAAATTCACGTTATAAAATTGTTATTACTGATCAGCGAGTAATTCCTGGTAGTACTGAAAGCATGCACGATTATTCTGATAATTTCTTTACTATAAACGGATCAGTACAACCAAAAGTACAAATTGGCACTTCAGCAACAACGCCACCAACTTCAACTGTTACAGCAAGTCAAACCCAAATAACATCTGGTGTTCGATTGCTTGGTTTTACAGTAAAAGCGATTGACGGAAATGTTACTCTTAAAAAAGTTCCTGTTCAGATAAACAGTACAGGAAGCAGTATTCAGAATATTGTTTCACAACTAAAATTGGTAGATGCTTCTGGAAACTCTCTTCAGACAGCTGACACAATAGGTAATTATATTAGCTCTGGCGCAATATCTGCGTCAACTGGCTGTACTGTAAAAGATTGTGGATATTTCTTTGCTAACTTTGGAAATATCACTATTCCAAGCGGAACAACGAAAGAATTTTCAATCATGGCTGATATTCGTCCAATCACCACATCGACTGGTGACGCGACAAGAACTCTAAAGGTTTCATTGGTTAATAACGATGTTGTTAGCTCAGCTAATCTTGGAGTAGTTGATCAAAACGGCGATACCATTACTTCAAATAATACGTACCGAATTGGTTCAGCAATAGGAAATGTTATTACGTTTAATACAAATGGTTCTACGACAACTACTACAACAACTGGAACCACGACTTCAGGATCATTCTATGCTCCAGATGTTACTACACTGAATCCAATATTTGTTAATCAAAGTTCAATCAATTTTGATGGATACTATAATATGAACGGATGTTCTGGAACTACATATTTTGAATACGGAACAACAAGGGATGTGAGATCAAAAACAGCTTCTATGTCACGAACTGGTTCAGGGTCTATGCAACAAAGTATCCAAGGTCTTAGCGGAGGAACAATCTATTACTATCGTGCAGTTGTACAAAACTGTATGGGAACTTCTCGAGGTGATATCAAGTCAGCAGTGACTTCTGGAATTATTAAACAACCAATGACTACTGCTAGTTTCTAATATCAACAAGTAAACAAAAAAACGCATTTGCGTTTTTTTGTTTTGGATTATTTTCCAATGATAGCTTTAATTTTTTCAGCTAATTCATCCAATGTAAAGTTTGCTTTAACAAGATATTCACTGACTCCTAGATCAAGACATTTTTTAATATCAGCTTCTTCACCAAGGTTTGAAAATACAATAACTTTTAATTTTTTAGTAGCCTCGTTCTCTCGGACTTTTTGCAAAACATCAAATCCTGAAATGTTTGGAAGCATTAAGTCTAAGATGACTAAGTCTGGCGGTAATGCCATGATCTTTGATACTCCTTCATCTCCAGTTGCTGCAATTTCCATTGCAAAACCTTCCGCTTGTAATTTAGTTACTGCCAATGATCGCAAGAAATCATCATCTTCTACAATTAATATTCGGTATGCCATATGGGTGCATTATACGGTACAAGTCCTTTTTTTACAAGTAATAAAGACTTTTTTTTTGTAGCGTTTTATGGTAGATTAGCAACGTTCAGCTATTGGACTGACGGAGACGTGTCAGAGTGGTCTAACGTACCTCTTTGCTAAAGAGGCAGGGTGTTAAAGCCCTCGGAGGTTCGAATCCTCTCGTCTCCGCAAAAAACAAGCGTGCCTGATGCGAAGCATTGGGCTCGCATTGTTTTTCCAAGAGACAGAGGATGAGAAAAGAGCGAGCGGTTTACGAAATTTGAGGTACGAGAATTTTGTCGCGAGCGGCGGGGCCGAGCGAATGAGATTTTTTATGAGCATTGCGAAATAAAAAGTCCATGAGGGTGGCCGAATCCTCTCGTCTCCGCAGGAGCTTGCGTACCGTAGGTGCGCAAGAGAAAAAACGTCTGGGAGACGTTTTGTGAGGATTCGAAAGGACTTTCCTGAAAGAGGAGGAATGCATTCCGACGCTTTCGGAAAGTCACCTGCCGATGTCATCGGCGAATCCAGACTGGAGGATTGGATGAGTGGTTTAAATCAACAGTTTACTAAACTGTCGACCTTTACGGGTCCATGAGTTCGAATCTCATATCCTCCGCAAAATAGGAAGCGCTCTGCGCGACCATATTTTGCGCAGTGCAAATAAATGACCGAAGGGAATATTATTTGCCTCCGCAACTTACAAATTACTCATCAAATAATTTTGGCATCTCTATTATTTGCGTTAATATATATCTATGGAATCTTTTAAACTAAAAAAAGAAATAAAAAATGACGCAATTGAAGAATTGCGAGAACCTATAAAGAATATCCTAGAAATTTTACGACCAAAAATAGAAGAAGGTAAATACGATCTAATCATAGGAGACGATGCCTCTGGTAGAATTCCAGCGCTTATTCTCCATAACGTAATAACAAGTGCATATGGTCATAAAAATTACGAAAAACCTCAAATACTTTTCATTGCAGGAGCAAAATATACAAATCTTAATGAGGTCTCAGAGAGAATAAGGGCTCATTTGGAAAAGCATATAAGACATTATAACAATAAAACAGTTCTCGTTGTTACAGAATATGTGGATACAGGAGAAAGTATAGAACCACTTCAGGCGGCTTTGAAAAGTTTGGGAATGCAATATGAAATTGCCACGGTCGGCGCTAGTAGTTTGCCTAATAATACAAGATTTATAGTTGGCGAAAAGAATGACCTGCCAAGAATTTTTGGGAAATCTCATTTAAGTGGAGTTATTAAAAATAGAGGAGAAATCTTAGGAAGGCATGCTAATCAACATGAGTCCAATATAGACCTTCCAGAAAGTATTAAGATTGGAAAGACTATCTACGAACAAAAGGATATAAATGACGCGCGTGAAGATGTAAAATTGATAAGCGACGATCTTTCAAGGTTATTTAAATAAAAATTATGAAACCCGAAGAAAAAACCTTTCAACAAAAACCACCTTCAATATTCGGAATCCTGAAAAACTATCGGGGTTTTTTGGCTGCGCTTGTTTTTTGTCAAATTATTGTAAACGGAGGAAACTTATTTTTACCAAAGATTATTGCACAGGCAGTAGATCGCTTTACTCATGGTAACTATATGATTAAACAATTAGTAATCACGTTTGCTTTGGTATCACTTGGTGTTGGAATATTTTACGTGATTCAAACGCTGTTCCAAGCTATTGTTGCAGAACGTGTTGCACGTGATATGCGATCACAATTGATCGACAAAATCTCTCGTCAGAATTATGCGTATGTACAGACGGTTGGATCTGAAAAATTGTTGACCAACCTTACGTCTGATATTGATGGAGTAAAAACGTTTGTTTCCCAAGCCATTGTCATGGTTGTGTTTTCGCTCATGATGATTATTGGAGCCTCGATATCATTATTTGTTATAGACTGGAGATTGGCGCTTGCTGTACTTGCCGTTCTTCCTATTATAGGAATCGCATTTGGTGTCATTTTTGGTAAAGCTGGACCCTTATTCAAACAGTCACGTGAAGTGATTGATCGATTGAACCGTGTTATTAATGAAAACATACTTGGTGCCGTTCTGATTCGTGTTATTGATGCACATAAAGCTGAAGAGTTGAAATTTACAGATGCAAATGCGCAAGCACAAGCAAACGGATTCAAGGTGCTTCGTGTATTTGCATTAATTATTCCAATTATTACATTCGTTGCAAACGTTGCGCTTGCGATTATTTTGGCTTTGGGCGGACATTTCGTTATTGGTGGGTCAATGTCGCTCGGAGATTTTACAGCATTTACAAGTTATGTAGGACTTTTGATTTTTCCAATTATTATGCTTGGATTTATTTCAACAATGATTGCGCAAGCTCAAGCTTCCTATAACCGTATTGCCGCAATTTTATCTGCAGATGATTCTGTACAAAAGGGAACGGTAACAACGCCTATTACAGGAAATATTGAAATTAATAATCTATCATTAGAACAAGGTGAGAAAATAATTTTAAAGGATGTTAATCTATTGATTAAGCCTGGAACAAGAACAGCGATCTTTGGACCAACAGCTGCTGGAAAGACTCAATTGCTTTATCTTTTGATAGGGTTGATTAATCCTACAAGCGGAACGATTTCGTATAACAATATTTCTGTCGCAGATTACGATCCAGCTGTGCTACATAAGAATGTTGGCTTTGTATTCCAAGACAGTGTTATCTTTAACACAAGCGTGCGCGAAAACATTGCATTCGCAGAACATGTTTCTGATGAATCCATGAAAAAAGCAATTGAAACTGCGGAACTATCTGATTTCATTGCAGGCTTACCACAAGGAATTGATACGATCGTTTCAGAGCGTGGAACATCACTTTCAGGTGGTCAGAAGCAGCGCGTTATGCTTGCGCGGGCACTCGCACTTGATCCGACAGTATTGTTTTTGGATGACTTCACAGCTCGTGTTGACGTAGCAACTGAATCAAGAATTCTTGGAAACATTGCCAAGAATTATCCAAAACTGACACTAATATCGGTCACTCAAAAAGTTGCGTCGGCTGAACAATACGATTCAATTGTTGTATTAATGGAAGGAGAATTAATTGCACAGGGAACACATGAAGAGCTTCTTGAATCGTCTCCCGAATATGTTCAAATTGTCGAATCTCAAAAAAGCACAGAAACATTATGAAATACTCACTAAGCACAGTTGATACTTCTGCTACCTTGTCCACGATTGGTGTTATTAAAAAGTTTTGGGACATGGTAAGAAATGAAAAGAAGCAATTATTGATTGCGCTTTTTGCGATTCTTATTAACTCTGGCTTAGTGCTAATCGGGCCGTTCTTAATTGGATATGCAATCAATCACTACGTTATCATCGGAAACTACCGTGGTGTGTTGTTTGTTTCGCTGGCTCTTGTTGGTGTATACATAGGAGCATTCATTTTTAATTACATTCAGATTGTTACCATGGGTGGCGTTGGACAGCGCGTACTATTTCGTATTCGAAACATGTTATTTCAAAAGTTACAGGAATTACCAGTTGCATTTTTTAACCAAAATAAAGCCGGTGACCTGATTTCACGTATTAATAATGATACAGATAAATTGAATCAATTTTTCAGCCAGGGAATTATGCAATTTATCGGAAACATTTTTGTCGTACTTGGTGCAGGAATATTTTTGATTATATTGCAACCAACGCTTGGACTACTGGTGTTACTTCCTGCAATTGTATTATTTGTGGTAACAAATCTTATTTCAAATTGGATCAAGAAACGCAATCATGCCATGCTTCAATCTACTGGAGCTATGAGTGCTGAAATCCAGGAAAGTCTGGGTAACTTTAAGGTGGTTGTAGCATTTGATCGTCGTGATTATTTCAAGAACAAGTTCAATGAAATTAATAATCAGAATTATAAGATTGCATCACGCGCAGGAATATCAAATACAATTCTGACGCCCATCTTTGATACGGCTGGAAACGTTGCACAGATTATTTTCCTGGTGTATGGCGTATATTTAATTTCTACAGGACAATTAACTGCAGGATTCTTTGTTAGTTTCTTGGTATATATTAATCGATTTTATGATCCCTTGCGCCAAATGTCTGCATTATGGTCATCATTCCAAACGGCCTTAGCAGGATGGGATCGTGTTTCCGAGATTCTTAGTTTAGAATCAGATCTTCCGGTGATTGCCTCTGAAAAGATCGAGACTGCAGAATTAGTTCGTTTTGAAAATGTAGGTTTTGGATATGTTGAGGGTAATGCCGTACTTGATAATATTTCCATTACACTTGAACGTGGAAAAACATATGCATTCGTTGGGCCAACAGGCGGTGGAAAAACTACTACAGCTTCATTAATGGCTCGATTGTACGATCCGACATCTGGAATCATTATTATGGATGGTCGTGATTTGCGATCGTTCACCTCGTCCGAGCTTGCAGATACAATAGGGTTTATCTTACAAGAACCGTACATGTTTACAGGAACAGTTCGTGATAATATCGTGTATGGAAATGCGCAGTATGAACATACGACTGACGATGAATTAATAGCGGTATTGAAAGAACATAACCTAGAAGAATTACTGAGCCGTTTCCCAGGTGGATTATCTGCACCTGTATCAACAGGAAGTGAAGGGTTATCTCTGGGTCAGCGACAATTGATCGCATTTATGCGTGTATTACTTCGAAAGCCGAAATTACTTATTCTGGACGAGGCAACAGCAAACATTGATACGGTGACAGAGCAATTGCTCGATGAAATTCTTCATAAGCTTCCAAAAGAAACAACAAAGGTTATCATTGCGCATCGATTGAATACGATAGCAGAAGCTGACGAGATTTTCTTTGTAAATGGTGGACACGTGACACCAGCAGGATCGCTTGAACATGCGGTAGAAATGCTGATGCATGGAAAAAGAAAGAGCTAATGAGCCAAAGTAAACGCAAACACAGCTTTTGCGTATGGTGCAAGTAATGCTCGAATTTCGTCGAGCGTTCCGCCAGTGGTGGTTACATCGTCGATAATCATGATAAGGGAGCGGGAAAATTCCGAAGGAATTTTCCCGCTTTTGTTTGTATTTATCGAAAATGCATTTTTGATATTTTGCTTTCGAACATTCCTATCGGTAATTAATGCTTGTTTGTCAGTTTTTCTTGATTTAGTAATAAGACCGCTTTCAATACGAATTGGAATATTGTACGTATTCATCTTCTTTTTAATAACTTTTTTATATCCACATGCGATAATATCTGCTTGATTATATCCACGATCAACAAATCGAGATTTGTGAATCGGTACTGGAATAATAACAATATTATCGCATTGAAATAATCTAACTAACCCAAGTGTCCAATGCTCGACTAACAAACGTCGCTGATTAATCAATTCGTCGATCATGTCTTGGTCTGGAAAGTTTTTTAGATGACGAATACATTGTGCTACATGATCAGTTCTGTATCGATACAACGAAAATAGCCATGGTCTCCGCATTTCACGTGTTAGCTCTAATGTTGCTTTACAAGAGATACAAATATTAATTCCGGTATTTTCAAGTCCACAAATAATGCAGGTTGGCGGAAATAAATAGGAAAAGAATCTCATTAAGATGTCGCTTATCATTTATTCATCTTATATAAAGGGTCTAAAGAAAATATTAATTTGCATCTGCATTGTCATGCCGGACTCGATCCGGCATCCAAGGTATAACCACTTCATCTATGTAACCACCTGAACACGATCTTCCCTTGTATAAGGTAAGTGTTAGTATTTGGCTTTTATCTTTAAATCCTGGATGCCGGATCGAGTCCGGCATGACAGTAAACCGCTTTCAACTCTAATCATTCTTGTGGTATACTATTCCCATGTTTGATGCAATCAAAAAAATATTTCAAGGATCTGCCTCAGGCGGTTCAGCAGGCGGAAGCGTTTGTGGAATCGATATGGGTAGCGGTTCTATCAAGGTAGTACAAATTAAGGAAGAAAAAGGACACATTATACTTGAAACCTATGGTGCTCTTTCACTTGCTCCGTTTGCCAATGATGCGATTGGAAAGCCCGCAAAATTGACGGAGGCTGATACCGTGAAAGCAATTACTCAGGTATTAAAAGAATCTCGCGTTACTGCAAAGAACTTTGTCGTATCACTTCAATCAAATGCAATCTTGGTATTCGTTGTGACATTGCCGCGTGCAAGTCAGACTCAATTGGATACCGTTATCCCAAACGAAGCTCGTAAATATATTCCTGTTCCACTAACGGAAGTATCATTAGATTGGTTTATTATTCCTGATAAAGAAACCTACGAACAAGAAGCTGCTACTGCGTCACCAACTATCGAGGTGTTAATCGTTGCTGTGCGAAACGAAACTCTGCAGAATTACCAGACAACGTTGACACAAGCGGCAATCCCAAATCCTGCATTTGAAATTGAAAGCTTTGCAACCATGCGTTCAGTATTGCGTCGTGAAATCGCTCCGGTATTAATTGTTGATGTCGGAACCGGATTTACCAGTATGATGATTGTTGAGTATGGAATTATTCGAATCTTCCATGTTGCTAATCGTGGATCTGCATTTGTTACTGAGTCATTGGCTCGAAGTCTTTCAATACCGTTTGATAAAGCCGAAGAGATGAAATACAACGCAACAAAACACCCTGAAACACAAACATTGCTCGATGCTTCACATGAGTATTTAGTTTCAGAAATAAAACGAGTATTGTTGGAATACGAGCATTCTCAGAATCGGGTTGTTTCAAAAATTATTCTTTCTGGTGGTGGTTCGACCGTATCAGGATTTAAAGAATTAGTTGCATTACAGACCGGACTTGAAACAGTGATGGCAGATCCATTCGCAAAAGTTGATGCACCAGAATTTATGCGACCGCTTTTAACGACATCCGGTCCCGAATTTTCAGTTGCAGCAGGACTTGCATTGAAAAACATGTTGTCTTTTTAATAGACTTACCGTATACTATTGATATTACTTTATGATGGAAAACGAATTTCGAACAACCTTCATTCCTAAAAAACCGATTGTTCCACAATCGTCACAAGGTTCTGCTCCGGTTTCAAAACCGGTCGGAATTCTTTTTGTGGTTTCAGTAATTATTTTTGTAATGAGTCTTGCTATTGCAGGTGGAATGTATGGATACAAGGCATACTTACAAAAAGAAGTTGCAGACCTTAGTAATTCATTAAACTTGGTTCAAAAGAATTTGGATCCGAATACTATCAAAGAATTCACAGTCATGGACAAGCGATTGCGTAACTCTGAAACATTATTGAATCAGCATGTCATTACGTCTCCATTATTCCATGTGCTCGGTGTGACAACTCTTCCAACGATTCGTTATACAAAAATGGATATGTCGTTTAACGAAGCAGGGAATTTGTCCGTAACCATGTCTGGTGAATCAGATGGATATCGATCAATTGCATTACAGTCACAAGCACTTGCTCAAAATGCAAATCTAAGCGACACAATTTTTTCAAACTTTACCGTAACACCAAAAGGACGAGTATCGTTTGATGTGGCCTTCACTATTCCAAAGACAGATTTGTCTTTTGCAAAAAACTTGGCTGATAACCCACAAAGTGCTGCGATAAACAATCAAACTGCGCCTGCTACAGATACACTAACCACAGATCTTGGATCAGCAGATGCAACTACTGCGGACGCAGAAACTACAGATGCGACAGATACAGTAGATGATACGACGACAGAAACTCCTGCTACGACTCCTGTTGTAAAACAGACGACGCCTACGCCAAAACGATAATCTTTTATTACATTCATTATGAGAACCATCTTTTCAATTATTATGTTACTCGCATCCATTGGTGGTTTTGTGGTATATACAATTCCAACATATGCAGATGTAAAAACAATCGGTGTTCAAAAAACCGAGTATTTGGATTTGTTGCAAAGTGCGCGAACTCTTGCTGAAAAGCGTGATCAATTGCTTCAAATTTACAATGGAATTTCGCCTGATGAAATTGCACGTCTTGAAAAGATGCTTCCACAAAATCCTGATAACGTAAAATTGATCCTGGAAATCGATGCGTTGGCTAAAAACCAAGCACTATCTCTTCAGAATGTAAAAATCAAAGAGGCAAGTGAAGGAAATGCAAAAAACAAAACTGTTAAAAATGCAGATATCGGAACACTAACTCTTGAGTTCACGACTGTTGGTCCATACTCTGGATATGTAAACTTCATTAATATCTTGGAAAAGAATCTCCGTATTATGAATATCAAGAAGGTTTCATTCCTAGCACCAGACGACAAAGCGAATTATCAGTACCAAACGACCGTCGAAACGTATTGGGTGAAATAACCAAGCTCTCCTTATAATATGAAAAATCATAAACTATTCATCGGTATTGTAGCGGCATTGGTTATTGCACTTGGTGCGTACTTGTACTTTTCTGGTAGCTCATCATCAACTCAAAAACCAGTAACTAATACTATTGCTTCATCAAACACAGGAAGTAACCCTGTCGCACTCGGAAACAATAGTGTAACAGCAGCTTCAACGTTTGCTGGAAGTGATATTGCGACCATGCTTAAAAACATTTCACAGATTCGGTTGAATACTGCAATCCTTCAAAATCCTTCCTTTTTGGCATTACTTGATACGACATTAACACTTCCACCAACAACGGTTGCAGGACGAATTAATCCGTTTGGGCGATCAGGAGCACTGGAAAGTGCTACGCCTGTATCTGTAGGACAGATTAATGGAGCCGAAACAACAACTACGGCGGCAACGGAAACAACAACACCAGCCACTACGCCGACAACGACAAAAAAACCGTAAAGACTGTAATGAAAAATACCATCTCTATGCTGGTATTTTTTATTATTATGATATAATTCCACTATATGGGATTTCTTGAAAAACTTGTAGAGAAGCAAATTATTAATCGGTATCAACTGAACGATATTTTGGAAAAATCAAAAGACATGAACGGCGATATTGATCGCGTACTTGAATTATATAAAGTTCCAACCGAGGCGGTCCGTTCTGCAAAGAGTTTATTTTTTGGTGTTCCAGAAATAGTTGTGCCTGATGTTGTACAAAGCGAATTACTTTCTATTGTTCCTATCGACGCAGCTCGTAATTATCGATTTGTTCCTGTACTACGAGAGAACGACATTTTGAAAATCGGAATGCTTGATCCAGGAAACTTGGAAGCACGAAACGCATTACAATTCATTGCATCACAAACTAATATTCCTTTTGAGGCATATGTTATTTCGTTGACTGATTTTAACCGAGTATTGTCATTGTACAATGGATCAGAAAACGATATGACTACCAGCAGTGTTGACCGTGGCGAAGAAGTTTCAAACTTGGAAACAGATGCAGGATCAAAACAGGAATCTGACAACATTTCATTCGCTGGTTCGTTCGACGCTGCTATTAAACAAACAAATGATAAGAAAATTGTAGAAGACGCACCTGCAACAAAAATGCTTGCTGTGGTCTTGAAAAACGCAATCGAAGGTGGAGCTTCCGATGTTCATATTGAACCAACAGGGAACGATGTACGTGTTCGTTACCGTGTGGACGGTGTATTACATATTAGTTTGCGAACTAATAAAAATATGTTGGATTCATTGATTGCACGTTTGAAAACAATGACTAATACTATGAAATTGGATGAACGACGAAAACCTCAGGACGGACGCTTTATGGCGTTGACTGGTGGTCGCAAAATCGATTTTCGTTTATCTATTTTGCCAACATTCTTTGGAGAAAAAGCCGTGATTCGTATTTTGGATCCAGGACGTGGTGTCAAAAAGTTAGATGATATTGGAATGAGTAAAAGTCATTTGGAAATGGTTCGCAAAGCTCTTGCGCTGCCATATGGATTGATTTTGATTACAGGACCAACTGGTTCCGGTAAGACCACAACATTGTATTCAATGATGAATGAAATTGACCGTGAACGACTAAACGTTGTGTCGCTGGAAGATCCTGTCGAGTACAATATTCCTGGAATGAACCAATCTCAGGTTCATCCTGAAATCGGATACACATTCGCAAACGGACTTCGTTCGATCTTGCGTCAGGATCCAGACGTGATTATGGTAGGAGAAATCCGTGACAAGGAAACAGCAGAGCTTGCAATTAATGCAGCTCTTACTGGACACCTTGTGATGGCTACGCTTCACACCAACAACTCTATTGGTGTGGTGCCGCGTTTGGTTGATATGGGTGTTGATCCGTACTTGATTGCACCAACTCTTGTATTGTCAATCGCACAACGTCTATCGCGTATGTTTATCGAAGGAAAAGGCGAGGCAATTCCAATTGATGGTGCAATCGGTGGGTTAATTGAAAAACAATTTGCGGATTTACCCGATCAGTACAAGCCAAAATTTGGCCCAACTGATATGATTCATGATATTCCAAAATCTGGAAGTGAAATCGCATTGCATGGACGAATGCCAGTATTTGAAATGTTTGCCGTTGATAAAGCATTGCAAATGATCATCTTGAAAGATCCAACAGAAAACGCTATCTATGACTATGTTCGAGCGCAGGGAATGGTCACGATGCGTGAGGATGCAATTATGAAATCAGTTGCAGGTATTGTTCCGTGGAGCGAGGTGAATGTACTATAAAAACTCTTAGAAATAAGGGTTTTTATTTAAACTATCATTAATTGACATGTCTAAATATATATGCTATTATATAAACAAGTTTTTTAATTTTCATTTTTTATTTTAAACCGCTTTAAATTATCAGACATGAAAAATTATGCATTTATTGTTCTTTGTTGTTTTGTTTTAAAAGGAAAAAGCCAAAACGTTGAGATGTTGTCTCCTGTTGATTATGGATCTGTTAAACAATGGAACCTGAAAGCTGGCGACACTGTTTTAGGAAAAGTCTTTAGTATTGAAAAAGGTGAACCAAATCTTGTATTTTATCCAACGCAATCGGATTTTTTACATAAGACACTTATTGTTACTGGAACTTATACTTCAACTAATGATAAAGTTGCAGGATTCGCATTAGACGAGAATTGTAATCAGGTAGGCAATCCAAGCGATGCTGCTTTCAAATCGAACGCATACCTATCATTTGGAGGAACAGCAGTTTTTACCGAATCAAAGGCATGTAGCAGTATTCCTGTCTATCAGTTATTGAAAGATGGTCAAATCTTAACGCAAGTGATTCAAGCAAGAACCTCTGCAAAAACGCAATGGAGATTCTTGGTGAAAAAAGATTGGACTAAAACATTTCCTGACGGTAATAAGCTTAATGGTAGCGAATGGTTAATTATTGATTTTGATAAAGTATTATCCTTAACTGAAGCTTGTAATTATATAGCAAGACTTCAGAGAAATACAAAATATCAATTCTTTGATTTTTCCAGCACTTTTAATGCATGCTTATTAGACACTGGTGCATTCAGAGGATTTCTTTTGAATGGACAGAAAACAGATGGTGATTTTCCAACAAAACAAAGCAATGTGATTGTTTTTAAATAAGCAATTACGAAATTAAAATAAAAAAAGTCTTGAACTATTCAAGGCTTTTTTTGTGGAAAACTTTCATATTTTCATTGCGTTTACAAAACAAGTAATGGTATACTGTACACATTATGCAAAACAACTACCAACAAAATCTGGAAACATTATTGGATTTGGTTATTCAAAACGGAGCGTCTGATCTTCATCTTGGTGAAGGACGCCATCCGTTCATCCGTGTTGATGGAGAACTTACGCCGATTGTACAGTATCCGCAATTATCAAAAGACGATATTGTTGGAATGTTAGGTATTATGATTAGTCCTGAAGCGCTTCGAAAGATTAGTAACTTGCAAGAAGTAGACTTTGCGTATGATTTTGCGGGTAAAGTTCGTTTTCGTGGAAATGTATATATTAAATCTGGAACACTTGCAGTAGCGCTTCGCGCTATTCAGAAAGTTCGAACATTACAAGATTTGCATTTACCAGATGTCCTTCAACAGTTTATTCAACCTCAACAAGGTTTCTTTTTGGTGGTAGGTCCAGTAGGTCAGGGTAAATCAACAACTCTTGCGGCAATGATCGACATGATTAACAGTACTCGAAAAGATCACATTGTAACCATCGAACATCCGATCGAGTATATTCACGTTGAAAAACAATCTATTATTGACCAGCGCGAAGTTGAGCTCGATACAGTTTCATTTGCCGACGCATTATCTGCGGTATTTCGTCAGGACGTAGATGTGATTTTGGTAGGTGAGATGCGTGATCCAGAAACAATTAAAACTGCTGTAACAGCAGCTGAAACTGGTCACTTGGTATTTTCAACACTTCATACAAACTCTGCATCACAAACCGTAGATCGTATTATCGACTCGTTTCCAGCAGAACAGCAGGATCAAGTTCGTATTCAGCTTGCAGGATCACTTTTGGGAATCTTTTCACAACGTCTACTTCCAAGTCAAAAAGGTGGATTGGTACCTGCATTTGAATTGCTTATCAATACAAAAGCTGTTGCAAACGTAATTCGCGAGAACAGAACACATGAAATCGATATGTTGATCGAAACAGGAACAGAGCATGGAATGCTTTCATTGAACCATTCATTGCTTGAATTGGTACGTGCTGGGGATATTACCCTTGATGAAGCGCGTTCATATTCATCAAACCCACAGGCTTTGGATCAATCTGCTTAATATTCAGTTAATATAACAAATTACTTTTTCTCATTCTGCGGAACGCTAATCGGCTCCGCCGGCGCCCTCACACACCTGTGGTGCTGCGGGTTCGGTCCTCGAATGCTCAAAAGTAATTTTTTATATTAACTACTCCGTTTTCTTTAATAAATATGATACAATTATTCTATGTTATTTAATTACACCGTACTGACTCCAGAAGGGTCACAATCTAAAGGTCAAATCGATGCATTGTCATCAGACGCGGCTATCAGTTCGTTACAACGACGTGGTTTTGTTGTTGTTTCTGTAACAGCAGATCAACAGAAAAACTTCCTTCAAAAGAAGTTCTCGATCTTTGACCGCGTACCAATGAAAGATATTGTGATTATGTCACGACAGATCGCAGCATTGTTCGAGGCGCAAGTATCAGCAATCAAGGCATTTACGTTGCTTGCAGAAAACGCGGACAATAAAGTCTTGTCATATGCACTCTCAAGTATTGCACAAGATATCCAGGGTGGTATTACCATTTCAGGGTCAATGGAAAAGCATTCGAATGTATTTTCTCAATTCTATATTAGTATGGTTCATGCAGGTGAAGAGTCTGGTAAGCTAACTGACTCATTCCGTTATCTGGCAGATTATCTGGAGCGCGAATACGAACTGACTAGCAAAACAAAAAATGCATTGATTTACCCTGCATTCGTAATTGTTACTTTTATTACGGTAATGGTATTGATGCTTACAATGATTATTCCTCGCTTGTCTGTTATCTTGATTGAAACAGGACAGCAACTGCCGATTTATACTCGAGCTGTAATTGCACTTTCAAACTTCTTTGTTCATTATGGAGTGTTCATGTTAATCATTGTGGTTGCGATCGGGTTATACATTGGACGATCTCTTCAAACAACGAATGGTAAGCGACGTGTTGATGGTTGGAAAATTAGTTTACCTGTTATTGGTAATTTGTATAAAAAAGTATATCTATCACGTATTGCAGACAACATGGATACTATGCTTTCATCAAGTATTCCGGTGCTTCGAGCTTTGGAAATTACAGGTGAGGTGGTAGATAATCAATTGTATAAAGATGTCATGCAACAAGCGGTAAATGATGTAAAAGCCGGAGTTTCGATCTCTTCATCGTTTGAAAAGCATGAAATTATTCCACCAATTATGGTGCAGATGGTACGCGTAGGAGAAGAAACAGGATCGTTGGGTGCGATTTTGAAAACTTTGGCACGATTTTACAAGCGTGAAGTGGATGGTGCCGTTGATACCTTGATCGGATTGATCGAACCTATCATGATTGTAGGACTTGGAGTTGGTGTAGGTTTTCTCTTGACGTCTATCCTGGTGCCGATTTATAATATTGCGAGCTCCTTATAAAAAAGGATTTGTGATATACTGTTACCATTAATAATTAACATATTTTGTCTCCATTTATTTATGAAAAAGTTTCTTAAAAAATCAGAAGGAGGATTTACATTGATCGAGCTTTTGGTGGTAATTGCCATTATTGCAATTCTTTCAACAATCGTTCTTGCCTCACTTAACAGTGCCCGAGCTCGAGCCCGAACAGCAAAAGTTCAATCAGAAATGAAGAACATGCAACCACAAGCAGAATTGTACTATTCATCAAAGTTAAACTATGGATCTCCAGTATCAACTTGCGATGGTGGAATCTTTAATGAGCCAATTTCGCCAAATAGTGGCTTGTTATCATTGGTTACTTCGATAGAAACAGGAACTAACAATCACTTAAATTGTTACTCAACAGGTGATTCATGGGCGGCATTTGCAACGCTCCCAAACGGAGTTACGTGGTGTGTGGACTCAAATGGTTATTCAGGACCATCTACAGCACTTCCTTCAACTGGAGTTTGTGACCAGCAAGATTCATCAGGACAGACTCCTCCGATTACTCCTGGAGGCGGAAACCCTACAAGCTAATGCTTTAAATAAAAACTTTCCTTTGGGAAAGTTTTTATTTTGGTGTATAATTGTACTATATGAAAAAACGACTGCAACAAGGCTTTACTGTACTTGAATTTTTAATCGTGATTGCCATCATGTGTATCTTGATTTCGATCGCGCTGGCAAGTCTTACATCGTCTCGTGAAAAAGCAGTAGATGAAAAACGAATTACTGAATTAAAAACAGCAGCTCTTGGTATTGAACAATACAAACAAGTATGCGGACATTATCCTCCACAAATCGTGACAGGTCAGCAATGTTCTGGAAACGACAAATTAGGGACGAGCACTCTTGATAATTTTATTCCAGACATCGAGTCTTATCATTTTAACGATCCTGCTGTTGGTTTTTATTACACGCCAATGAATTATGATACAACCAATCCAGACAATTGTGATGGTTTTCATCTTGGTGTTGAGCTTAAAAAAGATATTACAGGCACAGTTGAGGTAGGTGACTCCAATGTTAACTCAGGCGATCCCATGTATCACGTGTGTACGATAACAGGTGCAACAGGTGCAACGATTGATGGAACAGATCCAAAAATGTTTGATATCTTTAAATAATATATGTTTATAAGTCCTGTGATTATTTCAATAGTGTTTGCTGTGTTCGGACTGATTGTCGGCAGTTTTTTAAACGTTGTTATTTTACGACGGAATAAAAAAACGCTGGATGGTCGCTCAGAATGTCCAGATTGTCACCATCAGTTATCTTGGTATGAACTTATTCCCATTGTTAGTTTTTTAGTTCAACAAGGAAAATGTCGTCATTGCAAAAAAAATATTTCATTTCAATATATTATCATCGAAGCAATTACTGCCGTCTTGTTTTATCTAAGCGGAATATATTTATTGAATAATATTATTGTTCCTGTGCATCCAATATTGTCGATTATCGCTGTTATTTCTTTTTTAAGTATTATTTCCTTTGGAATTATTATTGCTGCACATGATGCAAAAACTCGACTGGTTCCGCTGCCTTGGTTTTTAGGATTATTAGGGTCAACAGTGATATTTTTGATTAATTATTATGTATTGATCGGATTTTATTTACCAAGTTTATTACCGCATCTTATAGGTATTATTATTGCTGCACCATTTTTATTCTTATGGTTGATTTCGCATGGTAAGTGGATGGGATTTGCTGACATTGAAATTATCGGATGGATGGGATTGTATTTAGGTGTGTTATCAGGAATTAGCGCAGTATTATCGGCATTTTATATGGGTGCACTGTTTGCACTACTGTATATTGCGGTTAAGTTATTAAGTGGATTCTCATACAATTCCTTACGTAATGTAAAGATTCCATTTGCTCCATTTTTGTTAATTTCTTGGTTTATAACTGTGATTTTTTCTTGGAACCTATTTTCTTTGGTCGCTTCGCTTTTTATATGATATACTTTTGGTAATTATTAAAACGTTATGAATATTTCTCCGACTCAATTAAAAAAATATACAGAAGGTTTTACCTTGGTAGAATTTATCGTTATTATGGCGATTTTTGCAGTGATGGTTGGAGTGGTGCTCTTTAACTTTACTGGTTTTCGATCAAAAATTACGCTTGATAATTTGGCTCAGGATATTGCTATTTCTATTCGACAGATTCAAACATCGGCCGGTGCATCTATTTCTACGACAGATAGACCAGAAGAGGAGATTCCACGCGGAATATTTTTTCCGTATAGTCCAGATCTCGGAACATACGATTCAAAATTTATCACATTCCAGGATAATAATGAAAACGGATTATATGATGATGGTGAAGAAATTGATACTATTGTTTTCCAAACACCAGACCGAATCACTGATATCGTATATGGATCTGACATGGCAAGTCTGCTGACACCGCTGGGCTCACAGTCTCTTGGTATTACGTTTCGCCGATTTAGTACAGGAGCAAAGTTTACTGACACAGGCGGCGGAACAATATCAAACGCTGGTATTGTTCGGATCAAGGTTACTGCCGTTGATCGAGTTACGTCTCGTTATATAACTATTTCTCGAATTGGGCAGGTAAGTGTTCAAGCTGATAATACGGCTACTACAACTCCTTAATTACTATATGAAAAAAACCATCTCTCAATTGAATAATAACCATAACGGATTTACCCAGACACCCAATGTTTGGGTGTCTGGGTTTACCTTGATGGAGGTGATGGTTTCAGTGTCTATTTTTGCAATCATTATTACGATTGGAATTGGGTCATTGTTAACTATCTATAGTACGCTTCAAAAAACTCGTGCAGATCAGCAAACGATGGATTCTTTGTCATATGTATTAGACACCATGACACGTCGAGTGCGCACAGGTTCAGAATATCAAAGTGATGGTCAATCTATTACCTTTATTGACCAGGATCAAATGTCGACCGGTACTCCAATTACTGTAACATATAGTATGCAGACTGATCAGAATGGTATAAAACGACTGTATGTAACCGAGACAGATGGTGGTCAATATGATATCACACCTGAAAATATGGTTATTGATACATTTAACGTAAATCTAACAGGTGGCGCAACAGGAATAGATGGCGGGCAACCAATGGTGGAATTCCAGATTCAAGGAACGATAAAAAACGGAAAACAAATTACACCTTTAGCAATTCAGACCGTAGTATCACAACGACCGTTTGAAGGCGATGGAACAGTACCAGTTACGATACGAACAGGAAATCCAGATAGTGGTTCGTTTAGTTCTGGATCAGGTTCAGGTATTAGAACACCAAGGACAGAAAGTGCTGATGAGGCAGCAGCTAGAGAGGCTAAAGCCAATGCAGCAGCTGAAGCGTCTGCATCAGCATCAGGAACTGCTAATGCGTTAAATAATCCACGATAATTATTATGAAAAGTATTTCTAAAAAAATGAATATGAATAATCATGGTTTCACTTTGCTTGAAATGCTTTTTGCGGTTATTATTTTCTCATTTGCATTAGTGTCTTTGATGACGATTGCTGGCAAAGGTGTCATTGCAACTGCCAGTGCCCGCGATCAGCTGATTGCACAATTTCTTGCAGAAGAATCATTGGAAGTTGCTCGAAATATCCGTGACAGTAATTATGTAAATGGAAATGATTCATGGCTTAATGGACTAACCCAATGTGTGGATGTGGCTACCTGTGATGTTGA
The DNA here is from genome assembly GCA_964415895.1 of uncultured Candidatus Saccharibacteria bacterium. Classification (GTDB taxonomy): domain Bacteria; phylum Patescibacteriota; class Minisyncoccia; order Phycocordibacterales; family UBA1006; genus CALMMZ01. The sequence continues at coordinate 16,168 of CAYQCC010000006.1, read as the reverse complement.
TTATATTCCTAATGCTAAGCCTGAACTTGTTGTATGTTCGTCAGATAACTGCAGTGGACGAATTTTATATAACAACCTAGGACAGTATCGACCAGGCGGAGATCAGGGCGGAATCGCAACAGCATTTTGGCGAGAATTAAAAATAACATCGATTGTTCCGGACAAAGAATTATTGATGGAAGCAACCGTACACTGGAAACAAAAAACACTTGATCGTCAACTGACAGTAAAAACATATATCGCAAATTGGTAATACTAATTATTTATGAAAAAGCTTACTTCACAATTAAATGCAAGCCATGAATCAGGATTCGTTCTGCTGTTTTCACTTGTTGTATCTGCAATTATTTTCCTTGTAGGAGCTGGAATCTTTTCGCTTTCGTTCAAGGAATTGATTACGTCAACCATTGCACAAGAGTCGCAGAAATCAATCTTTGCAGCTGATTCCGGTGTTGAATGTGCGCTTTCTGCAGATACAAACGATAACGTGTTTGATGGAGATCCTCATCAATTTAGTTGTTTTGGAAATAATATTAGTACAAGTTTTGACTCAGCAGGTGTTTATGTATTTAACATTGCATTTGATAACAGTTCTTGTAGTGTGGTACATGTTGATACAAACGATGATGAGAAGGTAACTATTATCGCGCAAGGTTACAATAAATGTACAGGCGACCAGCCAGTGTTGACCTATCCAGGCATTGCAGAACGTGTATACAGGGTAACGTTTCTCAGATAAATTGATCCATCGTAATGATGGATTTTTGATTGAACAGAATAGTCGGGTTAATCCCGCAAGATAGGAATATTCTATATTTTTTGTATACTGTACGTATGAAATCTGGTAAAAAACCTAACAAACAGGATATGCAAAAGCTTGATTCGCTCAGAGCTCTTGTTGAATATCATCGCCAGAAATATCACCAGGAAGACGCTCCAGAACTATCAGACGAGGCATATGATGCACTACTTCGTGAATTACAAGAGCTCGAAGCTGTTTTGGGTATTTCAGAATATGCCCAAGAAAGTAAAAAGATTGGTGGGAAAATATTGGACGGTTTCGAAAAAACAATACATCCTGTTCCGCAGTGGTCATTTGACAATGTGTTTAATATGGAAGAATTGGAGACCTGGAACGAACGCAACCGTAAAATTTTAGTAAAAGATTGGGATGTTCATCCAAGTTTTGAATATATTTCAGAATTAAAGATTGATGGACTTAAAATTGTACTGACATATCGTGAGGGAATATTGATAACAGGCGCAACACGTGGAGATGGAACAGTTGGTGAAGATGTAACAGAAAATATAAAGCGCATTTTATCTATTCCACACACTATAAAGGAAACTCGACCCATTGTTGTTGTAGGTGAAGTATGGTTAAAAACGGATGACCTAAAAACGATTAACGCTGAACGCGAAAAGAATAATTTGCCTATCTATGCGAATCCTCGCAATTTAGCAGCAGGAACATTGCGGCAATTGGATACTGATATTGTTGCATCTCGTAACCTTCAAACATTTATTTATGATTTAGAATATCTGGATACGCTGGAAACATTTGAAACACACGAGGAAGAACTGCATTTTTTGAAAAAGCAGGGATTTAATGTAAACACAGATCGAAAACTATGTAAGAGTCTTGCTGATACTCAACATTATTACGAATCATGGATTGAAAAACGGCATGATACGCAATATGGAATTGACGGACTAGTGATTAAGTTAAATAATAAACAATACTGCAAGCAATTAGGTTATACTGCGAAATCACCTCGCTTTGGTGTTGCGTACAAGTTTCCAGCCGAGGAGACAACAACCATTGTAGAAGATATTATTATCCAGGTTGGACGTACGGGCGTACTGACACCTGTTGCCGTGCTAAAACCAGTGCCTGTTGCAGGTTCTGTTGTTTCGCGTGCGACATTACATAATGCAGATGAAATTAAAAGATTAGATGTACGCATTGGCGATACAGTTATTATTCGTAAGGCCGGTGATATTATTCCAGAAATACTTCAAGTTTTAACTGAGCTTCGACCAAACAATTCCAAATCATATCAGTTTCCAAAAGTATGTCCTGTTTGCAAGACAGCCGTAATTCAGGAAAAGAATACCAGCGGTACATCTGTTGGATGGTATTGTCCGAACCCAGAATGTGGCGGAAAGCACTTTGAAACATTGGTTCATTTCGTATCTAAAAAGGGAATGAATATTGTTGGGCTTGGACAGAAAGTCCTTGAGCGATTCTTTGAAGTTGGCTTGGTTCAAAATCCGACCGATATTTTTAAGTTAAAAAAAGAAGACTTTGTGGAATGGGAACGATTTGGTGAATTGTCGTCTGATAAACTGATGAAATCAATTCAGAAATCAAAAGAGGTACAACTACAAAAGTTTCTATTTGGCTTAGGCATTCGTCATATTGGTGAAGAAACGGCAGAGATTCTCGCCAATCATATTGCACAAAGAGAGGGCGATTTGTTCAAGAATCTACAATCAGCGACTGTTTCGGATCTTTCAAATTTGGAAGGAATTGGACCTGTTGTTGCCGAGTCATTTGTAGAATATATGAACAATAATTATCATGGAAGAATTGTTTCTGAGCTGGTGAGTCTCCTTGATATTCAAATGCCTAAACGATCGACTACGAATCAGTTATTAGTAGGGAAGACGTTTGTGTTGACTGGAACACTGGAAACCATGTCGCGCGATATTGCAAAAGATCGGATTAAATCCATGGGCGGTAAGGTTGCAAGTTCAGTGTCAAAAAATACAACCTATGTTGTTGCAGGTGCTGATCCAGGGAGCAAATATGATGATGCGGTGAAATTTGGAGTTGAAATATTGGACGAGAAGAGATTATTGACAATAATTAAATATTAAGTATAATTGCAATAACGATTACTTAACCATAAAAAATTAATAATGAAAAGTTTATTTGAAAATCAAGTCCTAGCTTTGCTTCTAATACCAGTGATTACAAGCGTTGTATTTAATGTTATCCTTGATCCATTGCTTACGTTTTATTTCTTTAAGCAGCGAGAAAAAAAGATAGGAGTATGGGAATGGTATACTTCAGTTGATCATAAGGCGTATCTAAGCAGTTATGTGCCTAACAGCGCCTTCAATCTCCTGTTTCATACAGGATCGTATGCATCTTTTTCCCTAATACTTATCATTATTTTTGCTTTCGCTATCATGTGGCCGTTTGTAAAAGATATGTGGCAACTTATTTTCGCAATTAAAGTTGTCGTATTTCTATCGTACGCTTGCCGTACTCTGTTCATAACCATGATTGCAAAAAAAGAATTAGAAAAGTATTAGCGCAGGTATTTCAAGCTAAGTAAAAAAAGCATCTGTTACCAGATGCTTTTAATATTCCCAAAATCTCATTTTATGGTAGGATAGTGACATGACTGATGACGAAATCAAAAATCTGGCACACCTTGCTCGGATTGAAATAACTGATGAAGAAGTCCATAAATTCCGTTCTGAAATAGAGCCTATTTTGGCATATGTGGCACAAATCAATGACGCACAGCTTGATGATATTAATCCTGATTATGTGACAAAAAACGTGATGCGAGCTGACGTTGCAGAACCTGCTGATGTGATAGAGCACGAACTTGTAATTGAAAATGCTCCTGACACCCAGGATGGATTTTATAAGGTACCAAAAATTTTGCAATAATATGACACTCGATCTTAAAAACTTAACGATTGAGAAAGCTCACTCAATGCTTGTAAACAAAGAAGTCGCCGTTGCTGACTTGGTTTTAGCGTACGTTGATAATGCGAAAAAACAAAATGCGGACATATTTGCATTTCTAGAATTTTTTGATGAACGAGCAGATTTTGAACATTCAATTAATCGAGCCCAAGAAATGATTGATGCAGGAATTGCGACGTTGCTTACAGGAATTCCTTATGGAATAAAAGACAACATCTTGAGTCAAGGACACGTTGCCAGTGCAGGTTCGCATATGCTTGAAAATCACATGGCGAGTTATAACTCAACGGTTATTGAAAAGCTAAACGCAGCAGGTGCGGTATGTATTGGACGAACCAATATGGATGATGCAGCTATGGGTTCTTCTACTGAATCGTCATATTATGGACCAACAAAAAACCCATTGGATATGACACGTGTTCCAGGAGGTTCATCAGGTGGGTCAGCTGCGGCAGTTGCTGCAGATATGTGTTTATTTACGCTTGGAACTGATACAGGTGGATCAGTGCGCCAACCAGCATCATTTTGTGGTGTGGTAGGAATGTATCCAACCTATGGATCAGTGTCTCGACATGGAATTATTGCCATGGGTAGTTCACTTGACCAAGTTGGTCCATTTGCAAAAAATATTCGTGATGAACAAATTGTCTACGAAGCAATTGCAGGATACGACGCAATGGACTCAACATCGATTTCAGAATTAAAACGAACAGAGTTAAGAACAGAGCCAATAAAGAAGGTGATTGGAGTGCCACGAAAGCTTCTTGAAATGGATGGTATTGCACCAGAAGTAAAAAAGAATTTTGAAGAATCATTAGAACAACTAAAAAAGGTTGGATATGAAATCCGTGATGTAGAATTACCAAATGTACATCTAGCGCTTGCCGCTTACTATATTATTGTACCTGCAGAAGTTTCTTCAAACCTAGCTCGTTATGATGGAATTAAATATGGATACAGTGACCGTAGTGGAAACTTGCTTGAAAACTATCTAAAGACTCGTCATGTTGGATTTGGGCCTGAACCACGGCGCCGAATTCTGCTTGGAACCTATGTATTGTCAGCTGGGTATTATGATGCGTTTTATAACAAGGCAACAAAAGTCCGTGAATTATTGAAACGAGATTTCAAGAAAGTATTTGATTCAGGTGTTGATGCAATCTTGACTCCAACTGCGCCAACAACTGCTTTCAAATTCGGAGAAAAAGCAGATCCATTATCAATGTATTTGGCAGATATTTTCACCATTAATGCGAACTTGACCCATATGCCCGCTATCTCGATTCCATCAGGAATTGATTCAAATGGCCTACCGTTTGGTATCCAGTTTATTGCAAATCATTGCCGTGAAGACGTTCTGTTTTCTATTGGAGCAGACTTTGCCAAGTAATACACAGAAACAGCCTAAAAGGGTTGTTTTTAGGTTCTGTGTGCTATAATCTCCCTATAGTATGCCTGAGGTTCGATTTCTTAATCTTGAATATTTCTTTTACAAAATATACGACTTTTTCGTAGGTATTTTTGGTGGCAGCTCAAATGGTGGATATAGTAACTCTGTCAGCGGTACTAGTTTTTGGGATCACATTGTACATTTTTTTACAAACACACTTTCATTTGTGTGGGTATTGGTTATCATTGCATTTCTCGTATTATTCTGTGTGATTATTTATACGCGGCTTAAAATGTACGACCTTGATGTTTTGCATAAGGCAAAATACAACGATCATTTTGTAAAACCGATTCCGCCGCCTGAACATGCAAAAAATCCACGATGGGAATATATTGAAAAAATGTTTGCATCACCAAATTCTAATGATTGGCGTATAGCTATTATCGAGGCTGATGCAATGCTTGATGAATTGGTTCAGTCGTATAATTTCCCAGGCGATACGCTTGCTGAACGATTGAAAAATGCCAGCCCGCGCGTTATGCCAACATTGCAAAGTGCATGGCAGGCACACCTGGTCCGAAATAGAATCGCACATGATGGTGTAAATTATGTCTTATCAGAACGAGAGGCACAAATTGTAAAAAAACACTTTGAATTCGTGTTTGTGAATGCTGGAATTATATAAAACAAAAGCACTTCATATGAAGTGCTTTTGTTTTATCTTGTTGCGGGACCCGGATTCGAACCGGGGTCTTCAGGTTATGAGCCTGACGAGATACCATTACTCTATCCCGCTATGTGTCTTTTGGACAGATCGTCACTATATCAAATAATCCAAAAGGGCGCAAGTGGATAACTTTTTGTGGATTGGAGGGGCTTTTTAGTGAAAGGGACTTGGTCACAACTCCGTGCTCTGGCACGGGTCGCGACCCCGCCTCGTCTGTTTTGCAAAGCAAAACATGACTCCGGCTTTCAAGTCCCTCCGCAAACCAAAGCAGTTTGGTTTGCTTTGACCCTACTCATATATCAAAAATCACTGATAGAAATCAGTGATTTTTGATATTGCGCAGTGAAAGGGACTTGAACCCTCGACCTTCCGCGTGACAGGCGGATGCTCTAACCAGCTGAGCTACCACTGCATAAAGGCTATACTAACATACTTTGACTTTTTTTCAACGTGCACAGGAACTTGCCTTGCCGTGTGTCGAGGGTGGGAGTTGAACCCACGACCTTAGCGTTATGAATGCTACGCTCTTACCAACTGAGCTACCCCGACAAATGTTTTACTTGAACACAATGATTATACATATTTCCGGTAAAATTTCAAGAAAACCATGATACAATTTCACTATGAAAAAATTATCGAATAAGCAGGTTCATCGATGTTCCTGGTGTGTTGGAAAACCGCTCTACGAAGAATATCATGATAGGGAATGGGGTGTTCCTGTATATGATGATAAAATCTTGTTTGAATTCCTTGTCTTGGAAAGTGCCCAAGCTGGACTGTCGTGGTGGATTATCTTACAAAAACGCGAGGGCTATAGAAAGCTCTTTGCAGATTTTGACTACAAAAAAGTTGCTGCATTTACCGAGAAAAAGATTGATATTATTTCACTTGACCCTCGAATTATTCGTCATCGGCCAAAAGTGGCGGCAACCGTGGGAAACGCAAAGCTATTTATGGAAGTACAAAAAGAATTTGGGAGTTTCTCCAATTATCTGTGGAAATTTGTAGCAAATAAGCCAATCAATAATAATGTTAAAGCGTTGCAGCAAATAGAATCAAAGACCGCGGTATCTGATGCGCTTGCAAAAGATTTAAAAAAGCGAGGTTTTAAATTTCTAGGATCAACAATCGTTTATGCATATATGCAAGCATGCGGTTTGGTGAATGACCATACAGCAGATTGTTTTCGACATGCACAAATAAAAAAACTGAAGTTGAAAAAAGCAATTAAATAGGGTATAGTCGTACCTGGTTCGATGTAAAAAAATCGAATAGGTTAGCGCCAGGAAGGATAACGGTAGTCTTCGAAAAAGTGGCACCAAGCGAATCGGTGCCAACATTACCCTCTACCTTCCTGGTTGATTTCGCTGTTGTAGCTCAGTTGGTAGAGCACGTCCATGGTAAGGACGAGGTCGGCAGTTCAATCCTGCCCAACAGCTCAAAAATGAGCTTAAATTAAGGGTTTTTAGGGTGTATTGACATAATAATATATATATGATATAATAGTATTATTAGAGTATCTTGCAAAATGTAAATTGTGATATACTAAAGGTCATTAATAATATTAAATTTATTTAACAACAAACTATATGATGGGAAAATTCGAAAAAATCAAAAAAATAGCGAAAGATAATCTTCTTGTAGGCGCAATGATGGTTTCTTCTGTTGCAGGCTTTTCTAAAGAAGCTCCAAAAGCAGATACAGTAAATCCTGTAAACACAGAAACAATTGCAAAAGATTACACGCTAGATCTTGAAGAAGATATTAGTATGTTTGATGATAGTATTCAAAAGCTTGAAAAACAACAAATCTCATTGCAACAGCAATTAGAATCTGCTGAACTTCATTATAGCGTTGAAGCAAACAAAGTTATTACAACTATCAAGAATGTCTTGGAAAATAAAGATCGAGAGACAAAGAAGAATTTAGGAGAAACTGTCGAGTATCCAGCAGCAGTAGAGGCGCTTGGTACATTTCTTACACAGCACGCTATGCCAGTGAAAGATATCGAGAAAAATCCTGAGCTTTCTAAAGAATTCCATAAAATTACAGTTAATATTTATAATCTAGAAGCAAAGCTTGGACTAGTAAGTAATTTCCAAATTGGAAGTGTACAATCATCAGCAGACGTTGATGAACATACCGATCTAGGTGGAACACCAAAACGACTTAAAACTATTCAGATTTCAATTCGAGATATTAAATTGAATATTCAGAAAACCAAAGAACTATTGGCTTCCGCACAGACACAAGAAGATCAATTAACTGCTAAATTACAGCAAATTAAAACTAACAATGCAGCTACTGCTGAGGTTGGTGAATAACAAAAAACCGCATTACGCGGTTTTTTGTTATCTTACATTATGAGCCGATGGGCAGAATCGGACTGCCGACCTTTTCGTTACGAGTGAAATGCTCTACCAACTGAGCTACATCGGCTGAACTTTGAGATTACAGCAAATGTCATTCTTTTTCAAGTACAAAAAACGGCAGTATAAATACTGCCGTTTGAATTATATCAAGTTGATATAATATTTTTATTTATTGTTTTTCAAACTTTTTGATAAAATATTTATCACCAATTTGTATTTGTAATAGATACAAACCTTTTGGTAATGATACGTTATCTAACTGTATATTTTGATCGCCGGAGATTCCGTTGACCTTTTTATTCCATGCTTCTTGTCCAATGACATTTACGCATGAAATAGTAATTGGTTGTTCTTTGGGCAAATACACAGGTAACCATTGGTCGCCGTTCCCAGGATTTGGTTGAACATTTTTCACAATGATACTGCTTCCAGCTTTTAGTTGACATGAGATGTAATTGTTGAAGTGTGGTGTTCCATCATAATCAATCTGAATGATTTGATAATAATATTTAACTCCAGCTACAACATCATAGTCATTATACTGATAACCCTGCGTTACATTTGTTGTACCGTTTCCGTTAATCGTTGTAATGGTTTGCCAATTCCTTGCATCAGTACTTCTTTGTAGAATGTAATGATCGCAATTTAATTCACTTGCCGTTGTCCAGTTTAATTGGATATATTGATACTCATCAATAGCGGTTGCAGTAAACGTTGTCAGTTCCACAGGCAATGGTGTGCCGTAGCCACCAATGATTGCGAAATCTCCAAATCCTAAATAATGTCCGCCGTTGATTGATGTTGCAACACCACCCAGCCAGTAGCTGTTTTCACACAGCTCGGTTGTAAGTGTTCCAACAATACTATCAATATAATTGTCCCAAAAACCAGATCCAGCAGGTGATATTGCTACACGTTGTGGTCCTGCACCACCTGGATCACACGATGGTGACCATGCTGTTACAATGCTTACAAAATCGCTTGGACCTGTAAAATTGTAATAGTTAGGTGTAGTGCAGGTGAACGAGACCCATTGGGCGTTCGTTCCTGCTGTGCAGGGCATACCTGGATAGTTTCCTGAAAAACCAGTTGGATAGAATTTGTTATACGTAACAGATCCTGGCGAACCGTTTTTCAGTTTTCCATTTACAAATGATGTACCGCTTGAGCCTAAACTCGAAAGCGTTATGTCAAAGCGTTTGTAACCTGCTAAAGAATTTCCCATAGGCCATACATAAACTATATTGATGGTTGATGTTTTACGAGAGAGAACCCCTGTATTATCATCAACGTCTACATAGCGCAATGACCCGTAACCTTTTATGGCTGTTGCCGCAGCATCTTTTATCTTTAACGTGTCTGTAACAATGATTCTTCCATCAGTTTGAAAAGAGAGGGAATCACAATCAACGTCGCCGTTCAAAGTAATATTCCCGCCATTTTGTTTTACGAAATGACCTAAGCCGTTCAAGTCCTTGATAGTAGTTAATATGGCTTGGTTTCCCGAGCCTATAAAAATCTCGCAACCTATCGATGTAAACGTATCACATGAAAGATTGCCTGTAAGTAATAAGCTGTCTTCGTTCCTACCTATGCCATCAACGATCACATCACCGCCTTCATATACGAATCCTCCAGATCCGATATAGAGTGTGCCACCTGTTCCTATATAAAGCACAGGTGTTTGTGAAAATAATGATGGACTAAGGCTCATTAAGCACAGAAATATAATTCCCGCGAAAAATGAATTTTTGAGTGAGCTGCACATTAGTAAGTAATTTTTGCTTTTTTAACGATTTCATTTACAGGCAAGTCTTTTGGTGCTGGTTCAAATCGTAGGTCTGCATTTTTTGCAATCTTACCACTTGGTAATACAACGTCTGCTACATTACAAACAACGTTCCATTGAAATGGAGAATTTGAAGTGCCGTGTTGTAATTCAACGACATCGAATCCCATTGCTGTTTTGTTAGTAACATACACGCCGTTACAGTCGCCTTCTAATTGAATATACACTCGTAAAGGATGTTTATCATTTATAGTGACATTTTTAGCAAGTATCGGATCTAATGTTATATGAGCTACACCATTAACCAATTTTCCTTCACCATAATCCATAAAATAAAACTCTGGTGTTTCTGGGCAATGTAAAACCTTGTAATCTCCATTATCATCAGGAACTGAACAGGAAACTGACATAGCTCCAGTACTTAATGCTTTGTATTGTGTTGTGCCGTTCCAGTGATTAAATCGACAGATCGAACCACCGTTATTAGAGTAAATCGCCTCCGAAATGCCCAACGATGTATTGTAAGCATAAACACCAGTAAGAAGGCCTTTGAAAGCACCTCCAGAACCTGCTACAAGAGTAGATGTGGTTGATGAACCAGAACTACCAGCAACAGCTGTTGAGGTTGTGTTTGCGTTTGCTCCCCAAACACCGATAGTTGATGCTGCGGCTGCTTCGCCATATACACCACCACCTAATGTCATTGAAGTTGTTCCCATGTTATACCCATTTACTCCAAAATCTCCATTTAAATCTGAACGGCTTATAAAAACATCTCCAACATAAGGCGAGACTTGGTTGACCCATACCTCCGCAACATTATTAGGAGTAGATGATCCTATGCGCATACGCTCTTTTAAGGTTGCGCTTGCGTCCGTGTTTGTAAATAAAGAAAAAGATGTAGGCAAATCTGTGGTACTGCTAGCAGCAAATGGACGAATTACTTGGATTCTTGCTTGTGCTCCAGCAATATAATTATCACCAAAGTCGAGGTTTGCTAAAACATTGCCACTTGCTGGAAGTGCTGTTGTTTGTCGCAATGATAAAGTTGCTGGATTTGTTGCGCCGGAAGTTGTATTTCTTACATCTAAATCACTTACTGCGTTTACTGTGGTTCCTGAAGGGTCGTCGCCAGAAATCAATGTTCTACCTTTTAGAAAAGCAGCCCATGTGTCGACATTTGTTGCGCCTGGAATATATGAACCAATAGTGCCATTAACTCCAAAAATACCATACGACTTTCCTGAGCCACTTCTGTAACCTGCATAACCAGATACAATATTAGTAGAACTTAATACGCTACCAATACCATACAAGCTTGTACTAGTTGAGCTTGATGAATGAGTAACAGTTATGCCGTTAGCCGCCGATGTTCCTGTTGTAATGTTAATACCATTTGCACTGGAGGTCATGCCAGATAAATTCATATCAATTCCATTACGTAATGCGTTAGTAGTTGGGTTGATTGTTAGCAGTGCTGTACTTGTTGGTGTGATTGTTCCAATTCCTACGTTTCCAGCAGATGTTATTCTCATCCGTTCAAGATTATTAGTCGCGAATACAAAATGATTTCCATCTGTTGTTCCGATAAAATTGTTATTAACCGTGCTTCCGATTGCGCTTGTTGAAGCGGTAGTTGAGCCATTCCCAGTTAATGACCATCCGTTGGAAGTTAGTCTTACCCAATTTGGAGCAATACTTGTTCCAGCGTTGTAGTAATAACCAGGAAAGACAACGTTTGGTATGCTTCCTGCTGTTGCAGTGTTGTAAACCAATAACGATGTTGGCGGTAAAACAATTGGTGAAGCAGCATTTGTTGCTGTTAAGGCAACGCTCGGTATTAAAATACCTTGACTTGCTCCACTTCTTGAATCAATTTGAATTGCGGCTGCTGGATTTACTGTTAATGTGTTAATGCCATTTTGCCCGTAAAGTTTGTTTTGTATAGTCATCATTATAAAAATGATCGAGACTACAATTAGTAATTTCTTTTTCATGATGTTTAATTTTTTTTGATTTGTAATTAATTTCTTTTTGTTTAAGTAATGTTTTTTCATAGGTTTAATTTTAGTGATGATTATTTAATTTTGTTTAGGTTAAAAATTTATTTATTATTTTGACAAAGTGCGCGTGTTTATAACAAAAACATGCACTTTGGAGTGGCATGTTTAAGTTGAAATATTTACATCACTATATAGGAAAAGAGCTTCCTTGTCAAAAATGTAATTTTATTGTATTTGGTAAAAACGATTGTTAATTATAGTTCTTTTTAAATAGTTTTACCCAGATGTGATTCATGATGTAATCAAACATTGTTTTCCAGTAACCGGTGGTTTTATATCGTCTGGATGATGTCTGAACAATCAGTTTTGGATCATACAGCATGACATCATTTTTATCTTTTGCTTTTGAAATAGCAATGGTTGTGCTGGCATCGTCACCATGGAATTCATAGCTGGTATCAAATCCACCAATCTTTTCCAGAATTCCACGCATGAACCATGCATTTCCGGCTAACATCATGCCGCCTTTATTGAGGAACTTTGTTGTTAGGTAATGAAGCGTAGGGAACAGATATTTCTGTGCGCCAGTCACTGCCCAAGCTGATGAATAATCGTTTGAAAATTCACAGAGCCCTGCAACAGAAACAACGTTTGGATTTTCAAAGTCATTCAAGGCTCTTTCGATCCAGTCTGGATTTGGAACGCAGTCTGCGTCCATGGTTGCAATGATGTCGCCAGTTGATTTTAGAAAAGCGGCTTGTCGTGCAGCAGCAGGACCTTTCTTTGTTTCGTGAATCAGGATTACATACGGTGAAAAACTGCTGACAATCTGTGCAGTTTTATCAGTACTGTTATTATCACACACAATAATCTCAATAATGACGTCTTGATCTCTGTATTTTTTTTGCATGTCTACCAATGGCGCCAGACATGCTGCAATATAATCTTCCTCGTTGAATGCAGGAATCAGAACGGATATCGTTATAGGGTTCATAGTAAAAGTATAGACTATTTTGGCAATTTATCCAAAATGAGGTATAACCAAGCCATGAATCCATGGGAATCTGAATATCGCAATCCGCAGTTTATAACGCTTGGAACTGAGCCAATTAATGCTGTGCGCGAATTTACAAAATGGTTACGTAGAAAGCAAAAAGTCGATATGACTGATTTTGTTGTATTTGATGCCGGATGTGGAAACGGAAAACATGTGAAGTATCTGGTAGAGAATTTTTGCGCATCTGGAATCGGATATGATATTTCGCAAACGGCTATCAATCAAGCAAAAGAATCAAAAGAGGGTTTACCAATTCAGTACCATGTAAGATCTATCGGAGACACATTTGATATTAGCGACGAATCAATTGATTTGGTTATTGATGCGACAAGTTCGCATGCTCTGAACGCGAACGAACGCGGGAAATTTCTGAAAGAAATTTCCCGCGTGCTCAAACCTGGCGGATATGTTTTCCTGCGCACATTAGCATTGGAAGGCGATACGAATGCAAAGAATTTAATAAAAGAGTTTCCAGGTAATGAGCCAAATACTTATATATTGCCAGCAACCGAAATGATTGAGCGAGTATTTTCAAAAGCGGACTTGGAAGCAGATTATTCAGCGGATTATACTATATTAAACATCGAAAAAACATCTGGATATCAGAAATGGGGTAATCAATCATACAAACGCAATTACTGGATCGTCTATTTACAAAAGCGCTAAATGTGCTATTATTTGATTGAACATTATATTCTCTAAAAATCAAAAATCAATCCAATGTTAGAAATCGATTTAAATTACGTAGAAGCCTTAAAAGCGGCAGCCACAAGATTGTTTCAAAATCCAAGGCTAAGCTTTATTTTCAAAACGTTCCTATTAGGTGAAAAAATAGAGAACATTGTACTTTCTGACGAAGACAGGTTCGACCTGATGTCAACATTTACGCTTTCACGTGACTATAGAAAGACATGTGCAAGTATTGAAAATTCAGTAACAAGTCATGATATGACTATTCTGAGTATTTCTGCAAATGATAACCTGGAACAAATTTTCAGGAACGAAACACTTTCTTTGAAAGAAAAAATCCAAGCCAACAAAGCAAAAGATTATTTTGCTGTAAATAGAGTGTATCAAGTATCTGGCACGCTAAAATCAGACAAGAAGCCAAAAAATATTTTATTTTTAAACAGTAAGCCAGCATGCTACATGTTCAATGATAAGATTCATGAATTGCTTCATAATTTGTATGAATTAGAATGCTACGAATACATTATTATTTCTGCACCTGCGATAGATGCAAGACGCATCTTGGCAACAGGACAAATCGACGGTATTTTAGATTGTTTACAAGCTGGTGAACAGCCAAGAAAGCTGGAAACCTTATTGGATATTTTTAATACAGAACCGTTCGAAGGAACAAAATTTGACGATACAGAGTTTAACGATTATGTAATGTCACTACCAATGCATTGGGATCTTTGCTCGTTTGTTGACGCATTACGATTGGGAAGAAAAACAAAGCAGGTTGAAGTACTTGTTGAAGTCTAAAACAAAAAACCATTTTCATAAAAAAGAGTCATTCATTATATTGCGTGACTCTTTTTTTATACTCAGTTTTCTGTATACTCAACAGTAATGAATAAAGACGAACTCCAATCAAAAATTGGCGAACTTGAACAGTCCATGTATGCGGCTGATTTTTGGATTGACAAAGACCGAGCCCAAGGAATTCTAAAAGAAATTGAAGAATTGAAAAGTAAACTTGAAGGTGCTGGAAAATATGACAAAGGTGACGCAGTGCTATCGATCTTTACGGGCGCAGGCGGCGATGATGCCGAGGATTTTTCTGCGATGCTGTTGAATATGTATAAAAAATACATTGAAAGTCAGAACTTTACGTATGTGATACTGGATGCTAATGAAAATAGTCTTGGTGGGTATCGCAGTGTAACAATCGAAGTTCACGGAAAAAATGTGTATGGAAAACTAAAAAATGAATCAGGTGTTCATCGGTTGGTACGCATGAGTCCATTTAATGCAAAAGGAAAGCGAAACACTAGTTTTTCTATGGTGGAAGTCTTGCCGAAATTTGATAAGGCGGATTTCGAAATTCCAGAATCAGAACTTGAAACTAGTTTTGCACGTAGTGGTGGTGCAGGCGGACAAAACGTTAACAAGCGCGAAACAGCAGTACGGATGACTCATGTTCCAACCGGGTTGTCTGTTCATGCAACAACTCAACGGTCACAGGAAGCTAATCGTGACGAGGCATTAAAATTATTGCAGGCAAAAGTTTGGAAACTAAAAGATGAACAAGAACGATTACACGAACGTGGTATGGCAATTTCAGCTACGACGGACAATGAATGGGGAAGCCAGATTCGTAGTTATACACTGCATCCTTATAAATTGATTAAAGATCATCGGACAGGATTTGAAACTGGAAATGTAGAGAAAGTATTAGAAGATGGATATTTGGACGAATTCATCGAAGCCGAAAGAGAGTTATAAAAAACTGGGCGCATTGTTGCGCCCAGCAAATCTAATTAATAGATAGATTTAATACGTGGTGTTCAGTGGTAGTTCAAGGCTGTTAATCCAGTCCATGATATCAAAAATAAAATCGTCCTTTATTAGCTTTATCTGTTCGATGGAAGATTTAAATCGTACTTCGCTATTATCATCACAGAATTGTAGTTTAATAGTGCCGTTTATTCCTAAATCTTTGAAACAGAGAATGACTCGTCTTGCCTTTTTCTTTCTCTTGGTGAAAAGTTGCTTAGACCAAATGATTATATAATCTGATTCGTCGTTACAAATGAAGGAAGTATCTTGAATTTTTTTTGATTTTGGATCGAATCCGCCAATTGTCTCTATCTGAACGTCAACTGATATTCCAAGCTTAAATGCTTGAGGCCATTTTTTATAGATCGCACTTTTGATGAGCGATGCAGCTGCCTTTAAATGAGCGGTATATATCAGTGCCACATTAAGCGTGAGAATTTTGTCTGTAACTTTCATCTTTATTTTATTTTGCTAACATTACAATATCATTTAAATCTGATATGTCAATGTCATTTTAAAATACCCAAAATTAATCGGTATGCTATAATGCATCCATATGATTATTACTCATCACGGAAAACAATTTTTCAAG
>CAYQCC010000005.1:0-64952 GCA_964415895.1 uncultured Candidatus Saccharibacteria bacterium | reverse complement strand
TTGTCTCCTCATCCCCTGAGGCAGATAATATTATTATTATCAGCCCGAAGAAATGACAAAAATGAAGCACTCTCACGCTGATTTTGAATCATCTTCACGCCCTTTAATCATTTTAAAGGAGTTGAACTGAATACGTTCAAGGCTACCTTCGTCTAATCTATATGATTAGGTGGAGTGTTTAATTCACAAACAACATTTATATGTCACGATCTGTCTACAAGGGACCGTATATCGATGTAAAATTGCTGAAGAAAATCGAAGGTAAAAAACCACTGGAAACAGGGGTTATTAAAACGTGGGCTCGCGCGTCCATGATTTCTCCGGAAATGATCGGATTTACCTTTGGCGTTCACAACGGCAAAAAACATACCGAAGTTCTTGTTTCTGAGGATATGGTTGGTCACCGATTAGGAGAATTCTCTCCTACAAAGACTTTCCACCGTCACGGAGGTAAGATGCAGAAGGAACTCGATCAAAAGAAAAAGCAAGCTGAAATCGCAGCTGCAAAATCCGCTAGTGCTTCATCAGCTGCAAAGCCTGGTGCTAAGAAGAAATAATTATGAAAGCCTATTTAAAAAACTATCGACAGTCACCACGTAAAGTTCGCCTTGTTGCGGATGCAATCCGTGGAAAGTCAGTCGCAGAGGCAGAAAATATTTTGACCTTCCTTACAAAGCGCGCAACGGGAATGTTTCATACATTATTGCACTCAGCTGTTGCTAACGCACAGCACAATTTCAAGGTAGGAGCGAACGATGCATTATTTGTATCAGCCGTTTCAGTGACCAAGGGTCCAACCTTGAAACGTATCCGTCCAGTATCTCGTGGTCGAGCTCATCGCATTAATAAACGAACAAGTATTGTTACATTGGTTCTTTCACAAGGAGCACCAATTAAGAAATCTCGTTCAAAGAAGACTTCATAATTTATGTCAAAAATTGTACATCCATATGCACATCGTTTACCACTCATCCGTGGGTGGAAATCACGATGGTTCCGTTCAGGATCTGAATACCGAGACACATTGCGAGCAGACATTTTAATCCGAGAATACTTGGAGAAAAAATTGCGAACAAGTTATTTGTCAGGTGTTGAATTCGAGCGAAATTCAAAGAACATCAAAATCATTATTGCAACAGCTCGTCCGGGTATGGTAATCGGACGTTCAGGAGAAGGTGTTGAAGTCTTGAAAAAAGACATCATCAAATTCCTAAAACGACACAAGATTGTCATTACTGAGGCATTGCATATTGATATCGTTGAAGTGCGAAACCCTGATGCTGATGCAGCAATTGTTGCTTACAGTATTGCGGAACAGCTCGAAAAACGTCTTCCATTCCGACGCGTGTTAAAGCAAACCATCGAGAAAATCATGGCTGCTCGCGGAGTTAAAGGAGGAAAAATTGTATTATCAGGTCGACTAGGTGGTGCTGATATGGCCCGACGCGAAGAAATAAAATTAGGTGGAATTCCATTGCAGTTTATGCGTGGAGACATCGATTACGCTACGGACACAGCACGAATGACTTATGGAGGAGTTGGAATCAAAGTGTGGATCTATAAAGGAGATACACTTGAAAACATCGTCCCTTCAAAAAATTAATGACGCAGATCTTTCTGTTAAACATGTATGTTATTTCCTAAAAAAGTAAAACATCGAAAATGGCAAACTGACCGAAAGGATTTGAGCAAAAAAGTTGCAACACGGGGAACCAAGTTGCAATTTGGATCATATGGTCTGCGTTCATTAACTGGGTCACGAGTCTTTTCAAATCAAATCGAGGCAGCACGAAAAGTGGTGTCACGTACACTCGGAAAAACAGGACGTTACTGGATTCGAATCTTTCCTGACCGACCTATTACCGGAAAACCTGCAGAGGTAGGTATGGGTAAGGGTAAGGGAGATCTTCAGTCGTATTGTTTCGAGGTAGAACCAGGTCGAATCATCTTTGAAGTCGACGGAGTATCAGAGGCTGTTGCGCGCGAAGCTTTGCGAAAAGCTAGCTGCAAATTGCCTGTGACTACCCGTACTATTAGTCGAGACGACATGTAATCACATCGAATATTATGAAAACAATCAATGGAAAAACCCTACAAGGGACAGTCGTTTCAGACAAAATGGATAAAACTGTTGTCGTCTTGGTGCAGCGTTTTGTAAAACATCCTAAGTACCAGAAGTACCAGAAGTTTTCAAAAAAATACAAAGCCCATGACGAAAGCAACTCGCTCAAAGTCGGTGATGCGGTAACTATTCGCGAATGTCGCCCTCTCTCAAAGGATAAAAACTTTGAAGTGGTGACAACCGCTTAACCTATATGATTCAAGTTGGAACAAACGTAACAATCGCTGACAACACAGGAGCAAAAAAGGCGCGTGTCTTCAAGATTCTTGGAGGCTCACACCGTCGCTATGCGTTCGTTGGTGATATCGTAGTTCTGTCAGTTAAATCTGCAGAACCTCGAAAATCAGTGAAGAAAAAAGATGTGCACCGCGCTGTTGTCGTTCGACAAAAGACGGTAACACGTCGAAAAGATGGTTCTTATATTCGATTCGATGACAACGCTGTTGTTATTCTCGATAAGAAGACAAAAGAACCGAAAGGAGGTCGTATCTTTGGTCCTATTCCACGGGAAATCGGAGAGCTCGGATATCAAAAAATTGTATCCTTAGCTCCTGAAGTTCTCTAATCAAACAACTATTATGATTAAAAAAGGAGACAATGTATTGATTCTTACAGGATCAAACAAGGGTGCCAAAGGTACCGTAGAAAAAGTATTGAAAGACATCAACAAGGTAATTGTTGCTGGAATCAATATTCATAAAAAAGTTATCAAAGCGAAATTGCGCGGCGAGAAACATACGTTGGTCGAAACAGCTTTTCCAGTTCACATCTCTAATGTTGCCCTGATTGATCCGTCATCAGGAAAAGCGACTCGAGTTGGAACCCGCAAAGACGGCGCGAAAAAAGTTCGCGTTGCCAAAAAAAGCGGAAAGGATATTGCCTAACCAATAATTATTCATTCGTGAATAATTAACATCAACTTATGGAATCAATGAAACAAAAACAAATCGGAGCATACGCTGCATTAAAGGACCAGTTTGGTTACAAAAATGCAATGTCAGCACCAAAAATTCAAAAGGTAATTGTATCAGTAGGAACAGGATCAGGAATGAAAAAAGATCGTAATAAAAATACGTTCGTTTCAGACCGACTTCTAAAAATTACTGGACAAAAACCATCAGTCAAAGGAGCAAAGCAGTCAATTGCATCATTTAAAATTCGTGCTGGAGATCCAGTAGGAGTTGTGGTGACATTGCGCGGAACTCGTATGAACGAATTTTTGGACAAGCTTGTGAATATTGCACTGCCACGAACAAAGGACTTCCGAGGTATTGCCCGATCATCAGCAAATGCATTGGGTAATATGACAATCGGTATCAAGGAACACACAATCTTCCCTGAAACTGGTGACGAGGAAATCGTACACGTTTTTGGTCTTGCTATCACAATCGTAACAACTGCTAAAACTCGACCTGAAGCTCTCGCTTTCTTTGAATATTTGGGCTTCCCAATGAAAAAAGAAGAAGAGAAGAAAAAGGCTCGTGTTAAACGCAAAAGATAATTTCTTACAAAAAATCATCCGAAAGGGTGGTTTTTTGCTTTTTCTTACCTACATAGTATACTTACTTCATGACAAGCATATTTGAAACAATTAAAAGTAAGGTCGTTAAGAAGGATCCATTAGTACAGGCTATGGAAGAAAAGCGGAGCCTCCTAGATCAGGTTAAAAAACTAAAAGAGTCTCTTCCAAAGAAAACTTTATCATCTAATTATGGCTTAGAAGTTCTAAGAGTTGAAGATTTTGAATTTGGGCATAGACAGTTATTTACTGATTTAGATACTGGAAAAAGTTATTATGAATTTCCTGACCCCGATGATGCCACAACTTCTGAGAAAGTATTAAATTTTAATGAGGGACATCCAAATGATATGGTGTTGCTTACATATCCTTTTACAGAAGATTCATCAAGCACTGGTATGTTTTATGAATTTGAAGCAGGAGATAATATCACCGCAGAACATTTATCTAAACTATTAGATATTACAGTGAATGCGATACTCGAGAAAAAAACCGCTGAATACGAATAGCGGTTTTTTGTAATCTCAATTAATATCGCTTGGAGCTCAACTTTTCTACTAGCAGATTTTTAATAGTTATCTTTTCTTCTGTTTCACCATCTCCGCCACATGGGAAAGTGACACAAACAACCTGAGAATTATAGTGACGAGTTATTATAGGAACTTCCAATACAACATACACTAAAATAACGCCAAAGATTATTAACAGAAGAGTCTTATATCTTTTTGTCTGTATAAGGTTAGTAATTGATAATAGTACTGCAACCAACAAAAAGGCAAGGCCAGATAAAAAAACAATCTGAAATAAAATTAGCATTTGACCAGCAATAAAAGATAAGGAAAGATATCCAAGACACGTAAACAGTATTCCTAAGATATAGAAAGTCTTCATTTTCATATAGAAAAGTATATCATGTTTGATGTTTTTATTTCCCTAAATATGCAACACCTAAATGGTCATACGCTTTTTCAGTAGCGCATCGTCCACGTGGAGTCTTTTCAAGTAATCCTGTCTGAATTAGGTATGGTTCAATTACTTCCTCAATAGTATCTTCTTCTTCGCCTGTTGCAGCAGAAAGTGTTTTCACGCCAACAGGACCACCATTGAATTTCTCGACAAGAGTTTTCAATAATAATCGATCGGATGGTGATAGTCCTAATGAATCAACGCCAATCATATCAAGGGCAGACTCTACAGTTTCTACATCTATATGCTCGATTTCCTTGATCTGCGCATAATCGCGTACTCGTTTCAGGAAGTAGTTTGCCGTACGCGGAGTCTTTCGACTGCGGCGGGCAATCATACCAAGTGCCTCATCATCGATGATAATATTTAATCGTTTTGCACTGCGGCGCACAATTTCTGTCATTTCAGCATCATCATAAAACTCAAGCTTAAATGTTCCACCTGAAAATCGTGAACGCAATGGTGAAGAAATCAATGAGGGCCGCGTTGTTGCTGCAATCAATGTGAATGGTGGAAGTTCCAACTGTAATGTTCGTGCGCTTGGTCCTTTTCCGATAATAATATCAAGTACGCCAGATTCCATAGCAGGGTAGAGGACTTCCTCGATCATTTTATTCAAGCGATGGATCTCGTCGATGAACACAATGTCACCTGGTTGAATGTTGGTAAGAATACTTGCAAGGTCTCCAACCTTTTCAATGGCTGGGCCTGACGTAATTTTCATAGCACGACCTGTTTCATTTGCAATTAAATGGGCAAGAGTTGTTTTACCGAGTCCTGGTGGACCGTAAAACAGAATATGTTCAGCAACTTGTGCACGGTTTTCAGCAGCGTTTATCAGAATATGAAGGTTTTGTTTGATGGTGGTCTGTCCAATGTATTCATCCCAGCTATTTGGACGTAGATTTGCGTCCAAGGAACGCTCGATTTTTTCAGAAGATTTCATATAAAATCCATTATATCATACAAGTCTCTTTTTTCAGTAATACAGATTTAAAACATGAAAATAAGGAAGATATCCTTATAAATAAAGGTATATTGCTCATTTAGCATGTGGAAAAAGCCTGTGGATAACTTGGTGAAAAACCACATATTTTGTGCTTGCGCAATTTTCATAACCGCGTTATAGTCTAAGTCTTGCTGGATTTTTAATTGCAAACCAATGTAATTAAAAAGTTAGATAAGTGTGAAGCACTTGACATATTATAATTAGTATGATATGCTTCAATCATAAAACTACATAATAGTTTTGAACATAGAAATCTCAAAGGGATCGGGATCTCGCGGTCTTCCTGGGGTTTGCGGGTAGGAATGTCTGGTGCGTCTGCTTGAACGGACGACTTCTGGATTTCTCCTTTCTCCTTTCTTCAATTTCAGCTCCCTCGTGGGCAGAAAAGATGTCTTTGAGATTTCTGTGTTTGAATGCTTATGAGGCTTGCCTTGCAACCAATTAAGCACAGAATTGAAAAACCTTTCCTTCGGGAAAGGTTTTTCAATTCTGTTGTCATTCCCGCGAAGGCGGGAATCCATGATCAGTAAAATAATCTCTGATATAATTAATGTCATGTATTTTGTTTATATTATGACTAATGAACAATATGGAACACTTTATGTCGGGGTAACTAATAATCTTGAACGAAGAGTTGTGGAACACAAACAAGGAATCAATAAAGGATTTACATATAAATACGGATTACACTTATTGGTTTAGTATGAAATGACGAATAGTATAGAAGCTGCTATTAAATATGAGAAGAAATTAAAGAAATGGAATCGATTATGGAAAATTAGATTAATTCAAGAAAGAAATCCCGAATGGAAAGATCTTTCGTTTTCGTAGAGCCCTAATGGATTCCCGCCTTCGCGGGAATGACAGTACAAACCTCAAAATCAAGCGTTCAGTTCCTAAACTAGGAGGGGATTTAAACATCATATGATATACTTTTATTAATATGGCGGTATTCCACGATGAAGAACAGAATAAAAAACTTGCGGAAATTCATGCTCATCAAGAAGAGGCGGCGGTAAAAGCGTTGGCTGATACATATGGTATCGGCTATGTTGATTTATCTGGAATTGGAATTAACACTGACGGTCTGTTATTGATTTCAGAAGAAATTTCACGCTCTGCAAAAATAGCTTGTTTTGGAATGGTTGGTAAAAAATTAAGTATTGCCGTGCAATCACCAACAGATGTAGGTGCGATCGAACAGATTGATAACTTGGAAACTAAAGGTTTTATTGTTCACCTGTATTTAGTGTCTATGCGAAGTTTGGAAAAAGCGTGGGCGCGTTATGCTGATGTCAGTGGATCGCTTCGAACTCGCGGTGGACTGCTTGATATTACTGATGAAGGTTTACAACAACTAGCAAAACAAGTTCATTCCAATAGTGATATCAAAGATATGTTTATGGCGATGATTGGTTCATCAGATGCTCATAAAGTTTCCAAGTTAATGGAAATTATTTTCGGTGCAGCTATTGGAACGAAATCTTCCGACGTTCATATCGAAGCTGCCGAGAATTTTTCTCGTTTGCGTTTTCGTCAGGATGGGGTGCTTCAAGATATTGTAGAATTTCCACTGGAGATTTATAAAAGTATTAACTCGCGTATTAAACTTCTTTCAGAAATGAAATTGACGAGTACCGCAACCGCGCAGGATGGTCGTTTTACCATTATGTATAAAGGTACGGAGATTGAAATTCGTACATCATTAATTCCAGGTCCCTACGGTGAATCAATTGTAATGCGTATTTTGAACCCAGAAGGATTGACTGTGGAATTGGAACAAATGGGAATTCAAAAGAAACTCTTTGATGTATTGCAAATAGAAATTGATAAACCAAACGGAATGTTGCTAACCACTGGTCCGACCGGATCCGGAAAAACGACTGCCTTGTATTCATTCCTAAAAAGAATCTATACACCAGAAATTAAAATCCTAACGATCGAAGATCCGATCGAGTATCACTTGCCAGGTGTGACACAAACACAGGTAGATCACGATAAAGGATATGATTTTAGTTCAGGTTTGCGTGCAGCACTGCGTCAGGATCCGGATGTAATCATGGTAGGTGAAATTCGTGACAAGGAAACCGCAAGTACTGCTATTAATGCGTCCCTTACTGGTCACCTTGTGCTTTCAACACTCCACACCAACAATGCTGCTGGTGCTATTCCGCGTTTAATCGAGCTTGGCGTGAATCCAAAAATTTTACCAGATGCGTTGACCGTTGCCATGGCACAGCGTCTGATTCGTCGTTTATGTAAGGATTGTAAGGCAGAATATACGCCAACCGCTGACGAAGAAAAGTTGCTTCGAGCTATTGTTAAAAATGGAGAAGAGACAGGAAAAGACTTTAGTTATATGGGCGTTACGGCTACAAGCGAATTCAAGATGTTTAAACCAGTCGGATGTCCAAAATGTGACAATATCGGATACAAAGGACGAATCGGATTATACGAGGCGATTTTAGTGGATGACAAAGTTGCTGATATTATTGCAAATAATCCAACAGAGCGTGAAATCAAACATGGATCATTACACCAAGGAATCTTTACGATGGTAGAAGACGGTGTTTCAAAGATATTATCTGGTATTACCACAATCGAGGAAGTACAGAGTACGGTTGATATGGCAGAAGATCTACCAGAAGGTTGGAATAAGCAAGCAGTTCCTGTTGTTTCAGAAACGTATGTCAGTGTTCCTACTGTTGTCGAGGAAAAACCAATTTCTCCTGTGATAGAACCGAGTCATGATATTGAGTTTCGACCTGCTGCACTGTCCGAAGACGGAACTTTAGTTGAATCAACAACAGCTGCAACCGAAAGCGTTTTGCCAATAAAGGAATTAATCATGCTGGTAGACTATTTAAAGACACTTGAACAAGAACAAGACAAGCATCCTGAACAGGGAATTAAGCAAAAGATTACTGATCTAAAGGAGACAATTGTAAATCTGTTAGTTCGTTCCGATGTTTCAAAATGGATCATGTATGATCCAACAGTTGTTGTTCACAGTGAAGTTGAAAAGATTGTAAGTGGACTAGAATCACTAGAGCAGCATCAATCACGAAAACCAAACGTTAGTGTTGCATCACAACTGAGAGAAATTCGAAACACCATAGAAAATTTAGTGGCGAAAGGGTGACATTAATTTCGCATGTGATATTGTAGTTGAGACCGCGAGGTTCTTTCGATCCTGTATCGACAGTCTCTGTGGAAGGTAAGCCGGTAGTGCAAAATTATGCGTTTAACATTTTGTTGAAAATATAATTTTGCACTGCAGCGGCTTTTTTTGTGGTTGTCATACCGGACTTGATCTGGTATCCATGTATTTTCCTTCTCCTACGTAGCATAAGGTGGCTGAAATCCGGAGGAGGTATTTAAAAAGAACTACCTAATCCTAGCCCTCTCCTACATAAGGGAGGGGAAAATGCACCCCGATTCACCCAAAATGCCACATAATGCAGAGGTTGACAAATATATGCTAATATGCTATACTGCCAACAAATGCCCTGAAATATAACTATTTTAGGCATATGATCTTTGTAAAGGTTAAATTCATATAATTGATTGAAGAAATGAGTGATTATCAAGGTTTTGCAGGACTTTCTCGAAGTTTTGATAATCATTCATTTCAAATATTTTAAAAAATAAAAAATCAGTTATATGAAAAAATTACTTACTTATTTTGCCTTAAGCATCGTAGCGATGTTGGCAACCAGAACACTAAAAGCGGAAGGATATAATCTGGTGGCATACTTGCCACAAGAGAATAAGATTAACCGTACTCAACAAGAAATGGCAGGTTACTACTTAGGTATACCTATCAATATTGTAGAGTATTCTGATTATTCTCTGTATCAAAAAGCTACCCAAAAAGCAAAACACATGGCATTTTTCAAAAAAGATGTTCATGAAGCTATTGAAAAAGCTTTTGGAAGATCAGTATCAGATAGCGAAATTGTTCAGTTAATTTTAGCTGCTCCTTCAACTCTGATAGTTGGTAAGGTGAATGCGAAAGGTATCAAAATTGGTGAAACATCCGGCGATCTATTTGGAACAGATGATGCGATTACGCGTGATCCATATCCAGGTGAACGCAAGATTACCATCGTTGGACCTTTTGCAACGGTAGAAATTTCGCAATGCTGTTTGAATCCTCTTTCAAAAGTATCAACAGCTTCTAATTTTGAAAAACCAGCAAACACCAGTACTACAACAATTCAAGCACCAGCAGGAGCTACTATTAACTTTACTGTTAATAATTATGCTGCAGGTGGTGCAGGTGGAACGGCCACGGCAACTGCTACAAATGGTGCTTCAACACCAGGCGGGTTGTCAACAGGGTTCACTCCACTAGGAGATCCACGCATGATGACTGTACAAACAGGATACATTCCGCAAGGTACAATCATGCAAGGTGGATATCAGCAAGGTGTCGCTTACCAGCAACCATATCCGAAGGGTTTGGTTGCGGCAGCTATTATTGATGCGATATTGCCTGATCAGATTAACGTTAATGTCAACAAAAGTAAGATTAATAGTGATAACAACATTAATTCAAATCCTATTAACATCTTTACTGGTGCAGCAACCACAACTACCCAGACTCCGCCCATTATTAGACAGAATACTCAAGTTTGTGCGGTAGATGAGTATTTCGAACCTGCAACGCAACGTTGCATGAAAAAACTGGGTGGTGGGGTTCAAGTAGGACCATTCACAACCACTATTGGTACTGGAAATGGCGGCGTTCATAGCCCTATCATTATTCCAACTACCGACCCAACCAGTGGAGATGGTGGTGTGCAGAATCCATTAAAAAAGCTTGGTCAAATAAATTTGTCCATGCAGCAGTAAAAAAATTTTAACCTTTTAAAAACAAAAAAAGAAGGTAACGCCTATTGTAAAATAGCTGCGTTACCCTCTTTCTAAAAATCTTATATAGGTATATTATGTATACAGATATATGAGGTTTTTAAGAAGAGAAAGTTAATGGAATAGATACGTATTCGTCGAAAAATACATATTATCTTAAATTATTATAACAATATTATGAAATCAATTATTAAAAAAGTATTTTCTACAGTAATCGTTGCAATTGTTGCACTTGCTACTGTTTCTACCGCTTCTGCTGGAAGTGTTTCTTGGGCAAACCCAAACACGTCATATGGTCCTATCAACGGACTTACAGGCAACTCTATGGTCGCAAGTAAAGTGTATGGCGCTCCGTCATATACACCGTCATCTTCTGCATCTGCAGGTGACAAGGTAGCTGTGGTTGTGTATTTCCATAACAATGGAACTGCAGACTCAACGAACACTATCATCAAGCTTAATCGACCAGGAACATCTGCCTCTCAATCATTCACATTGAATGGTTCTGTTTCAGGTGGTGGTGCTTCAAACACAAGCTCAACCTCTATCTCACTTTCTTCTTCTCAAACCCTCACATTTATTCCTGGATCTCTTAGTGTAAGTTATGATCGAGGAAACAACCCTGTTCGTATGGCAAACGAAGAAGATATCTTCACATCAGGAGGATTGAATATCGGACTTGTTCGAGGAATGAACACATGTGCAACGAACCCATTATGTGCACAAGGTGCTGTTGTGCTTGGTTTCCAAGTGAGCACTACTCCAGTTCAAACTGGTTCAAAACCTACAGTTTCTACAGGTTCATACCTACCATTTTCAGAAGGAGATGGATTTGCAACCCTTAATGGATCAGTAAGCCCTAACGGCGCTGCTACATGTACTTATTTTGAATGGCGAAACATCAACAATAGTGGTTACCAAACCACTGCTGAAGATTGTGGAAATTCTTCAACAACAGGGAACTTTTCTTTCAGTAAGTATATTTCAAATCTTTCATCTGGAACTCATGAATACCGTGCATGTGCCCGAAACTCATATGGAACAACATGTGGAAGTACATTAACATTCCGTATTGAACGACCTATCACTCATCAGTGTAGCGATGGTATCGACAACGACGGTGATGGATTTACAGACTATCCAGATGACCCTGCATGTGCTAACGCAAATGGTAATTCAGAATTTCCTTTTAACACTGTTGCACAGTGTGTGATCAACAGCTTTACAGCCAACCCTACAAACGTAAACTCTGGTGGATATGTATCTTTATCATGGAGTACATCAAACTGTGACCAGCTTACAATTGATGGAGTTGTCTATCCTGCAAACGCTACTCGAACTTTCGGACCTCTTTACACAGGACGAACATACGAACTGAAAGCTTGGAAGAGTTCAAACCCTTCTAATATTCAAACTCAAAACCGATATGTTGGAGTGAACCAAGTAGTTGCACCACAATGTAACGACGGTATCGACAACGACGGTGATGGATTTACAGACTATCCAAATGACCCTGCATGTACAAGTTACACGGGCGCAACTGAATCACCATTTAACACTGTAACTCAGTGTGTGATTAATAATTTCACAGCATCACCTTCAAACGTAAACGCTGGTGGATACACAACATTGTCATGGAATACAACAGGATGTGACGTTGTGACTATCGATGGCGTTAACTACGCCGTAGATGACTCTAAACCATTCGGACCTCTTTACACAGGACGAACATATGAAATAAAGGCTTGGAAGAGTTCAAATCCTTCAAACCCACAAACTGATACAGAATATGTTGGTGTTAACACAGTTAACCAAACACATGAATGTAGTGATGGACGTGATAACGACGGAGACGGACGTATCGACTATCCAAACGATCAAGGATGTAGTGGTTATGACGATGACTCTGAAGCACCTTACGACACTCAGCAATCAAACCTAAACGTATACACAGAAGACTATTCTTGGATTAACCAGGATAGTGGAAGTGTTATCTTGCGAGGACGATACAATGGAAACACATATGGATCAACTCGAACATATTTTGAATACCGATTAGGTGGACAAAGTGCTCGAAACATTTCAAGTGATACTTCAAGCAACAGTTCTCTATCATTCAATGTTTCATTGTATAACCTGATTCCTGGAACGTATTACTACCGCGCATGTGCAGCTAATAATAGTTACACACAGTGTGGTCAGGAACTTTCATTCCTTGTAACTCAGAATTACAACTACAACAATAATCAGAGTGCTTCTGTTCAGACATTACCAATCTTTTACCGAGGGCAAGATTCTGCAACACTTGATGGATATTTGAATATCGGAAGCTGTTCCTCAGCTCAGACGTATTTCCAATATGGACGAAACGGTGCATATGGATCTACAACTTCATCTATCTATAGAAGTGGTTCAGGCTCAATCTCTCAGTCTATTACTGGACTTGCTGCAGGAACAACCTATTATTACCAGGCAGTTGCTCAGGCTTGTGGAAATACAGTGTATGGATCACAATTGTCATTTACGACATTGCCTTATACAACTGTATACAACCCACCTGTTGTAAATAATGGTGGAACAACAACCATTATTCGTAATATCACAACTGCTACTAATATTGGTGGTGGTGCACGATATATCCGATTAACAATCGATAACGGACGAGACACAATCGTGCGTGGAGATGAATTAATCTACGATATTACATGGGAAAATATTACAAAGACAGATCTTGATGATTTGGTTTTGGAAATTGCAATCCCAGAAGGCTTGCAGATTATCGGAGCAGACCGTGGTCAGATCGATCGAAAAGCAAACACAATTTACGTAAACATTCGTGAATTGCGAGCTCTTGAAAAAGACGACATGACAGTTCGTGCACACGTAAAAGGAAATTCATTCAAAGATAATGATCCAATTACAGCACGAGCAATCATCGCATTTGAAAACCCTGAAAACAAAGCACAGGAAAATGCAATCGCATACGATTCTGATACGTATCTATCAACGCAAAATGTTCTTGGAGCTTCAATCTTTGGATTGGATTTCCTACCAGGAACATTAGCTGGATGGTTGTTCATTATCCTACTATTGATTCTAGTGATTTTGATCATTCGTTACACTATGCGTGGACGCGAGGAACATCATCATTACTATCCAACAGATAAAGGACCAATGGCTCCGTATGCACCAGAAATGGTTCCTACAGCGCCTGTTGCGCCTATGGTGACTAAGACAACGGAAGTTGAATACACGCCATATCGCCCAACTCCTAAATTGTAATTCTCTTACAATGACAAAAACTACCTGAAAAGGTAGTTTTTGCTTTTTCCAAAAGTTTAGGTAAGATAAGGGTTATATTTATGCAATGGAATACTACAACAATTGAAGATTTCAAGAAAGCTACCACAGAGATTTTGGCAGTTGTTTCTGATGAATATATAAAGGAGGAAACAACTACTGCTTGTGTGTTGTGTTTGCATGGTGATTTGGGTGCAGGGAAAACGACGATGACACAAATGATTGCAAAGCAACTTGGTGTGTCAGACAGCTTGCAAAGTCCAACCTTTGTTATAAAAAAGATATATGATACACAGTCAGGTGTGTTCAAGAAACTTATTCATATGGATGCATATCGATTGGAAGGTGAAGAAAATTTAGAAGTATTACGATTGAGTGAAGATTTTGCGACCCAGAAAGCGCTCATGATTATTGAATGGCCAGAAATGATAGAATCCATTATTCCACATTCTGCAATCCATATAAAGATTGAGCATGATAATGGTGGACGAATGATAATACTTGGTAACAAAAAAAACGTCTAGACGTTTTTTTGTTACCAAGTATTAAAGTCCGCAATAGAATATATGTGCAGTTCCTCCAAAAGGTCCAGTATTAGCACACCAGCCATTACCAAGGATAATCAATTTTCGTTTTCCATCCGTTGGAGATACAGTTCCTTGAATCTTCTTTTCAAGAGCTGTTATGCTATCCTGAAAAGCCTTTGTTTCCTTTTCTAAGCCTGGATACGTGCTAGTAGGAACTTCAAGTGTTCGGTCTTCCACAAGTCCTGTTTTAGGTTCTCCCGATGTTGGGTATTTTACTTTTGGTTGTGAGTCCACTTTAGCAGTAGTATTTCCAGATGTCTGAGGATTTGCTACTTTATCTGCGCCAACATACACGCCATTATCGTAAACTGGTTTTACTACCTTAGGAGCAGTAGTCAGTGCAAGTAAATTACCAATTGAAGCTGGTTGGCTAGTTCCTACTCCAGAATATACTATTCCAGTAATTGCAATTGCAATCGCAGCGAGCGCACCAATTAAAAACTTTTTGTTATGCATATGAATAATTATTACTAATAAGTAGAGAAAATCTCTGTACTTTAATTATACCCTAGCGTAATAGTTGTGTATAGTAAGTTTTAAAACGCCTTTTATTTAAAATAATGTCAAAAAACTACCTTATATAAGGTAGTTTTTTGACATTATTGATTTTTCTTTGTTCGGATAACAAATACTCCAAGAAGTGCGAGTGCAATACCTAAGACAAGAGCCATAATAGGGATTGTTAGAAATCCAAAGACACTGATATCAATAGTCGTACATGATACTCCGTTTTGCAAACACGCACCTGTGTTTGCAATGACGCCTTGTTGCAGGAATACGTGATATAGCGATATAACTGATCCAATGATCGCCATTGGTGTTGTGAAGTAAAAGATTTCCTTGCCATCAAATGTTCCTTTACGGTTGCGATACCAAGCAATTGCAAATAATACAAATTGCGGATACAGGAATATTCGTTGCCACCAGCAGAATAAGCACGGTGGAAGCATATAGATGTTTGAATAGGTAAGTGAGCCAACAATCGCAGCAAGTCCCAATATAAAACCAATTGGTAATGCATAGTTGTGCACTGATTGCATGATCGAACTATCTTTTCCCATAACAGCTCTAAAGATGACAAGAGTTACTGTGATAAGTGAAATTGCAATAACTCCAATTCCAATTAATATGTTAAATGTTTGAAGTGACATAATTATTAGTTAGGTAATGCACAAGATGTTTTAGCGGCAAGGGTTTCAAGTGATACTCCGCTTGAATTTTCAACTTGAAGACGTGTACCATCTTTAAGTTCCCATGTTGGATAACTTTCAATTTTGTTATCAATACAAATCTGAGTTTGCTTATCCTGAGAAAGAGCACATTCAATATATGGCAATTTCTTTGCAGATTTTCCAAATAATGCCTTTTGTGCTGCACAGTGAGGACACCAGTAGGCTCCATAGAATTTTGTTCCAGAATCTTTGAGACACTGGGCAAAATCATCATATTTACCAGGAGTTTTAGTGTTAATAATTAAAGAGCCTCCAATAATAACGACTAGACCAACGATAATACCCAAAAATACTTTTGTTTCTTTTGACATATAGTGAAAGTATACCAGAAATTAAATTAAAAATCCTCTTGTAAAGAGGATTTTTAATCAGTGTTATTGTTGTGCTACTAACACGTCTAGGTACTGCCAGAACGCTTTTTGTCCTGCAATTTCATATACACATTGTGTTGCAACAGCTTTTACCTGTGCATAAGGGTGTAATTGTGGGATTGGTGAGTGACGATATACCCATGCGATTTTACCTTCGTTAAGCAATTCCTGTAGTGTAGGATGAAGCTTTTTGCAGTAAGGACAATCAATATCAGAATACTCAATAATAGTTGCAGGAGCTGTCGCAACATCTCCTTGGATATGATCATTAGGAGTTAACGTTTGAAGTTCAAACTTTTCAACATATGATTTTTGCTCATCAGGAGTTGCGCCCGCGGCTAGTGCTTTTTCAATAGATGCTTTATCCAATGCTCCGTACAATGGGAATTGAATATCTTTTCCATCTTTTTTCATCATAACAATCATATGAGGAGTCCCTCGAAGACCTGCTTTTTGTCCAAGTGCTATGTCAGCTTCAACTGCTGCCGTAGCTTTTCCTTCCGCGATACATGTTTCAAGTTCTTTTGATTTAACTCCAATCTTTTTCAAAATAGGAAGTGAACTAATTGTTTTAATAACATCAGCCTCACTGGTAGGAGCAGTTGTTGTTGATGCGCCTTGTACTGGAGAACCGTTTACATGTTTTGATAATATAATACCGCCTCCAATTAATGCGCCTGCAACAATAATAGAAATCGGTGTTGCGAATTTTTCAAATAAATGTTTTGTAGACATAATGGTTAGTTAATAGATAATAAGTTATTCAATAATTATTCCTTGTCGCCTAGCAGATAACCGATAGGTTGCAATGGTACAAATGTATCGCAAATGATTTTGATTAATCCTAAGATAGGAAGAGCCAATACCATGCCGATAACGCCCCAAATCATTCCCCAAATGATAATAAAGATAATTGCAGCGAGAGAATTAATGGCAATTTGTCCGCCTGTGATTCGTGGTGTTAGGAAATTGTTATCAACGAATTGGATAATAAGGAACATAATAATTGCAAACAATGCTGTCAGTGGTCCTGATACAATCAGTGCAAAGATAGTTACTGCGCCAAACCCAATTATTGTACCAACATAGGGTATCACGTTTAGTAACGAAACAATAATTCCCCAGAACAATGGACTTTTAACGCCGATTAACCAGAATCCTAATGTATTTAATACAGTCATGATGGCGATAACTAATATCAGACCTAAAATATAACGAGGTAAGATTCTGAATGATTTTCGCACGATAGTAAGAATTTCTTCTTGCCTGTTTTTATCTGCAACCAATTCAAAGAACTTTTTAATACGTTCTCGATATAACAAGAGGAAGAATGTGATAACAAGAGATAGTCCAAGTGTTGCTAATATATTTCCCGTTGCTTTTACGACGGTTCCTGCGATGGTAAAGCCCCAGCCTGACAAGTTTGTATATTGTTGAATCTTTGCGGTCAGCTCGATTTCGGTAAGTGACAGCTTGTTCATCAATAAAGATTTTGTAGCCGAAACATTTTCGTTTACTGCTGTTGCATAGGTCGGTACATTACTTGCAAAGTTGTTAATCGCAAATCCAATCGTGTATATAATTCCAGCCAATACTGCAATTCCAACAATGAATGTTATAAAAATTGATAACACCCGATGAACACCCCATTTTTTTAATCGCTGTACAAGAGGCGATAGTCCAAGCGATAGAAAGAGCCCAAGAGTCAGCGGAATAAGTAATTGTTTAGCTAAAATCAATGCTGCAATGGTAATTACCGAAATGATGCTTACCATGTATATACGGCTTAAAAAGTCAGGTTTCATAAGCCTTATTATACCAAACAGGCAGCTACGAAGGTACTTGACTTTTCGTAATATCGTGCTAATATTGTGATTAGGACTGAAAAATCCGTACATTTACATTTAAAATATTAAATCATTCAAAACAATAATTAAAAGAAGATGAAAAAACAGTACTTAGCGCTGATGTTGATTATGATATCCGCATGCGCATTCGCAAACACCACAATAACGTGGCTTCCGCCTAATTCCAGCAATATAGGCTACGATACGGCAAGAGTAGTTTACAAAGTGACAGCCACTTCTATTGTAGGCAATCACAAAGAAAAGCTTCTGGTAAAAAAAGGCATTGATTCCGCATGGATTGCGGCTGACAGTATCATGGCGAGCACTATAGGATCAAATCGATCTCTTGGCGCGCGCAACCTGATGTCATCAACGACGTACATGTATGCGGTGACAATCTCAGACACTTCTTCCGCAAGAGACACTGTGATTTGCCAGCCGTACACCTTCACAACGAAGGCGTATCCGGTATTTCCAACCGTGACGGTTCAGGAAATACCAAAGATCGGAACAAGCGAATTAATCATTAGCGCCGTTGCTACAGGAACGCGTGATAGTTTTTATATTCACGCCAACTATGGAATCTTATTCGACGACTATTCTGACGACACGATCCGCGCCAATGGAACAACGACAGGGACACTCCATTTAAACACTCCAAATGCTCAGGATGAAATCACATATTGTATATGGATTCATTCTGATTTACTAGGCGACAGGCTGATTAATTGCGATTCCTTTATCACTCCAAGCTTTGCCAAAGACACCATTAGAGGTGTTACGGCAACTTCAGGCATGGATTCGATCAAACTTTTGATGGACGTAGGCATAGGAACGTATGCTGGTAATTTACAGGTTACCGTGAAGGATTCGTCTGGCACGGTAGTGAGAACTTCTTCTATAATCCCTGCGAACGTATCTGGTTTATATCCGTATGTTGCCACAGGCTTAATGGGAAACAGTCCGTACTCGTACCAAGTAATCATTTGGAATGCGATTGGAACTGATACGTTCAGAGGAACAATCAGGACAAAACCGTATAATTTCGGCCTGATTTCAAACACGTCGGCAACTGCTTACATTGATTCGTTTAGGATTTTTGCAACCATTACATTGGGCACTTTTCACGCAAGTATTAAATTTGTGAAAAAAGATTCAACAGGCGCTCAGTTGCAAATATCACCCGTGATACAGGCAAATACCAACGGAATCTACAGCTATGCATTTGCGGGAACTCAGGGCACATTGTATAGATTTGCAATCATTATCAATGATTCGGTTCATGTTGACTCGATTTCTGGCGCGATCAGAACTTTACGAAGAATTTTGGCACCAGCGCCGGTAGCTTATTTCAAGACCAACCCTGCGCCGGTGACCTATTGCGGTCACATCGATTTGGCAGGCTATGCGATAAGTGGCACAGGTCGCGCTGCAATTATTCGCGCATTTAATGACAGCAATGCCGTAAATATGCGCGATACGACTAGGTCATTTTTCGTTACTGACACATCCAATCAGGGCACGTATTCGGAATCTGCGCCAAGAACGCAAGGAAGGTATTATTGGAGGATCGTTACGTGGTCAACAGACGGCGTAATGGCATTCTCTACTGCTATCAGCGCTCCTACATATAATGGAAGCACTGATTCAGTTTCTTATCAAGTAAGTCCTGTTGGATTTGCAACATCAGCGAATCCAACAATTTCAATTTCCGGTGACGCATATTGTGTAAGTACAGTACTGTACTTCACGTATTATAATGTCACGACCGGTCAAACTTTTTTTGACACGGTAGATGTTGGATATGGAATAACAAATGGCATGAGTATTCCGTTCAACCATCCGCCGGGTGATTACGAAATCGGGTACAATTTAAGAAACGCAAATGGATTGTCGATATTCGTAACATTGCCACGCGTTAAGCGAAACAACATAGTGACAGGCATCCGAAATAACATTTCAGAGCAAGTTTCGATCTTTCCGGTTCCCAATAATGGATTAATAAACATTCAAGGAATTGAAAAAGGAGAAATAACCGTTTATGATGTTTCAGGGCAGGTAGTGTTCAAGGCCAAATCATTCTCAAACCAAGTAGATATAATGGATAAGCCAGCAGGCATTTACATTATAACTATTGAAACTGACAATGATTATGCAAGAAAAGAAGTGGTCAAATTTTAATTACAATCACAAATAAAACTGAGCCATGCATATTGCATGGCTCTTTAATTTTACTGCTTGATAAAAACTGAAAAATGGGTAGGATTAGGGTATTATTCATTTAATAACGTTGCTATTCCGTAAATAATACAAAGCCGTTGCTTCAATAATTCCCTCGGACTTCGTCCTCGGCTTCGCCGGCATGCCGGCTCGATTTCAGCGCCGCCTTTGCATTATTTACTCAAAACGTACTACTTATATCATGCTAGATTACAACGAAATTGTGCCACGAAAATATATTATTCATGACGATGCTCCGTATGAAGTTTTAACATCTCACGTATTTCGTAAACAAATGCGAAAGCCAGTAAACGCAACTAAATTACGCAACCTTATCACGGGTCGTGTAGTAGAAGTTTCATTCCAAGCAACTGAAAAAGTTGACGAGGCTGATATGCGAAAATCTCCTGTTAAATTTATTTACGAAGCGAAAGGTGAGTACTGGTTTCATCACGATGGAAAACCAGCTGACCGATTTACTATTTCTCGGGATACATTGGGTGATACGATTAAATGGATCCGCGAAAATAATAATTACGACGCAGTTATTTTTACCAACGATGATGACGAAGAACAAATCATCGGACTATCTATTCCTGTAAAAATGGATTTGAAAGTAAAAGAGGCAGCTCCAGCAGTAAAAGGGAATACATCACAAGGTGCTTCAAAAACAGTCGTACTTGAAAATGGGACAGAAATCAGCGTACCTTTGTTTATTAACGAAGGAGACGTTGTGAAAGTAAACACTGATACTGGTGAATATGTAGAACGTGCAGAAAAGAACTAAACGCATTTATTGCGTTTTTCTTATGATATAATAATCATATGAAAAAAATAATCGTTGTGATATTTGTTATTGGAATAGGGATTGGTGGATATTTCTTATATCAAGAAAGTAAATCAAGAACAAATCCAGCTACCGATAATTCTGCCGAACAACAACCTCAGGAAATTCAAAAGGATAGCGAAAGTGCTAACAATACTTCAGTCAAGGAATCTCCAGAAGAAATGGAAAAACGATTTGCCGCAAGCTATGTCCCGCCAAAAGAGATCCCAAACGGCTCGTTCGTTGAAACCAGCAGAATACGAATTATTAGTCCGAAATCGGGAGATCAATTTGAAGCAGGTTCAAAGATTACGCTGCGGTACGAGATATTGAAACCAGTAGAGCTTGGCGTACTTTTTCTTCCAGGATTTACCCTGGAAAAGGGTTCCTTGAATATTGATAAGAATACGTCATTAGGAATTCATACAGAAACTCTCACCTTGCCAGATAAGGTTGGCAGGGACGTGTTGGGAATATTGCAAATGAACAATTTGGCAAACTTTAAGCCAGAAGACAAAGAAAGCGTTACTGGAACAATCACGCTTATCTCCCCAAAAAACGCAGTTGTCAGATTGGATGTTGGTGATTATGATTTGTTAGATCAAGCAGAACATCCTGAACCTTCTGAAGGATTTACAACAGGTGTAATGTATCTATCACAATTAAAATCCAGCCCAGCAAGTGTATATGTGAGAGCGGTTTATTCTGACGGTAAAAAATTATATATTTCTCCATCAGATAAAGAATTAACCGCAACCATCGCCAATCCAAGCCTTGCAACAATAAGTCGAAAAGATAACCAAGCGTTGTTGGTAACAGGATTGAAAGAAGATACCGAAACAACCATGACGGTTTCCTATCGAGGATTAACAAAAACGATTCGACTTATAAATCCAAAGTGTGATATGACTATGTCATGCTATTAAACAAAAAAACAAGACAATGTCTTGTTTTTTTGTTTAATTATTCTTCTGGCTCTGAACCTTCATCAGATTCAGAAGTTGAAGCAGTAAATGACAATCCGTCATTTTTAATACGATTTGTGATTTCCTTGAATATTTTATCGCGGATAGGTTTACCTTCCTTTGTTCGCAAGAACTGACGTGTTGCGTCATATCCTCGTCCTAATGGAAGTTTTTCTTCCTTTCCATCCTTGTCCTTTGAAATATAACTGAAACTCGCACCAGATTTTCCAACGATTCCGAATTTCTCGCCAAGGGCAAGCATTTCGCCTTCCATTGAAATACCTTCGTTATAGATGATATCAAATTCAGTTACCTTGAACGGAGCGGCAACTTTGTTTTTTACAACTTTAACTTTTGTTCGAGCACCAACAACTTCTTCACCTTTTTTAATCTGTGCAGTTCGGCGAATATCCAAACGAACTGATGAATAGAATTTCAACGCCTTTCCACCTGGTGTGGTTTCAGGGTTTCCAAACATAACACCAATCTGCATTCGGATTTGGTTAATAAAGATAATCACTGTTTTACTTTTGTGAGCAATTGCAGTTAGTTTACGCAATGCCTGAGACATTAACCGAGCTTGTTTCCCAACATGGTGTGCACCCATATCACCTTCGATTTCATCTTTTGGAGTAAGAGCTGCAACAGAGTCGATAACAACTACGTCGATTTTTCCTGAACGAACCAATGCTTCTGTGATTTCAAGAGCTTGTTCGCCAGTATCAGGTTGTGAAATCAACAGGTCATCGATTTTCACGCCCAATTTTTTTGAATATTCTGGATCCATCGCATGCTCTGCATCGATAAATGCACAGATTCCTCCAGCTTTTTGAGCCTCAGCAATTACATGTAATGTTAATGTAGTTTTACCAGATGATTCTGGTCCAAAAATCTCGATGATGCGTCCGCGGGGAAGTCCTCCGATTCCAAGAGCTGCATCAAGTCCGATTGATCCTGTTGAAACAACTTCAATATCAACTTTTGGTGTTTCGCCAAGTTTCATAATAGCGCCTTCACCAAACTTCGTCTGAATCATCTTCAACGTACTGTCCAAATCTCCACCATTTTCTTTTTTAGGTTTTGTTACTTTTTTAGGCATACCCTGTCATTATATCATATTTATGAGGCGTGCAAACTTTCCCGATTTTTATGGAAATTTTATAAAAAAAGCCCATTTTCAAGGACTAGTTTCGCCTCACATTTAATTGATCAAATATCCAGTTCCACAAATCATCATGTTTTCCAACTTCTGGATGAAATTGAATACCCAGAATAGGTCTTGTTGCATGCTTAAATACCTCGATACCATGTTTCGATTCTGCTTGGACAATGAAATTTTCTGGAAGCTTTTGAATCAAGACAGAGTGCGCCTCGTAAACTATACATGGATTATGGTGTAATGCTTTTTGCAAGGATTCGTTCTGCATTTGCAGCTCCATTTCACCTTTATGTAATGTAGAAATCTCTGCGAGCTCGCCTGAAAACGCTGTAACAATAATTTCTGCACCTAAGCAGATACCAAGAACAGGAATAGGGGAACTCCTAACAAGTTGTTCCTCGACTCCATAATAATTTTCATGATGCTTAACTGTCGGAACTCCTGACCCGCCTGAAATTACCAAGAGATTGAAAAGACTTAGGTCTTGATCGGGCAACAAGTTTTCATGAGAAACTACTTTTGAATTTGGAAATATCTGTACGATTTCTGACAAGTGTTTACTATGGTTATCTATGATTAATGTTTTCATTTCTTTAGTATATCATTCAGCAGTCAATTTTAGTGAATACAAAAAAGTCCTTCAAGTAAGGACTTTTTTGCTAGTTCTGATTCGGAAGACTTGATAGGGCAAATGTGCCTGTTTCAAGTTCTTTCAATAGAAACGCATAACTTTGTTTTTTTGTGTGTCCGATTTTATCAACAGTGTCCAAGGTAATTGTGTTATATCCTGGATGAAGCAATACCGTACGTTCGAATGTTCCAGTAGGGGACAATAGTATTGGACTGCCGTTAATACTTAGCTTTTTTGTATCGTGAGCCGAACCAGACAATGCAATGATTGGTTCTGATACTTCAGAGTCATGTGGAATGTTTAGCGTGATTTCAGAACCACGAATAATAGGAACAATTCGACTTGCGACGAATACGCCTACTAATGCCACGAGCGTAGCCATTCCTATAAACCAAATACTTTTTGCCTTTTTCTGTTTGGACATAATAAACAAAGTTAGCTGTTAAATAATAGATTAAACCGTTTAAAACAAGTAGAAATGCACATTTGCTAGTAGTATACTCCTATTCTTCTTCTTCATCAAATAAATCTGTGGATATCTCGGGCGGTTTCTCAAACGAAGCGTGATCGGTAGTATTCAAGATCTCTCGAGGTCGTGCACCATCTGCTGGACCGACAATACCTCGTTCTTCCAAGATATCGATCAATCGTGCTGCTCGAGAATAACCAACCTTTAATCTGCGCTGTAGGTAACTGGTGCTTGCTTTTCCTGCATCAATTACGGCACGTTTTGCGTCTTCATATAATGGATCATCATTGTCGCCATCGTCATCAAAGTCGACTCCTACAATTGATTTCTCGTCTTCTAACGTCTCGCTCATAATAATATGATCTGACAATCGAGGGTTCTTTTTCTTTATGAAGGCAACAACACTTTTAATTTCATCTTCTGGTAGGTTTGCTCCTTGCATACGTTCAGGTTTTGACATATCAGAACCTTGGAAGAGCATGTCTCCACGACCAAGCAGACTTTCTGCACCTGGTGCATCTAAAATAGTTCGTGAGTCGATTTGTGATGCTACTTGAAGAGCTAATCGTGATGGAATGTTCGCCTTGATCAAACCAGTAATTACGTTTACTGACGGACGTTGTGTCGATAGGATTAAGTGAATTCCAGTTGCACGTGACATCTGTGCCAATCGTACAATTGCAGATTCCAATTCTCGTGGATATGCCTGCATGATGTCTGCTAACTCGTCGATAATAATAACAATGTAAGGCATTTTTTCCGGCAATGTTTCAGTATTTTTAGCTTTTCCATTGTATGCAGGATAGACGATATTTTCGTGATACGATTTTATATCGCGAACTTTATGGCTTTCCAATAAATCATATCGTCGTTCCATTTCTTTAGCTGCCCATTTTAATGCAAGAACTGCTTTTTTAGGTTCTTTGATAACAGGTGTTAGTAGGTGAGGTATGTCGTTATACAAAGTAAGTTCCACACGCTTTGGGTCAACCATAATCAACCGTACTTCGTCTGGCGTGTTTCTATATAATAATGACATGATCAAGTTGTGGACCACAACAGATTTTCCAGAACCAGTCGTACCCGCAATCAACAGGTGAGGCATTTTTCCAATATTATAGAAATAGGATCTTCCAGTTACGCCTTTTCCAAGCGCTACGAGTAATCGTTCTGACGAACTTTGGAACTCATCACTTTCAAGTAAACTTCCCAGTCCAACAACTGATTTACTGATGTTTGGAATTTCGATTCCAACCAATGACTTTCCTGGAATTGGTGCTTCGATACGCAATGGATGCGCAGCAAGTGACAATGCAAGATCCTGTTTTAGTGCAGTGATCCTCGCAAGTTTTACTCCTTGTGCCGGCTTCATTGCATAACGCGTCACCGTTGGTCCAACCGATACTTCATCCATTTCTACATCAATACCAAAGTTTGCGAGTGTTTGTTTGATAACATTACCTTGTGCACGGATATCTCCAACTGATGATTTCCCAGCAGTTTTTGATAGTAGCGATAATGGAGGCAATATATAGTCATCAGAGAAACTGATTGATTCAATTGAAAAATCTTCTTCTTTTTTCTCTACAACTTCATTTTTGCCCGTTTTTGCCTCGGCGTCTTTTAATGATGATTCAAACATGTCCTTTTCAGGAATAGTTGGTTTTTTCGGTTCCTCAACCTCTTCTTCAAAGACATCTTCTTCATAATATTCCTCGTATTCTTCTGTCTCTGAGTTAAACAATCCACCCAACCATTCCAATATATTAAAGGACGTTCTAAATAATACTAATACTCCTATTAATGTCGCTAATAACAAAACGACAATTCCGCCAACGCGAGAAAATAATGATACGGCAACGCTTCCAATTCCTGTCCCTAATAATCCACCTAAGGCTAAAGAGGGAACTAGTAGTTCTAATAATCCTGTAACGGACATTACTATTATTAATCCCACAATGCAGTCTACAATTTTAGGTGTTAGTTTTTCTGGAAACAATATGGAAATAGATGCATAGAAAAGAGTGAAAGGAAGGAGTACGCCAACATACCCAAATAGTCCGAGAGCAATTTTGTGATAAAGAAATGTCCCAACAGACCCACCCGATGTCACCATTCCCAAGAACATTAATAATCCTAATATAAAGACAATTGAGAAACCTATTATTTTTTTAAAGATTGGTGAGTGATCAGATTCGGAATCTGTCTTTTTGAAATCTTTACGTCCTGGGTTGTTAGGTAATTTTTTTGCCATATAAAATATCTGTTTAATAGGCCTAGTATATCACGGTTTCGCAGATACTATTATGTTGTCTCAATCTGTTTTTAAGGTGTCTCTATTATGTAAACCTCAACTTTTTTGGAAGCAAACATGTCTTCAATAATAAGAATCATGTCTTTGACTTTTTTCAGAATGTCAGTATACTATCGGACATGACTACACTAGATTCTGCAATGTCTGGAACACCAACACCTTCTGTGATTCCGGTGATCCAGGAGACTCTTAAAACACTCTCGGGACGTATGGGTAAAATTGCCCAAGCTGTTGCCTTGATTACTACCGTTGTCCGTGACCCATATCAACTATCAGCACATTTGATGCGATATGCGACACAGACATTATCTGATACATATCAGCTAGAATATGCGCCTGAAATGGTAACAACAAACGATGTTGCACGTTTATCGACAGGATTACGACATATCATTGATTCATGTGAATTGTGCCATACAGCAGGACTGATGTCCGATATGAATTATCATATTATTCTGAACGAATTGCGCCAAGTAGAACAATTTGTTCATGAAAAATTAAGCGCTTATTGCATAGGACAAGTAACATATCCATTACGCGTTCCTGAAATTGAAGCTCATACTACTGGAGCAACTCAGCCAAATCTAGATCATTTATTTTCGACCGACACGAGTGCTGATAAAAAAATAGCATCACCAGAATCTGTGATTGTAAAACCACAATCAGAGACAGGACACATTGTCTTACAGACCATGACTCAATCAGAAAAAGTGGTGAGAGATATTCACACTAGTATGAACATATCAAAACCGTTCATAAAACCAATTCAAAAAAGTAATGATGATCTTCGTATTCCATCAATGGTCCCAACAAAACCATTTTCAGGAGAAGATAAAAAAGAGCGTCGAGATGCCATTATGAAAACTATCCGATCTAAAGGACAGGTAACAATAAAGGACATATCAGAAAATATACGTGGATGTAGTGAAAAAACCATTCAACGTGATTTACAGGAGTTAATCCAGCATGGTGTATTAATCCGAGAAGGTGAAAAACGCTGGGCTGTTTATAAATTAGCCATGAAAAATGTATAAACCTGAAGAGAACGGATATATGTAATATTCTGGTCGCTGAATCGTTAGTACTGGTAGGAACGTCTTGATTTTCATGCATATAGCAATATATGTATATAATTCGGGTTCTGGAATAGTAAAGGACAGATTTTATAAATAGGTGTGTCCGTTATAAATATCTTGCAATTATTGCTTGATTAACTTGTAACTATATGCCTGTATTGCAATTTCCGTGCTATACTTTTCCGTATATTCACAGGTTGTCTCGAAACTTGTCGAAAACGCGCGCGGTACTAATCGTCCTCAAAACAGGGTTAGTGCCGCGAGCGAGTATGCCGCTTGAATAATAATAAAAGGTCTCGACTTTTTACATTGTTCTGAACACGTCGACGTCGAATGTGTTCGCATACGGATCTCCATAGAGTTGAATCTATCGGGCAGTGAAATTTCCTGCCGGATGCAAATCTATGGGAATTAAAATTATAATTTTAGTTAATAAAACAAATCATATGAAAAAAATAATGATTTCAACAGTTGCAGCAATTGCATTCTTCGCTCTAGCGGGATCAGCAAGTGCAGTTATGTCAACTGAAATCTACACTTCTACATCTGGATACCTAAAAGTAGGTTCTGGATACGGAGCTAAAGTTTCACAGAACGCAAATGTTAAAGCTGCTCAAATGGCTCTTAACTCTTGTGTAGCAGGTTCAAACCTAGTAATTGACGGAAAGTTCGGTCCTCTAACAAAAGGAGTATTCATGACTTTCCAAGCTTCAAAAGCTATTAAAGTTGACGGTATCATCGGACCTGTAACTGCTGCTCAATTGGCTGCATGTTCAGGATCAACTGTTATCGACAATGGTACAGTTATCAGTGGAACAGAAGGATACCTTTCAAACGATGTTAAGCTTGGAGCTTACAACAGTACAAAGGTAATGGAAGGAGATAAAGACAAAGTAGTTTACGGTTTTGAAGTTATCGCTAAAGACGCTGACCAAAAAATCGATAGTCTATCAGTTGCTCTACAGAACACAGGAACAGGAAGCCTAAAG
Source organism: uncultured Candidatus Saccharibacteria bacterium (assembly GCA_964415895.1). Classification (GTDB taxonomy): domain Bacteria; phylum Patescibacteriota; class Minisyncoccia; order Phycocordibacterales; family UBA1006; genus CALMMZ01. Next base: position 36,475 of record CAYQCC010000005.1, on the reverse strand, counting down.
ATCACTCGATACGCTTCTGACATTACTGTATTCTTGGATGGAAAAGAAATCGGACGAAAGTCAGTTTCTAACTTCTCTTCAGACTCAGGTGATGTTTACACATACCGATTCACAGGAATGAATGGTGTTGTTAAGCAAAACATGCGAGGACAAGTATTGATCGCTGTATCAGGAACTCCAACTATGGATTCAACTGATGCTGCTAACGAAGCTTGGAAGATCAACGTTGGTACAACAGTTTCAGGAACATCAAACTATGTTTCAGCTGTTTCAGCTAACGGACGATACCGAGACTACGGATCAGTACTAGGACAGTCAACAATTGACTTCCAAAAAGCTGGTGGAGTTTCTTCAGACCAGAAGTTTAAAGTTAACACTTCATCTTCAAACCCTGTAGCTCAGACAGTTCAGGCTTCAAACACTTCTGATACTCCTGATCAATTACTTCTTGCTTTCGATGCTAAAGCTGAGAACGCTGGAATGGTTGTTCAGAAAGTACCAGTTGTTATTACAACAACAAACGGTGGTGCGGACGGAGTTGCTCCTAACCCAGAAGCTATCGTTAAAGTTGTTAAGTTGTACGCTAACGGATCACTTCTTTCAACAGAATCAATCCCAACAGGTGTTTCAACTCAAACTGTAACATTTGGAAACATTTCTAAGTTGAACTACTCAATTGCTGCAAACGCAACTGCTAAGTTCGAAGTACGAGCTGACATCAACGATATTGAAAACACTGGAGTTACTACTACAGACTTCGATAACGGAGACAAAGCATCAGCTTCTGTTAACTCTTCAACAATGACTGTTGAATTGGATAACATCAACCGTGATACAGTTTCAAACGTATCTGGATCAGTTGTCGGTGAAAACATGACATTCTTGTCTACAGGTGCTCTTGTTACTATGGGTAATGTATCTACATCATTCTCACCTGAAACTTACAGTGCTGCAGGCAACCAAAAGGCTACTTACATGATTCCTGTAACAGTTAAGGCATTTGACGATACATTGTATGTTGGACAAACAGTTCAAGCTGCTGCAGCTGGAGCTATCTCAGGAACAAATGAGTTGTCATTTACATTCAATAACTCTTCAACTCCTTCAACTCAGGCTACTACAATTGGTGGAGCTACAGTTGTTGCTACAGTTTCAAGTGCTGCTCCTTCAAACGGAACATCATGGCGAATTGATTCAGGGGCTACTCAGACATTCAACGTTAAAATTGAAGTAACTGGGGCTTCTGCAGTTGCAAGTTACCGAGTTCAGTTGAACGATCTTAAGTTCTTCACAGATGCGGCTCTTACAACAGGTGCAACAGTTCAGAACTTGACTCCTATGTCAGGATTCCAAACTCCATATACTTCAGTTAAATAATTCTTATTATCTAACTCTAGTTATGTAAACAAAAAACCGCTTCGGCGGTTTTTTGTTTACTCACTTTATGTAAAATAAATAATAAAGAGTCAGGTATAATTCCTGACTCTAATCTTTTAAAAGATATTAATTTTTTGAAATAATCCATTGTTAAGCCAGTATAATACATTGTTCCAGTTTATGCTTTGATTTTGTAAATAAAGACCGCCTTCGTATGTTCTTACTAGGCTTCCAGTTTGATTGAAGACCTTTATATAATTTATAGAAGCATCATTAAGCCAAATAGTTTGATCATCTTTTATAAAAAAGTAAGAGTAATCCAAGGTTATTCCAGATAAAGTAATTGTAGAGACCTTTGATAACGTGAGTCCGCTTATTTGATACTTTGCTATCAAATTAGTACTTCCTGAATATCCGCCATTATAATTAAAATAAAGATTTGATCCATTGCCGGTCATGTACGGAACAAATGAATTACCATTTAAACTTCCTCCTGAAAAAGACATAATCTGAGCAGAAGCGTGCGAAAAGGTTGATATTGGCAAACGAACTACTTTTATTCGTAAGATGGAACTTATATCGTAACCTCTAATTAGTAGGTAGGCGTAGTTATTAATAATGCATGCTCCTGTAAGATTTACTGATAGGGCGCCAGGATATCCGAAAAGCGTATCTAGATAACATTTCTGTAACCCGTATTCATCTGAATAGAAACAAACAGAAGAGCTGTTAGTAACAATAATATAAGAATTATCCGAGTTATTATAAAATGGATAGTAAATACTAGAACCATAGCATACGTTATCAGTCGGTAACATGCTTGGTTTATTATCTGAGTTGCTGATCAGTTTCTGTAATGTGTCGGTTGAAACATAGTCCAACGTGTTTGAGTCGGTGAATACGGCTATCTTTTTTGGTTTATTAATAGGTTTTATGGAATCTACCCGGAACGTTCCATTTACTTCGAGTGTTGATCTGGGTGTCATTGTGTTAACGCCAGTTTGTCCATTGCTTAAAAATGGAGTCATTACCATTAAGGTAATCATAATTAATTTTTTAGTTGTCATACAGTTGTTATTTAATTGTGTTTTAAAAAGAAAAGATCCTAGTTAGCGTAACGCTTCGAGATAAAATTAATTTAAAATTGTGCTGGAAACCAGAATATAATAGTGATATACTAAATTCATTATATTATGAAAAAACTATTCCTACTTTTTATATTACTAACAACAGTTGTTTTTGGGCAGGTGGCTTTTGCACAAACTCCTGTGACTCCATCTCTTAACACTTCCATCGTCCCCAAATGTGACAGTACCGCTAAAGCGGGAGACTGTTATGTACTCCTTGAGGCATTACCAGGAAGTGATGGAGTACCTGTAGAGAGTATTGATCTTGGAAAAACAGGAGGTACAGGAGGAATTGGGGGTTTCATTAACTTTGCGATGGAGATAGGTATTGGAATAGCAGGAGTATTAGGTGTTGTTATGTTAGTTGTGTACGGATTTCAGTACGCAGCAGAAGACAAGAATGTGGGTACGTTTGCTCAGTTAAAAGACAAGATTACAAAGGTTATTCTTGGTTTGATGTTGTTGCTTGGTATTACAATAATTCTAAGAACGATTAATCCAGATTTGTTGATTGTGGAGCCAGATATCAAAATGGCAGCGCTTGATCTAGACGAGAACGGCGATGGGTTTGACCCATTTGACGCTAGTAACAGTAGCGTAGTTACTACCACTGCGCCATCAGCAGGAAGTAATACGCCTGCATGTCCAGCTGGTTTCGAATCTGTAGGATATGGGGAATATGCTTGTAAAACAATTGCAAATCAAATAAAAAAAATGATTGTTGACGCACGTGCATCAGGCGTCCCTCTTGGTATTAAAGACGGCTATCGTTCCTATGGTGAACAGGTTCAGTTACGTAATAAGAATTGCCACTGCGGTGGTGATCAAAGTTGTATTATGACGAAACCTGTAAAGCAATGTGATCCAGACACAGCGTTTCCCGGCAAATCAAATCATGGATTCGGACTTGCTTTTGATCTTTCGTGTAACGGCGGTAGTTTGAAATACGGCAGTAGTTGTTATGCATGGTTAAGTGCAAATGCATCAAAAAAAGAGTACGGACCTCTTCAGCATAAAATCCAATCAGAGCCTTGGCATTGGTCAATAAATGGGCGCTAAAAAACCACATAATATGTGGTTTTTTAGTTTTTACTAATCTTTGCTATACTGATCATATGAAAGACTTTTGGACATGGCGAAAAGTGGCGTTATTCATAGGCATCATCGGCCTGGGAATTATTGGTCTTGTTATTGCTGATCAGCAAGATTTTTTAAGTGGTCGCGCTAACTCTGGAAGTATTATTGGAAATGGTGAACCAGACCCATTGGCAGAAGAAGCAGATTTGTTACCAATTAAAACAGGGTCTACAACGCCTCCAAAAGTGCAACCAAAGAAAACATCGCCAGTCGTAAAGCAGGAAACTGACATCGATGGAGTTAATCCAGTAGTTAAACCTAAAAAATAAATATGGCAAAACAAAAAATTATTATCGTGAACGTGCATGATAAGATGCAAAAGAATTACTCGTACGAACTGGTTGAACCAGTAGGAAAAAATTTTGACTCAAAATTCAAGCCACAATTAACTCCAGCTGAGATGTTGTCGCTTGGTGTGTTTGGAGGTGTATACATGCGTGACTGTATGAATGAGTTTCCAAAATCTTGGTTTAAGAATGCAAAGCTTGCCCCAAGTGAGACAAACACACATAAGGCATCAATAAATTACTTTGGTAAAAATGCCAGTCAATCATTAAATATTTGGAGACAAAAGGGATGGATTTATAAAGAAGATCCTCGTGGATGGTTTCAGTGGTATTGTAGATATTATATGGGTCGCAGAATTAAAAATGAGGATGCTCGTCAGATAAAACGTTGGAAAGCGATCCGGCGTCACACTATCCAAATTGGAAATAATTGTAGAGCAGGCGATATGTTTTGTAGACCAAGACAACGCCAAGCAGTATTGCATTGGGCATATGACAGTAGAAAAATATAAAATAAAACACCAGTAACTGGTGTTTTATTTTACAAACTTAGAATAAATTCTTTCAAAATCTCTGCTTTTATAAATAATCACAAATCTGTCCTTATAAGTAAGCCCTTGGATAATTGACCCAATGAATACTCCTAGGAACAATGGATTATAATATTTAAACAAAATGGTGATTACTAGAAAAAGGGAGCAACAGATCCAGTGATGAACATGAATACTGTAATCTGATATCCTTACCACAAAAGATCTTTCTGGCTTATCGCCCGGATACTTGCCTGCAAATCGATTCCAAAATAAATAAGCGACTAAGGCAGATAATAATAGTTGTATGAAATAGAAAGTTATATATATGCGGAAGCGGAGAGATTTGAACTCTCGGTACGGTCTCCCGTACGTTTGTTTTCGAAACAAGTGCCTTCAACCACTCAGCCACGCTTCCATATATGGCGACTATATCATACTTTGCAACCATTTCAATCCAGGTATATAATTAATTATATGAATATAAAAAATATAGATTTGCATATTATTAGATTTTTTCAAAAGCATTGGATTGCCACTGCTCGTTTTGCCATTGCTGTTGTATTTATTTGGTTTGGAATGTTGAAAGTACTAGGGTTATCACCAGCAGGATCATTGGTCCATGCATTATTCGAGTCATCTATTCATTTTGTGTCATTTGCTCATTTTTATATGTTTTTCGCTTGGTTTGAAGTTGTTATTGGTGTATTGTTTTTGTTTCCAAAAATGACACGTATTGTTATGCCATTGCTATTAATTCATATGATCACAACATTTGGACCATTAGTATTACTACCTTCAGAATCATGGTCAGGATTTTTGGTGCCAACACTTGTAGGTCAATATATTATCAAGAACCTAGTAATTATTGCAGCTGCGATGGGAATTGCCGCTCACTTACACCCAATAGAGAACAAGTAACATGGATGGTTTTGTTAAAATAATCTATACAGCATGTTTTGTGGTTGATCCACAGACATTATTAAACGTTTTCCCACCTATTCATAACCGTGTATTTGCGCATCATTCTACGATTGAATATCGACCAAAAGATTTGTCAGGTATTGAAATAGGGAACAAGTATTTCTTGAAAGTGATTGGGTATGTATATGATGAAAATAGTCAGGCAGTATTAATCAAAAATCCAAAATCTACCAAGGAACATCCACATATTACAATCTCGTGTACGGACAATGTAAATCCGCGACATACAGAAGATATGATCGAACGAGCAATTACGCACGGAACCGTAAACTTTGTTGAACACTTTGAAATCGAAGTCGTCGAAGGTTATTTTGATGGTCAGTGCGATATCGTTAATTAATATGAAAAATCAGAAATTAAAACTTGTTTTGCCAACAAAGAAATATTTAGGAAGCTACCAAGACCTGTGCCGTGATTTTATTGCACATGGAAAAAATAAAAATTATCGAGATAGTTACGCAAAGAATTTGGAATATTCAAAAAAACCTGGATTTATTTTAGAACTATTAGCTCGCCGTACAGATATTCTTGCTCGAAAGAGTTATGTGCCAGACATGTACTGGGCAGTAGTTGGCGAGAAAGTTGTTGGAAGAATCGGACTGCGACACAAACTTACAAAAGAATTGCGTTTGTTTGGCGGACACATTGGACAAGATGTCTCACCGAAACAGCAAAGAAAGGGGTATGGATCTGAAATGCTGCAGCAGGTTTTGGCAAAGGCACGTAAAATACACCTAAAAAAGGTGCTTTTAACATGCAAGATTAATAACAAGGGTTCGCGAAGACTGATAGAGAAAAACGGTGGAAAGCTCGATAAAATCGTGCAAAATGATGATGGTCGGAAGGAATGTCTTTACTGGATCAAGCTGTGATATAATTAACATATGGAAAATAAATCAAAAATCAACATAATTTTATTAGTAATTATTATTATTTTACTAGCCGTAGGTATTTGGGCACTTGTAAGCAAGAAAAAAGCAGCAGTTGAGAATTATAACGTTTCGACACCTACAGATATTACAAATTCAAAACCAGATTCAGAAGTAAAAGCCCCAGCGCCAAAAGTGACAAAACCTGTACAGACAAACACAACGACTAACACACAAGCTCAGTCTTCTATGAATACAAATAGTAGTGAAATCCCTTCAAATATGTTTCGAATAGAAGGTCGTATTTCTGATGGTACTACTACTAAGTTACTATCAGGTGTGAAAGTTACCATATCTGAACTTAATAAATCAGTATATACAGACGCAAAAGGATACTTCATTGTCGACATTATTCCACCGACAATGGATCAAGATCAGTGCAGCGGCCTAACACTTATCCTAGAAAAGACTGATTATAAAAAACAGACACGAGTTCATTTCAGTTCTGGCGGTGTCGCAATAGGGTCTGGAATGATGACTGAATTGGTTATGCAGCCAGGAACAGGGTCAGATACTATCGATGATACCCATCGTTTATGCGCTAAATAATAAATTTATGACATATATAGCAAAGGCGTTTGAATTAAAAAACTTGAAAGGAATTTCACAAAAGACATTGGCTGAACACCTGAATCTTTATAGTGGTTATGTAAAACATTACAATCTTGCAAGTGATTTAATGGATACGTATGCAAATCAAGAAGACACTCAGTTTTTAATGACTGAATTGAACCGTCGTCGATCATTTGAATACAATGGAATAAAGAATCACGAATATTATTTCACAGATTTATTAAGCGAAACCGTTGCTCTGGATTTAAATTCAGAACTTGCTAAAAAGATAATCGAAGTTTGGGGAAGCGTGGACCTGTGGCGCGTGGAATTTGAAAAGATCGCAATGACCCGAGGAATCGGTTGGGCAATCTTATCATATGACCCAGAAGCTGGGATATTGCAAAATGGCTGGGTTGATGAACAACATCTTGGCCACCTAAATTCAACGCAGTATATTATAGGAATCGACATGTGGGAACATTCATACGTTGCTGACTATCAGCCGTCTGGGAAAAAACAATATATTTCAGACTTTCTTGATCAAGTTTCCTGGAAAGGTGCCATGGAGCGTTTTGACAAATAAATTGCTATTAGTTGAAATTAGTGTATACTGAGCACCTTAGCAATTAACTATATAAACTATTTTATGGAACCAGAAGTAATCATGACAGAAGAAGAGATTGCAGCAAAAAAAGCTTTGGAAGAAGCTGACGGAACAACAGAAGGCGAAGAGCCAGTTGAGCCTGTTGAAGTTGTATAATCAGTAAAAACCACATGGCAACATGCGGTTTTTATTTTGGAAAACAATGTTTTTATGGTAATCTCGCTGGTACAAGCATACGGGCGGCCCAAGAGGGTCGAATCATCATCTATATGCAACGTAGATGGTATGGAGATGTCGCATAGCGGTCTAGTGCACCACGTTGGAAACGTGGCAAGGTGAAAGCCTTCGAGAGTTCGAATCTCTCCATCTCCGCATGAAATTAAATATTCCAATTATTCGACAAACTCCTAAATCCGACGAGTGTCTAGTAGCGAACTTAACAATGGTGTTAAGGTTTTTAGGAGATAACATCGAATATAAGGAAGTAATCGAACTGATGAATCCTTATAAACTCAAACAAGGATATGATAATCAAGGTGCGGCTATTGTTGCCTTGGACCGTGGGTATAATACATTCTTTGCATATCATGACTTGCAAGTGATAAGTCCAGAAATAGAGAATGTTACCGAGAAAGATCTTGAAAGGATACAAAAAAATTATGAGTCCATTCCTAATAATGAGGAAAATCTATATCGCAGGAGAAAGCTGCTTGGAGATATTAATATTATAAAAAGAGGAGGAAAATATTCCACGGCATTGCCAACATTAGAAGGTGTTGATGAATTTTTACAAAAGGGTATGCCTGTAATACTAAGCGTTCGGAATAGAGGAATTTTTCTTCGTCCAAATGGTGGAATGGGAAATCATGCCATTACCATTACAGGAAAAGAAGGCGATCATTATTTCTTCAATAATTCCCAGCCGATTGAAGAGCCAGTATCAATAGTGAGCAGGGATCGGTTGCTGCATGCCTGGTATAATTCAGGAGCATATATGCTCGCAATCTGGAAAGAATAAACAAAAAACACCATATGGTGTTTTTTGTTTATTCTGAAACAGTAGCTTTTTCGATAATAACATCATCAATAGGTCGATCTGCAGTTTCTGTTTTTACTTTCTCGATCTTTAATGCAACATCTAACCCTTTTGTTACTTTTCCAAATACTGTGTAGCTTGGAGGAAGGGGAGCGCCAGGGTTTGCTGTTACGATAAAGAATTGTGACCCATTCGTATTAGGTCCAGAATTTGCCATAGCAACTGTTCCTTGTAGGTAGGTTTCTTTTCCGCTTAATTCATCATCAAATTTATATCCTGGTCCGCCTGTACCCCACAATGATTTCTTACTTTCATCTTTTGATTGAGGGTCACCAGTTTGGATCATGAAATCCTTGATAACACGGTGGAAGCGAATACCATCATAAAATCCTTCACCTGCGAGCTTTGTAAAGTTTTCAACAGTCTTAGGAGCACTTGTTCGATCAAGTGTGATAGTAATCTCTCCCATATTTGTTTTTAGTGTAACTGTGTTCATAACTTTTTTAGTATCAGTGGGAACTGAAGTTGTTGGTTGGTTTGATAATGGTGCGTCAATCGCAGTATTCTGAGATGTTTCTGTCTGAGTTTCTGTGTTAATAATTGGCATTTCATCTGACGGTGTTGCAGTCTTAGATTTGAGTCCGATAACTACCAGAACGATAGCTACGATGATGATAATAATTCCAATATACCAGGGTGCTTTTGATGGTGATTCCATAATAATGATAATTCTTTATATTAATTTATAAACGTAACAAGCTTTTAATCATTGCGCCTCCGCGTTTGAATAGAGTGCGGTGACGGCTTTTTGATCGGGTAATTTGCTGTGATAATTCATCCGATAGCATTCCAATGGCGCTGTACAAGTCGTCGGTAACAAATTCTGCAAAATATTCTGCTTTTGATTCTACAATTTTTGCCTCCGCTTTAAAGATGTTTCCTTGTTTGTGGTGTTCAGTCGTTTTTCCAATTTCTACATCGATTCGCGCATTCGGTTCTATCAACTTCTCCAATTTTTTAAACTCATGATCAACATGATTGCGCAAGGCATCAGTTAAATCAATGTGTGATCCAGAAATAGATATTTTCATAATTGGTGAAAATGTCATCCGTATCTCTTTTCGGACGCATGATTACAATCGGGCAGCGGTGAGATTCAATCGGTACATATTCAGTATACCATGGCTATTTTTCTAAAGGACATTATAGGGCCATAAAGGACATTCATAAGAGCTTATATTTAAAGGCTCGTTTACCATAATTTAATGTATGAAATCCCCTCCTAATTTAGGAGGGGTGGCGAGGAGGTACGACGAGACGGGGTGGTATTTTTGTACACACAATAAAGCTTACAATACCACCTCGCCCTTTGGGCACTCCTCCTAAATTAGGAGGAGATAAATACAGCAAAACCATTGACAAGTAACGATTTTTCCGTAATATGCCATATGTTTATTCATTTAATCGGGCGGCCTTGACCGGCGTCCAGTGGAACGCGTATTGCCGTATCTATGCAACATGCATTTAGGATCTTTTCTTAAAGTGCTCCGTAGATTCGAGTACCTGTTCCCGAAATATATAACTATATGGCAGAAGCTTTTGACCGCTCAAAGCCTCACGTAAACGTAGGTACTATTGGTCACGTTGACCACGGTAAAACTACGCTTACAGCGGCAATCTTGTCAGTGCTTGCACGACAAGCAAATGGATACGGTGCAGTTCTTAAAGGAATTGACGGTATCGACAAGGCTCCAGAAGAAAAGGCGCGTGGAATCACCATTGCACTTTCTCATAACGAGTACTGGACACCAACACGACACTACGCACACATCGATGCGCCAGGTCACGCCGACTACATCAAAAACATGATTACAGGTGCCGCTCAAATGGACGGTGCAATCATCGTAGTAGCAGCAACTGACGGAGCGATGCCTCAAACACGTGAACACGTATTGCTTGCAAAACAAGTAGGAGTTCCAAAAATCGTAGTATTTTTGAACAAGTGTGACATGGTTGATGACAAAGAAATGTTGGAATTGGTAGAACTTGAAATGCGAGAATTGTTAACTAAACAAGGATATGATGGAGACAACACTCCAATCATTCACGGTTCAGGATTGAAAGCGCTTGAGTCAACATCAAATGATGACGAATGGGCTAAGAAAGTTCTTGAATTGGTTGAAGCTTTGGATACTTATATTCCAGAGCCAAAGCGTGAAGTTGATAAACCATTCCTTATGCCAATCGAAGACGTGTTCTCAATCGAGGGACGTGGAACAGTGGTAACAGGAAAAATTGAACAAGGAATCATCAAGGTTGGTGAAGAAGTTGAAATCGTAGGATTGAAAGATACTGTGAAAACAACTGTTACCGGAATTGAAATGTTCAACAAACAATTGCAAGAAGGTATGGCTGGAGACAACGCAGGAATCCTTCTACGAGGTGTTAAAAAAGATGACATCACACGTGGACAAGTTCTTGCTAAAACTGGCTCAATCAAACCGCATTCAGAATTCGAATGTGAAGTATACATTCTTTCAAAAGAAGAAGGTGGACGACACACTCCATTCCTAAACGGATACAAACCTCAGTTCTACATCCGAACAACGGACGTGACAGGTGATGTAACATTGCCAGAAGGTACTCAAATGGTTATGCCAGGAGATACCGTAACATTCAAAGTTAAATTGCTTGCACCTATCGCACTTGAGAACAACACTCGATTCGCGATTCGTGAAGGTGGTAAGACAGTCGGGGCAGGAGTGGTAACAAAAATTATCGCGTAATCTTGCAAATCTACATGAAGCGTACTTGTACACTTCATCATGGTTTGTCCCACTGCTATGTCATCAGAAAAAAAATCAGGTGAAGCGGTATTGCGGATTCGCGTTCGTGCGTATGAAAACAAAGTGTTGGATGCTTCGGTTAAACAAATTATCGAAACTGCAAACCGACATGAAGCGACCATTCGCGGACCCGTACCGCTTCCTAACGAGATTCGAAAGTACACAGTTAACCGTTCAACATTCGTTCACAAGGACGCTCGTGAGCAATTTGAAATCCGTGTACATAAACGTTTGATTGATATCATCAATCCAGTGCCAAAATTGATCGAAGCTTTAACATCTCTTTCACTACCGTCTGGTGTTGAAATCGATGTAAAAATGATGTAATCATTTTCGTACAATCCAGGCGTTGCCCGGAGATCAGAATTTTCTAATCCATTACACAAGTCGAGACCTTGTTTAATAAGAAACAGTCAATTCTGATTTCTCTTGTGGCGCTTGGAGCTATTAATAACAGTTCGTGTTTTGGAATCCTATTTCAAAACCGCCGAACAACTCATCATGTTTCTGATATGAAGGCATATCTCAAACCGCTGATACTAATTTGGTTTTACCATATGAAAAAATATATTTTGGGTGAGAAGATCCAAATGACACAGTATTTCGATTCAAAAGGAATCGCTCATGCTGCGACATTGATTTCTGCAACACCTATTACAGTGACTCAGGTGAAATCAGTTGCAAGCGACGGATACGACGCTGTGCAGGTTTCGTCAGGAACTCGTAATGAAAAGAATTTATCAAAACCTGTGAAAGGTCACTATGGTGATCTTGGAAACTTCCGATATACAAAGGAATTTCTAGTGGACACTGCAGATCTTGCAAACTATGCTCGAGGAAATACAATGGCAGTTGATCAATTCGCTGAAGGCGACATGATCCGCGTGTCAGGTATTTCAAAAGGTAAAGGTTTCCAAGGTGTAGTAAAGCGACATGGATTCCATGGAGGACGCCGAACTCACGGTCAGAAACACAGCGAGCGTGAACCTGGTTCTATTGGAGCCGGTGGAATGCAGCGCGTAATGAAAGGTATGCGCATGGCAGGACGAATGGGAACTGATCGAATTACGGTCAAGAACCTAAAAGTACTTGCGGTCGATCCAAAAACTAACATCATCGTGATTAAAGGTGCTGTTCCCGGAAGACGTGGAACAATGCTAGAAATTACACAATAATTGTATGGCAACAAAAAAAGTGGCAACTAAAAAAGTTGCAAAAAAATCTTCTGAAAATGTTTCAGCACCATTGTATACATTGGCTGGAAAATCAAACGGAAACGTTGATTTGTCAGGCGCAATTTTCAATCGTTCTTGGAATGGAGATTTAGTACATCAAGTTATTATTGGTATGCAGGCAAATGCTCGAACAGGTTTGGCTCACACTAAAATGCGAGATGAAGTTTCTGGATCAGGTAAAAAACCTTGGCAGCAGAAAGGAACAGGACGCGCGCGACACGGCTCAACACGATCTCCAATTTGGCGAACGGGTGGAGTTACTCATGGTCCTCGAAATGAAAAAGATTATTCAGTAAAAATCAACAAGAAACAAAAAACTGCAGCATTATTTGCAACATTGTCAAACAAACTCCGAAAGGGAAAGATTTTGTTCTCAGAATCAATTGATCTATCAAATGCAAAAACAAAAGATGCAGAAAAAATCTTGAAAGGATTTGAGACTATTGCAGGATTTGAAACTATCAACACAAACAAGCCAAACAACATCTTGTTAGTATTGCCAGTTATTTCTGAAGTAGTACGAAACAGTTTCCGAAACATCAACCATGTAACATTGGTTGAAGCTCGAAACATTAACCCGGTCGATGTAATGAAATATCGTTACATGATTATCAGTAATCCAACAGATACACAGGCGTTCTTGCTTACAAAGCGAGGTGCTGTGAAAAAATCTGTATAATCTATGGCAAAAAAATCATTGATTGAAAAACCGGACGAGAAAAAGCTTCCAGCAGAACTTGTTGGTATCATTATCGGTCCACGGATTACTGAAAAAGCAGCGTACAGCGCCGAGAACAATGCTTACGTATTTAACGTAGCAACTCGTTCAAACAAAATTCAAATTGCTCGAGCAATTAAATTCCTGTACAACGTAGATCCAGTAAAAGTAACTGTATCACTTAAAAAACCTGTAGCCGTTTTGGTTCGTGGAACACGCGGAATGACTAAAGGTGAAAAGAAAGCAACTGTATTTCTTCCGAAAGGACAGAAAATCGAGATTGCATAATATCATGAGCGTTTCGTAATAAAAGAAATTATTCCTTCGAAAATTTCCTCACTGTGCTCGGCTTCGTCCGCAACGCGGACTCGATCTCAGAAACAATTTCTTTTATTACTTCACTCACTATTTCCTTAGGCAAGAATTTTATATAAATAACCGTACCAGAAAGCCTTATTGGTACCGAGAATCATTATGGCAATTAAAACTTATAAACCAACATCGCCGTCACGACGTAACATGACAGGTATCAAATACCGAGACGTGCTTACGACTTCAACTCCTCACAAGGCTTTGACGAAAGGACGAAAGCGACATGTTGGACGAAACAATCAAGGACGTATTACAGCTCCTCATAAAGGAGGTGGACACAAACGTTCATATCGAGAAATCGATTTCAAAATGAACAAGATCAACATCCCTGCAAAGATCGAGTCTGTTGAATATGATCCAAACCGATCAGCTTTCATTGGATTGGTATGTTACAAGGATGGTGAACGACGATACATTGTACTTCCACAAGGAGTTACTGCTGGATCAACATTCATCGTATCTGCAGATGCACCACTTACACCTGGAAACCGTTTGCCATTAGTAAACATTCCTGTGGGAACATTCATCTACAACATCGAAATTAAACCTGATAATGGCGCTAAAATGGTGCGTTCGGCCGGAAGTTTTGCACAAGTAAACGCGCACAACGAAGGGCGAACTCAACTTAAAATGCCTTCAGGTGAAGTTCGAACAGTATCTGATAAATGTTATGCGTCAATCGGATCAGTTTCAAACCCTGATTACCATTTGGTAAATCTTGGAAAAGCTGGACGATCACGATGGAAAGGTATCCGACCAACAGTTCGTGGTTCTGCCATGAACCCAGTAGATCACCCGCACGGAGGTGGAGAAGGGCGCCAGGGAATTGGTCTACGACGAGGACCAAAAACTCGATACGGAAAGCAAGCGTACGGTGTGCGAACACGTACTCCAAAGAAGTATTCGAACTATGCAATCGTTACACGACGAAAATCAAAACGAAATCCAAATTAATGGATTGCAAAAACCACTCGAAAGTGTGGTTTTTTGTTATTTTGACATATATATCATTTATGATATAATGATAAAAATTAAGAAAATCATCTTTTAAAACTAAAAAATAAAACATATGGAAAAGAAAAACACGTTAACCAAGCAGCTCGTTATTCAGGCGGTTCTTCAATCGTTTGCATTAGCTAAAAGAATTGCTCCAAAACTTACTGCTTTTAATATTTTTGAAAGTTTTTGGACGGCATCACAAAGCGCCATTTCAAGTGGTATTACCAGTTTAGGTATTATTATGTTAACGAATCTTGGTAAGGATAATTCTGTAAAATGGGGAATTATTTTTATCATTGTCGTTTCAGTATGGCTTGCGTGTATGCAATTAATCTCGGAAATAGGCGATTATTATGACAACTTAAGAGCAGAGCATAATTTCCAAGAACACAAAACCTTCACTCAGAAAAAGATTGAAGAACTTGACCCTTCACAGCTTTTTGACAACGAAGTATCAAAAACAAAAATATTGTTTTTTCAAAAAGGTTGGCCTTCGATGGTAGGGTTATATGATAAGTCATTTAATCTTCTTCAAAGAACGATCGCCCTGTTGATTTCAGGCGCTCTTATTGCGCTACTTTCACCTTGGGTGATTATCTTTGTACTAATTCCTGGAATATATAGCATTATTTCAAATATACAAATACATCGCAAAGTGTTGAGTATATGGGAAGAAGGTCATGATGATCGAACAATGTTTGAAGAATATAATGATTTATTACAAAATAATAAATCAGCTCTTCAGACTATTTTTCATGGAACTCGTGAGTACTTTAAAGGTCGCTTCTATGACGCAAGAGGTAAAATTGTAGATGATCTCTTGAAAATGCAAAGAATTCAAACCGCAAGAAGATTAACGTATTGTGTAATTAGTGTTATTTGTACTGCCGTTGCTTTGGGATTTATGTGTGTATCAGCAATGCATGGAAAGATAACGATTATTACATGGCCTCTTGCTTTTGGAGCATTATTTACTTTTAAGGCTTCAATTAGCAATTTGGGCTTTTCTATTGCGAACTTCATTAATTCGTTAAAGGAATATGAGAAATATTTTGTACCCTTTAACGAATTAAAACCTGTTTACATAGAAGGTTCAAAAACTGTAAACACATTACTACCAATTGTGTTTGATGATGTAACATTTACGTACCCAAACAAGCACAAGTCTGCTGTTCAAAATCTTTCAACGATGATTTCGCAAGGCGAAATCATCGGATTGATTGGAAACAATGGTGGCGGAAAAACAACCATGATAAATCTGATAGCTGGAATTTACTTTCCTGAATTAGGAAACGTGACTCTTGGCGGAACAAAGACATCAGATATTAAAAGATCTTCGCTGTTGAATTACATGCTTATTGAAAGTGTTTACAATGGTTTACCTGATACAACCATTAGGGAAATCATATCTGCCTCACTTACTACAGATAATGATGATTTAATCTGGAAAGCATTACATGCGGTTGGCATGGACGGATTCGTAAAGGATTTACCAAGCCAGTTAGATACGTATATTGGTCAGCAGTGGAAAGGTGGTATTCAACTATCTACAGGTCAAAACAAAAGAATATCTTTAGCGTCTCTTTATTTCAAGGCAAGCAATCCAAGTATTGAAATAGT
The DNA here is from genome assembly GCA_964415895.1 of uncultured Candidatus Saccharibacteria bacterium. Taxonomy (GTDB): domain Bacteria; phylum Patescibacteriota; class Minisyncoccia; order Phycocordibacterales; family UBA1006; genus CALMMZ01. The sequence continues at coordinate 20,119 of CAYQCC010000005.1, read as the reverse complement.
TATACTAGACGAACCTATGGGCAATATTGACCCAGAAACAAAAAAAGATTTCTACGGCAAAATAACAGCCGGGACATTGTTTCCAGGTAAAACGGTTGTTGTCTGTCTTCATGACGAACATTACGAATCTTTCTTTCAAAGAATCATTTGTATCGAAAATGGAAAGATAGTCAAAAGAGAGGTAAGTGATTCCGAGCCATTTTCATTGGTAGGTTTGATACAAGAAGGTAGTAAGTTTGTATCTTTAGCCAGTTAAAAATTTTAATAAACAAGTAAAAAAGAGTCCGTGCTTTAAGTATGGACTCTTTTTATGTTATACTTTTAATCTCTATGGATTCAAATGAAAGTCTTTTGAAAAAACTTGATAATGATTTAACAGCTGGACGCGGTGTTAGTGATACTAATCGTGGAATTTTACATCGCGATAAATTGAAACCTGTTGCTGAGGATTGGACTGAACCAGTACCCGAGGCACATCATGATGATTTGATTCATCAAAAACGAACGGTACAAAAGTCATATTTTAAAAAGATCTTTATCGGATCGTGTGTATTTGCTGTTATATCGGCAGGTTTGTTTATATTTTCATTATTTACTGGACGTGCTCGATTATCAGGTGAAAATATTCAATTGAATGTAACAGCTACAACATTCGCAGATAGTGGTGAAGAGGTAAATGCAACCGTTACGTTGGTAAATCAAAACCCTGTTCCTATGGAATTTACAAAGCTTGTCTTTAAGTATCCATTAGGTAACACCCGAGATCCAAATGCTTTGAAAGAAATTACTCGAGACCTTGGAACTATTGGCGCAGGTGAAACTCGTAATGAAGTTTTTCCAATGCAGTTATTTGGTGAACAAGGGAACGAGAAAGATTTTACTGCAATGGTTGAATTCCGTCTCGCAGGTTCTAATGCAATATTCGAGAAATCTGGCGGTGCAAAATTAACACTTCGTTCGTCTATTGCGACACTACTTGTAAACGCTTCAGGTACGATGCTGTCAGGTCAAGAATTACCGATAAAACTAACTATTTCTGGAAATGCTTCTAATGTTGTTAAAGATGCAATGGTTGTTGGTGAATTTCCGGATGGTTGTAATTTTGTAAGTTCTGATCCAGCGCCCACTCTTGATAAAAATGTATGGTTTTTAGGTGATTTGCCTGTGAGTTCGCAAAAAGAAATTAATATGATTGTGCAGTGCGACGGTGTTACTAATATTGAAAAGAATATTAGATTTACCGTTGGTGTACAAGACGAAACTAACGAGCGAAAAATTGCAAGCGTGTATACCAGCGCAACACATTTGGTGAAATTAACACTACCGTTCATTGCTACCACATTTAATATTGAAGGTGCGCCTGTTGACCAAAAAGTGTCATTCGCTCAAAATCAGCTAAGTGCTGTTATTGTTGAATGGAAAAACACATTAGATGTTGCTATTTCAGATGCGGAAATTAATCTTAAAATATCTGGTGACGCATTCGATCCTGCTCGATTGGAAAGTGGGAGCGCTTATTCCGATAGTGCAACAAATACATTAATTTGGACGTCAAATGAAGACTCTGAGTTGAAACTCATTGAGCCAGGCGCAACAGGAAGATTGAGGTTTAGTCTTACGCCGCGTGCAGGGCTTGATAAAACATCCACTATTCAGTTTGTAACATCGGCATCAGGAATTATCTCTGGTGGAACTGCAAAAACATTGGTTGATAGTAGTAAGGTAACCATTCCAATTTCGACCAACCTTCAGTTAATTCCGAAGACGTTATATCATTCTGGTCCGCTTAAAAATACCGGACCGATGCCAATGCAGGTTGGTAAAAAGACGACATTTACATTGGTATGGCAGTTATCAAATACTGTTAATCCAGTTTCTGATGCTGTGGTGAAAACTATTTTACCAACAGGTATCAATTGGGAAAATGCAGTAGCTCCCTCAACTGACAGATCGCTTATTACATATAATACTGTGACTCGTGAGGTTGTATGGAATCCAGGTTCTGTAGGAGTTGGGCAAAATGCAAAAAGTATAGCATTTACAGTAAGTATTGTTCCAGTTACTAATCAGGTAGGAGGTGTCCCCGTACTAACTCGTGACCTATTCTTAACAGCTACTGATTCAGTGGTTCAGGCATCTATTTTCCAGAAAAAACGATTTATGGAAACACGACTTCCTTCTGATACATCAAAAGTTGGTGAGGATGGAAAAGTAAAACCATAATGTGACTATTTACACGAAAATCCCGTAAAAGGGATTTTCGTGTAAATAAATAACTCCTCACAGAGTGTGGGAGTCGTGTAAGATTGGAGGGCAGTGCCCTGCAATCTTACATTTATATTATAGCTTTTTGTCTGACTTGAGACAACTTGGATATGTGGAAAACTTTTAGGGATTATGGTAGTATCAGGGAATTATGGAAAATCAAGATTTAATGGAAAAAATCGTATCATTATGTAAACGTCGCGGATTTGTGTTTCCTTCGTCTGAAATTTATGGCGGACTTGCTGGCGTGTATGATTATGGTCATTACGGTTATTTAATGAAAGAAAATGTAAAGAATGAATGGATGAAATCGATGATTCAACACCGTGATGATGTCGTGGCGCTCGACAGTGCAATTTTCATGCACTCACAAGCATGGGTTGCGTCAGGTCACGTAGGGAACTTTGATGATCCTCAAATAGATTGTAAGAATTGTAAATCCAGATTTCGTGCGGACCATATGTTGGAAAGTTTTGGAATTGATGCTGATAAACAACCGGTTGAATGGATCAATGCGGAACTTGATAAGTTGCGAGCTGATAAAAAATTGGTGTGTCCAAATTGCAAGTCTGCAGACTTAACGCCAGCGCGATCATTTTCTTTGATGGTGAAATCAAACTTTGGTTCACCCGTTGATATATTAACAGAAGACAACGTAATGTATTTGCGACCTGAAACATGCGGAGGAATTTACTTGGAATATAAAAATACAATGGATTCTATGCATCCAAGTCTTCCGTTTGGAATTGCACAAATTGGAAAAGCATTCCGAAATGAAATTGCAGCACGACAATTTATTTTCCGAACACGAGAATTCGAACAAATGGAAATGCAGTATTTTCATAATCCTGCACAAACAGTTGATCTGTTCAAAGCGTGGCAGGAATATCGGTGGCAGTGGTATTTAGATCACGGAATTCCAAGTGAAAAATTACAGTGGTACAAACATGAAAAGCTTGCCCATTATGCAACCGATGCGTACGATATTAAATATAATTTCGGATGCTTCGATAAGTTCGACGAGGTAGAAGGAGTTCATGCTCGTGGTGATTGGGACTTGTCTCAGCACAGCAAATTCTCTGGCGTGAATCTTGATTACTTTGACCAAGAAACAAAAGAGCGATTTACTCCACATATTATGGAAACATCTGCTGGACTTGCTCGAACAATGCTAATGTTTTTGGATAATGCATATACAGAAGAAGTAGACGACAAAGGTGAAACGCGTGTATATCTTAAACTTCATCCTTCAATTGCTCCGATTACGTGCGCAGTATTTCCATTGTTGAAAAACCGACCAGAACTGGTTGAAAAAGCGAAAGAAGTGTACAAGATGCTTCGAAAAGATTTCCGTTGTGAATTCGATGATAATGGAAACATTGGAAAACGATATCGACGTCAGGATGAGATTGGGACACCGTGGTGTATCGTGATCGATTTTGAAACTCTTGGAAACGAGGCACCGGAACTTGCCGATACAGTTACTATTCGTAACCGTGATACAGGGACACAGGAGCGCGTAGCTATTGCTGATTTAGCTGAAAAGTTGAAGTATTAAAACCGCCTGGATAGGCGGTTTTGACATTTCTACAAACTCGAGTAATATGCCTATTAATCAAAAATAAAAACGATGGCAACAAGTAAAAAGATTCTTATCATTACAAACGGTTCAACAAGCAGCCGTATTCCAAACATCTTATCTGGTATGGGGAAATTATCAGATAATGACATTTTCGTTCATTATTTTTCCAAACAAAAAAAGCAGAGACTTTTTGACGAATTAAAAACTACAGAAGATATTAACCTTGTGTTCATAGAACTTCGTGCTTTCGATAACGAAATGAATGATGAATTTTATGAATTCCTTACAAGTAATGCATTGCGACCTGAAGTATTTAATTTGTTAGGCAACGAAGTAACTCCTGATATTTGGAAAGATAACAAGAAGATTGCTTTCAAGGATTTTATTAAAAATCATATTAGTGAGTACCAGCCACAAAATTAATCTACAATTACATATTATTGTAGAAAGTTACAAGGTCGCGCTATTGCGACCTTTTTGTTATACTGCCAATCTATGAACATCAAAAAGACAACTCTTAAAAATGGATTACGCATTATGACGGTGCCTATGAAAGATTCGCCAACCGTAACGGTACAGGTATGGGTTGCTGCAGGAACACGTTATGAAACAGAGCAGTCAAATGGTTTGTCACATTTCTTGGAACATATGTGCTTCAAGGGAACAAAGCGCCGCACAGCACTTGAAATTGCTTATGAACTAGAAGCTATGGGCGCACAAAGCAATGCTTATACTAATTATGATATGACTGGCTATCATGCAAAAGGTCGTGCAAAACTATTTCCCAAGCTATTGGATATTGTTGCTGATGTCTACCTAAACTCAATATTTCCTGATGCTGAAATCGAGAAAGAAAAAGGCGTAGTATGTGGCGAAATTGATATGATAAATGATAATCCACAGCACAAAATCGGATACACCTTTTTGGAATCAATCTACGGTAATCAGCCAGCAGGATACACGATCGCAGGGCCAAAAGAAAACATTAAACGTTTTACAAGAAAGGATTTTGTTGATTATCACAAGAAACATTATCATGCAGAAAAAACAGTGGTAGTTATTACAGGAAATATTAATGAAAAAGAAGCAATTGAAATGGTTAAAAAGGCATTCGCCGCTATTCCTACAAAGTCAGTTGTTAATAAGAAAAAGATTAGTTCAAAACCTGGGCCGAAAATTATTGTTGAAAATAAAAAAACAGATCAGTCTCATATTATTATGGGTACACGATCACTTGCAGGGAATCATCCAGATCGTCGCGCGCTGTCTGTATTAAACGGAATCTTAGGTCAAGGAATGAGTTCGCGTTTATTTTTTAAGTTGCGCGAAGAAATGGGCGCAGGATATTATGTGTACTCAGATTTCTCATCAGCAGACGATACGGGCGAGTTTGCTATTGCAACTGGTACAGAACCAAGACGTGTCGCAGAAGTACTAAGTGCTATCAAGGGCGAACTGAAAAAGTTATCTGACACGCCAGTTTCTGAAAATGAACTTTCAAAAACAAAAGAATACATGATTGGTAGATTATACATGGGAATGGAGCTATCCGATGATGTTGCAAACTTTGTAGGTTCGAACGAAATTCTCAACCAACCTCAAAAAACACTTGCAGAGCTCGAGAAGGAAATTAGATCGGTTAGTATCTCAGATATTACAAAAGTAGCAAAGAAATATTTTAAGTTAGATCAATTTCACCTGGTTATTACGGGTCCACATACAGAATCAGAAATAAAAAAAGTCATATAATGACTTTTTTTAATATCAATGATACAGTTGTTGGTATATGACAGAACATAACCCAAAGTCAGTGCGTTATCATGTTGATATTACGCCACGTAGTTTTGCAGTTCTTGCTCTTGGTGCGGCAGTAATCTTGGCATTATGGGCGGTTCGCGATTTCGTTCTACTCATCGTAGTAGCTGTTATCATCGCATCGTTTGTAAACGTAGGTGCGCGCGTGTTGAAAAAGATTCGTATTCCGCGCATGTTAGGAATAATTATCATGTATCTCTTGTTTGTTGGAATTGCAGCAGCGATGATATTTATATTCTTTCCGTTATTATTCCGTGAATTATCTGGCTTTGCAAGTTATCTACCAAAGGCGAGTCCTTGGGCAAAATTGCTAAATCGCGTATCGCAGGATGGATTATCGCTTCAGACGATCCTAGGAACATCGGTTGGACTTTCTGGTCTCCAGAACTTCTGGAAAGTATACCTGACAGATTCTGTGGTAACAGGTATTACAACAGTTGTAAAAATCGTTGCTGATACATTGCTCGTATTTGTGATCTCGTTTTTCTTGTCTATTCAAGAAGGTGGTATCAACAGTTTTTTGAGAGCTATCACTCCGTTAAAATATGAATCATACGTTGTTGATTTGTGGGATCGTGTAGAACACAAAATTGGATATTGGTTTGGTGGACAGTTTATTTTGGCATTAATCGCAGGTGTCGTCGGATTCATTGGATTTACGTTGATGGGAATTCCATACGCATTATTGCTTTCAATTCTTGTAACGTTTTTGGAACTTATTCCATTTGGTCTGACGGTTGGAACGATCGTTGTTACTCCGATTATTTTCATTTCACAAGGTCCATCGCTTGGAGTCACAGCGCTTATTTTCTTCCTTATTCTAAACTTCCTTGAGGCAAATGTGTTTCAGCCATTGATCGTCCACAAGACAGTAGGTATTCCGATGTTGCTTGTGTTGATATCCATTGTTGCTTGGATTCAGTTGATTGGTTGGATTGGTGCAATTATTGCTATTCCGTTTGCTGTGCTTATACTCGAAATTATTTATGATCGCGAAAAAACAAGTATTACATTGGCGCAGGAAAGTGCGACAGAGCCAAAACCTGTTGAATTAGAATAATATACATTATGGAGCATCTAAAAAATACTCGAACAATTATTAGATCAAGTATTCAAAAAAACTCAATTATTCTATTGGGTTTTTTGGTATCACTCGCAGCATTAATTATGATGAATGCATTACCGCTTCTTGCGCCGCCAACACTTCATGTTGCATTTTTGGATATTGGTCAAGGTGACGCAATTTGGATTCAGGCGCCGAATGGTAGGGAATTGTTAATTGATTCAGGCCCAGACCAGTCTGTCATTGATCGATTAGGCGAGGAAAAGAATTTCTTTGATCGAACGATCGATGTGATTTTAGCAACACATTCAGATGCGGATCACATCGGTGGATTTCCGTATGTGTTGGATCGCTTTAAGGTTGGTACAGTTGTCGAATCTGAGATTTCTTCACCTACACTTATTGATCGTACGTTTGGACAAAAAGTTATTAATGAGCAGGCAAATAAATTAACTGCTCGATCTGGCGAGAGAATTATTCTTGATAAAAATCATGGTGTTGTTATTGATATCCTATTTCCAGATCAAAATCCAACAGGGTGGGAAACCAACGAAGCTTCGATTGTTGCAAGAGTTTCCTACGGCAACACATCATTTCTGTTAACGGGTGATTCTCCAAGTGATGTAGAGGATTATTTGGTTAAGACATATGGTCCGCAATTGAAATCTGATGTATTGAAACTCGGTCATCACGGTTCAAAAACATCCAGTTCCGACGCATTCTTACAAGTGGTTCACCCAACAACGGCTATTGTTTCGGCAGGATTGGGAAATAAGTATGGTCACCCAGCTCCAGAGGTTATCGAGCGAGCCGAATCAGTAAATGCACAAATTTTAGAAACGTCGCAATTAGGCACCATTGATTGCCTTTCCGACGGAACCACAATCACATGTTCTGGCTCAAAGTAGTAAAAAAGCACCATTTGGTGCTTTTTTACTACTAGATAATCTTTGCATCTTTCAATGCTTTGAAGATTCCGTTTTTAGTGATTGTTCGCATACCTCGTGTTGAAACAGTCAATTTAACCTTTTGGTTGTTCAATTCTGGAACAATATAGGTTTTTGTCTGTAGGTTTGGGTATCGTCGTCGCAATCCTGTAGGGTTGAATTTTGTAGCACGAACACGGTTAGAGTAACCTCCACCAACCTGCGAGCCTTTTCCTGTTATATCACATGTACGAGCCATAAAATTTGATGATTATTTAATAACAATTAATGGGTTGATACTAACATATTGACCGAAAAATGCAAGCCTTATTGGCTTATATCCGTAAATCTCGCCAAAAGCGGCTGTTTTCGATCTGCGGAACGCAAGCGCCCTCACGCACCTGCGGTGCTGCGGGTTCGGTCCTCGATCTCAACACGCCGCTTTTGGCGAGATTTACCTTGAAACGATTTTTCGGGTATAATCAGGCAATATGTCACTTCCGATTATTTCATTTATTGTGCTTATTATTTCAATCATCCTACACGAGGTTTCTCATGGATACATGGCGGAATATTTAGGTGATCCTACGGCTCGATTATTGGGTCGCTTAACACTAAATCCGATTCCTCATATTGATCCAATGGGGTCAATTATCTTACCGCTTATTTTTGTTTTATCTGGGTCACCTGTGGTATTTGGTTGGGCAAAACCAGTTCCATATGATCCGCGCAATATCCGTGGCACGCAGTTTAAAGAACGTTACGGCGGAGCGCTGGTTGCAGCGGCTGGTCCGATGGTGAACATTATGTTGGCTGTTATATTTGGATTAGTCGTTCGCTTTGTAACACTCAGCGCGCCCATGCTTCAATTCTTTTTAGTGGTTGTGATTATTAATATTTCACTCGCAGTATTTAACTTAATTCCAATTCCACCGCTTGATGGGCATCATATTATAAGCGCGCTTCTTCCAAGATCGCTTCGTGCAAAATACATGGAATTATCACGTTATAGTTTTATTTTAATGTTTGTGGTTGCGTTTGTCCTATGGCAATTCATCAGTCCATTAGTGTTAATTATCGTTCACGCAATCACAGGTTATTAGCAAATCCTTGACTTTATCTTCAGTATAAGTATAATAACTGGCTCGTTCTTTTTTAAAATATTAATAACCAAACCAAAACAAAAAAACATGAGTTCAGTTTTAGAAATCAAAGAAACAAAAAAAGTTGATGTGAATCAACAACAAACAAAAGAAAATCAAAATGATTCTCAAGTGCAGAATGACCAGACAAATGATAACTGGTGGCCAATTAGTTATGGGTTACGAGGTTATCGTGGAAAAAACCTACGATTTCGTACCGAAGACTGGATTAAAAAGAAAGGATTTAAATTTCCTGACGGATTCTTTTTCATCTCTCAAAGGAAGCAACCGAGTTTCAGACTTATTGACCCTAATTTATTTGATTCGTTTGAATTTAATCTGAAAAACACGTTAAGTTGGTATACGTTGTATACACAGCGTGAAATCTTTTCCATCATTGCTACAGCTCAGTATCACGAAAAGGAGCATCCTTTGTGGAAAGTTATGGAAATTGAAAAGATAGGACAATACACAGAACAAAAGCATGTTCTTTTTTTATCAGAAGATGATGATAAAAGAGCATTAGTGTATAAGTTTTCTATCGGCGGATTAGATCAATTGATGCCTGATATTTATTATCTGGATACAATGGAATTCTGCAATATTGATTCCATTATTATTTCAAACGGAGATTCGTTAGCATTTAGAAAGTTTTCAGAAGGAAAAAGAAAGAATCGAAGCAATGTTATCCAAAAGTTAATAAGTTTCTTTTCGGAAAATTTGAACTAATATTTTAACAATATTGGTTAAAAATCCCAGCACGCGCTGGGATTTTTTTTATTTTAATTTTATACATCATTGCTACAATCTTTTAAATCAAAAACAAAACAAATGAAAACACAAATTATTTTCTTTATTACTATTTGCATTCTTGCAAATCAATGTAAAAAACGATCAGCTCATATTGCTGTCGGCACAGAGCCCACAGCAACACTTGTATCGACGGAAGCTATTCTTTTGGATACGCTCGCGTTTTCTGGAAAGTACTACATGCATTTTCGGATTACGTTTGATATCATTGCAGGCGACAGTGATATGTATTTTTCACAGGTTCCCATTAATTTTGGAACCTACGTAACCATTCGCGGAAACGATACTATTCATGAATATACGCCGTATCGTCCATTAACACTGACAAGTCTTCCAGAAACCGAGCCTGAATCGGATGTCTATAAAATCGTTAGAAACGATACGGCGCGGATCACGTATTTTGGAATGGTAATAGCACATGGTCCGTGGATGGATTTTTATATGCAAGCTTATAAGTTTGTTTATTCAAACGGAGCGAATGACGGTACGTATGAATCGACTGTTACATTTGATCAACCATTTACGACAAGCGTTCCACGTTAGAATAGTTTGTTATTACAAGGCGGCTTCATGCCGCTTTATTTTATGATATAATCTTTGGTATATGTCACTCACCGATGAACAGGTAAAAACTCTTGAACTAAAAGCAAATGATATCCGTATGTCTATTTTAGAAATGCTCGAAGAAGCAAAATCTGGCCACACGGCTGGACCTCTTGGCATGACAGACATTTTTACTGCCATGTATTTTCATGTCTTGAATCACGATCCAAAGAATCCAGATATGTCAGAGCGCGATCGATTAATTCTATCAAATGGTCACATTGTCCCAGTGCGCTATGCAACCATGGCTCACGCTGGATATTTTCCCGTAAAAGAATTGCTTACGCTTCGTAAATTTGGAAGTAGGCTACAAGGTCACCCAGAACGTCACATGTTGCCTGGAATGGAAAACACTTCAGGTCCGCTTGGTTCAGGATTGTCCCAAGCATCAGGCATGGCATACGCTCTTCGTATGGATGGAAAGAAAAATCATACGTATTGCTGCATGTCAGACGGGGAACTTCAGGAAGGAAATACATGGGAAGCAATCATGTTTGCAGGAAATAAAAAACTTTCAAACCTAACAGCGATCATTGATCGAAACAATATTCAGATCGATGGCATGACAGAAAACGTGATGCCACTGGAACCGCTTGCTGATAAATGGAGAGCATTTAATTGGCATGTGATCGAAATCAACGGACACAACTTTAATGAAATTGTTGACGCATGCGAAATGGCAAAAACTATATTTGAAAAACCAACGGTTATTATTGCACACACGATTCCTGGAAAAGGTGTGAAGGAAATCGAATTTGATTACAAGTGGCACGGAACACCACCAAATGCGGAACAAGAAAAGAAATGGCTCGGAGAACTACGAACCTTACAAGGGAAAATCGAGGCAAGCCATAATGATTAATTATATGGAAAGCATAAAGACATCAATTCAATTAGCAAGAGAAAAGCGCCAGAATAGTGGTGGATTTGATGTTACCGGTAAAGACCATGTTCTTTTACAGGGTGGTCCTGGAGCAGAATATGAAGATACAATGGACGAACCTCTCTATAAATTATTAACCGTTGAAGAAATCAAGAAAATACTGGACGATGCAGTAAAAGGATTTAGTCTTTCAAAAAAAGACGATAGTTTTGAGAACAGATTTAAAACCATTCTTGAAAAGGGAATTCCTTTTCTTAAAAAACAAGAAAAGCTTCCTCCTGAATATGAGGATTTTGACATAAGCTCTATAAGGAAAAAATCAGACATAGAACAAGAGAAAAAAGAGGCGATTAAAAACGTCAACGAGAAATTAAGGACTACCGGTTGGTTTTCGCTGAATGGAAAAGATTACATAGAGCTGAAAGGTCTTTATTTCGACGCTGACAAGCGCTTGGGTAAGAATCCAGAACTAGAGCAGTACGAAATCATGACTGACGACGAAATTGCTGCAAAATTAAAAGAAGCAGTTGATAATATGAATACTGCAGAAAGCAAGGAAAGCGGATTTGATGACTATTATAAGAACGATATTTTAAAAACAGGAATTTTGTATCTAAAGGAAAAGGGAAGGTTGCCAGCAGAATATGAAGATTTTGATATAACTAATTTGTAGAAATTTATGAAAACTAAGCTGCCAGAAAAAAATGAGTTTTTTGACATTAATAGATTTCCAAGCGAGGAGGGAATTTTATTATTTCCATTCTCTATGGGTAAATTATTAAACGGACATGCGCCTGATACGATAATTGGAGAACTAAAGCGTTTTGCAGAGCATAAAGCGACTGCTCCAAAAGTCGGAGCAAACTTCATTTATGGTGATTTTCTATATTTACATAGTGCGGAAAAAGCTCTGACACTGAAAAAGAAGTTCACACACCTGGTTTGGCAGCATTCAAATTGGTTACAGGATTTAGTGCATAAAAATAGAAAGACATTTCAAATCCAACATGCTTTTTCATACATGACCTGGAGTCAGCTCTACATACTTTCAAAGACTTATATAGATTATTCAAACCAATTGAAAGATATTTATAAAAAGGATAAGTTGTTTCAAAAATATCTTAAAGATGACGCAAAAGCATTTGGACAAAAAGTTAACGAAAACCAAATCAATTTCTTTTTGGAAGAGATATTGCTACTCTATTTAATATTAAAAGGGCAGATAAAATTACCAAATGAATTTATTCAAGGTCGGGAGAAGTGGATACTATTTTGCTATCCAGGAAATCCATTGAAAACATTTATTTATTTGTTTCAAGAAAACTTTTTCAAGTTACCTCAGATTAGAAAATATGAAGGTCAATATAATTTAGACACAAAGAAGTTTATTGATTGTAATAATGTCGATCTGGAAACTTATTCTGTAAAATAATATGCTTGATTACTTATTTCCAAAACCTCGATTTCAAGCCATCGGCTGGATTGGCATGGTGCTGATTGTTATGGCATATTTTTTAGTGAGTTTTGAAATTCTGACCGTTCACAATATTTGGTTTCAGTTGATGAATATTGTTGGATCGCTCGGATTGGTGCTGGTTGCATCAGCGCGTCGCGACTGGCAACCAATGGTGCTGAACATTATTTGGATTTTGATTGGAATTGTTGCGATACTGAGACTTGTATTATAAAAAGCTTCGTAGTGAAGTTTTTTTGTTTATGGTAAAATAAATGATATGGAATTTAAGGAAATAAATAAAAATCCATTCGAGCAAAGAAAGCGTAAAATAATCAAAGACATTAATCAAAGAAAGGAAAATATATTGAAAGTATCTGATTACGAGAATCTTGTAGAAGAATTAAAAGAAATTGATCAATCACCAACAGAAGATCTTTTGACTCGTAAAAAAGAAATAAAGCAAATCATTAAAAATGCGACAGTATTTTTAAAGTCTCTTCCAGAATTTCAATTTGCATTAGAACAACTTGATAGGATACCTGAAAAAACACTTCATACTATGGCGCACGAAAACGCTCATCTTAATAAAGCTGAGGAACTCGGAGCAAAACCTAAAGGATATAAGTTAATTATTCTGCGAAATAGTAAAGGGAAATTCGTGCTGCAACCGAAAGCTGTGTACACAGCGGGGGACTGGAATGAAGAAGAGGAATTAGATAACAAGATTGAGATTACGCGTGCACCAGAAGATTATGGCAATATTCTTTCTTCGAAAGACGTTATGAAACTAAACGAGCTTAATAACAAAAAGTTATCAAACGAATTATGATTAACTCAAACTTAAAACTAAACCCAGATCTATTTGATCAATCAAAGCTCGAGAGCAAGGCTACTCGGGATGGTTTTGGTCATGGACTTGTGGATGCTGCAAAAGTGAATGCCAACATTGTCGGGCTTACTGCGGATCTTTCTGAATCTACGCGCATGGAATGGTTTCAAAAAGAATTCCCAGAACGATTTATCGAAATTGGTGTTGCTGAACAAAACTTGGTAACAGTTGCTTCTGGAATGGCCAACGTTGGAAAGATTCCGTTCATCACAAGTTATGCAACATTCTCACCAGGACGAAATTGGGAACAAATTCGAACAACGGTGTGTATAAATGATATGCCTGTAAAAGTAATTGGATGTCATGCAGGATTAACAGTTGGTCCCGATGGTGCAACACATCAGGCATTGGAAGATGTTGCAATCATGCGAGCACTTCCAAACATGACTGTGATTGTTCCAGCTGATATGCACCAAGCAAACGCTGCAACACGTGCCATTGCAGAATCTGGAAAACCAGCCTATATGCGATTAGGGCGATCTGGTGTTCCGACATTTACAACATCAGAAACTCCGTTTGAATTAGGAAAGGCTCAAATGGTTTACGAAACAGAATCTGCAGATGTAACAATTATTGCGTGCGGATCTCTTGTCTATGAAGCATTGCAAGCTGCAAAATCTTTAGAGAGTGAAGGAGTTCATGCGGATGTTATAAACTTGCACACCATAAAGCCAATTGACCGATCTGCGATAATTACCGCTGCAAAGAAAACAGGCGCAATAGTAACAGTAGAGGAACATCAAATAATGGGTGGAATGGGAAGTGCAGTTGCCGAAGTTATTGTGGAAGAATTTCCAGTACCGATGGAATTTGTCGGAGTACGCGATTCGTTTGGACAATCTGGAACACCAGAGGAATTGTTAAAGTTTTATAAAGTTGATCGCGATGCTATCAAGGTTGCCGTTGCCGATGTTATCCGACGAAAATAAACACTGCTGTCATGCCGGACTCGATCCGGCATCCAGGATATATGGAAAATAAAATCTATTATGTGTACATACTCGCTAGTAATAAAAATGGAACGATTTATATTGGTATTACCAGCAATTTAGAGAAAAGAATCCAAGAACATAAAGCTAAGCATTTTGAAAAAAGTTTTACTTCGAAATATGACGTATCTAAACTGGTATACTATGAGCATTGTCATGATATTGAATCTGCAATTTCTCGAGAGAAATTGCTTAAAAAATGGCCTCGGTTATGGAAGCTCGAATTGATTGAAAAAGATAACCCAGACTGGAAAGACTTATCTGGAATATAATAATGCACTGGATACCGGATCTAGTCCGGTATGACAACATAAAAAATAATTATAAACTAAAAAACACCGTCAGGTGTTTTTTAGTTTAAGCTGCTTCGTCAAATTCGAATGCTTTTTTCATATCTGCTTCTCTTTTTCTCAGTTGCTCTTCTTCCCAATTTTTGTTTACCAGAGAATCCCGAGCTCTTAGGATGTCAGTCTCAGGTAAGTCGCGCGAATCCTGACCAAGATGAGTTTCCTCGTATGCGTGAGTTGGCTCCACATTCTCAATGACCTTATTTCCTGACCCTTTCTCCCCAAAAAAAATTGATCCTTCTTGTTTCATAATCATACCCTAATAGTATACCAAAAATGGCTAACCTTGCAAAAAACGACGTTCTGACTAAGGTATGGATATATGGCACGTCCAACATTAAAAGGTGACTTGGAATTTATAAAATCCGAGATATTCAAGGGAATTGGGTGGCTACGCAAGTATTTCAAAGATAAATCCGACGATAATAAAAAAGATCGAATCGTAAAACTCTTGGAATTTGGACCGTTTAATGGATTGAAATTACTCGTCGTAGTCATTATTACGTTGATTTTTCTGTTCAGTTTTTCACTGTACCGATCTGAAGCAACCTTTTGGGTGTTATTCTTTATATTTATTGCATCCTATGACCTCTTTTTTGGAAAAGGATGGGTTATTCCAATTATTAATGAATTTCTGACGGTTCTTTATAATATATTGAAAGATTTGGTAGTGGGAACGTTTGAATTTATCATGATCGTATTAAATGGAATAAAGGATATGTTGATGAGCATGTCTCCTTGGAAGTCTGACTAAAGAGCGCTCTTGACCGCACACCCAGACTCTGGGTGTGCGGTCTTGCAATTTTGAATTATTATGCTATTGTGATCCGGTATGCACCAGAGACGGTTGGGTGTGCAATGGTAACATTGTACTGAAATATCCCGCCACAGGTCGAAATGACTCATGCATTATCTTGTCTGTAATGGGCTCGATTATTATTGGATAGACTTTGATACATCTGTATCATATACATTTTATATGGCACTTACCAAAGCGCAAAAAGTTACTGTTCTGAAGAAATTTACGGATATCGTAAAAGATTCAGCTTCAATGGTATTTTTGCATATACAGGGAATTGGCGTAAACGATACAAACCAATTGCGATCACAACTACGTGAAAGTAATGGTGGATATGCAGTTGCAAAAAAGACTCTTTTGACCAAGGCGCTCGCTGAATCAGCAATTGCAGGTGATATGCCTACAATTGCAGGTGGATCTCTTGCAGTAGCTTACGGCTCTGACTTGATTGCTCCAGCTCGTGAAATCTTTGGATTCAAGAAAAAATTCGCAGATAACATTACTGTTGTCGGTGGAGTGTTTGAAGGAAAATACATGACTGCGGCAGAAATGCAGGCAATCGCGGAAATTCCATCACCACAAGTATTGCGTGGAATGTTTGTTAACGTTATTAACTCTCCAATTCAAGGAATGGTTATCGCGCTTTCAAAGATTGCAGAGCAAAAAGCTTAAATTTATTATTTATTTTGATTATCTATTATGGAAACTAATGAAACAACAGCAGTGGAAATCCCTGCAAAATTCAAATCAATTGTTGAAGCAATTGAAAACATGTCAGTTCTAGATTTGAACGAACTTGTTAAATTATTCGAAACAAAATTCGGCGTTTCAGCTGCAGCAGTTGCTGTAGCAGGACCAGCGGCAGGTGGAGCAGCAGCAGAAGAGAAGGATGAATTCACAGTAGTTCTTACTTCAGACGGTGGTGCTAAAATCGCTGTTATGAAAGTTGTTAAAGAAGCTTTGGGTCTTGGACTTAAAGAAGCAAAAGACATGGTTGATGGAATTCCAGCAACTTTGAAAGAAGGAATGAAGAAAGAAGACGCGGAAGCTTTGAAAAAAGCTATCGAAGAGGCAGGTGGAAAAGTAGAATTGAAATAATTCACTCAAAAAAGCACCAATCGGTGTTTTTTTGTTGCATTTCATAATTATTTAATATCTCACCACATTGCCTATAAAATTCAAGGTATTTTTTACTTGCGTTTAAAATGGCTGTGGTATACTGGTCCCATATGAGCAACACTATCGAAATTTTAGGAAAAATCATGGGATCAGCTGCGCGTGTAAAACTGATGCGATTGTTTTTATTTCATCCAGGTCATGGATTTACGCGCGAAGAACTAATAAAAAAAACAAAGGCAAATCTAGCAACGCTTCGCAATGAATTGTCACTTCTTGAAAAATCAGAATTCATTTTTAAGAAAGATGCGATTCGTGCTGTGCTTACGAAAACAGGGAAGCCGACAGGGCGAAAGAAAAAAGCAGTCGTATACGTGTTGCAACCAAGCTTTGCATTACTTGAACCGCTTCGCGCATTATTATTGGAATCAGAATTGATCGCTCTGACTGATCTTCCAAATCGTTTTAAGTCTGCAGGTAAAATTAAACTAATGATGATTTCTGGAATTTTCATGCGTGACATGGAACGATCACTGGATCTATTAATTGTTGGCGACAAGCTCGACGCATCAACTATGCAAAAGCAAATCGCATTAATTGAATCAGAGGTTGGAAAGGAATTGCGCTACGCAACATTCACAACAGACGAGTTTATGTATCGTATTAAAATGTACGATAAATTGATTCGTGACGTATTTGATTACCCACATCAGAAATTGATTAATCAACTGTCAATTTCAGAACTGTCATAAAATATCTTTTAATATTACGAAGAGATATAATGCGCTTGCCCGCACACCCAGAAAAATACGGACCCCGATCGGGGTCCGTATTTTTCTGGGTGTGCGGGCTTGCATTATTTTTTGTATCTTTGGTATACTATACATGTCACTGTCCAGGTATCGGACATGGCAGATTACTCATAACTGTCTCACACATTTAATCTATGTTACTTCAAACAAGCGGTCTTGTACTCGCACAATCACTCCAATCAATTTGGTTTGGTATTATCAGTTATCTGCCTGCAATTATTTTTGCATTGGTTATCTTTGTAATCGGATGGGTTTTGGCTCATTTGATCGGAAAGTCAATCAAGCATTTAATCGACCTAACACGGGTTGATTCAGTTCTTGAAAAAACAGGCATCCAAGAACCTTTCCGACGCGCTGGATTTCATTTCAGTCTAGGACGAGTTGTCGGAAGTCTTGTTAAGTGGTTCTTGATTATCGTATTCCTAGTTGCTGTATTTGATATTCTAGGATTGTCACAATTAAACGCATTCTTGCAACAAATCGTATTCGGTTTCTTGCCAAGTGTATTAGTTGCAGCATTAGTTATTTTACTTGCATCAATCGTAGCACGAGCCGCAGGACGTGTTGTTACAGGTTCAGCGAAAGCTGCAGGAGTTCATTCTGCTAACTTTGTTGGATCAATCGCAACATGGGCAATTTGGATCTTTGCACTATTGATCGCATTGTCACAATTAGGAATTGCAGCAACACTTATCCAAACAATCTTCGTAGCTGTTCTTGCTATGTTTGCATTGGCTGGAGGACTTGCATTTGGACTTGGTGGAAAAGACCATGCTTCACGTGTATTGTCTGACATGGGAAAGATGATTAGTCGTGAATAATCGATAGATACTGTCCTTTATTTACCACTTATAAAAAGCCGCTTTATGCGGCTTTTTATGTGGTGTCCTTTACAAAATCCTTTGGAAATAAGGACCTTATATTAAAAGGGTACATTATCCAAAATAAGGGAAAGAAAATGCTTGACTTTATTTCTCGTTTGGCTATACTGGCATTTGTCACTGTTTAATAAATTTGCACCCCTTCATCGGGATGCCTATTTCCCTGATCAGTGACGTACTTTGTCAAATGAATGCCTTACGTGTCTAATTTTTGTGAAACGTACCCCTGATGTAAATCAGGACAAGTATGAATCCTGTTATCCCAGACACAGTAAGGATATGTAACATATAGGTAAGTATTTTTATCGAGATCACACATAACTCGAATATGAAACGTTACTGTATTAACATTCTTACAAAAGTGTATGACCAGCGTGTCATACGATGAATTATCTGTTTAAAATAATTCAGCAAACCATTATGCTTTTTTTAATTCTTCAGCATAATGAAGTGATATATAGATTTCCTAATAGGAAGTTTAAGGGCGTATAGTGAATGCCTTGGTTCTTGATGGCGATGAAAGACGTGAACTGCCTGCGATAAGCTTCGGTGAGGTGGCAATTAACCTGTGACCCGGAGATCTCTGAATGGGGAAACCCATCCGAATTTAAATGACGGATACCCACCTCTGGTGGGGGCTAACCTAGGGAAGTGAAACATCTCAGTACCTAGAGGAAAAGAAAACAATTGTTATTTCCTGAGTAGCGGCGAGCGAAACGGAATCTAGCCCAAACCCAAATAACCTCGCTGTGGTGAATACCACAAGTATTGAACATAGCGAGGTGAATTGGGGGTTGTAGGACATTGACGGCGTAGAGCCAAAAAGTTACAAATTTTTTATATAGGTGAAACATCTGGAAAGGTGTGACAAAGAGGGTGACATCCCCGTAACCGAAATGTGAAAAACTTTTACAATGCTCCTGAGTACTTCGAGACATGAATAGCTCGAAGGAATCTGCCGGAACTAACCGGTAAGGCTAAATACATCAAGAGACCGATAGTGAACTAGTACCGTGAGGGAAAGGTGAAAAGAACCCCTGTAAGGGGAGTGAAATAGATCTGAAACCATACGCCTACAAGGAGTCAGCGCCGTTATTTATAACGGTCATGGCGTGCCTATTGAAGAATGAGCCAACGAGTGTATGCATGCGGCAGGCTAAGCGCTATAAATGCGTGGAGCCATAGGGAAACCGAGTCTGAATAGGGCGAAATTATTGTCGTACGCATACGACCCGAAGCCAAGTGAGCTTACCATGGGCAGGGTGAACCCCGTAGAAATATGGGGGGAGGCCCGAACCAGTTGGTCGTACGATTCCTTTGGATGACCTGTGGTAAGGAGTGAAAAGCTAATCGAACTTGGTAATAGCTGGTTCTCTCCGAAATATATTTTGGTATAGCGTTACGTGTTCCCTCTGGGGGTAGAGCACTGGCTGGTTTGGACAGGGTGAAAGCTCGCCAAACCTATCAACCTCCGAATACCAGATGGTAAAGAACGTAGCAGTCAGACAGTGGGGGCGAAGCTCCACGAGTCAAAAGGGAAACAGCCCTGGATCTCAAGTTAAGGTCCCTAAATCTACATTAAGTGCACTTAAGGAGGTGAAATTTCTCCGACAATGAGGAGGTTGGCTTAGAAGCAGCCATCCTTTAAAGAAAGCGTAACAGCTCACTCATCTAGAGAATTCGCGCCGCAAATAATCGGGGCTAAAATGTAGTACCGAAGCTGAGGGTTTGTGCATTTCAT
>CAYQCC010000004.1:0-68010 GCA_964415895.1 uncultured Candidatus Saccharibacteria bacterium | reverse complement strand
TTTCTATCCCGCACAAACATAAAAACCACCGAAGTGGTTTTTATGTTTGTGCGGGATGAGGGACTCGAACCCCCGACCTTCTCAGTGTAAATGAGTTGCTCTACCAACTGAGCTAATCCCGCAATTGGTACTTCCGATAGTACCCGAATTTGCGAAAATTGCAAGCGATTATATTGTGCCCCGTCAGGGTCTCGGACGTAAGCATATCAAGCCGTGTAAGGCTTCCCAAGAAATTTTTCAAAACTTCAGCTTATGCATCCGCATAGGGGTCAGTATTCCTAACAAGACAACATAAGGATATTCCAGAATAAGGTTATGAAATGCCAACAAATGCCAATAAAACAAAGATCTAGGATTTATAAGAACGTCCATTACTAATTGACTACCTGTATATTATACTGCATAATATGTATTAGCAAATAATAAAGGAGAATGGTAAATTACAAGAATGATGGCATATTTACCAGAGTGGAAAATATATCTTTGGAAAAAACTACTGCTTGATCGGCCTGATCCAGAAGCAGTTCTTTCTGTGGCTGATTTTTTATACTTTGATCAAAAACAATATCGCACATTATCGATAAAGCACACGCAGAAGGTGATTGATTCGATTCCTGGCCGAATGATCTTCCAAAACGGAGTAGTCGTAGGGGTTGATGATAGTATGGATACATCATCCGATGATCACTACTACAATATCAATCCTCAAGGTGTCCTCCTATCCCTTATTGAGCTGGCCGAGCAGAGGGATGAATGCTTGGAGATTACAGACATCTTTTTGAAAAAAGACATCATAGATAACTACCGAAACGAGCGAAAAAAATATCTGTTCGAACATGATAAAAAGCGCATGGCAAGCCTGACAAATCCAATGGGTTATGGAGGATGGGGCTCTAATCCAGATAATCGGTTTACGGATGCTTTTTGCGGACTGTCACAGTCTTTATATGAAAAAATTGAGAAGGAAAAAGAGGTAAGTCTTGCCGATCTCAAGGAGTTCACATCCTCAACTAAGGATGCGTCAATGCTGTCATTAGCGTCTTTTAAGGTTCGTTTGAATGGAAAGAGTATGTCAGCGCATGTCGACAAGTATATTGATGATTTTATAGCAGGCGACTTAGTTCCTGGGAACGGCGTGCGTAGTTATCAATTTCAACACCAAAAGGATAATATTTTCGGATCCATAAAGCAGATTGCTGTAAAATTCGGCTCCCATAATATGGTGATAACCTCAGATGAGATTGCGAGATATGGAGGGTGGGAATACAAGGATGAGCGCCATTACCGCTTTTATGAAACGTTGCTTGCTTTAGAAAAGACGGGAGAGATCGAAATAAAAAGTCTGCGAGGAGCAGAGATTATTATTTCGATCATAGATAAACAGTCCAAACAAAAAACAATTCCTGAAATCAATGACGACACTCGTGAACGTTTTGACAAGGAATATAATCAGTTCGGAAGCAGGCGAGCAGAAGTTCTTCAGATGGCGCATCAAGTTGATAAATATAAGGAGCATGTGATATCGGTTAATGAGCAGGTAAGAATTAAAAAGGCATTAGGGCATATGCCCCAATCGAACAAGGATCCAATGACCGAAGTTGGGAAAGACAATATCGGCTATCTAATCATTCAAGGCGAGCGAATACCAGTAGGTGAACCCTTGTCTGGAAAGTTCAGATTAATTGAAACTCTCTGCCATCCTAAATTCGGCACACGAGTAACGATTGATATGGTGTATGCAACCCAGCCGAAAAAGGGAAAAAATAATACAGACGAAACCTTAAATACTCATTCAGGATTAAAGAGAAAGTTTGGTATCCTCGATAACCAAGTAAAAGAAGTCAATCGAGCCATCAGCGCTCATGTAAAGGAAAATGGTCTGAAGAATTTCAAAGCACGCCTTAGCTTGAAGTCTGATAGCACGATTCATCCAAAGTCCGTATGGTTAGAACAGCGCGTGGGACGACGTGGGTAATAAAAAATTATTTTTCGTGGGATTTAAAATAACCATTGTAAAATAAAGCTGAAAAAACAGATAATCCCCACGAAAAACCACCAACCTTTTTAGGTTGGTGGTTTTGTTTTACTACGTGTGTGCAAATTAATAAGAGCACATTATACAAACATATGAAAAATAACATATCAAAACAAACATTGCTGACTTGGAATACTGAAAAACGAAAAGTCAGCGACCTTCTCCCAAGCAGTTACAATCCACGCAAGATGACCGAAAGCGAGCGTCGGGATCTTGAAACTTCAATCAAAGAGTTCGGCACGGTCGTCCCAGTTGTTCTGAATACAGGAACACGAAACAATTTTTTGATCGGCGGACATCAGCGCGTCATCATCTATGCCGATCTCGGAATCACCGAAATCGATGCGATGATACCGAGTCGAGAACTCGATGAGCGAGAGGAGCAGACACTTAACCTACGTCTAAACAAAAACCTCGGCTCATGGGATGAATCCATGCTCAAGGAGATGGACATGAACCTTCTGTTGGAGGTTGGATTTGATGACGAGGACCTGCAAGATTTGTTTGATGATATCGACGTATTGAACGACGAGTTCGATGTCGATAAAGCAATCAAAGAAACAAAAGTTCCGCGAGTAAAGACAGGGCAAGTCTGGCAGTTGGGTGAGCACCGCTTGCTTGTGGGCGACTCAACTGATCTTGAGCAGGTTAAAAAGCTCATGGGTTCAGATCTTGCCGACGTTATATATTGCGACCCTCCGTACAACATCGGATTGGATTATTCGAGAGGTATCGGGACGACTGGAAAGTACGAGGGATCCTACACAGGCAAAAAGGATTCAAAGAAAGATTCAGTCTACACGGCATTCATCGACGCGAGCATCACCACAGCACTCGCTGTCGCAAAGCCAAACACACATTTGTTTTATTGGTGTGATTCTCGCTATATTTTTATTATTCAAACCCTTTACCAACAGCACAAAGTCGACAGCAAACGCGTGTGCTTATGGATCAAGAACAATTCCAACATGACTCCGCAGGTAGCATGGAACAAGGTGTACGAGCCGTGCGTATATGGAACGATAGGCAAGCCTCATCTTAACCGTAACTTTAACAATGCGAATGAGATACTGAATCAGGAAGTCGGAACAGGGAACCAAGCTCATGAGGAAATCAACGACATGATCGATCTCTGGATTCAGAAGCGCGATCCAGCGCAGGACTATGCTCATCCTACCCAAAAGCCAGTTTCGCTCAATGAGAAACCGTTTAAGCGATGCAGTACGCCTGGCAGTATCGTCTTCTCGGGATTCGCAGGAAGCGGAAGCGACCTGATCGCATGCGAACAGTTGCACCGAAAGTGGCGAGGGGTCGAGCAGGATCTGATTTTCGCAACCGTCTGCATCGACCGATGGGAAGCATTTACCAATCAAAAAGCAATTCTTCTATGAAAACAAACATACAACAGGGGACTATTTGGAAAATAGGCGAACACATCGTCGGATGTGGAAATTCACTCGATCCAGAATTTGTGAACAAAGTCATCGGTAACAAAAAGATACGGGCGATCATAACGGATCCGCCATACGGAGTGGCTTATGTAGAGGGTAAAAAGGAACTAACCAAACTTGGCGTGAATTCCGACAAGGTAATTGCAGGCGACCAGCTTCAAACCGACGAGGAGTATGCACGATTCACGAAAGGGTGGCTCGGTCTTGCGATTCCGCATCTTGATTCTTACAACGCCTGCTACATCTTCAACAGCGACCTGATGTTTTCCGCGCTTCGCCAAGGCATGAAAGAGGCAGGCTTCTATTACAGCCAGATGATCATCTGGTTCAAGAACCAGGTGGTGATGAATCGGAAGGATTACTTGATGATGTTTGAGCTCATAGCTTACGGTTGGTTCGGAAAACACAAGATGGAACGATCCAAGGCAAAAAGCGTGATCATCCACCCGAAGCCTTCGTCATCGAAACTCCATCCGACCCAAAAGCCAGTCGGACTGCTGAGAAAAATAATTCCCAATTCAACCAAGGTCAACGAATATGTCTATGACCCGTTCCTTGGAAGTGGAAGCACGGCAATCGCCTGTGAGCACCTCGGTCGACGGTGTATAGGTATTGAGCTTGATCCGGAATACGTCGCAACTGCGATCGCGCGTCTCGAAAAACTTACCAGAAAGAAAGCTGAAAAAATATTATGAACGACTCTAAAAAACAAAGCGTCTACAAGACTCAAGAATTCGAATCATACGCGATGTGGAAAGCATTGCCGTCTTTTCTGCGCGGACAGCCACGGCAGGTTCTCGAGAAATTCGGCGTCGACGAGGACATAGCGCTCAGCCTGCTTGAGATAAAGACCCAGCGTCAATTTGCGGAACGGTTCGATATCAAGGACCCTGCCACTCTCACGGACTGGAACAAGCGACTGGAAAAGGAGGGAACACTTTCTCGCATTCATGAATGGGCGCGCAAGCTTACCCCGAATGTTATCTTTGCCCTGTATCGCACCGCAAGCAAAAATGGAAAGGCGGCAGAAGTGAAAGCATGGCTTGAATTAGTGGAAGGCATGTAACCAATAATCGTATGGAATACCTAGATTCAAAAAACTTGCCTATACAGAGCCATATGAGCCCCGAGGAAGTTGCGCTCATTCTTTCCCAGACATTCAGAGATGTTGAAGCAAAGAGAGTTACGCTCCGATACGCACTTGTCGTCTCTCGTCTCGCAGTGGCCATGTCCAGAACGATCGAAACGGTCGAGCTTAAGAAACGGGTCGAATTTATCGAACAAGTATTGAAGCAAAGAAAAATAAAATGAAACATCTTAATTCAGTTTTTAATACCAATGAACTAACGCCCAAGGAACGGGTCTTGTTTATGGTGCATGATGATGTGGCAAAGGAACAAAAGGGTGAAGGCATCTTGACCGATGCAGATCGTAACGCGATCCATGAGAAGTGGAGACCAAAAGATAATCATGAGGTTAAGGAGTATAACCGCTTCTTGGAGGGATGGAACAT
Source organism: uncultured Candidatus Saccharibacteria bacterium (assembly GCA_964415895.1). Taxonomy (GTDB): domain Bacteria; phylum Patescibacteriota; class Minisyncoccia; order Phycocordibacterales; family UBA1006; genus CALMMZ01. The sequence goes on along the minus strand of CAYQCC010000004.1, from coordinate 63,011 downwards.
AGTTGGGTATGCAGCACTCGACATGCAAACCCTATTTCTGAATACGCAAAACGCGCATCTCAGGAAACATCCCATCATGTGCAATTTGTTTTCATATCCAGAATTTAATGAAATGCGGACGCTGATCAAGCGACTGAAAGAAACGAAATCGGTGGACATAGGAACTGCTGTGCAGATCACGGAAAAACAAAAAGCCGTTAAATTGAAAAACGGACTGGATTTCGATTATGCCGTGTACCAGTTGGCGTTTGAACTTTTAAGCGAGAAGGACAAGGAACAGCTTCGCGAACTATATTGCGAAGTAGATTTAGATCATCAGTATTTGGATCAGGAAGAAGTCATCGCAAATCTGCTCGATAGCAAAGGGGAACTGAGTCAGAAGGCAAAGGAAGCACTGGCTGAGATGGTTGCCGACCGAAGCTATAACGAATTTGCGAAATCGTATCAGCTCTATCATTATTTTGCCTGCATTCCCGTGGCAGAAGTGGCGCGCCGTTTTCTGGTTCGCCACGGCATATCAATTGAAGGGAAATCATTGGCGCAGAATCAGGACTCTGATAATGAAGATGAGACTACTCACGATGAGATTCAGAAAGCGATGGAAGGTTACGCAAAGGAACACAATGCCGAGATACGCGAATTATTGAAAGGATCTTGCCTACAATGGATTGACGAGGATCTGTTCGAGCAATATACACCTCTTGTTTTCAGCACAAGCAAGGAGCTCTTTGAACGATGGATTAATTCAAAAAGCACGGCAATGGCCATGCTTAAAGATTTGATAGATAAGGGTGAATTGAAACTACGGGGCCGATCATCAGACGAATCAAGGGACGACCTGCTTTACAGCAAACGTCTGTATGATAGCGAGTTCAAAAAGGGACAGCTTGCGCTTGAAACTATGGGAATGGAATTTAATCCGCAATCATTAGAGAAAATCGAATCCGAAGAAAAAGTTGTTTTTGCAACGTTCAGCGATAAGGTGATTACTGGCGAGAGCCTGTACCTTCTTAAGAGCGATTGGAAATTCATAGACGATTTCAAGACTAACGTAGAGACCTATCATGCAAATCTTGGACTCGTATACGCCGATGACGATCCAGATCATGCAGGCGATCATTTGGATCAGGAGTTAATTATTGCGGACAAAAACACTGCTGGTGATTTTAATATCTTCAGCATGTTTGGAATGGCCACCCGAATGTTGGGCCGTCTCGTGGAGAGCTCCGTATTTTTCACTGAAGCTGAGGAGAATGGCGAGAGGGTCCTAATCTTCAAAAGCAAATTCATGGAGCAGATCTTTTTGAGAGAATGCGCTGGTCTGGCAAAAGGATATGCGGAGCTAAAGGCATTTGAAGAATTGTTCATAAAACTGTCCACGGTGTACGAGATAGATCTTTCCTACAAGGTGCACAAATGGCTGTGGGTAATAGCTTCGTATATTGACGAGCATAATGACCATCTAGGAAAACTAACGGGTCAGGTGCCAGACAATAACACTGGCATGTTGCGCAAGCGTAAATCCGACCTGAAAATCGACCAGAAATATTTTATCGACAAGGAAAGCATTGAGCCAGACAGGGAAGCAATAGAAAAATATGTAGAAAAGTTCGAGGAGGTGTTAAAGAAAGATTTTAACTAAGTGAATCTGGTTTACATAGAGGCATTTCATCCAATATTTCCCTCGCTGATTTTAGATAAGTATTCCGTTATCTGATACAAGTGCTTCCAAATCGCATACATGGCGTAGGTATCCAGCTTGCAGTATTCCTTCAAGTTTCTTGAAACTTCGGCGTAATTTTCCTCCGAAGTCGTCGGCGATACCATGAACCACCACTGCTCGGATGCCTGACCTCCCTCGTGAATGGCAAGATCCTTATACTGAAGTTCTGGCACCAATACAGGAAGCACTTTCTTGATCGATGCGCTTCCGCGGAAATCGGGATGGATGTAGTGCTGTTTTGAGAAAACTTCCATGAGATCGTAAAATTGACCGTTGACTCTCTCGAGCAGCTCCCGATATTCTGGAAGCCGTTGTGCAATCTCATTGTTGACTCCGATTTCAAACGACTTGTTCCACGCGATGATCGTTCCCTCGGGCTTGATGTATTCGTTGAGTAATTTAGCAACCAGTTCAGACGGATCGGTGCGCGTAGGATGGAGAAATTCGACATGGTCGAGTTCTCCCATAGGATCTCTCAAAATGTGAAGCGAGAATTGAAACGGAATGCGCTTGTACGGGCTGTAATTTGCGAAAGACGGTATGGCGGGCGCATATGTTTCATAGTCGAAAAAGTAGAGAGGGAACCTGAGGTTTTTCAACTGCTGATGAATCTCTTCGTAATCGATCGTTATCTTTTGCGTGAGATAAGCTTCAAGCTGGTTTGTCTGGATTGGCGATAATTCAAAATCATATGGAATATCCTCCAGACGATAGATTTCATTTTCGGCAAAGAATTCAAGCTTTTTCTTGCTGCTGCCGATTCGCGAAAGGTCATGAACGGAATATTCAGGAATTTTAGGATGGGAATATGGGAAGGTTGCGCAGTGCCTGCTTCTGCCGAGATAGTGGCAATCGCAACCAGACGGAGGTTCGTTCTCCTGCGAAAGAAACTCCCTTGCTCCGTCCATCAGGATACTTATCTCGTCGAACCTCTCCGCGACTGTTTCAGTGAGATCTTCAATAATGAACAACTGTTCGATATCGAGATCACCAACTCTCACATAGTCTTTATTCAGGTGAACCAAGAACGAGCGTCCGAGATTCATGTTGGCGCGACGGAGCACAACGGCTTGAAAAGCGACATCCTCGACATGGCTTCTGTCGCCCGACCCTTCCTTGAGAGAGTTCGTTCCCTTGATCTCGTACAAATCCCAGCAATCATTATTCTTGTCATATACCAGCACGTCGTTTCGAGCAATGAATCCGTCAGCAATAAATGTTGCCTGAAAAATGGCAGGAACTTTGGACTCCATGTATCGCATTGTTTCAATGCAGGCATTCTCTCCCGTGCTCGTAACCTCAACGCCGAGAGGGAAAAGCTTGCGAGCGCATTCTTCCACCTCGTTTCCTTGCTCGATAAGCTGCTTTTCAAATTCAGATAGCTCAAAATTCACCAAAAGTTCTGCCTTGTGGAGCTTGAGCCATGTATTTTTAATACAATTGCGTGAATCTATAAAAGTTGTTTTTGATATCAATGTGCTCATATTTTTTTATGCGAATAAATCCTTCAAATCATCCCATTTGGTAAATGATGGCGTGTAAGAATAGATAGTATTGCGGTTAAACTTCCATCCGTTCGGACCATCTTGCACTGCTATTCCGCCCGTGAATTCTTTCTTACCTTTGAGCCATTGTTGGAGTGCCTCGGATTTGTATTTAGTGTCAGCAGATTCAGCCGTAAAGCCTTTCTTTGTATCAACGATCCAAACTGTATCCTTTACCTTGAATATCCAGTCGGGATAGAAAAGCTTCTCCTTGTTCTCGTCTGGGTTGAAATAGGATATCGAAAAGAATTCACTACCAGCATCGCCGTTCTTGTACCACCATGTGACGTTCTTGCTTTCTTCAAGGAACTTTATAAATTCCTTTTCGTTATCGTCACCCTTGTAATCCTTTTCAATATAAAACGGAGTCATAGCTGATTTCCTAACATCCATCTCTTCATATTGATCAGTATAGAAAATGCTTTGCCGAGGGATTTCGATTTTTTCAGTCCGCTTCGCGCGTTCCGATTTTCGATTGACCTCATGTTCGCGTATAGATCGATATGATTCAAGAGATTTTCCGATAAGAGGTGCGAGGACGCTATTTGTTTTTAAGAGGTCTCCGACAATAATCGAATAGATTTTTTGTCGAGGTTCTTCGAAATGTCCCAGTAGCCAAACGTTCAAGGCTGTCTTGAGTTTACCCCATGAACGCTCTGGCGCAAACTTCTTATTCTCGTCGGTTTGTTTTGCGAGCAGATTGAAGCAAAAGAGGTTATAGAGTCGCTCGAGATCGTGCTGGGACATTTCCTGCTCATGGCTACTGCCTTCTGAAAGGAGTTCCTGTTTGAAGTTGTCGTAATCGTCAATTTCCACTCCTATGATGAGTCCGTTCGTAACGACAGTATCAGGATCAAGTCCTTTGTCAGAGAAATTCTTGCGTACGGTTTTTGCGGTAATGTTTCCCTTGAGCAAGAAATACTCATCGGCAATCTTTTTGAACTCGTCTTGAAAACTGTCACCAAGGTCGTTGTAATCGGTTCGGCTCATGAATACGGATTCAAGCATGATCGGTTCGATGGACTGCTTGCGGTAACTCCCGTAGATGGCAGGGCGGTTCTGGTCGGTAGATTTTGAGTATCCCATAATCACTTCATTTCGCTTGTAATTGGTGTAGAGATAACCGAGATTCAATTCAGGTTTTGGAAAATGTGTTCCAAGTGGCATGCGCAGAATGCGTCCTACCGTTTGGATTGCAAATGTCGGATTCTTAATTTCGCGGAACATAACCAGGACACTTGCGCGAGGACAATCCCAACCAGTAGCCGCCGCTTGCTTGAAAAGCAAAAATGAAACAGGCGAATTATTTTTCTCGATTGCATCGAGATTTATTTTATCTTCTGAGAGCCAGACTGCGATTTCGTGCTCGAATACTCCCTTTGACTTGAGGAAGTTGATAATCAGATCCTGCTTCGATCCCTCTGAAGACTTGTCGTCATTTGGAAGCTGGATAAGCACTAAGGGATTTATATCGATACCAAGATCAGCATAGTAACTGGCAAGCTCGGCTCGCTTGTTGTATGCAAGGGTAAGCAGAATATCGTCCTGATCCATTCCCTTGAATTCGGGATGTGCCAAATCTTCCTCGGTTTGGAAGATAGTTTTCTCTTTGATGAGACCTTCGCGAACGACATCGGCACGATCAACATCGACGGTGACTCCGACCGTTTGTGGGGTAGCGGAAACTCCGATGATGATTCGTGGCTTGATAACGTTTTGAATCAGGTCATTTGCAAGAACGGTAGATGAGGCGATATGCTCCTCGTCTATAATCAGGACGACCTCTCGTCCTTGTGCATGGGTGGCATCCAAATATTCGTCAAAAGTGGTATTGAGTTCGCCTTCCGCACGAAGTTTTCTGTTGGTCTGCGCTCGCGATACCAATTTCTGCCAGTTGATGAAGAATACTCCGTTCTTGGGAATATAGCCGTCACGTAGATCATTCAGATCGAGCAACGTGTTCTCACTTGCTCCTCCATAATACGAAAACAGCTTTTCTTTTGACTGCATAGCCAATGAATCCGAATTAGTGATCCACAAGAATCCGACATCGGCATTTTGGAATCGCGGATCCGATACGATGTCTCGCAGGAATTGCGCCATCATGACCGTCTTCCCAGATCCTGTTGGGGATTTGAGTGTGAGGCTCAAATTGCGATCGCCGAGTTTCCACAGCGTCAGAAACTTCTCCTTGAGGTGACCGATGGCATTTTCTTGGAATGGTTTGAGTGCAAACATATAATTAGATGCGGTTAATTTCCTTGTAGACCTCAAGGATCGGTTCTGGAATATCCTCGACTCGGATAATCTTCGTGGAATAATCGTTTTTGTACTCATTTTTTCCCCAGCCAAAAATATACAAATTGGTCGGCATATTTTTCTTCTCAAGCAAATCCAGAAGGTCTATGAGTTTTGATTTGCTCTCTGTGAAATATATTGCTGTTAATTTTCCATTGCCTTCGAATATCTGCCACCAATCGTTTTTCTCAATTTCGTTCAACGTGTTTTCACGCAGGGCGATCATTTCACCTGCTCGATAGGTAACTTTTATTTTTGCATCATCTGAAATACGGCGGAGCTTATCAATACTAACGAGATCAGTTTTGAAGTACGACAAATTACCGCCGAGACCTTCAACATTCTCTCCTTTTTTGTTTTTGTATCCTTTTATTATTCGCTTGAGGCGCTCGTGGGTTACTTCCTCGGCAATCTTGTTCTCATTGTTAGTGCAGAGTATGAACTTTCGATTCCCGCCGTCTTGTTTATTGAGCTCGAGAACAGCGTGGCCCGTCGTACCAGAGCCTGCAAAGAAGTCGAGAATGATAGCATCTTTATTTTCTTTTGAAACTATTTTAAGGGTATCGATGACGGCATAGAGTGATTTTGGGTAGTCAAAAACCTTTCTCTTATTAAGAATGTTTTCCAACAGTACGGTTCCATGCGATGAGGCATCGTAGCTTGGTTCGATCCAAATTGTTTTTGGTTTGCGACCAGATTTTATTCTATCTTTTGTGAATAGTGAGCATTTATCGTTCTTTATTTTTGCAACAAGTTCTGTCTTCCATTCTTTCTCAATTTTTTCCTTACCCCAACGCCATACACGATCAGATCCTGTTCCGTCTTTAGGTAGTACTTCTATCCACCCAGTACCTTGTTTTTTTGTTGAAATTTCAAGTGTTTTTTTGTTTACAAAAATTGGAAAAAATAATTTGGGTCGTTCTTTTGGGGTTGAATTCGATCCCGTTCTTTTAAGGGGAAGAAGTCTATAGTTAGAGATCGAATCAAAAAGATTAAATAGATCTGCTTGCTCTTGGGTCAGGTCGATTTTATGGGTAATAGCACTGTCTATATTTTTTGAATAAAAAAGTGCGTATTCATGTGAGGTGGCAAAAAATTTATCATCACTTCTTCCTCGTGGGTTGTGCATTATCGTCACCAGCCCCAGACGGTTTTCTTCTCCAAAAACTTCATCCATTAGTAATCGCACAGTACCGATCTCATAATCGTCAATCGTTACAACAATAATACCCTTGTCGTTTAAAAGGTTACGACTTAAGCGCAGTCTTTTTTCAAAAAACGAAATCCATTTACTGTGACGGAATGAATCTTCTTTTTCTACGTAGTCATTGTTGTATCTCCAGCTTTTATTGCCAGTGTTGTAAGGAGGATCTGCATAAATCAGATCTATTTTTCCTTTATGTGTGTAGTTCAAAACAGAAAGTGAGTGATAATTGTCTCCCTCGATCAAAAGATTCGTTGGGAGCGAATTATCGGATACCAGCTTTCTGGCCTTAACTTCTTTTAGAATAGGGACGTTAGTTTCGCACTGCAAAACCACATCTTCTGGTTTGTCTTCCCAGACGAGTCCGTATTTTTTTCGAGCCTTTAATTTTTTGATTTCAGATTGTAATTCTGAAATTTGAGCAATAAGCTCTTTTTCTGTATAAGACATAGGCAACACTATGTCGTAGCGTGGTATTACAACTCAAAAGAGGGGCCACCTGCGATGGTTGCCACAATCGTATAAGCCTAAGCCGTTACTCATGTGCATCGAGGTGGACCCCCTGCTGGGCACGAGTAACGGCAAAGCCAAAAAAGCTCATAGCATATATGATTGTGGCAACGAACTGATTATAGCATAAAACCCCTTTAAATAAAGCCTTTTTTAAGAAAGTTACCAACAGGTGGATTATATCTTGACTCCTTAAATAAAATGTTTCAAACGGTATTAAAACGATTCAATAAGCCCTTAAATTAAAGACATTTTGACAATATGTGGTAAAGTTATGCATATGGAAAACCCGATTAATTTTCTCAAGAAGAAATACGCAAACCTGCATACCTCACCAGAAGTGGTGAAATCTGCCGAACGGACCGAATATCGCAAGGGTGAAAAGGTTTCCGAGAAGCCAGAAGATCGCATTGAAAACTACCTGAATAGGTTCAAGGAAATTTTAGATCGCCAAGATCCAGAAAAGCGCGCCATGGGGATCGAGGCAATGAAGCGAGTGCTTCACAAACAACTGATCATCAGCCCAGAAAACATCCCGTTGGATTACTTCCTTGACCAGGAACAGCGAATCGCAGAACAGCAGGGACACGGGAGACCCGAACCAACACCAGATTGGGAAGAGAAAAAGATCAAGGAAATTCAAGACGGACAGCGACGGTCACTCGATGCATGGATTGACTACCTTTCATCACCAGATGCGCTGTACCCGGACTGGGCAAAATACTGGGCATTCCGCAGCATGACAGAAATGGGTGGATACAACAAAAAGGAAGCCCGATACGGCAGGAGAACCAAAACGACATCGCAGCCGTTCCCGACGCTCAACATTGCCTGCCTCGCAAAGACCATTGACGTGATCCAAAAGCAGGTCGCCCTTTCGGGAATTCCGAAAGACGAGGTCAACATGCTGGATCGCCAAAAGAAAGAAAAGGAGTTGATGTATTCGCTGAATCATGACGGCACGTATCGCGAACTGGTGTCTACCGAAAACTTTTCAAAACTGTACACCCACGCATTGGAGCAATTCTCAGGAATGTCATGGAAACATCTCGAGAATATTGCAGGAAAATGGAAGACATATCCAGAAAATTCAGAACCGAACGAGCTCTACGAATCGCTTCAGGGATATCCGCTGGAATGGTGCACTGCCACGAACATTGAAACGGCACGAACACAATTACAAGGTGGCGATTTCCATGTGTACTATTCCCAGGACGAGCAGGGAATTTCCGTGATTCCTCGCATCGCGATCCGAATGACTGGGGATAGTATTTCCGAAATTCGCGGAATCGAAAAAGACCAGAATGTCGACCAGTTCATCCAGCCAGTGATCGATGAAAAATTGTCAGAGTTTGGCGCAGAGGGGGAGAAATATCTTAAACGATCCGCCGACATGAAACATCTCACTGCGATTACTGAAAAGAATCGCGCAGGGTTAGCGCTGTCATCGGCCGACCTTCGGTTCTTGTACGAAATGGATGGTTCCATTGAAGGGTTCGGTTACCAGAAAGATCCGCGTATTGCAGAAATTCTCTCAACCAGAAATGCAATGGATGACGCGCCTGTAATTTTTGACTGCACGCCAGACCAAATTGCAAATAATGTTGATCAGGTAAATGAACATACCGTCGCTTATATCGGACCGTGGAATGTCGACATATATCAAAAAATGCCTGACACAGTACAGTATCTGTACGAATCATTCCCAGAGACAAAAATCTTCAAGCAATCTTTGGAATTGTCTACCAAGACGCCAGAACAGTACACAAAAGAGCTCATTGATAAGGGTAATCAGGTATATACCTACGCGCAGCAAATCTTAAACAAGATTGAGCCATTGAAATCTCCTGAGCAGATCAAGCTCGTTTCATTTTCCGTTGAACAGCTTGGGTTTCCAAACGGCGCGACGTTGCAGGAAATTTATGACAAGGCACGATCCATGGGATTGGAACTGTGTCCGCCACAGGTGGGACCAGAATTGCGATTGTCGTACACCGATCAGCCAAATGACGAATATCTACGAATTGCAATGGAACCGATTGCTGGCGCAGGCGGTGGCCCGGTACTGTTCCGCGTGTCTCGGTACGCTTCCGTACCGTGGTTGGACTACTACTGCTATGGCCGCGTGGACAGCGGGTGGCATGGGCTCTACCGTTTCGTGTTCCGTTCCAGCAAGTCTTAGTCCTGTGAACTGTGATATTGTGCACTGGCACTTTGAAACTATGCATTTAGAACTTAAAAAATCCTGCCACCATCGGCAGGATTTTTTTTCATATGGTATATTTAAGATGAGAGTAGGTTAATCTGTGGCTCATTACGATGGCCACGACCGAAATCAGTATCCATGAATTCAGAGTCTGCAACATCACGGTCTTGTAGAGCGCAATTCATGTAGACACTTCAAAAAATGAAGTTACTTGGTATGTGGTGCTAGGGTATTTTAGATATCAAATCAAATTCAATTCAGAAATTCTCACAGGGTGAATCGATGGATGGTGGCACGGATGGCATCACATATAATACTGACGCAGACGGTGACCCGAAACTGTTCAACGTGAATCGGAACGATTCCGAACCGTGGTTGAACAACAACAATGGCCACATGGACAACAGGTGGAATGGGAACAACCGTTTCGTGTTCCGTTCCAGCATATTATTTCGTTTCTCATCCAAAATCTGGATGAGTTTTATTTTGCATTCTCGGACAGTTTTGTCAGCTGCCCGTTCCAACCACCCAGCATTTTACCAATCTCGTGGATTGGTTCTGACAGGGTAATGTAGACCGTATCATCAATCGAGCGTGTTTCCCATAATATCAATAGCAGTATTTTCACCGTATCCAATTTCCTGATCGCAAATCTGATCCACGGCTGTTTTTCTGTTTTGTCCAAAAACGTCGCGAGCGATATCGATTCTATAATCTCAACAAACAAATTATCAATCTTTTGTCCGAGCGTGTATTTATGTACTTTTTCTAATTTTTTATACACATCGAACCATGAGATGTACACAGTTTTTACCTTACTCAGCACTGGTAAAATCGTCGGGGGGGGGGGTAATATTATTGGAATGAAGTTTTTTGATCATAACTATGATGATATCATATCGGTTGAAAATTTATTACACGCATGGCGTGAGTTTCGCCGCGGCAAAAAACAAAAACGCGACGTGCTAGAGTTCGAAAGAAATTTAATGGAACACATATTAAATGTGCATCACGATTTGAAATATAAAAAGTATCACCATAGCGGATATGATGCATTTAAAATTAGTGACCCGAAGCCGAGGAATATCCATAAGGCGACGGTGCGAGATCGATTACTGCACCATCTCTTGCATGATGAACTGTACCCATATTTTGATAAAAAATTTATCTATGATTCGTATTCCTGTCGCATCAACAAGGGGACTCATAAGGCGATGAATCGCTTCACAGATTTCTCGCGCATCGTTTCCAAAAACAATACGCGGGCGTGCTGGATTTTGAAATGCGACATCAGGAAATTCTTTGCGAACATTGACCATGTAATCCTAAAAAGGATTCTGTCGGAGCATATTCAGGACAAGAAGCTTCTTCAGTTATTCGATCGGCTCATCGATAGTTTTTCGACCGAAGGCAGAGTCGATGTCGGCTTGCCGTTGGGAAACCTAACATCACAACTTCTGGTGAACGTATATATGAATGAATTTGACCACTTCATGAAGCGAACGCTCAAAATAAAACACTATATTCGTTATGCGGACGATTTCGCCATTCTGCATGAGGACAAGGATTACTTAGAAAACCTCGTTCCGCAGATTTCCGAGTTTCTCGAAACCAAATTAAAATTATCGTTGCATCCGAATAAATTATTTATCAAGACGCTTGCCTCGGGGATAGATTTTCTCGGGTGGGTTCATTTTCCACATCATCGGACACTGCGTACTGCAACGAAGCGTAGAATGCTCAGCAATCCAGGGATCTATGCAGGGGATGAGGCAGTGGTTAATTCGTACCGCGGACTGCTGTCGCATGGAAACGGATGGAAACTGATACAGAGAGTAGAATCGATGCAAATAAAAAAGTAAGTTGCACTTGTCGCCATACGATGATACTGTCCATATTAGCAATGAAAAAACTGAGAGCAAGAGAATAACTACTATATAATCGCATTTACGGCGAGTATTCATAGTAGAAGTCTTTTGCCCTCGTGGTCCAATGGATAGGGTGCCTCTGTTCTACTGAGGAAGATGCGGGTTCGAGTCCTGCCGAGGGCACTTAGATAAAAAACCAGGATATGATCTTGGTTTTTTATATGCGGTGTAAACATCTGTTTGCGTCGCGCTAATTAGTAAGTGTTAATAGTTTGGTTATTAGAACTGCACCCGATCAGGAAACATGATGCTAAGCTGTGCCATGACCTCGCCCCAATTGCGGATGGCCATTTGCCAATTTTGCGTGATGTCTGCTTGCGCAAGCCAGAGCAATTTCAAGAGCGCATCGTCATGGGGGAATAGTTGTGTCGTCTTGGTTACCTTTCTGAATTGGCGATTGAGATTTTCAATCGCATTTGTCGTGTAAACGGTCTTTCGCACGGCTTGCGGATAGCTGAAGAATGGCGCGAGATCTGCCCAGCGCGTCTCCCAACCTTTCAGATACGCTTGGTAAATCGGCCATCGTTCCTGCATGTTCTTCAGAGCCTCCAACCCTGCATCTTCAGATGGTGCAGTGTAGATAGTTTTTAACTCATCGGAAAACTTTTCCTTATCTTTCGATGCAATGAACATAACAGTGTGTCTGATCTGATGAACTACGCAGACTTGAACATCGGTATGCGGATACATGGCCTTGATGGCTTCGGGAAAACCTTTCAATCCGTCAACGCACGCGATGAGAATGTCATCGACTCCACGATTCTTCAGATCGTTCAAGACATGCATCCAGAATTTCGCCCCTTCAGTTTCACTGATCCAGATGCCGAGAATTTCCTTGTGTCCATACTGATTGATACCAAGAGCGATATACGCGACCTTTGAGGAAATCTTCCCAGCATCCCGAACCTTGAAGTGCATGCCGTCGAGATACAGAATCGGATAACATGATGACAATGCGCGGGATTGCCATTCTTTAACCAGCGGAAATACCTTGTCGGTGATCGTGGATACGTTGGGCTGGGAAATGTCGATGTTATGGCTTCGCTTCAGATGGTTTACGATGTCTCGAGTAGTCAGGCCTTTAGCATAGAGATCGATAACCATGGCTTCGGTGTCGTTTCCAACCACGTCATACCAAGGACTCATCGTTTCCAGCTGATAAGGATTCCTGCGGTTATACTTAGGCTTGATAGTAGGTAGGCTTGCTGGCTTTTCATCAGCAGGCAGTTTCTTCTCTATTTTTTCCTCGACAATATTCGGCTCATCCTTTGCGACATTGTTCAGCATGGGGGTGATAAGTTCCTGAGCGAATGCGGCTATTTCTTCAGGAGTAGTAAGACTCTTAATTTTCTTCTGGTATTCATCGTACGATAATATTTTATTCATATATTTTTTAGAATTTTGCGACCAAACAAAAACACCGCATATTGCGGATTATATTCCTTCATTGGAAAAACGAAATCTGGGACTTTCAGAGGAATTAGTTATCAACAGACCCGTCCTGGACTCCTCGGAGGGATTGCGTCATTGATGGTGTGTATGAATATAACGCAACAAATGGCGACAGGGGTAATGGCGAAACCGTCAATACCTGTAAGGGTGAAATACTGCCTGTATGCTCGAAAAAGTACGGAACAGGAGGACAAGCAGATACTTTCCATAGACAGTCAGATCAAGGAAATGCAGAAAATGGCAGAAGCTGAGAACTTGGAAATCGTGCTCATAAAACAGGAGTCTCATTCCGCAAAGGAGGCAGGGCAACGGCCAGTATTCAACGAGATTGTCGAGGAAATAAAGCAAAAGAAATTCGATGGAATCCTGACATGGGCACCCGACCGTATCAGCCGTAATGCAGGCGATCTCGGAAGAATTGTGGATCTGATGGATCAGGGACTTTTGACTGAGATACGAACGTTCGGTGGGCAGAGGTTCACGAACAATCCGAATGAAAAATTCCTTCTCATGATTCTTGGTTCGCAGGCAAAGCTCGAGAACGACAACAAGGTGATCAATGTGAAGCGAGGATTGCGAACGCGCGCATCGATGGGATTGAGGCCATCCATGGCACCGACTGGATATCTGAATAGCAAGAACAAGGACGAGAAATGCCAGGTATTCGTGGATCCGAAAAGGGCACCGATTATCAAAGAAATGTTTGAAAAAGTCGCCAATGAAAATTACTCAGGCAGGAAGATATACAAATGGCTCAAAGAAACTGGATTCAAAACCAAGAGCGGAAAATTGTTGACACTTGGAAATATTTACAGGTTGCTTCGCATGACATTCTTTTATGGAGTATTTGAATATCCAGAAAAGAGTGGGGAATGGTATACGGGCAAGCATACACCCATCATTACCCGAGAATTATTTGAAGCCGCGCAAGAGAAAATAAAAGTTGAAAAAAAGAAAACGTACGGTCGCGAGTTTGCATTCACGAGCATGCTTCACTGCGCCTATTGTGCTTCAGGGATTACTGCCGAGGAAAAGATCAAGGTACTCAAAGACGGAGGATCCAATGCGCATGTGTACTACCGATGCACCAAAGTGAAAGACAGGGACTGTCCAAATGAATCGGTAAAAGAAGCACTGCTCATCGATGAGATGCTGTTGATTATTGAAAAGATGAACCTCGACAGGACTGAATTGAAGCAAAAGCTTGAAAAAGAAGTCGCACGGTACGCACTATTCCAGACAGGGGTATTGAAACAGGATTTGCAACAATCCAAAAAACGTAATGATATAAACATTAAAACCTTCGCAAAGTACATGTTACAGCACGGCACGATGCTCGAGAAACGAGAGGTGCTGAGTTGTATTAAGAGTAAGATCTTATTGAAAGATAAGAAATTGATGATGGAGTAGGTCTAGTCCATCCACTCTGGTTTTATTTTCCAGCCACCCACATTGCCCGTCACCCTTTCATCGGTCATAATCATAGTATCTCTTGGATCGCTTGGATACACAGAAAAACTATGAGAACGGGACCATTTAGGAAACTCCTGCTCTGGTTTAAGAATAATTTTTTTAACAAAACTGGTGACAATTTCAGCTAGTTCTGGTAATCGTTCGCGAATCATTTTTCTATGTTCTGTGCTTAGAAGGGTTGCCCCTCCATGTGCTAATTCGCTTCTCAAGTCAGAAAGGGAAAACCCGTCCTCATTTTTTTCAAACAAAGATTTCATATATTCGTGACCCTCTCCAAATACTCGTTCACAGATTTGTTTCGTCCTTTGTTTAAGTCCAATAACATGATTGAAATAGGCTTCCTTGATAAATTTTTCAGGATCGGTCTCGTATAGTTCTTCGTGTAGACTGCGGATTCCTTGATTCACTCGATCTTTTCTTTCCGTACGGGTTTCTTTTTCATAATTAAATCCAAGATCAGCATCTCCTTCCGTGATAGCGATAACGACACTCTCTAGTGCAATATAGTAACAAAGGAATGCAAGGAATACATTTTTCTTTCTCGCAAGTTCCCCACGGTGAAACCAGTCTATGCAGATATCAAGAACGATAGCGTCTTCATTATTTGGAAAATCAACCAGCATTGATTCAAGTACTTTTAAATCCTCCTCAGTAGGAGTTGGTTTGCCGTGGGGGTTGTGCTGAACCATTGAATATTTAGGCACCCATTCAATGTTTGATCCATAGGCAAATGCCATGCGATTCAAGCCTACACTTATAGAAGCAATAGCTGACCTTATCGCAAGTGGGGTGAGTTCATCAAGAGTAAAATGACCATCATATAAAACAAAATCGTTTGCCCGATGGGAACTTTCCTCAGGCTTGTCGCATTTATGCAAATACAGGTGGCCACCCAGAGAAAAGTCACTATGCGGCATTTCTATTGGTGTTTTCGCTACGAATTCAATTATTCTATGCCCAGTACACATGACAAAAAATAAGATGCTCGCTATTTCAAGATCGCCTTCAGCAATGCGTACACTTTCCGTCTCAAATTGTGTGTAATCGCCCGGATGAACGAGAGGTCTCCACTCGCCCCAATTATTATATCTTCCAGGAAGTCCTATTTCGTAAAGATGCTTATCGCCGATACGCCACTCCCTTTTTAAATCATCATTCATCCCAACAAAAAAACCTATTGGATGATCACACATAATATTCATCCCTGTTCTTTTTTCGCCAACACGCTCATAATTTGCGCTTGATCCATTTGAAAAGTGCATATTAAGACCATAAAGACCATACTCTTCATTTTTCAGAATTTCAAAAACCTCGAACCTTGGAAATTTATATAAAAGTCGACCTGGTACTTTGTTAAATTCCAATCGAGCTTGAAAATACAAAACAACGAATTCTTTTATGAACTCCTTAACAAGAGATAAGTCCTGGTCATTACCGTTAGTGACCGAGTCAATAACCGTATCTGTGAGTATATTTTTTATCTGATCAGATAATTCTATATAATCATATTTTTGTGCGACTTTGGACACATATGCAACAATTTCTTTCAAACGTGGCTTTAACCAAAAACCCATATCGTCACAGTATGTAACAAAGGGTGAAGGATTGCAGGAATTACCTTGTGCATGCTCAATTAGGTTGAATATCAATTCTAATGATTCCATGATCAAATTTTCTGTAATCTCTACATCTTGGCCAGATATAATGTTTTGATATGCTGTCCAAAGTGGATCAATTTCGTAGGCCACTCCTTTTGGCCGAAGCAATACTAAAACATAGTTATAGAGATTAGTCGTATCCTTGATGCCAAAAAACCCTTCGAGGGGATTCTTTGGTTTTTCTTGAGTTGTCTCTTTGTTTTCATCAGGCATATACGGATATATTATGGAACCTTACCATAAAATAATTACGAAATATACATAATGAAAAGATAAAGATTTGCTAAGGTTTTTGAGGCCTCCGCGTCGGCCTTGAATGTGCCCTCGCGAGGAATCGAACCTCGATTAAGAGCTTAGAAGTCTCCTGTTCTATCCATTGAACTACAAGGGCAGTAAAATCACCTTACCAGAAAATTGAAAATTTAACAAAAAACAGGCAGTACCTGTTTTTTATGATTAGTGAAGATTTTCTCGATAGTTTCGATTTGCTTCAGTAACCTCTTCGTCACTCCAAAATCCTACAGATCCATCTTGCAATTCTTGTCGGCGTCGCATGTTTCCGCTTTCGTCGACATTAATGTCGGCTTCGGTAACTTCTTCGATTGGTTCAGATTTCACATTTTGAGAGAATGATTCCATTGACATATATTGTGGTACCCAGAGGGTACTTGACTAAATTAATAAACAATGCTATTATATATCAAACAAAAACAAAAGTCAAATGAAGGACACACCATCATTTTTCTTTTCTGAAGAACTTTCAGAAGGAAATGTTGCACAGTTCAAGGCTTTTTGCACTAACAATCGATCTGCGGCCGAAATCATCATTTATATAAATGCTCAGAGCGGAGGAAAGATAGGATTCTATAAGGAAATTGAATCATGCATTCTGGAACTTCAAAAATCCGGAACAAAAGTTTCAACTATAGGAAAACTCTTTGTCTCTTCTTTCCTGAAAATATTTTTATTAGGTGACGAGCGTATTATTGTTCTAGAGTCCGTTGGAATTATCCATTTGCCAGTCTTTGTCTCGAATTATATTATAATTCCTGCTATAGACCACAAAAGATTATCGGACTTACGTGATCAAATGGCTGGTTTTATTTCTAGCAAGACAAGTCTGACAAAACCACAAGTACATGCACTGGACGGTCAGCGAATTACTGCAAAGAGACTGATAACTCTTGGAATTGCAACAAAACAAATTACTAAGTTTGAACCTATAAGTACTTGATCTTCGATTAAGGTCTTATAGGTTTTTCTTTTACATTGGGGCTGGTTTGTGCATACTGTGGTTATGAACTCATTAACACCAACAATATTATTTGAAAATGAAAACGTGTTGGTTATAAACAAACCATCTGGTCTTGTTGTACATCCTGATGGACGTCGGGAAGGTAAAACGTTGATCGACTGGATTTTAGAAACACATCCTGATATTAAAGGAGTAGGTGAACCTCTTGTTATTGACCATAAAGGCGAGAAGCTGACGTTGGATCGACCAGGAATCGTTCATCGATTGGATCGCGAAACATCCGGTGTCATGGTTATTGCAAAAACCAAAGAGTCGTATGAATCACTAAAAAAACAATTCCAAGATCACACTATTCAAAAGGAATACACAGCAATCGTACTGGACTGGGCAGATGATCGTGGAACCGTCAGTACAGCGATCGGACGTCATCCGACCGATATTCGTGTATGGACGACCAGTCGTGGTGCCCGTGGAATGCTACGTCCTGCAGTAACTCGCTATGTCACACAAAAGAAGTTTGCAGATACAAAAGGGAATCGTTATTCATTAGTATCAATGTTTCCAGAAACGGGACGAACACACCAATTGCGCGTTCATATGAAATCAATTCAACATCCTATTATTGGTGATGGTCTGTATGCGCCAAAAAGCGTTGGTTTACTTGGCTTTAATCGAGTAGCGCTTCATGCAAAAAAGCTCACGTTTTCTGATCTTGATGGAAAGGAATATTCTTTCGAAGCACCTATGCCAAAAGAATTCAGTTTAGTTTCCGTCTCTTGATTAATCCGGAGTTTCGTGCTAATGTCCTTGGGTTACTATTTAATTACAAACGTATGGCACAAATAACCAATACACAATTCATTCCTGCAGCCCTTGCAGTACGCAAGGAGATGGACCTACGGACCGGTGATACCGTTCGTATCCATGTGAAGATCGAGGAAAAGGGTAAAACCCGAATCCAGATGTTCGAAGGTCTCGTGATTGCTCGCAAACACGGAACAGAAGCAGGTGCGACATTCACCGTTCGCAAAATTTCTCACGGTGTAGGTGTAGAGCGAATCTTTCCACTCTACTCTCCAAGTATCGATAAGATTGAAGTGATCCGACGAGCAAAAGTTCGCCGATCAAAACTTTACTTTATCCGAGACAAGGTAACCAAAGCAATCAGGCGTAAAATGCGAAACTTTACAGACTTCTTCGTATCATCATCTAACTTGGCACAGCCAGAAGAAATGATGGAAGAGGAAATCGTAGAGGTTCCAACTGAGATCGTTGAAGCAGCTCCAGAAGCTGTCGAGACATCAGAAACAACTGAGTCAAAAGACGCAGAATAATCAATCGCCGAAAGGTGTTTTTTTATTTTGTATTTCAAGTACTCCTCAGTCCTTCGGACAGCTCCTCTAAAGGAGGAGCATGTTACAAGCGTCGGCACTATGGCTCCTCTTTTAGAAGAGCTCCGCGAAGCGGTGAGGAGTATTTGTAAGAAAATACACACCTTGAATAAAACTCGTAAATCCGTATACTCGAAACTATTGCGCGGGTGTTGAAACTGGTAGACAAGCTACCTTGAGGTGGTAGTGGCTTCACGGCCGTGGGAGTTCAAGTCTCCCCTCGCGCACTATAGAAAAAACCAGACACATAGTCTGGTTTTTTGTTTACCACTTAACAACTACCAACGGAACAATTCTTAATCTTTTTAAGATGTACCAAAGGATGATTGCGAGTAATAGGATAATAATGATCGGATGAATTGGTGAAAATACTTTTGCTAATTGCCATAGGTTGACCCATTGCATTGAAACTGATCCGTTTACTGTTTCAATATTTTCAGCAAATGCTTTGTCATCTTTTTTAATTTCGCCAAGTTGATTATTGAACTGTCCAATCGCAGAATCAAAACTTTTCTTGTTTTCAGTAAACGCTCTATTTTCTTGAGCGATCTTATTCTTTAGCTCGACTACTTGGTTTGAAAAATTAATGTAGCTTTCTTGTGTCATTCTTGCCTGCGCTTGTTCTGGTGAGCCTTCTTCTGCTGCAGGCATGGCGTCGAGCTTGGCGCGCATGGTTTCTGCTGATGTTGTCAGACTTTTCAGTTGAGCCTGTAATGAAGCAAGAGATTTGTTGTGAGCAGCTTCAGCTTTTGTTTTTTCCGACTGCAGGTCTGACAATGATTTGTTTGTCAGATCCATGTTCTGCTCGATATTCTGCTTCTGATTTAACAAGTTCTGTGATGATGTATTTTCTGTGTAAAGTTTCTTGTGAGTTATTGCTTCGATCTCGTCTCGGAAATCGTCCAATTTTGATTTTGGAATTACAAAACTCACATATCCATATTTCTCGTTTACAGTCTCACTATCAATACGTCCATCCATATCACGAACAATTCCTCGCACATCGCGTGCTGTATTTTTTACATCACGTGTTTTAATGCTTCCTGAATAATTAACTTTCATGAATTCACGTGTATCTGAAACAGAATTGTTATCGCGGCCGAAGATCGGCGGAATCTGCATTCCTCCGTAAAAAGCGCCACTGCTCATAGGGTTTGCGAGTCTTGTTTCACTGCCTTGAAAATCAACAGATGTAATTTCATTGCTTGAAACAGAATCTCCAACTGATACACCTAACATCCGAGAATGACTAAGTGATCGGATAATAAAAAGTACTACTACGATAAGTATGATTAAACCAAGAATCCATTTCAATAATGTTTTAATTGAGAAAGTGATTGTTTTCTGCTCACGTTGTTCCATAGAGATAAATGAAAGTTATTAAATAATATGATAAGTATAGGGTTAATTGGTTATTATCGCAATCAATTCTGTTCTGGTATACTGGATATATGAACAAAACAGCAGTATTTGCAGGCGGATGTTTCTGGTGCGTAGAGCATGATTTAAAAGCTATTCCTGGCGTTATTTCTGCTGTATCTGGATATTGTGGTCCTGAATCGGAAACTCCACCAAGTTATGAAAATCACAAAGGTTACCGTGAAGCAGTACTTGTAACATATGACACTGAGCAGACATCCTATAAAAAACTCTGCCAATTTTTTCTTGATCATATTGATCCAACCGATGCAGGCGGACAGTTTCATGATCGAGGCGAAGCATATAAAACTGCGATGTACTATGCAGATGAAACAGAGCAGGCAATTGCAGCATCTTTGATACAAGAACTTGATGAAAGCGGATTGTTTGATTCAAAAATCGCGGTTGATGTATTGCCACTTCCAACATTTTATAATGCAGAAGATTATCATCAAGATTATGCAGATAAAAATCCAGTTCGTTATGGTGCCTATGCAGCAGGTTCTGGTCGTGTATCGTTTGTTGCTCAAACATGTGATGTTCGAGAACAGAAGAAGATCCAATGGAAAGATTGACATTTTTCTGAAAAGGAATAGATCTAGGTTAGAAGTCTATGATTATCTGCGCGCACTAAAAGGTCTGGCTATCTATACGATCATGCAGGCAAGGAAGTAATAATAAGGCAAATAATCATAGGGATTACCTGAAACATAATGCAAAATTTAAGCGGCTGTAATGGCCGCTTTTCGTTTTCATATGATATAATCAATCCATGAAACTCTCTGAAAAAAAGTGCGTACCCTGTGAAGACAGTTCGATCGAACCATTGTCATGCGAACAATCTGCAGAATTATTTAGCGAATATGCAGAAAGTCTTGTTGGATGGAATGTAAACGATGCATGTACGCATATTACGATGGAAAAGTTATTCCCAGACTTTGTAACTGCTATGAAATGGGTGAATCAGGTTGCGGATATTGCAGAAGAAGCAGGACATCATCCAGATATTAGTATTTGGTATAACCGAATCGGTTTGGATATGTGGACGCATTCCATTGGCGGGTTATCTGAAAACGACTTTATTGTCGCGGCAAAAATAAACGAGATTCAATAAGTCGCTTTTAATAGGCGGTTTTTTGATTTCGCAAAACCTGTAACTTGATGATATAATCAAACCATATGATTTTTTATATTTTAACGTTAATTATGGCCTTAATCGGCTTTGTCATTGCGTCGATGATCCGACACAAGAAAAACGTAGGTCAGCCATTGGTATGTCCGATCGGATTTGATTGCGAATCTGTTGTTTATTCTACCTACAGTAAGTTTTTTGGAATAGATGTTACTAATCTAGGAATGGCATATTACGGATTTATCGCAGCATTGTACGGATTCTTTTTGATCTTTGCAGGAAGTCTGCCAGACTATTTGTACGTTATTGGATTCTTGTTATCAGTCGGGGCGGTTGTCTTTTCAGTTTATTTGATGATTGTGCAATCGTTAGTTATTCGAGAATGGTGTTTCTGGTGTGTACTATCAGCAGTCACATCAATTGTGCTATTAGTTTTCTCGGGAGCAGCTTTGGGTCCGAACCTGCACGCGTTTTTGCTTGAATATAAAACAGTTATCGTGGTGATGCATGCGCTGGCTGCGTCACTTGGTGTCGGAACAGTGATTGTGACAGACGTGTTTTTCATGAAGTTTTTGAAAGATTACAAGATTTCTGCAAGCGAAGCTGATATTTTGGATACGCTTTCACAAGTTGTGTGGTTTGCGCTTGGAATGTTGATTCTGACAGGTGTCGGACTCTTCCTTCCAACGTCGGCCGAATATCTTATAAAAACAAAGTTTGTGGCAAAGATTGTGATTCTTGGCGTTGTTCTTGTAAACGGAGTATTGTTGAACTTATTGATTGCACCAAAGTTAGTAAAGATTTCATTCGGCGAAGAACCTCAGGATTATCCGCACGAATTACATCATTTACGTAAATTTGCATTCGCATTTGGTGCTGTATCGATGGTGTCATGGATTTGTACATTCATACTTGGCTCGTTGCGATCGTTGCCGATATCGGTTATGGGAATTCTAGGAATATATCTCTTCCTTGTTCTGTGCGCAGTTGTAGGCAGTCAAATATTCGAGCATAAACTTGGACGACACAAAATATAATTTTTAAAAAAGACTTTGACTCGTACCCTGGATTATTTTCCCAGACTGTGGTAAAGTCTTTTTGTTTTCGAGATGTGGTGTAACGGCTAACATGCCTGCTTTGGGAGCAGGTGACTCAGGGTTCGAATCCCTGCATCTCGACATGCTGTAAATTTTGGTTGTTTTCAATCTCAATTCTCTTAAAAAGCCTTAATAAATAAGCCTCGTTCGTGTTTCCAAACTTCTCTTTTTTACCATATTCTAAATTGGTATAAAACAGCATATTCAACACCTGTTTTTGTAGTTCGTATTTGTCTTTTTTCCATGTAGCATAAGGGTTTTCACTCTTTTTAAAGGCAATATCTACTATAGGTTCCAACAATTTAGGGTTAGTATCATCTTTTATAGAGATCTCATTTAATAAAATTCTTTTTTTATTCAGATTAGCAATTTGGCTTTCGTATATCTCAGCAATACTTCTATCTAGTGGCGCAGAAAGCCTTTCAACTAAAGTTTCTATTTGTTGATCTATTAAAATAATTTCCTGTTTCTTTTTTTCTAATTCTAAATATTTTATCTTATTTCTTCTCAATGCCTCTTCAAGAATTTTAAGTTTTGCTATTGTTTTAATTTGTGGCTTAAATGAGAGTGGTTTTATGTACTCTTCAAAAAAATCATGCAGTTCTTTTTTCTGTATGCTTTTTCCTGCCATGACACATCCTTTGGTATGGCAACGATAATAAGGATGTTTCGACCCTATTCTGCCTGTACTCCAAGATGCTGTTAATTGACGTTTGCAATGAATACAGTTTACATATCCACGAAGTGGAAAGTCCTCTCTCATATCAACACGAGTTCTTTGCGGTATTTTACCTTTTAATCTTATTTGTACTCTTTCAAATAATTCGAGTGGAATAATTGCATCATGAACACCTTTAGTAAGTTCTACATTCCATGTCGGATATTCTAAGAAACCAATGTAGATAACATTACTCAACATGCTTTTTACAGTTTCGTCTTTAAATGCAACTTTCTTTTTTCTTACACTATTTGTTGTAAGAAACTTAGTCACATCTCTTAGATGAAATAATTTACCATTTGCAAATTCGGAAAATGCCATCCTTACAACCTTTGATGCTTCTTTATCAATCTGTAAGATCTTTCCGCCATGCAAGGAACTTGCAACATAGGTATATCCGTATGGTGCAGTAGGAAAGCAAGACAAACCCCTCTGCATTCGTGCTTTCATTTTTTGCAACACCTGTCTTTTTTGTTGTTTACGTTCGAGCTCACCTTGTGCAGCTATGATTGTTTCAATAAAAGCTCCCTCTGGTGTTTCTTCAAATTTAAAGTTTAAACATTCAGGTATAAGGTTTCGTGATTCAAATTCACTCCTCAATTCCCAATGAAATTTTACATCTCGTGCAAAGCGTTTTAAGTCATCAAAAATAACTACATACTGATTTTGTGAGTGTTCATCAACATACGCCAATAATTGACGCATAGCAGGTCGTTTCATAAAGTCACCACCACCAGAAAAAGAATCGTGGAATATTTCCACAACTTCATATCCGTTAAATTTTGCATATTCTTGGCATCTTTGTTCTTGGCTACCAAGACCGCCACCATCCAATTGTTGCTTGGAACTGACACGACAATAAATAAGTGCTAGTTTAGTAATATTCATAGATCAATAGAGTTATTCGCTGATAATAAAGAAAGTATATCATAGTCTAAAATTTACTCGATTTCGTCAATGTCTGTAATCGTTCCATGCTCACAATACTCTGCAATGACAGGGTATGCTATATATTCCAATGCCTCATAAAGTATCGTTATATCCTCTTGTGTAAAGCCTGAATTTAGAAGATTTTTTTCTTCTTCTAAAATCAGCTTTTTTACATCTTTTTCCATTGCGAGAATTTCTTCCATGTTTGCACCATATCTCCATTTTTTGTTACACAACATAAGGCAATTTTTGCATCAGCAAAAAAGCATTCATATTGTATTCAAATTTCCTCGTGTACTGTAGTTTTCATGTCACTTGAGAACACTACGCCAGTACCTAATGAACTTTTTGAACATATTCCAATACTTACACACGCAGAACTTCGTGTGCTATTAATTGTGCTTCGCCAAACTGTTGGGTGGATAGACAGCAAAACAGGAAAGCGGAAAATAAAGGACAGACTAAGTTACAGCTTCATTCTCAAAAAGACAGGATTGTATAGGACAGTACTCTCAAAAACAATTCAAAGTTTAATAGACAAGAGTTTACTTGTCGTAACAGATGGAAAGGAGACTGAACTGCATCAAGCACATGAACGAAGAGGACATCCACTTCTTTTTTATGAATCTCGACTTGTTCGCATTTGCGACATGACTTGTTCGCAATCACGAATAAGACTTGTTCGTGATTGCGAACATAACAAAAGAAATACTTTAAAAAGAAAAACAATACAAAAGAAATCTGATGAAAACATTGAACGCTTGCAAGTTTTGCAACAGTCGTTGATAGATAAGATGAAAATACAATTTGAATAACCGCAAGTTTTGTGAAGCGTGGATTTTAATATCCACGCAACCAACGTGCGGTTATTACTTTAAAGACAGCCATATGCAATTTCGCCCTCATATTGTATTTATCCATTTTTAATATCATAGGAATATTATCAACTAATGAAAATATTTTATGAAACCTATTAATCATCATTTACGAAATCATCGTAAACATTCCATTTTTAACCAACAAGATATTTCTGAATTACTTGGCACACAAGATGTAATTCAAGTTTCACGCAACGAAACAAGCGATATGCATCCGCAAATAGAATTGATGTTGCTTTATCACATTATTTACAAAACCCCTTTCGATTCCTTTTTCCCTGAACAGAAAAAATTACTTATCAAACGCCTGCAGATGCGCATTCCAAACATCATCGATGAATTGAAATGTTTAAATGCCAATGATATTGTGAATAAGAAAATTGGGTGTTTACAGCAAGTATTAACTTTGGTGTTATTTGATATGATTCGATATTGTTTGAAATGTACTTTTGCTTGTGAGCTGCTTGTGAATAGATTTCCTCATTTTTAAAACAGAACCAAATGAAAACAAACGCACTTATTGTCCTCGATACACGAGTAAAAAAAGCCGATGGCACATTTCCACTCATTATGCGCATTGTCCATAATAGGAAATCTTCACAAATTCCGCTCGGCTTATCGCTGCATCTAAAAGACTGGGACGACACCAAACATCTTATAAAATCTTCTTATAATGGTACAGAATCCGTAACTAGGCTTAACAACCAGCATCGCAAGAAAGTTGCCGAAGCACTCGACATCATTTCTAAATTAGACGAAAAGAAAACACTTCAAACGCTCACCATCACGCAACTCAAAGAACTCATAGAAAAGTCAAATAATCTTTCCTTTTTCAAATATACAGAAAACATGATTGCTGATATGAAAAAGACACAAAGATTTAGCAGTGCTCGTTCTTACGAAGGCGTCATTAGTGTTCTGCGTACCTTTTCTAATAATAGAGAGCTTACATTTACCGACATTACTCACTCATTTCTTGTAAAACTTGAACAGCACCACATCATCAAAGGCAACAGCTTAAATGGACTTGCTGTGTATATGCGCACCATCCGAGCCGTATTCAATAACGCTATCAAAGCGAAGCTTGTTGAGCGAGATCTGTATCCATTTACCAACTACAAGATTAAGACAAAAAAAACACGCAAACGCGCTATCAGTACAACAGCGATTAAAGCCATTGAGGAATTGAAGTTCGAAACCAATCATCCGCTCTACAACTCGCATAACTATTTTATGTTTTGCTTTTATACTCGTGGTATGCCTTTTGCAGATATGGCACATTTACAATGGTCGAACCTTATTGATGGTCGTATCATTTATGAGCGTCAAAAAACAGATAAACCTTACACAATTAGAATAACCGCAAATGTGCAACAGATACTAGACAAGTACCCATCAGAAGAAAAAGATGACTACATCTTTCCAATTATTACCAAAGCAACTCCAGAGGAACAGTATCGACAAGTTAAGTGGGCACGTAGCAGGTACAACAAGAAGCTAAAAAAGATTGCAACCTTGTGTGGAATACAAGAGAATTTAACATCGTATGTTTCCAGACATTCATTCGCTACTATTGCAAAACACATCCAAATTCCCATTGCTGATATTAGCGATATGTTAGGGCATGAATCTATTAAGACCACGCAAATCTATCTTGACACATTGCCAAATAAAATGATTGATGATGCTACGGATTTGGTAATGAGTGCTATGCAGAAAACAAAACAACCAAATACCAAAACTAAAAAGAGAACTAAGAAATAGTTTACTTGCCCGAGAGGGCAAGTTTTTATTAAAAAATGTATTGTTCTGTATAAGGCGCATATATATGTGAGTAGTGTTATTTAGTTTAATTTGTGCCAAAAAAAGAAAAGAATAGGACATTATTTTAGCAATAAGAGAGTATAATTACATCTCAAGGACACTAAATATTCATCTTTAAATTTTGACTTTGAGAAAAACAGGTCTTATTTTTGCAAAATATTTATTAAATTGTGTAACATAAACCCTTAAATCCTAGCTAATTTTAATATTGTTCTTATAATTTAACAGATTTTAAATACTTTTTTAGATATTTAGGCGTTATAGGTTGGTGAATATCAAATGCTTGTCCACAGGTGTTTAAATCAAAGTTTAAAAGTGTTTAAATTGATGTGTAAAATTGCATCGAAAAATGTGCAAAAGATTCGAAGAAAATGTAGAGAAATGGAATCGCGTATTTAAGGACTTGCTTTAAATTAATAATTATATTACAATCCAATTTAGAGCAAGTAATAAACAATTTGTGCAAAAAAAATTACATTATGTAAATAAAATTGTTTATCGTATCTTTGCAGTCCAAAATTATAAAAATTTAATAAAAAAAAGGGGGGGGTAGGTTACCATTGAACCAAAATTAAAACTATAAAAGAACCAAATTATAAAAACTAAAACAATTAAAAAATGGCAGCTTCACAAAAAATTTTAGATTTTTTTAATCCTACTAGATTAAGGATTCTAAACGGCTCCGAATCACCAGTAACCATTGAGTTTAACCATACGGTCACCCGACCGGATTGGCTTAAATTCAAAAATAAAGAGGTTGATTCATTAAAAGTTAAATCAATAGGCTTGTGCAGTCATCCAGACATTGTTGCACCTTTAACTTTACTAAACGCCAAATAGTTTAATAAACTATTTAAAAAATTATAGGAAATAAAGATTATTTTAATATCTTTATTTCCTTTTTTATTTGAAACCATAAAATATGAATGATAACATTACATCTGATTCGATAGAACAAATCTATCAAGAACTACTTAAACTCTTAGAAACAGAAAATTCTGAAAAAACCATTAGAGATAAAGAACTACTGAACGTAAGAATAGAAAGTTCTACAAATTATTTTACGCAATTTCAAAATAAAATATTAGCGAATTATCCATCATATGGTTTTTTACACCCTATCGAATTTGAAGCAAAAAGATTTGCAGTTTATTATGCATATTATTTAGAATTATACAGAAATTTTGTTGTGAGTGTCAAGTTTTCCGACACTCTTATGTCAATATATAAAATAATTTCTGCAAGTCAGGCTACTATTATTACCTCTAGACCTATCGTTAATCTTGAAGAACCAAGTGATAAAAGCGAAAAAACAATCTCCATGTTAGCAGATTTAAATGGCAGACTTGCGCAATTTTATGGACTTGAATTATTAATTGATTGGATTGGCGATGAAGAAACTCAAAATCAGAATATATTGTATCGTTCAGATGTGTTGTCTGTCACAAATAAATTTACTGTAGACCTAGTTAGAGATATCGCTAGAGTAAACGACTTAATTTTTAAAATAGCAGATTTTTATGAAAACGGTGATGTCTATATTTGTACCTAAATTTATTCTCAAATCAGCACAAGGAATTAGGTGTGAATTTCTAATTATGTATATAGGAAGAATTACAGTTAATGAGTACGGAAACTTATTAAGAATTAAGTCTTGCATATTAGAAAAATAGTCATTTGCATAATTTGCTAAACTAGCATCTTGGAAATGGATATCAGTAGCAAAATCACTTTGTATTCTTGATTTTCGAGTTTCAATCCATGTAAATTCTATTTGCTCTTTATTTTCTAAAAGATGTTGAGTTCCTTTAGCTTTCCGAATTTTTAGTTTTTTAAACCATCCTTGATATGTGTAAAGTCGTTCATTTTCTTTATCTATTTGCTCAAGCATAACAGCGTATTCTTTATCGAATCCTTGTAATATATTTTTATTGTCAGTGAACAAATACAATTCCGATAATCCGCTTGTATGGTAGATTTCTTTTAAGTCTAAATAGGCAAAAAGTAGACTATCATCTTTAAAGCATGTTTCAACCAGAGAGTGAAATTCATTCTTTATAGCAACATTTAATGGTTGTTGCTCAAAATCTAATATGCTAAATTCTCTACTTACCATAAGTATTGAATTTTAGCATTAAGAATACCTTGAAACGGAATTGTACTAAATGCAGGTTGTGTATACTCTAAAGAATATATAAAAAATGCTTTCTCACAAGAATATTGTAAGAAAGCATTTTTTATATGTATTAATTTAACCATAACAAGTTCAGTAGCTAAACTTGCTATTTCAAAAAATAAATCATGCAAAAATTTGGACATAGAAATCCTAACAGTAGTTGAATCTATTTTCTATGCTTGTATTTTTGTGTTTATGTCATGATAGTTGTGTTTTGAAATGTCAAGTTTTTGCAAACTGTTTTTAATATTACCTAGTTATGGTTATATTATTATGGTGGAGAATTAATCATTAAGCTTGACATAATCTTGAATTTATAATTCAATGTAAACCTTATTTATTAATTCCGCAATAGGTTCATATTTTTTTTATGCAGTTTCTTTTAGCACTATCTTCTAAGTAGCTATTTAAAATGAGTCATTTAATGACTCATAGATTTTAAATGCGTCATTTTACGCCTGTATTTTTGACCATGATTATGATAGTTATGGCTCAAATATCATCAAAACAAACCTTTAGCATACTCAATGCTTATGCAGTCGCACACATAGCGGTTAGCTCAAAACCCTTGTTTTTAAAGGTATTTTCCATATACAAAAAAAGCCATACAACGTCTCACCGTTGTATGGCCAAGATTGCCAACCAATTTTCAGCCAGTGGCAACCTTTGTAGAGTATCATATACTAAAATAAATTATTTGCCAAATTGGGTGGTACCTCATACCATTGGCCACTGGCATAGTCAAGACTTAAATATTAAGTGCTATGCAACCATTAAAAACAGCATTCGATAAAAGTTCTCTATGTTGTAATGTTGAGATTATCTCAATTTCAGATTCATTAAGCTTTATTCCACCAAAAATTCTAACCTTTTTAATAACTTCTTCGAATAAATCAACATAAATAGTACTTAACTGTCTATCTGTTTCGGTTAACTGGTCTTTAAATTTTTCCGTAGCTTCCTTTGTTTCTTCATTTTCCTCTGTTCTTTTATAAATTATTGACGTTTGTTTTGATAAAGTCTTATCAAAATCCTTGTTGGTTACATCACGTCTTGCACTTATGTATTTGAAATTTATAATATCTTTGATACCGACATTTTCTTTATCTAAATTGATAAATATTTTATCAAGGGTGTCATCTGCGCCAATATCATATGCAATGGACTTTTTGATTGTTATAAAAAACTTATTATGTTCTTGTTTTAAAAAACTATATACGTCTAATTTTTTATACATGCCAGTTGTGTCCTCACGCTCCTTTACTGATTCTTTGTCATCAAACACTAAGTATTCGCTTCTTATCTTTAAATAGTTGTCATAATCTAAGATGTATTCAAATCCTAACACAACAACATTATTATCAGGATCAAGATCCATCATAACCCTACTAATGTTGGACAAATCATCCTTATCACTGTATTGAATGAAAATTTTAAGTTTTATACCTATTTGTACAAAATCAGTTTCAACAATTTGGATATTATCAACTACAAGATCTGCAAGACTCTTTTTAAATTCAATATTAAAATCATCAATGGAAAATTTAGTTTTTTCAGAATGATTTAAAAACTTTTCTAAAATGGTAAGAAGTGATGTCTTGCCTGTATTGTTTTTACCAATAACTAACGATAAATCTTCTTCTAAGTCAATAGAAAAGTCTTTAAGTAGTCTGTAATTTTCGACTTTAATTCTAAATATTTTCATAGTGTGGTTTTATTCAGCAAAAAATAATTAGGCTAATTAAAACATTAAACAACTAAGCCTAACACTTAATTTCTATTATTACAAATTTACATAAATAATCATACCAACTGTATCTTTAGCCCCATATTAATTGAATTTTAATTAAAATTTATCATTCCAAAACCTAAGTTTCTGATTTTTATAATTACTGGCTTAACTGAACCATCCATAAAGAAGTAATCTTGATGGCTTTTTTTAATTTGTAGCTGCAATATGCTCGGTCCTTCAAAACAATTACAACAATAAAATTCATTAATAATTCCTTTACAAATAACACAATGTTTATTTACACAAGATGCTATCTGTTTTTTAGTCAGTATTGGATTATAAGAATTGTAAAATCTTACCATTTTTGCAGTTTTAATTTTGATAAATGTTTGTTGAACCGATAGTTCTATCAATATCAATTAGACAAATTATAAGGTAAATATTAGAGATTGGCAACTTTAGATATAAACTAAATAAACAGTGTCGATAAATAAGACTTGTGTTATATCTTTAAGTGTGGTAGCTTTATAGTTGAGATTAATTTAATGTTGCAGCAAAAATTAATCATATAAAGCCAGGTTTTAAACTCTCTATCGTTTACCCTGGTTTTTTTTGTCTTTTATTTCACCATAAATTATATTGGTTTAAATTTTTAGAATAAAAAAAAGCCGTACACAGAGTGCATACGACTTTTCTATACAAAGTATAGCTAACTAATATTGTTATTAAATCAAATCTTCTGTACATATATAATTGGCGTATTAGTATAAATTTTTCTTAGTGGACTTATTGATGTTAATGCTGTTTTGTTGTTATAATATTTCATAAGAATAATTTTTATTTTTCACTTGGTTGTACTTGTAATTTACAATTATTTTTATTAGTTCGCAAGAGAAATTTCAAGATTCACGCTTACATAATTATAATGTTTATAAAAACTCAAGTCTTCAATAATTTAAAATTTGAATGTAGCAAAAGATTTAGCACCGAAACAATCTTCCTATATATTTAGCAAGACAAACAAAATGACAGAATACTTTAAAGGGAATTTTTACTTTATATTTATTTTTAATTTGTCTTCCACAGTGTTGTATTCTCTCACAATGGCATTGGCAATGACTACGAACAAAGAAAATACTAACCGAATAACACTGGCTACTTCTTCGCTCATAGGTATCACATTAAGGTTGTCCATTATGCCACCTGCAATGTATCCAATGAGTGCTACCACACTTACCCAAAGAGCATTATTTTTGATGCTTGGATTGAGGTATATCTGTATGCCTTGCATTACGATGATAAGCAAGATTAGTAGCGCACCAATGTACATGCGCAGTGCATCACTTACCTGTGCTGCATTAAAGGTGTCGAGTATTGCTTGCACCGCAGGAATTAAACTGACAATGACGGAATATGCTTTCTGATTTTTCATGGATGTATTTTTATTTTATGATGCAATTTATTTCTAATAACGATACGCGTTTTATTATATTGTGTGAAAACTAATATCTTAACACTTTATAAGACCACGTTAATTTTATAATAGTTAAAAAACTAAGAAGTCATTTTTGTTTTTTAACCGAATGTGTTTTTTTGCGTAGAGATTCATACATTATTTATTTGATACAAATATGCATTAGATGAACGCCAAAACATGACGTAGTAAAAATGTATTCTCAAAAAAGTAGTTTGGAAATCTGAACAACTAAATATGTTAAAGAACTCTACATCCAATAGTTTGGTGCAACTGTATTTCTTAAATTTAGTTTGTTCGTTTGTTGTAAAGATTAAATGTATAAAAGTATTATTACATTTCAAATACCTATAAATGTGTATTTGTGATGGTTGTATCTATCTGTTCCATATAACATATTAACGAACATAATAATATGTTTTGTTAGGCACAACACAGTATCAGTTCTTAACACAATATTTGACAATTAGTAGAGCCGAAATTTTCTTTGCCGATAAAGCTGTTTTGATAGAGGGCGATACTGAAAGAATTCTCATTCCAACTGTGATGAAAAAGATTGATATAGAGGAAGAAAAAATCCATGTTGCAGTAGGAACAGAAGACCCATTTTTACCGCTACTTTCACAAAATATTTCAATTATAGAGGTCGGAGCTTATTCACAGATTTTTGAAAAATTTATCGAGTTTTTAGGAATTAAATCTTTGGTAATTACAGATATAGATTCTAAAGGCGATATAGGTAATAAGGATAAAAAAGGAAATGTTGTTATTGAGGCTTGTCCTGTAAATAATGGTACAGCAACAAGTAACTCAGCTTTACTACATTTTTTGCCAGGTATTTCTTGGGAAGATGTTAAGATTTTGACAGTAGAACAAAGAACAATTAAAATTGGGGATTCAACTTTATGTTTATGCTACCAACAAGAAGAAAATGCTTACCATGCAAGAAGTTTTGAAGATGCTTTTATTCACTTGAATAGCACATACTTTGCAAGGTCTTAATAAGAATACGTTAAATGAAAAATCATTCGTTCCATTACCTCATCAATATAATCCTACTTCACCTTTAAGTGCTTTAAAAGATTTCAAAGAAGATTTAGATGAAATTATTAGAAACTATCAATCCATAGTTGATGATTTTAACAAAGACTAATATTTGAATAATATTAAGTGGGATATTTGCAATTTATGCTGCCTTATTGTATGATAACTTTTGTATTGAGATTTCGTCCAAAGAAGCAATTCTTTTAATGTCGTTAAGGATTTCCTCCCAATGATCCTCTAAAAATGTATGCCAATTGCATTTATTTTTAGGAGATTGTTTCCAAGAAAAATCCGATATATCGACAAGTTGTGTATCAACACATGAACTGAAGTCTCGATTTTCAATTATTTCGGGGCTTTTGTTTACGATATGGGGACTATGGTGTAACGGTTAACACTCGGGTTTGTGGATCCCGCAATTCGGGTTCGATTCCCGATAGTCCCCCATAAAAATAACGAAAAAATATGCAATATTTTTGCAGTATATTTTTTGAGATGGAATAGAGGAATCGAAAGACGGAGCTGGTTTACGAAATTCGAGGTACGAGAATTTTGTCAGCGAGTCGGGGTCGAGACGCAAGGAGCAATAGCGACTATGCGATCGTGACCGATTCCCGATAGTCCCCCATAAAAGATTAATCCGAATATGCGCAAGCTGGTCGGGTTTTTCTTTTTGAAGCATGTTATAGTAATTGCATGAATACGCATAAAGAAAGATCTGTTTGGCTGCTTATAGCAATGAAAGGAGGTTGTCTCTTGCTCAAGAAAAGTTTCCATGAAGGGAGAGATATTCTTCAGCTACCCGGAGGTCCTTCAAGGGAAGGAGTTGAATCATTAGTTTCTGAATTGTTTGGAGCTAAGCATGTTAACGCCATAACAGATTTTGGTACGATTTTAAATACCATTATTAAACCAGAAGAAACGGTTGATCTGCATGTCAATCTGCAACGAGTTGTGATTGATAATTCGATAGACGCCCAACTTCCAGATGATCTTGAGTGGTGTTCGAAAGAGACGTGTATTTCGGATGCACGAGGAAAAAGAGATTCTCGTTTGCATGAACGATTATTTGAAAATCGCCCTCTTTCTCTAAAATATACAGAAGAGCAGCTTCATAATTGGTACGACGCAAAAATTATTTCTTGGAACGAAAATAAATGAAAACCTGCATAAAGCTCGGTTTTAATATAACAAAAGCGCCACTCGACGTTTTTTTTGTATAATGCATGCAACTTGGTATACTGTATTCATGGAAAAGCCACCCTTTATCGAGAAAAACAAAGCCGCCATAGATTTCAAAGAAAGTAAGATTTTTTATGATCAAGATGGTGCGAAGCAAGAAGAAAAATATCCTGTGACCTTGAAAGAGACAAATCAACAGAAAAGCGAACAAAAGATTAAGGAGCTAAGACAAGAACTTGGCATTGAAGAATCTGAGTCATTGGCTATCTTTGAAGGGATGTCTCACGAAGATTTCCTTCCTGGTCAAATCGAGGTAATGAGGGATTTTTACAAAAAGCGAAGAACACGCGAAGCAGTTGTAGATCCTACAGCACATTTGGAAGGTAGATATTCGCTTATAACATCTATAAAAGAAAAAGTAAGATCTTTGCGAGGAAAGGAACCTTTTACTAAGCCCCTTGATGTAGTAAATGAGAATCGAATAGAGGCTAGAGATGATTATTCACATGATTACTTGGATGTGTGGTATGAGGTGCAGCCAGTTTTTAATACAATTAAAAGCTCATTAGAAACTGTCTTACAACAGAACGAGAACAAGGGAGAAATTATACGAATATCAGTAAATAAAATTGATTATAAAACATTACAAAAAACTGTTTACAGTAATAATACAATTCTTGAAGATTCCACGTTTCCTATTGAAGCCAATACGCTCTGGCAGGCATTAAGAAGGGTGAATTTTGAAATTGTTTTAGATAATAATGCTGACAAAGTAGTCAGGAATGGCGGAGGCGGAGGCGATGCTGGAACGTCTTATGCAACAGTGAAAGGAAATATTCTTAATTATAAAAGCGCTCTAGAAGAGTTGGAGCGTATTATGGTTCATGAGCATACGCATGCGCATCAGATTGTAGTTATGCCAGAAGTGTGGAAAGATGCATTCAGGGCAACGTACATTTTTGAAGATCATGCGACACACCCTACTGAAATCCAGGCAAGATTGCACGAAGCAGTTCAATATGCGAATAATAATAATACTGACATGAAAGCCGCTATCAGCTTTATATTACATAATTATTTGGAAGACAACAAAATGCCAAAAAACACCGATCAGAACACTTTTTATGAAGGACTAGCCTCGCTTCATATGAATTATTTTAATCAGCATTATTCTCAATTAAAGACATTGTATCCTAGATTATAAAACCCATCTTTAAAAGATGGGTTTTATAATCTGCATGCTAATACATGACAGGATGTCTAGGTGACTCGAGTTTATATCCACACGCAGGGATAGTTTGTATTATCTTTCTGCCCTCCGCTCCAAGCTTTTTCCTTAGGCTTAAAATATGCATCTCGATTGTGTTTGAGGATACGTGACTACCTCCGTCCCAAACATGATCAAGGAGTTTCTCTCGAGATACGACCAATCCTTGGTTTAAAGCCATAAATTCTAATAAACAGAATTCTTTTTTTGTAAGATAAACCCTTTTTCTTTTACAGGTAATTGTATGTCGATCAATATCGATACTAACTCCGCCAATACTAATAATTGTAGGGCGTAATTCACGAGGTCTACGTAGTAATGCTCTGACTCTTGCATGCAATTCTTCGATAGCGAAAGGTTTTATTAGATAATCATCAACACCAGCATTAAACGCAATTAACTTTTCGTTTAATGAAGACAGGGCAGTTATCATCACAATAGGGATGGTTTTTCCGTGTGCACGTAAATGTTTGCAAATATCCGAACCTTTCTTTTTGGGTAATTCTTGTTCTAGAATAATTAAATCATAATCTTTTGCTGTCCCCAAAAATGATCCATGTTCACCACATGTTGTTGAGTCGATTGAAATTGATTCTTTTTTAAAATAGGACAACAGATTTTCTCGAACTGTTGAATCATCTTCAATCAACAATAGGTGCATATGTAAAATAGTATAAAAGTATGAAATAAAATCTGCAATAGATTTTATCAATTTCCAATTATCATAAATATTTTATCTCTTATTGCGTTTATACTTGTTTTAAGCTACAGTTTCGTTATCTATGAAAACATTCATGAAAAAGCTTGCAATTGGATTACTCGGACTTATTATTACTTTCGGAGTATCAACTACCGCATTTGCAAAACAGATTACTATATCAATTCATCAGGCAATAAAATTCATCTACCAGTAGTAAGGTCGACTGCACCAAAAGGCGCCACTGCGCAATGTCGTGATAAAACATACAGTTTCAGTGCTCATCGTCGCGGAACATGTTCGCGTCATGGTGGAGTTGCAAAATGGTTGTAATTTGAAATCACTCGAAAGAGTGGTTTTTTGATATACTATTATTATATGAACTACTGGCTTATGAAATCCGAAGGCGACTGCTATTCGGTTGATGATTTAAGGCGAGATAAAACTACAGCATGGTCCGGCGTGCGTAATTATCAGGCGCGGAATTTTATGCGCGACAATATGAGAAAAGGTGATATGGTGTTGTTTTATCATTCAAGCTCAAGACCGATTGGTGTATATGGAATTGCGAAAGTTGCCGCCAATGCGTATGCGGATGAAACACAGTTTGAAAAAGGTGGTGAGTATTATGATCCAAAATCAACACGTGAGAATGCCAGATGGCAGTGTGTAGATGTTGGATTCGTGAGAAAGTTCAAAGAACCTGTAACACTTGATGAAATAAAGTTTCAAGACTCACTGTCAGGAATGATGGTTCGAGCTCGAGGAAGCAGGCTTTCCATTCAGCCAGTAAGTGAGAAGCATTTCAAGATCATAGAGGAACTTGGAAAATAAAGCTTTCGTTTTCTGCAAAAATAAGGTACAGTCAACGCATTATGGCAAAAGACGAGATTATCGCACGCTTTGAAGATGTATCATTTGAATTTGGTGCAAACAAACCAATCCTTAAAGAGGTGAGTTTTGCGATTCGTCGCGGACTCAAGATTACGCTGATGGGCCAGAATGGCG
Source organism: uncultured Candidatus Saccharibacteria bacterium (assembly GCA_964415895.1). Taxonomy (GTDB): domain Bacteria; phylum Patescibacteriota; class Minisyncoccia; order Phycocordibacterales; family UBA1006; genus CALMMZ01. The sequence continues at coordinate 25,791 of CAYQCC010000004.1, read as the reverse complement.
CTGGTAAATCAACGCTCTTTGGATTGCTCACAGGAACACTTCAACCAGAAGACGGAAAGATCAATATCGTCCGCGGCGTTCGCGTGGCTATCAGTCGCCAGGTTATTCCTCGTGATCAGTTGGATTTGACTGTCCGGGAGTTTTTTCAAAAATGCTTCGATAAGCCAGTATATGATATTGACCCCAAGATTGATGAGGTATTGGAAGTGGTTCATTTGATTGGACACGAGAAAGTTCATGATCGAGTTATGAAAACATTTTCCGGTGGTCAGCAGGCGCGATTGCTTTTAGCTTCAGCCCTTATTCAAGATCCAGATCTACTACTTCTGGACGAGCCGACAAACAATCTTGATCATGCAGGAATCGAACACTTGAAGGATTTTATTCGAGCGTATCAAAACACAGTGATGGTTATTTCTCATGATGCGGAATTTTTGAACTCGTTCACAGACGGCGTACTGTATCTGGATGTATTTTCAAAAAAAGTAGAGCAGTATGTTGGGAACTATTATGACGTAGTAAAACAAATTACAGCACGAGTAGAAGCTGAAAATCGAAAGAATGCATTGCTCCAAAAAGAAATTCTTGCAAAAAAAGAAAAGGCGAATAAATTTGCATTTAAAGGAGGGCAAATGCGATTGGTTGCAAAACAGATGCGTGAAAAGGCAGAGGAATTGGAAGAAGAAATTGTAGACGTGCGCCGAGAAGATAAAACCATTCGACCGTTTGTTATTCCTGTTCAGGATGATTTGATTGGCCCTGTGATTACGATCAATAATTTTACGATTATGAAAAATCATAAGATTGTTTCTAAAAAAGCGAGCGTTGTATTAAAACGAAACAATCACTTGCAGTTGAAAGGTCCAAACGGAATTGGAAAATCAACATTACTTGAAACACTTGCAAAAGGTGAAACGGAAGGTGTAACAATTCATGAAGGTGTTCGCGTTGGATATTATCGACAAGATTTTTCGACACTTAATTTTGATCATACCGTATATGAATCTCTTGCAGAAGCACTTACTTCGACTGGCGCAAAATTGGATGAGGAATTCATGCGAAGTGTTGCATCAGGATTTCTGATTAATGGTGAAATCGTGCGTACACGAATTGGTGCACTGTCAGAAGGTCAGAAAGGATTGGTTGCATTTGCGCGATTGGTATTACAGCGACCAGGACTTCTGATTTTGGATGAGCCAACAAACCATATTAACTTCCGCCACCTGCCGATTATTGCGAAAGCGTTGTCGAACTATCAGGGAGCGATAATTCTGGTTTCCCATGTTCCGGAATTTGTAGAACAAATTCGTATTGACGAGACATTGGATTTGGATAAACCCGCACACCCATAGCTGGGTGTGCGGGTAAATAAAAAGCCTTCGGGCTTTTTATTTGACTATTACTCCGCTTGGTCTATTATTAAAATATGACTAAGAAATATTTACTGCCGATAATAATAATTCTTCTGGGATTAGGGATAGCAATAGCTATTGTTTTTCATAAATCAAAGATTGAAAGCCATAAGCAAGAAGTAGTTCCTTCGACCCAGGAAGTAGTGCAGAAGCTTCCTGAAAAGGAAGTGCAACCGAGAAAAGATCCTTACATAGGGAATATTCCAGAAATTTGGAAAAGGTATATACCTTATATCAAGACTATGATAGCGGGTGATTATGGGTATGGAGATAACCGAGATGAACGCGTGAACGAAGTTATAGAATCAATGAATGTAAAAAGTTCGCAACTTGATATTACAGGAGACGGCATTCCAGAAATACTTCTAATGACATTAGATAGGCCTGTCGGCGGAGAATGCTATACGGTAATTACATTAAAGAATAGTAAGCCTGAATATATAAATCAAATAAGTCAAATGGATCATCGGTTGGTAGAAACACCTATTGGAGGTTGTATTATAGGTAACGGAATCAATGGAGCTAATTTTGAATTAGACGCCAAGAATAACGCAATTGTTAATTTGGTATTTCAGGAAAAGACTGAGGATTCAAAAAGCTATTGTAATGTAACGGCGTGGACTTGGGATCCCTTAAAAGAGTTGGCTGTAACGAACAATAGTCTCTCATTGCAATTAACACAAAAGACTTGTGCGGAAATGGATGATTTTCTCAATGGAAAATAAAAAAGCCTTCGGGCTTTTTTGGTTTCGTGCTATGCTCCGATTATGACTCAATCCGAACAATTCGACGTAGTAGTAATAGGCGGGGGGGCATCAGGAATGATGACTGCTATTTCTGCGGCGCAATTAGGAAAACGTGTTGTCATCCTTGAGAAAAACAAAACGCTTGGGCGGAAATTGGATATCACTGGTGGTGGTCGCTGTAATATCACGAATGCAGAATCTGATGTAAAAAAGTTTCTTGCAATCTATAATGAAGCAGCTCCGTTTTTATATTCTCCATTTTCGCAATTCTCTGTCCAGGATACGTTTGATTTCTTCGAGTCACGCGGAATGTCATTAGTAGTGCAGGCATTGAAACGAGCATTTCCCAAATCTGAAAAAGCAGTAGACGTAACGAATTTGTTAAAAAATGAACTTGAGAAATTAGGAGTTGCTATACAAACTCAAACGAGCGTGAAAAAACTGCTTCGCGATGGGAATTCAATCACTGGCGTTGAAACAACAAAAGGAATTGTGGTAGGTAATTCATATATACTGGCAACAGGTGGATTATCACATCCTGAAACAGGTGCAACAGGCGATGGCTTTGCACTTTTAAAAGATCTCGGCCACACGGTAAAAGATCCAACACCGTCGATCGTTCCGCTTGCGGTAAGCGACGAATGGATACATAAGCTTGCTGGCATTTCTATTAACGATGCAAAGGTTACATTCATGCTTGATGGAAAAAAGTCATTTTCGAAAACGGGAAGAATTATGTTTACTCATTTTGGATTGTCAGGTCCGACTATTTTAAACAGCGCGAGTAAAGTATCGGATTTATTGCATGCAGGAACCGTAACGGCATTGATTGATATCTGTCCGTGGAATGATATCAGCGCGTTCGAGGCGCGCGCAATTGAGTTGTTTGATGCGAACAAAAATAAAAACTTGCGAACTGTGTTCAAGGATCTGGTTCCGACTGGAACCGCAAGCGTTCTTGAGTCACATTTTACAGATATTGATTTCACAAAAAAGGTCCACAGTGTGACAAAAGATGAACGTAAGCAGATCACGCGATTACTGAAAGCACTTCCTGTGACGATTACAGGGCTGATGGGATTTGATCGCGCAGTCGTTGCTGATGGCGGAATTCATTTGTCAGAAGTTGATACAAAAACAATGCGATCAAAAAAGATTGCGAATCTGTACATTACAGGCGATCTTTTGGATATTAACCGACCATCTGGTGGATACGGATTGCAATTGTGCTGGACGACTGGATTTGTAGCAGGAAAATCTGCTTAAAACAAAAACTGCCTTTGAGCAGTTTTTGTTTTAAAGAAACTCGGGAAGGGAAAGTAGTGGATCCATGTCCTGCTCGTCGGCATCCAAATCCTCCGATACGGTTCGCACATGGCATACACCCCAATCGCTTTCTATCGGCATGAGATAATGTCTCATACCCGTTGTGTCCTCGACATACAGCGACCATGGTTGCCCTTTCAGGTACTGGTACGCTTCTATACGAGAAATAATTCCTGTCTGTCCTGTTTCAGGATCGCGCCACCGCAGGTGGCTCATTGCTGTATAAGGGTTATCATTCTCGAACCCTCGAGCAATTGCAATAATGCGAAACATAAGCTATCTTTTGGACATTAACGCGATGTGAATAATGGTTCCTGCTGGATGAGTTGTTCTCATGTACATAATTAATTTAAATTAAGCGATTCATTAATAATGGATACAATAATCGTCTCATGGCCTAATAAATTAGTTATGAATTTTTTGCATAATTTGAATTATGATATAATAAGTCTATTACAAGCCTAATCATTTCAAACCGCGTATGGCAAAAGGAAAAGATTCTCGAAAAGAGGTGAAAAAACCTAAAAAAGACAAGAAAAAATAAAACAAAAAAAGCACCTAGGTGCTTTTTTTGTTTTATTTCTGAATTATTTCTTGACTACATCGCCAACTGCTTTTGCTACAGATAATCCCATAACAAGGCTGACAATAAATAGTACTACAAAGATAAAGAATAATATTTTTGCAATTGATGCAGCTCCTGCTGCGATTCCACCGAATCCGAATACTGCTGCAATAATTGCAATAATAAAGAATATAAGGCTCCAACGTAACATATAATTAATTGAATTAATTTCTGATAATCTCGGCCAACTATAGTATACGCCTTTTTCGAGTCATATTGCAAGCCTTTAGAATGTCTTATTTAACAATGCTCTAGTCTGCTTTCCAACAACTCCATCAGCGGTCATCTTGTTAAGTTTTTGATAACTTTTCACGGCAGATTTTGTACATTCGTCATAGACTCCGTTGAATGGACAATCGTTTCGTGTCTTTCCAGTAGATGGAAACAATTTTAAATTCGAAAGTGCATATTGCAACATTAAAACTTCAGGTTGTGATTTATTTGAAATGGTAAGATTCGAAACGAAATCATACTTAAATGGTTTAAGTGTTGATTTCTTTCCAGAAAGATATTCACGTAGTCCAACAAAGGTTGCACGTGCAAACGCAGTTGATGTTGTTGTAAAAAATGGTTCCGTTACGGTTGGTTCATAAATATAAGAATACTCAATCAAGATACTTGGAGTATTGAGTGTTCGGTTGGAGCCAAGCGCGATCAGTTTTGCATCCTCAATAACTCCGTTCTCGTCGATTTTCTTCAGCTCCGAGAGTGCATTACTGGTATTCCATACGCTATGCAATCGCTTTCCGATAGCAGTTCCGATAGTTAACGATCGTTCATTATTTAGCAGGCTATTGTCGGGAACATAGATTGAATAACCAGTGAATTCACCCGCAACTGATCCACGTGATCCATAATCATTGAAGTGGATATGGATGATCAGATCAAAACCTTTCTCTTCCGCCCATTTGTTTGTCGCATACAATTGGTATGCCGCCTTTGACGGCGCGTCGCCATGGGGAACCTGTTCTGTAGTCTGCACTATGCCACTTGACGCCAACCCTTGTGTCTGCGCTTTTCCTTCCGCGATGAAATCTTTTACTGCTTGTTCGTTATTGATAAAATAATTTGAAAGCTCTGGAATATATCCATCCTTTGCTCGTGACATGGTTACAGAAAGGAGTGGATCTGCTTTCAGTTCTTTTATAAGTTTCTCGGCAAGTTTCAGATTAATGTCGGCCTCTTTTGTTCCATTGAACACAGTTCCAGAGAATTCGTTGTCGTGACCAGGAACGATTAATATGCTCACTTTCTTTTTTGCTTGATATTTTTGTGCAGGCGAAAGTTCGTTCGCAAGGGCTAACGTTGGAATCAGTAATGTGATAGCTAGAAATGAAAGGAAATATTTCATATCTCTATTATACCACTTATTTGCCGCAAGTAAGCATTGTCAGTTTGATGGTATAATAGGGTTATGGAACCGCTTGCAGCACAAATAAGGCCTAAAAATCTGGATGAATATGTTGGACAGCAGCATTTAGTAGGAAATGCCACAGATAAAAAAACTGCGGGCCCGCTTCGTGTTGCTATTGAAGCTCAACATGTGTTCTCGTTCATTTTATGGGGACCGCCTGGTGTTGGAAAAACCACACTAGCAAGGATTTACGCAAAAGCATTGAAGGCCGACTATCACGAATTGTCGGCTGTTTCTGCTGGAAAAGATGACATCCGCCAAATTGTAGAAGGCGGAGCATTGTTCGGACCAAAGATTTTGTTTCTTGACGAGATTCATCGATTTAATAAAGCACAGCAAGATTTCCTACTACCATATGTTGAAAGTGGTTCGCTTGTGTTGATTGGCGCAACGACAGAAAATCCAAGCTTCGAAGTTATTCCAGCGCTTCTGTCACGTTGTCGAGTGTTCGTACTGAACGAACTTACCGACGACGACATGCGAGAAATTATCAAGCGTACGAATCAACAACTGGACACTAAGGCAACTGACTGGTTAGTAGAGATGGCAGGTGGCGATGCGCGCCAAGCGATCGCGATGATTGAAAACACGGCGCAATTATATGGTGATGTAACGATTGAAAATTTAAAACAGACACTTCAATCAAAACATCTGCGTTATGATAAAAAAGGTGACGAGCATTACAATACGATTTCTGCATTTATAAAATCTATGCGCGCATCGCAGCCTGATGCAGCACTGTATTACATGGCGCGTATGATCGAGTCCGGCGAAGATCCAAAGTTTATTGCGCGGCGCATGGTGATTTTTGCAAGTGAAGATATTGGAATGCTCGATCCGCATGCGCTGGTTCTGGCAAACGCAGTGTTTCGGGCAGTGGAAACGATTGGCTATCCGGAAGCAGGAATCAATTTAGCGCATGGCGTTGTTTATTTATCTCTTGCTCCAAAAACAAAGGTCGTGTATTACGCGTATCTTGCCGCGATGGATGATGCAAAGAAAAATGGAAATCTGCCGATCCCACTAAACATTCGCAACGCACCAACAAAATTGATGAAGAATCTTGGTTATGGCGAAGGCTATGAGAAATATACTGACGAGGATTTGTTACCAGAGAAGCTGAAAGGGAAGAAGTATTGGAATCCAGAGGAAAACATTGACACAATAGTATAGATATGTAGAATGATTTTAATTCTAAAACAAATTCAATAACTCTAAATATTTAAAAACGATGAAAAAACAGATCATTTTTTTAGTAATCACGGTCATATCTGGGATTGCTTCTTTTTTCAAGATGGAATTTAATTTCATCATGACAGCGGGTGTCATGCTAAGCACGTTTCATTTTGCACAATCGCTTTCCAAACCAAAAGAATTAGATGGATCTGTAAGTACTCCTTCAGAAAGAGCGTTGGGTCCATTCATGTTCATGTGTCTTGTTGCCTGCTCGATACTTTTTGCTGTGTCCGGCATTAAAGCTTTTTTCTTTATCTGGGAATTCCTTTCAAAAGGTAGTTATGAAAAAATAATTTATGCACTGATGACAATATGTATCTTGATTGCACCATTTGTAATCGGGTACTATTTTGGAAAGTTTTTTGCAAAAACAAGAACAATTTCATTTTCAAGCGCGAGTTAGTAAAACAAAAAATCCTCGAAAAACCATGCAATGCTTTACAGTACTGTATGGTTTTTTAAATGAAGCATGTTGACATATACCGATATTAATGTAATCTATTTCCCGACATGTACATTTGTTAATAACCTCAACCAAATTAAAGTGAAAAAAATTACAAGTATTTTTTGGACCACAGTGCTGTGTGCACTTGTTACTCTTATTGATCAGAGGGCATCCTGGATCTTTTTGATGAGTATTCAATTTCTTATGTTTTTCTGCGGGATTGATCCTGCGCGCGTGATTCCTTTTTGGGAAGATCATGACAAAAATTCCAACATGAAATCCTATGCTCCATTTATATTTGCAATAGGGCTTTTGGTGCTTATGTGGCTTGGAAACTTTTGGATTTTGTATGAAAACAAAACAGTATCATCTTGGAGCGAATTACTCACTACGATGACAGTTCTGGGTTCAGTATTTGGACCAGCATTGCTTGGTTTTGGATACAAGATTTATTTCCAATCCAAAGATTCGGGCAAACTTGCCAACACTTAACGGTTACAGAATCAAGTTATGATTTAGATTGCTGCAGGATATCCTGCAGTTTTTTCATTCCATGATAAGTCCGTGCTATACTGATTTCATCTTATGGATTTTTTCATTCACTCATTACAACAATGGATTGCGGCTGCTGGCGGATTAGGCGTATTTGCAGCGTCGATTGTAGAGGAGCTTATTTCACTGATTCCATCATCGTTGGTTCAAATGGGTGCTGGTATTTTTATTATGAACGGCGATCCGGTGAATATTTTTTCAATCTTGAAATTAATTTTTCAAATTTCAATTCCGGCAGCGCTTGGTGTGACAATCGGATCATTGCCGTATGTGTGGCTCGCTCGTAAATTTGGAATTAAGATGGTTGATCGATGGGGAAAATGGGTAGGTGTATCCGTTTCTGATATTAAAGAACTCGAAGAAAAACTTGCAAAGACATCATGGGATGATGTTGCGTTTGTTGCCATGCGTGCGTTTCCTGTTATTCCATCTGTTGCACTTGCGATTTATGGAGGAATGGTTGAGATGTCATGGTGGCGTTATATTATACTGTCATTTATCGGTGTGTTTATTCGCGCAACAGGACTTGGAATAGTTGGATGGTTATTTGGAAATACGATTGATACTGTTTCATCAGATATTGGACGATTGGAGAATATTGGCTTAGTTGTCATCGGATTATTCCTGATAACATTCTTCTGGTGGCTTAAAAGACGCAAAAAAGCCAAGAAAATACAGAAAAATTAGAAAACACTTAACGTAGTTAGTCCAGTTGGAAAAATGGTATAATGAAAAGAAAAAATGAAAACTTTAGTCCTCTGGCTTTCAGTGATCGTATCTGTTCATTGTGTCAGCGCTCAATCCTGGAAATGGAATGGGTGTAACCAAACGTTTTATCCTCGTAACGGATTGTCATTCAACCTTGGCTTTGGTTCTCAAAAAAGCTATCAATCACGGAATTCAAATTTGTGGAACAGTTCAAATTACGGGTATGGAAACAATTACGCATGGAATGATTATAAGTGGAGCAACAATCAGGTTGCACCCTATTGCCCTGTGAGCTACGGCTTTCAGCCTTGGCTTTCCATGAATAATAGTTGGGCAATGCCAACGTATACGTATTCATATCTATACCCGGCGCCTCCGGTTACCTATCAACCAATCTCGTACCTGACGACTTCGGTAATGATACCTGCAACGACCATTGTCTCAACTACTTCCACAACAACGCCTACTGCTCAGACAAAAGGGCTTAGTGTGACATTAGTGATCAATGGAGTGCAGCAAACTACAAGTTTTTCTGCACCATTAAATGCTGGTTACACGTATGTTAGTTATTTTCCAATCGCTTATTACAGCGATCGTTGCGAGATCAATTTTATTGATGATAAAGGTATGACGCACTGGGAAATAGTTAAATTTCCTGTGACACGCTAATTACATCAATAAATATACATTCTTTATTTCATAAGAAAAAGTCATTTTGTTATAAGGTGACTTTTTTTGTGCATCTGGTATGATTGTTTCGTATGAAAAAACCACTGGTACACGTAAAAAGATCTTATGCAGGAATGGGATTGTTCGCAGGACAGGATATTGCAAAAGATACAAAAATTATTGAATATATTGGTGAGAAAATTACTGATGCTGAAGCTCAAAAACGCGGTGGCCAGTATTTGTTCGAGATTAATTCAAAGTGGACGATCGACGGATCGCCTCGCTATAACAAGGCACGTTATATCAATCATCAATGTGGACAAGGGAATTGCGATGCGCTGAATGTGCGTGACCATATCTTTATTTATGCGTTCACTAATATCAAGGAAGGCGAAGAATTGACCTACAATTACGGCGAAGAATTTTTTGACGAACATATCAAACCAAAAGGGTGTAAATGTAAGAATTGCAATCCAGAGACAAAATAAGGTCACTCAACTAAAAAACTCAAAGCAATCTCTCGATTCTGCGGAACGCAAGCGCCCTCACGCACCTATGGTGCTGCGGGTTCGGTCCTCGAATCTCGATATTTGCTTTGAGTTTTTTAGTTGAACTCACTCATAAATCACTAAAACTAGACTTTTACTGGATTTTCTGCTATATTCACACCATTATGAATTCAGTGATTACTTTTTTTAAAGGCGTCGGTAGCGAAGCTAAAAAAACAACTTGGTTGTCACCAACCGAGGCATTAGGACACACAGCAATTGTGATTGTTCTTTCAGTGGCAGTTGGATTTTACTTGGGATTATTCGATGGAATTTTCAACAAGATACTCCAAGTGTTGATTGCTAAATAGCCTTTTATTAACGTTTTAATCTTTTCCTTGATATGTCACGACAAGAAATGCAACAGGGTCGCAATTGGTACGCGATCCATACTTATGCAGGATATGAAAACGCAGTAATGCGTAATTTAAAGCAACGTGCAGAATCTTTAGGAATGACTGAAAAGATTTTCAATGTTGTTGTACCAACTGAAAAAGTTGTAAAGATTAAAGGAAATAAAAAAATCGAAGTTGAAGATCGTATTTACCCAGGTTACGTATTAGTAGATATGATTGTAGACGATGACAGTTGGTATGTGGTTCGAAACACTCCACGTGTTACCGGATTCGTTGGTTCAGGAACAACGCCTGTTGCCGTTTCAGAAGAGGAGATTAATTTCTTGTTCTCACGAATGGAAGGTGCTGAAAAAGCAAAACACACAATATTAGTTGCACCAGGAGAAATTGTTAACATTAATGACGGACCTTTCAAAGATTTTGAAGGTCGCGTTTCAGAAGTTGACCACGACCGAGGAAAAGTAAAAGTGATGGTTTCTATGTTCGGACGAGAAACATCAGTAGAACTTGATTTCGTGCAAGTGAAGAAGATTTAAAAACTGCCTTTTAAAGGGAGTTTTTATTTACTTTACATTTCCAAAAAAATCGGTAATATAGGTTTTGTTACGCTTTCAGATTAATCTGATAACCGCAGACAGGGAGCTTCAAACCTTGTTTGCAACTAACTAAACTTACTATGGCAAAAAAGATAATGAAACAGCTTAAGCTCCAGATTGTTGGAGGAAAAGCTACACCAGCTCCACCACTTGGACCAGTATTGGGACAAACTGGTATTAATATCGGTGACTTTGTAAACCAGTTCAACACTGCTACAAAGGAACAGATGGGAGAAATGACTTCCGTTGCGATGACTATCTTTGATGATCGAACTTTCGAGTTTGTTATCAAGACACCTCCGATGTCTGCAATGCTTAAAAAAGCTGCAGGAATCACAAGTGGTTCTGGGTCAAACGCAAAGAAAAAAGCTGGTTCAATCACACAAGCTCAACTGCGAGAAATTGCAGAGAAAAAGCTTCCTGATTTAAATACTTCTGATGTTGAGGCTGCAATGAAAACTGTTGCAGGATCAGCTCGATCAATGGGTATTGATATCAAATAAAAAACACCAATTGGTGTTTTTTATTTATCTTCTGGAATTTCTAATGCATTTGGATTTTTGTACTCGACAAAGAAATATTCATATGTCTCGTCTGGTCCTTTTTCTCGAGATATTTCGATTAATCCTTCAGGCAAATGCATGAGTGTATCGGCAGTTTTATTGCCATGCACTTCTGTGATAAATAGTTTCTGGCAATAAGGAAGTAATTCACGACAGATTTGTGCACCTCCAATAATGCAAATATCTTTTTTTGGCCACTGCTTGCGTGCCAAGTGCAGTGCCTCGATTGGATTAGTTGCGATATGAATATGTTCGTATTCCTTGAGTTCGTTTGGCTCTCTGGTTATTACAATATTTTGTCGATTAGGAAGTGGTTTAAATCCGAGACTGCTAAATGTTCCATGTCCCATGATAACGACGTGTTCGACAGTTTTCTCCTTGAAAATTTTCATGTCACCTTTCAGTCCTTTCCAAATAAGATCGTTCAAATATCCAATTCCACCATCAGGATATTGGAGACACATCAATGCTTGTATTGTTCCATAGTGCGTTTCCATACAAGCATAGTTTATAACATGTTGCATATTTATTCCAATTGGTAGGAAATGTATTTTATAAAGGCTTTTTATCTGCACTACGACAATCTTCCGGTACGGTGTCTAGGGTTTTGCAATATTTGCAAATGGTATAATGAGAAGGTATTAGATAATCTCTCCAAATATATATGTCATCTACTTATGAAATTGAGATCAAGAGCTTGCTTGGCACATTAGAAAATGCAGAAAAATTAAAACAAGTGATTATTGCAGACGGAGCAAAACTTGTTGATACAAATAGTCAGCTCAATCATTATTTTGTTTTGCATCATAAAAATGATTTATCGTCTGGACTTGCTGAAATTATTCCATCTAACAAGAAAGAGGTATTTGATAAAATTATTACAGAAGGAAATAAATTATCAGTGCGAACGCGCGGTGTTGACGGGAAAGCAATTCTTGTTATTAAAGCTTCACTAGGAACTGATTCCAGTGCAAACGGAATCTCAAGAATCGAATTTGAATCTGAAATCCCAATGTCACTAGACGAGCTTGATAAAAGACTTATTGATGCAGGATTGGAATACCAATCAAAATGGTCGCGAGAACGCCAGGAGTATGTGCTTGATGACATGCATATATGCATTGATAACAACGGCGGATACGGATATTTAGCAGAATTCGAAAGTGTTATTACGGATCAGACAGAAGTCGAATCAAAAAAGAAAATACTTGAGGACTATATGCAAAAGTGTGGTGTCAGCGAACTTCCACAGGACAAATTAGAGCGAATGTTCTCGTATTATAATGAGAACTGGAAAGATTATTATGGGACGGACAACGTCTTTAATATCGAATAAATCATATGTTTCTCTCAGATATTGATATCAAAAAAGGGATTGCAGATGGATCGATCATCATCGAGCCGTTCAACGAATCACAATTACAGCTTGCAAGCTATGACGTCACGCTTGGTAATGAGTTCGAGGTTACAGAACGTCATAGTACGGTAGCTGTTGATCCTGTAAACAAAATCTATCCACATATGCAGACAGTCACAGTTGCAGATGGTGGGGAATTTATCCTTCATCCTGGTGAAAGCGTACTAGGCAAGCAGCGTGAATTTATCGGCGTCGACCACAAGCATTTGATTTTATTGTCTGGAAAATCAAGTTTAGCTCGGGCAGGTCTTGTTGTTCATAACACAGCCATGTTGTTTAATCCGGGTCATAAATTCTTTCCAACATTCGAGTTGGTGAATACTAATAACGTTCCTATTATCTTGCGTCCTGGTATGGAAGTTGCACAGCTTATCTTTGCAAAACTAACAAGTGAAACCAGTAAGCATTATGAGGATGTTGGTCGTTACGATTCGGAAAATTCAACACACTTTGTTCCTAAAAAAGAAGACTAATTTTTTACAAGCTTAATTCAAAACTACTATGGAAAAAAATCGACATCCAGAATATCAATATCTTGATATGCTTCAGGATATTCTTGACCACGGAATTGAAAAAAAAGATCATAATACTGGAAATAGTCTTATTAGTGTATTTGGTCGCCAGGCTCGATACGACCTCTCAAAAGGCTTTCCACTCCTGACTACAAAAAAAGTATTCTGGAAAGGTATTCTACATGAACTCAATTGGTTTATGAAAGATGATACAAATATCAAATATCTTGTAGACAACAATGTTCACATCTGGGATGACTATCCTTTCAAGGATTATCAGAAGTTGGTGAAAAAAGGGGAAGTGCCCGAGCTTACAAAAGAAGAGTTTATCACTAATATTGCAAGTGATGATGAGTTCGCAAAAAAATATGGTGAATTACCTCGTATCTACGGTGAACAATGGCGTGCTTGGCCTGCGGCTGATGGAAGAAAGATCGACCAGCTTGCATGGGTTGTTGATACGTTAAAGAATTTCCCTGAACGAAAGCACGCTGTAATGTCCGTATGGAATCCGCAATTTTTGTATGCAATGGCATTACCTGGCGAAGCACTGAGTTTTCCATTGTGCCACATCTTGCTTCATTTTAACGTTTCCGGAAATAAACTTTCTTGCCAGCTGTATCAGCGAAGTGCAGATATGTTTCTTGGCGTGCCGTTCAACATCGCCAGTTATGCAGCACTAACATGTATTATTGCTAAAATTTGCGGGTATGAACCAGGAGAATTTGTTCATACATTTGGGGACGCTCATATTTATAGCAACCATATTGAGCAAGTTAAGGAGCAATTGTCTCGAGAACCAAAACCGTTTCCAATACTTACCATAAGTGACGATGCAACAAGTTTGGAAGCGTTCAGACCAGAGCATGTAACGTTAGAAGGTTATGATCCTCATCCTGCCTTGAAGGGCGAAATGACCGTTGCGGGTGGTTTTGATGAGAAAGATCGTAAATAATTTTTTCAAAATGAAAGATATTCAAGTTAAAAAATTAATAGCAGCAGAACAGAAGCGCCAGAAATCGGTGATTAATTTAATTGCGTCAGAAAATTATGTATCGGCCGATGTCTTGGAAGCACTAGGAACAGAGCTCACTAATAAATACGCAGAAGGATATTCTGGCGCGCGTTATTATGGTGGAAATGAAATCGTGGACCAAGTTGAAGATCTTGCAAAAACACGCGCATTGAAATTATTTGGTCTATCTAGTAAAAAATGGTCAGTGAATGTTCAGCCGCTTTCAGGGTCGCCTGCAAACGTTGCTGTATATCTCGCGCTTCTTCCGATTGGTGGAAAAATTATGGGAATGGATTTGACCAATGGTGGACATTTGACACATGGTCACAAGGTTTCAATTACAGGGAAGGCGTGGACACAAATTCCCTTCGTAGTAGATCCAAAGACTGAAATGATCGATTATAAAAAGTTGAAGGCACAAGCAATGAACGAGCAACCAAATATTATTGTTGCAGGATTCACTGCATATCCTAGACGTGTAGACTGGAAGAAGTTCCGCGAAATCGCAAATGCATGCGGCGCGTACCTTATGGTAGATATGTCACATATCGCAGGACTAATTGCAGGAAAGGCATATCCATCGCCGTTTCCTTATGCAGATGTTGTGACAACAACGACCCATAAAAGTTTACGCGGTCCACGATCTGCTATGATCTTCTCGAGGATAGACGAGCGAAAATTACCGACAAAGATCGATAAAGCAGTATTTCCTGGAATGCAGGGCGGTCCGCATATGAACCAAATTGCAGCGATCGCGGTTGCTATGGAGGAAGCTGCAAGTCCGAGATTCAAAACGTATGCACAACAGGTAATCATTAATGCAAAGGCGCTCATGGGTGAACTAAAAAAGCTTGGCTGGCGAATTGTTTCTGGCGGAACCGATAGTCATATGGTTCTTGTAGATACATGGATGGGTGGAAAAGGAATTTCCGGATCAGACGCAAGTGATATATTAGAGCGCGCTGGAATTATTGTAAATAAAAATACAATACCAGGGGAAACTAGGTCACCTATGGATCCATCAGGAATTCGATTAGGAACATGTGCAGAAACCACGCGCGGAAAAAAGGAAAAAGATTTCATAAAAATTGCGCAGACTATGAACAAGTTGCTGCGAGTGAAATAATCAATAAAAGCTTCATTTTTGAGGCTTTTATGTTACACTCTGGATATTATGATTTCGACAGGTATTCGCGCAGCAATAGAAAAAGCATTACAAAACCTTGATATTTCAGGGGTTTCTTTTGTTGTTGAACATCCAACCGATCTATCTCGCGGTGATTATGCAACCAACGTTGCCATGGCTGCATCTAAAACTTTGGGTAAAAATCCACGCGAAGTTGCCGAAATGATTGTCGCAGAGATAAACAATCAAAACGTTCCAGAAATTGAATCTATCGAAATTGCAGGTCCTGGTTTCATTAATTTTAAACTTGTTCCAGAATTCTTTACGCAATCAATGAAAGAAATTATTACCGCAGAAGATAGTTTTGGAAATCTTGAAATACATGCCGGTAAAAATATATTAATTGAACATTCAAGTCCAAACCTGTTCAAGCCGTTTCACATTGGGCACATGATGAACAATGCAATTGGCGAATCATTAGTGCGTTTAATGCGAGCAAGTGGTGCAAGGGTGACCACCATGTCATTTCCGTCAGACATTTCTTTAGGTGTTGCAAAGGCGGTATACGCTCTTTATTATGATTCGCTCACTATTAGCCGTATGTCAGAAGAATCAGGTTTTGATAACGCAATAATTGCTGGCGATGCATATGTAGTAGGTACTCGTTTATATGACGATTCCGACGACGTTAAGACTAAAGTGAAAGAAATTGCTGACGTTCTTTATGACTATACTTCTAATTATTTAGGTACTTCAAAAGATTATCCGAAAGATGAGCTGGAAAAATATTTGTGGACAGATTTGTATTTGAAATTTAGTAATGCGTCTAGAACGTATCTATTTTCATTCCTTAAAGACAAACTCGAAACAGAAATCGATCACTTTATTTTTGAAAGCGAATCGGGGATTCAGGGAAAAAGAATCGTAGAAGATTATACGCCTTCTGTTTTTGTAAAAAGCGAAGGAGCGATTGTTTATATTCCTGATGAATTGCGAAAAGATATTAATACTTCTGTTTTTATAAACAGTCAGAGCAATCCAACATACGAAGCAAAAGATCTTGGACTTATAGATCTTAAGTTTGAACGATTCAGTCCCGATCTTTCTATTTTTGTAACAGATCATGAACAGATTCCTCATTTTAACATCGTTTTAGCAGCGTATGCTGATATAGAGAAAGAAAAAAAGAATCACGGAGATGTAATCTATGGCGCAGTAGAAAAAAGCGAGCATGTTCCACATGGGCGTATGTTATTCAAGGGACAAAAGATGTCGTCACGACTGGGTGGTGTACCACCAGCAGCAGAAATGATTGAAGATGTTGCATTAGAGGTTAAAACAAAAATGCTGCACCGAGATTCAAATTATGCAAATATTGATTATGTCTGTGAAAGAATCGCAATTGGTGCAATCAAGTTTGCAATCTTACGTGCAAAACCTGGAATGAATATTAATTTTGACCCAGAAACAAGTTTGTCATTTGAAGGTGATTCCGGACCATACCTGCAGTATACACACGCACGAATTCAAACGTTGCTTGATAAAGGGTTAGAACAAAATATTGCAGCAGAAATAAAAGACGGCAACGAAATATCTGATATCGAGAAAATACTCTACCGATTTCCAGAAGTCGTCGAATCTGCAATTACCGAATATGCGCCCAATTATATTGTCACGTATTTATTGGAAGTTGCTCGATCGTTCAATTCGTTTTACGGAGCGAACAAAATTATTGATACAGAGAATCCAGAAATGTCATCACATCGTTTAGCGATAGCTCGAGCAACCCAGATTGTGATTAAAAATGGTCTTCAATTACTTGCAATTGAGGCACCAGACAGAATGTAAATTAAAAAGCCTGCGAAGGTTTTTTAATTTGACTTCATGGATTGATATGGTAATGTGCGCACAGAAATAATCTAAAAATAAACAACAACAATGGTAGAACTAACATTCACAGTCGCAGAAACATCTAAGTACAAATCTTTCTTTCAAAGAATGATCGACTCGGGTACACATTTCTTGCTTTCATGTCACCAGTATCCCGATGCGGATAGTCTTGCGAGCAATCTTGCCTTGGCTGAAGTATTAACTTCGCTTGGGAAAAAGGTAACCATGCTGTGGGGTCCGTCAGGAGCTCAGAGCAAATTTACCTATTTGTCTGAATACATTCAAAAGCACAATGTTACGGACAAAAGCATATACGAATACATGTACGATCGGTATTCCAAGCCTGATACCTTGGTTATCCTTGATTGTTCAAGTTATGACCGAATCGGTGTTAAGGATGCAGAGATAGTGTCATTTGTTGGAAAGGGAAAGAAAGTCATTGCTATTGATCATCATGATAGGAATAATATGTTCTTTATTGATGATTCTAATAAGTTCATTGAGACTGACGCATCCTCAACATGCCACATCTTGGCAAAAATGCTGTACCTGCATAACCAAGCACTTCTAACGCACCAAGTGTGCGAGTTGCTACAGGTCGGTATCTGGACCGATACTGACAAGTTCGCTAATTCGTCAAAGAATCCGGAAGCGCTTGCTCTGTTTGCCATGCTGTACGAAATCAGCAAATCGACGAGCATTATCGATGAGATGAATGTGTCCGGCAGTTTTTACGAATTGTCGACCAGAAAGAAGATTTTAGAAAATCTGCACGTTTATCATATTGCTCAAACTGGTTTCGGAATCAGCATATTGAACCAGGATGACGTGATTGCTGCAGGCGAACTTAGATTCGTATTGGACAAAGAAATGAGGCATGAAGCGTCGGCTCCACAATCCGTTGATACGCATACGGGAATTGAGGCATTATCAGAATATGGTGGAATTAACGTACTTATAATAGGTGTTCATCTTCTAACAGAACCAAAGGGTACATATCGGCTAAGCATCAGGTCCTACCGGTCTGCTGACGGATTTGCATTAAGACTTGCGGAGCGCTTTGGTGGAAGCGGGCATGGGAATGCAGCAGGTGCTACTATTAGCTTGTCATCAGCCGAAAGTCTGAGCAATAAGCTCCTTGAAGCAATTAAAATTACAATTTAATGTTTTAAAAAAGATTTATAAACAGTTACCAATCTCGGTAGCTGTTTTCATATACAAAAATGGAGATAACAAAAAACTGCCTTTCAGCAGTTAATTGTTTTCAGCCTTAGTAAGAAGATGAATGGTTTGATCGTTCGTCACGATTTCCACCATTGTATCCACCTTCTCGAGGACCGTTATTGAACTCACGTCGAGGTCGTTCTTCTCGAGGTTGCGCGATTGCAACTCGAATTGTGCGGCCTTCTAGATCTGTATCATTCAACATTTCGACAGCTTTAGCAGCGTCTTCTTCTGTTGCCATTTCTACGAATCCGAATCCACGTGAACGTCCTGACATTTTGTCCTTGATTACACTAGCGCTTTTTACTTCACCGATAGTGGCAAAGTAATCACGCAAAGATTCATCAGTAGTTGCCCAAGCTAGGGAACTTACATACAAATTATTTGACATAGTTTGGAGAGATATCCATATAAAAAACTCGACCGTATTAATCAGCACTGACGTTTACACGGCCGGGCACAAGAAATACATACGCGTAGTATCGCACACAATGGTGCTTTATGCAAGTAAAGTAGTACTCCTAGCGCAATTCTGCAATCTTTTCAAATACACGATCCTTACTTGCCTGATACGTCTGCATAATAATGTCTTTCACGTGGCCTGGATCTCGCATGCCGAGGATTTTAAATTCGTCCTCGGCTCCAGCGGTTTGGATAAAGACAGTTCCAATACCAAGCATGGTATCCACAAATCCAATTTGCTGAATAGTAATATCCTGAATTCGATCAAGAGATAATGTTGAAATACGTCGAGAAAATAGCGAAAGCTGATCGACATCTACTAATCGCTCGTTAGTCAGAACCCATGTGTCTAACATAAAGTCTGTGTACTCGATAAAAAAGGAGATCCAAAGAATGATTAGAAATATCAGATATGCTGCAAATGCATATTCAGAATAATCACCAAGAATGTTTCCAATAAACGCACTTGCAAGTGCAGGTAGTACTGCAATTAAAATATATTTTGCAATTGAAATCCAAATATAAAATGGGTGTTTGCGGAATATTGCGACGATATGTTCGTCTTGTCCAAGTTCAAAAGTTTTCATAATATATATTATTAATTACAAAGCGCTAATAGTAGTAAAGAGCGCCATAATAAGTACGGCAAGTCCAAGCATGTAGATCGTAAAGATTCCTGCTCCTTTTCCAGATTCTGGCATAAACTTTTTCCAGTGCCAAATCAAGGCAATAGAAATCAAGACGACACACACGATAAATATAAATAATACGGCTGTGATGATATTCATAATGGTATAAGTATATCATACTGTCTTGAATCCTTGCCAATCTGTGCTATACTCATTCCACGACGCTATGAAAGAGCTAATCACTCTGGAGCTTTGGAAAGAAATCCGCTTTGAACGGACGTAGAATCCAACAGGTAAGCCTGTCACAGCTGCAATAAGGAAGCGGGAAAATTGCTTCGCAATTTTCCCGCTTCAAACCAAGGTGGTACCACGATTTCTTACAGAAAACTCGTCCTTGCTCACGGCACTTTTGCCGCGCGCAGAGACGAGTTTTTTTCGTTACCCAATTTATAAGCTTCAATTTATTATTATGAACTCAAACCCAAACAATTTCATTCCAGAAAATCTGGAAAAATCAGAAACCGCACTTCGCGAAGAGGCAATTTTGCAGTACTGGAAAGACAATCAGATTTTCAATAAGACTCTTGCAAAGGAATCTACACAAGGTGACTTCGTGTTCTTTGAAGGACCGCCGACAGCAAATGGTCGACCAGGAATTCACCATGTCGGCGCTCGTTCGTTCAAAGATATTATTCCGCGTTTTAAAACAATGCGTGGATTTAATGTGCAACGAAAAGCCGGTTGGGATACGCACGGACTTCCAGTGGAACTTCAAGTTGAAAAACAACTGGGATTGAAATCAAAAAAGGAAATTGAAGTATACGGTGTGGCTGCATATAATAAAAAATGTAAAGAAAGTGTTTGGGAATATAAACATGAATGGGAAACGTTAACTGACCGTATGGGTTATTGGTTGGATATGGAGCGTCCGTATATTACTTATGAAAATGGATATATCGAGGCTTTGTGGGGAATTGTTAAGAAAGTTTCTGAACGAAAAGATACTGCAGGAAACGACTTGATATTTAAAGATTTTAAAATTCTTCCATGGTGTCCACGATGCGGAACAGCTTTATCTAGTCATGAATTGAATCAGCCAGGTGCATATCAAGACGTGAAAGATGTGACGGCATATGTGAAATTTAAAGTAGAACAAGGACGGAAAATTGGAGAATTTGAAATTGACGATAGTACTCATATTCTAGCTTGGACAACCACTCCATGGACGCTTCCAGGAAATGTTGCGCTTGCTGTTGGGGGCGAGATTGAATATTCTGCTTGGGACGTTATTAAAAGTGACTCAATCCCAACAGGTCGTTATATTTTAGCTTCTAATTTAGTACATAAAGTATTCGGTTTTCCAAATGTTCCAGAACGTGCTGATTATCCAATAGGTTTGAGAATTGAACAGAGAAAAGGAACTTCGAACGAAGATGATTATATTTTTAAATCAATATGCGTAGCTAATTTTAAAGGAAAAGATTTAGTTGGTCTGAAATACGAACCACTTTTTCCATTTCTTTCAAACTTACTTCCAGCAGATCAAAAATCAAAACTTGAAAACGCATTCCAGGTGTATGCTGCAGATTTCGTGACGACGACTGACGGAACCGGAATCGTTCATATTGCGCCCATGTACGGAGCGGACGATTTTGAACTCGGAACGAAATATAATTTGCCAAAGTTCCATGTCGTTAATGAGGAAGGAAAGTATCTCAGCGGATGCGATACAGATACACTAAAATTGTCAGGTCGCTATGTAAAACAAAGTGATGAATCTGGAAAGCCGACACTTGCGATCGATATCATCAATGACCTAACAGACAGAAATTTACTGTTTAAGAAAGAAAACTACTTGCACAGCTATCCGCACTGCTGGCGATGTAATACGCCTTTGTTGTATTACGCACGCGGGTCATGGTATTTCCGCATGTCTTCATTGCGAGAGAAGCTTCTCGCAGCAAACGAGAACGTCAACTGGGAGCCGGACCATATCAAAGAGGGACGCTTTGGCGAATGGCTTGATGGAATAAAAGACTGGGCAATTTCCCGCGAACGTTACTGGGGAACTCCGATTCCTGTATGGGAAACCGCAGATGCTTCAAAGCGCGTTGTTATCGGCTCACTTGAAGATATCAAAAAATATTCCAAGAAGTCTGGAAACAAATATTTACTAATGCGTCATGGACAAGCTCAAAGCAATATCGAGGGTGGATTTAAATATGGTGTATGGGATTTTGCAAATAATCCTGATAATCATCTGACAGAACTGGGACAAACACAGGTTGTTGAATCTGCAGAGTCACTTAAGGGTAAAAAGATTGATCTAATCATTGCGTCACCAATCGTTCGTGCACAGGAAACTGCAAAAATCGTTGCCAGTACTCTTGGAATGGATGAAAATGCAATTATAACTGACGATCGAATGTTGGAATGGAATGTCGGACCAGAATTTCAATGGAAGGATTTAGAATTGTTTTTCCAGGCTCGTAATGCTGCGGAAAATCGATACACGTTCAAATCCGAAGGCGCAGAATCATTCCAAGAGGTGATTGCGCGCGTTGGTCATATGTTGGAAGAATTTGAAAAGACATACCAAGGAAAAAATATTTTAATCGTTGGACATGGAAGCTCACTTCGTTCAATCGAAATGATTGTGGAAGGATTTACATTTGCTGATTTGATAAAAGTTCCAGGAAGCTACAATAATTTTAAAAATGCAGAAATACGAGAAATTAATTACACATTGCTTCCAAGAAACGAACAGTACGAACTTGATTTTCACAAGCCATATATTGATCAAGTTCAACTCGAGCTTGATGGAGAAAAATTAACACGTACGTCTGCAATTATGGATGTATGGTTTGATTCAGGTGCAATGGCATATGCGCAGAATCATATGTTAGGTGAGCCAATTGATTTTAAACCTTTGCCAGCAGATTACATTTCTGAAGGAGTTGACCAAACGCGCGGATGGTTTTATACCATGCACGCAATTGCAAACTTGCTAAATGACAATCCGACAAACAATTATAAAAATGTAATTTGTTTGGGGTTGTTGATGGCAGCAGATGGAACGAAGATGTCAAAGTCAAAAGGGAATATTGTATCTCCATGGGAAGTATTCGAGAAATACGGAGCGGATGTTGCACGATTCTGGTTCTATAGCGTGAACCAACCAGGTGAAACAAAGAACTTTGATGAGAAGTCGCTCGATGAAGTAAAGAAGAAAGTATTTAATCCGCTGATGAATGTTGTGAGCTTTTATGAAATGTATAAACCAGCACAACTTCCTAGTCCTAACGAGCGCAATGCATATGACAGTACAAATGTTCTCGATAAGTGGATCTTGGCAAAATATGAGGAACTAGCAGAGATCGTCACTACAGGACTGGAATCATATGATATTTTAACGCCTGCGCGCGCAATCCGTGAATTTATAAACGAACTTTCAACATGGTATATCCGTCGCAGTCGTGATCGTTTCAAGTCTGATAATGATCAGGATCGAATTGATGCGCTGGTTGTGACGCGGTTAATTTTGCGCAATATTGCGATTACTATGGCGCCATTTACGCCGTTTATTGCAGAGGAAATATTTGCAAAGGTGAGATATGAAGATCGTGATGAAATTTCAGTTCATTTGGAATACTGGATTGATAACAAGAGAGATTTTTCATTGGTTGCTGATACGCTTGTACCAATGCAGTCAGTACGCGACATCGTAACGCTCGGACTTGAAACGCGACAAAAATCAAATGTAAAAGTTCGACAGCCACTGGCAACATTATTCATTTCACAATCAGATCTTCCAAGTGATTACTTGGATATTGTGAAAGACGAATTGAACGTAAAAGAAGTTGTTGTAAAGGAAACACTCGAAAAGGGAACAGTAGAACTTGACACAGAAATCACAGACACATTGCGTGATGAAGGCGACATGCGAGATTTGGTTCGCCAGATCCAGGATATGCGAAAAGATGCAGATCTTATGCCATCTGACCGAGTTGTTGCTCACCTTGAAATTCCAGAGCCACAATGGTTTTCTAATAGTGAATTGAAAGACGAACTACTTTCAACAGTTGGTGCGGAAAATATTGTTTGGGCAAGTGCAGAAAATAAAGTAGAGAAACAATAAAAAGCCATTACGGCTTTTTATGTTACTTAAAATTCCACAACTTATCTTCAAAATCAATAATGAATCCTTTGTTGTCGGTTTCAATTCCTTCTTCTTTATATAATTTCATGCGTTGTCCGCGATACGTTTCATTCGCCCAAACACGCCCGCCCGCGTATACGATTCTATGAAAGGGAATTCCTTTTTCGCCGCGTTCGTACGCTTTGCCAAGTATTGCTGTTACTGCACGCGCAGCTTGCCCACCGCCGCCAGCACGACGCGCCAGATGACCATAGGTACTGACTTTGCCCTTTGGAATGGAAAGCGCCAGCTCGACGATTTTTTCACTGAATGTCTTCATGTCAATAGTATATCAAATTAACAGGGATTGTTCCCCAAAAAATGTTTTTCTGATATAGTCAGCTTCTTATGATTATTGACGGACGTCAAATTGCAAAGATGTTGGAGCAAGATCTCGCGCAGGAATTATCGAGTTTTCCAAAAAAGCGGGTTGCTTTTGTATTATTTGGAAATGACGCGTCAAGTATTCAATTCATTGGAATCAAGTCACGTGTTGCGGCTCGTATTGGAATCGATACAGAAACATTTCAGTACGAGGATGTTACCTCCACTGAAATAGCTCTTGAAAAGATTGCAGAGATTATTTCCGAATCATATGACGGAATCATCATTCAATTGCCATTGCCGGTTGGTATAAATACTGAACTTATCTTAAACAGTATTCCTGCAGAATTAGATATCGATGTTTTGGGTGACCAAGCAAAATTAAATTACAAGAATTCAAGTTCGCACAAGGCTCCGCCAGTTGCCGCTGCTGTTGATGAAATTTTCAAGTCTATTGATCTAAATAATAAAAAGGTATTACTGATCGGAAACGGAAAACTTGTTGGTGAACCTGTCGGCATGATGCTTTCCCATGACGCTATTTCATTTGATGTTGTTAATAAGGGCACAGACGAACACGTGCGAAACGCATTAATTAAGGATGCAGACGTGATTATTTCAGGAGTAGGTATTCCTCATTTAATAAAATCAGACATGATAAAACAAGGTGTTATATTAATCGACGCAGGAACCAGTGAACAATCTGGAAAACTTTCGGGAGACATCGATCCTTCATGTGCCGAAATTGCGTCCTATATAACGCCTGTTCCAGGCGGCGTTGGTCCGATTACGGTTGTTATGCTATTCAGGAATTTACTATAAGTAAAAAGCTATCATGGCTTTTTTGATTTCCTATACGGATGGTATACTGATTATAGTATGTCTCACCAAATCCATTCCACCCTTGGAATCATTATGAATATCTTTCCCGAAGGCGAGGAGTCAGTAATCGCGGAATGTTTGACACGCGACTTGGGACGAATCTATGTTCATATTCAAGGTGCCAAGAAAATTCAGAATAAGCACCGCATGATGGTTACAATGTTCGGTTTTGTAATGATAGATTGCGTGGAAGGAAAACACTATTACCGATGTACAGGAATTTCAGAATGGAAACCTGTTTACGGATTATTATCTGGATTTCCGAAACACCGTAAAATGTTGATCCGACAAAGCTTTTCGATGATCCAGAAGCTTGTTCCAAGTGGAATTTCTATCCCAGAAGTCTTTTCTGCCTATGAAACCTACGTGACCCACATTCTTAATAGGGAAACAAGTGATGAAAACGCTCGAATTCTCACACTAGTAGTACAATTGCGAATACTTGGGATTTTGGGGTACTGGAACTCGGATTGGACAGATGATGTACTTTCGATTGGTGGAAAAACCTTTGAATATGTGGTTCAAAACCAGAAATCTGTTGAAAAACTGATCGAACGCATTTTAGTTGATACTCAAATGCATGTCCATTCAATAGAAAATAGGTAAAAGAAAGGCCCTTACGTCGAGTAAGTGGCCATAAAGGGCGGGTCTCCATATCTAACTAAATTAAGTATCCTCTAGAGTAATTTTATATCTACTCAAGGCATTGCAGATTATGGGCGGGCCGATATTTCATTTTTGAAAAAAGAAACCTATGATCAAAGTATATCACATAAAAGATTACTGTCAATAGGTTAGCGAATTACCTTTGCAGATATCTGTAAATCCTTGACAAATCAGGGTTTTTTGATAGTATGGTTCTTGTCTCCTCATCCCCTGAGGCAGATAATATTATTATTATCAGCCCGAAGAAATG
>CAYQCC010000003.1:0-71486 GCA_964415895.1 uncultured Candidatus Saccharibacteria bacterium | reverse complement strand
TATACTATATTCATGAATGAAAAGATACGACAACAATTTGAGGAACAATTAGCCTACTTGCCAACTATTAATCAGGAAGCGTTGAAAGCGTTCGATTGGGCGACCGAACTAATTGGTATTGGAAAAAATTACGGTCTTCATGTTGATGAATTAGAAGATCTTCAAATCGAGACAATGCTCTTATTAGTAGGGTTAACAAGCCCAGATAATTATGAAAAAGAATTAATTGAGAGGCTTGCCATTCCACCATCAGAAGTAAATAAGATTATCGAGCAAATCAACGAGCGAATATTCACACCAATTCATGAACATATCGTAAACGGCGGACCAAAAACCCAATCTACGCCTGCAACCATTATGGAATCAGCTGGACTTGAAATGACAAAGGATGATTCGCCAACACTCTCTACACAAAACACAGACACCTTAGTGCGTGTAGGCGGAGAGCATCCAACAGGTCAATCACTTCCTGAATCAAAGCCGGTAGGGCAGCCGATTCCGCCGTCTCCGCTTCAGTTTCATCCAGCAGAGGAAAAAAGTATTCAGCCAGAGACTGTTGCAGAAACTACACCTGTCGCTCCAAAAATATCCACACTATCTCTTAGTAAGGAAAAGTTGGAGCAGATTTCTCAAAATCGACAGAAAACAGTTGATGCGACGCTTCAATCAATGGATCAAGTCGTATAATATCTACAAAAAATATCCTATCATGGGATATTTTTTGTTAACTGATTCATTAGTGTGATATACTTTGTAATATGCGTTTTGAAGTACCACAATTTATTGATATTGAAGACAAGATTTTCGGCCCACTGACATTCAAGCAGTTTATTTATGTTGCTGGTGGTGGCGGTCTTTGTTATGCCGTATACAAATTCTTTCCAATTTTTGTTGCTGCTCCTCTTATTCTTGCAATTGCAGGTCTGTCATATGCACTGGCGTTTTATAAATTGAATGGTCAGGCTTTTATTACAGTAGGGCAAGCATTTTTGGTATATCTCACAAAGAATAAATTATACGTTTGGAAAAAAGAGATTCCTGAAACAAAGAAACGGCAAGCACCTGACCCAACACCTGTTGCTGCAGAACCTGAAGAAAAAGAATTAACTGCTCGACGCATTCAGGATTTAGCACGAAACTTGGATATTTTAGATAAAACACGTTATAATTAAACCACTATGGCACAAACTCCTTCACAAAAATTCGTACCTATAAAAGAAATTCGCGACGGTGTTGTTTTATTAATGTCAGGCGAAATGCGTGCGGTTGTTATGGCAACACCAATCAACCTTGGTTTGAAATCAGTTGACGAACAGCAGGCGACTATTATGCAGTTTCAAAACTTCTTGAATTCATTGGAATTTGCCATACAAATTCAAACATCGTCACGTCGCTTGGATATTCGACCTTATTTACTATCACTTGAAAATCGGCTCGATCAGATCCCAGAAGAATTAATGCGTATTCAAACAAAAGAATATATTGAATTTATTCGTTGGTTCAACGAATCATATAATGTAATGACTAAATATTTCTATGTTGTCGTATCATTTGCTGGTGGTGGTGTTTCGCAACAATCTCAGACAAACTTTCTATCAAACATGTTTGGTGGAAAAAAGACGGTAAAAAAAGATGTTGGTGTTACAGACGAAATGCGGCGATTCGAAGAATACCGATCTCAATTGGAGCAACGTTTGGCCGTCATCACTGGTGGATTAACAAGCTTGGGTGTTCAGTCGCGACAACTGGAAACAGCAGAGCTTATTGAATTATATCAAACAACCTTTAACCCTGGAGAATTGCACAGTGCCGCCGGAATTCTGGAAGCACAAAGCAAATAGTATTTCATAACAATTAATTACCATGTCTATTTTTTCAAGCCTTTTCAAGGGAAAATCTAATATTCCATCAGCTATTCCTGTATTGCCAGGTGATATTTATGATGCTGCTGCAATGGAATTGCGAGACATAATCGCACCTGCTGCCATTGAAATTGCTTCTGGTTTTATTAAGATTGGTGATAAGATTGCAAAAAACTATTTCACAATGTCCTATCCAAAGTTTTTAACAGAAGGGTGGCTTGCACCTATTATTAACTTGGACAAAATCTTTGATGTTTCTATCCATATTTCTCCAATCAACTCTTCGCAAATAATGAAAGAGTTTCAGAAAAAGGTTGCTGAAGTTCAAAGTCAGATCGCCGTACGTGAAAAACAGGGAATGGTCCGTGATCCAGAACTTGATATTGCATATCAAAACCTTGAAAACTTACGTGATAGTTTACAACAGGCTCAATCAAAAATGTTTTCGGTTGGTTTATATATAACAATATACGCCAGTAATGAAAACGAACTATTTAAAGTTGAAAATGAAATCCGTTCCATGCTTGAAGCACAAATGATCTACCTAAAACCTGCACTATTTCAGCAAGAACAAGGGTTTATTACAGGCGCACCGCTTGGAATCGATGAATTAATGGTAAATACTAAAATGGATACAGGACCATTATCATCATTCTTTCCATTTATTTCATCGGAGCTTACCGATAATAAAGGAATCTTGTATGGAGTAAACCGACAAAACGCAGGTTTGATTATCTTTGATCGATATTCAATGCCAAACTATAACTCGGTGATCTTTGCGACATCTGGTGCAGGAAAATCATACGCTACAAAGCTTGAGATCTTACGAACGCTCATGTTTGAAACAGAGGTAATTGTAATCGACCCAGAGCGTGAATATGAATTCCTTGCTGAATCTGTTGGTGGACGTTATTTTAATATTTCGCTTTCATCAATGCACCACATCAACCCATTCGATGTTCCTATTCCTGGACCTGATGAAGCACCGTCTGATGTATTGCGCTCAAATATCATTCACTTGGTAGGACTCTTCCGCATTATGTTAGGAGGATTAACACCAGAAGAAGATTCCATCATGGACCGTGCGATTACAGAAACATATGCGTTAAAAGATATTACTGCAACATCAGATTTTACGAAAGCTGAGCCGCCGTTGATGTCAGACTTTGAAATGGTATTAGCGTCTATGGAAGGAGCAAATTCATTGCTCGAGCGTTTGCGAAAATATACACGTGGAACATGGGCTGGTTTTATTAACAACCCAACAAACGTAGATATTAACAAGAAAATGGTAGTATTTTCAATTCGTGATATGGAGGACGAGTTAAAACCTGCCGCAATGTATATCATTACGCACTTTATCTGGAATGCTGTTCGAAAGAATATTAAGAAAAGATTGCTGGTAGTGGACGAGGCATGGGTAATGATGCAAAACGAGGAGGCCGCATCATTCCTATTTATGCTTGCAAAACGTGGACGTAAGTATTTCATGGGTCTGGCGACCATTACACAAGACGTAGGAGACTTCGTGCGATCACGTTACGGAATTCCGATCATTACCAACTCATCAATTCAGCTGTTGTTGAAACAATCACCAACCGCAATTGATACATTACAGGAAGTATTCCACCTAACGAACGAGGAAAAATATACATTGCTTGAGTCCGGCGTCGGAGAAGGAATCTTCTTTGCAGGATTAAAACACGTAGCTATCAAGATTATTTCAAGTTATACCGAAGACCAAATTGTAAGCTCTGACCCGAATCAACTTCTCAAAATGAAGAAAGAGCGCGCTGATCGCTTGGAATAACATATATAAAAGCTGTGAAAACGGCTTTTATTGTTAATTATGAGAGATAATCTTCTAATGTTATTTTGGTTGTGCTATACTCGTGTTATGAATAGTGCTTCCAACATCAAATCAATAACAATAACTACGTTACTTGTAGGGATTTTAATAATTATGCCATTCTTTGCACATGGTCAATTATCAACAAGTACACCTGAAATTCCGGAAGGATCAAAAACCACAAGCGATAGTGCGGATATTTTAAAGTTAAATAACCTTAACTACAATGCATCAATTAATGAAACAGATATTGATACTATTGTTTCGCCAGAATTTCCAAGCGCTTTTCAAACAGTATCAATACGACTAGATAGTAATAGTATTGATTTAAACCACTATATTATTCAGTGGTCAGTAGACGATTTCGAAGAAAAGTCAGGAATCGGCGTAAGAGATTTTACAATAACGGCTGGCGCATACGGTTCTCGCAAAAGAGTTGTTGCAACGATTAGCGGAAATGGAGTAACTGTAAAAAAGAATATTATTCTTGCGCCTCAGGATGCAACACTACTATGGGAAGCGGTTGATTCTTATGTTCCACCATTTTATCGTGGTAAAAAATTACCTAGTAATGAATCTCTTATAAAAATATCTGCTCTTCCTAACTTTAGATCGGATAATGATTCATTGCGGTTAGATAATGCTGTTTATTTATGGAATCGAAACGATAATCGTATTCTGAATATGGGTGGCTATGCAAAAGATTCTATTATTATTAAACATAATAGACTACGTGCAACAGAAAAGATTAGCGTAGATGTTTCAGATGTTAACAACAGTACACGAGCCCAAAAAACAGTCGTAGTTCCTATTGGAAATCCTCAGATTCACTGGTATTACAAAAACGAAAACAATTATAGGAAACTAGCATCTATTGATAGAGGATTACGCATTACAAATGGTAATGTAACCCTTGTGTCAGAACCCTATTTCTTTTCAACAATAGCTAATGCTGCAGATCTAAATTATGCTTGGAAAATAAACAATGACACACTTTATTTGGAGCCTGGATCCATTAAAAGAGAGCTGTTGGTACAGAATCCTGGACAAGCAGGACAAGCAATATTTAAAGTGGCTATAGAAAATCCAAAAACATTCTTGCAATCTTTAACAAGCTCTGTTTCTCTCTTTTTCCAAGGGCCAGAAAACTAATCACCAATCAGGGTGGTTTTTTCTTATGAATGGACATGATATACTCTGTTTATTATATGAAGACTTATTTTCTCTTGATTTCGATAATTGTTGGCATATTTCTATTTGGGACGACGACCCTTGCTCAGACACCCCAAAATGGAGTTGTTCCTTCCATCGTCCCCAAATGTGACAGTACCGCTAAAGCGGGAGACTGTTATGTACTCCTTGAGGCATTACCAGGAAGTGATGGAGTACCTGTAGAGAGTATTGATCTTGGAAAAACAGGAGGTACAGGAGGAATTGGGGGTTTCATTAACTTTGCGATGGAGATAGGTATTGGAATAGCAGGAGTATTAGGTGTTGTTATGTTAGTTGTGTACGGATTTCAGTACGCAGCAGAAGACAAGAATGTGGGTACGTTTGCTCAGTTAAAAGACAAGATTACAAAGGTTATTCTTGGTTTGATGTTGTTGCTTGGTATTACAATAATTCTAAGAACGATTAATCCAGATTTGTTGATTGTGGAGCCAGACCTAACAAGTATCAGCCTCTTAAGCGTTGCTAATCTTGCTGATGAGCAGGGAGCCTCTGGTTCTGGTAAAAGCAATACTCCATTAAGCGTAACCAATATCCTTAATAGAAATGTAACGACATACGACACCGTATTGAAAGAGGCAGCGCAAGCAGCAGGCCTTGATTGTGGTGTTCTAAAAGCATTTATGTATGTTGAGTCAACTGCGGGCCAGAACACCTTAAGTCCTGTTGGTGCGCGTGGAATCATTCAAATCATGCCAACAACTGCTTATGATACTGTACCCGCAGCGATCAGAGCCAAGGTTCAGGCAGATTTTCCAGGACAAACTATTAGTTATCTATGGAACGCTTCACTGCAGGCGCAAGTACATGCATCGCTCAAAAGAAACGGTATTGATTTGGATGTTCCTAAAACAAACGCAACAATGGCAGCAGGTCTTATTAAAGGTTTCATTGCTAATCCTGGAAACTCAGCTGGCTCAGGAATTGTTAGATATGCTGCACACGCATATAATGGAGGAAAGGGTGCAAATGCCAACGGTTCCTGCGGGAAGGCAAAATGGATTTGTGGTCAAGGCTATGCAGAAAACCGAACGTATGGACCAAAAGTTATTCGTTCATATCAAAATATTATGAACAATCAATGGTCATGTGACGCTTCTTCGAAAGATAAAGGGTTCAGACAGTTGGATATATAGGTAATATTATTTGTTAAAATCACCTCGTTCGAGGTTTTTTTAATTTATGATATACTTCACATTATGGATCAACGCGGAAAACGACTTCTTACTATTGCAGCGATTGTTATTTTGCTGTTTTTAGGTGTTACTATTTATTTCATCTTTTTTGCAGGAAAAAATGACAACTCACTTCAATCAGTTTCTGTAAATAAATCACTTGTCCCATTTGACGAAAGAGCATTGTCTGAGAGTAACGGAATCATAACTATAGATGGCACAAGTACTGACAACCCAATTACTGAACTCGAGGTAAATCCTGTTTCAAGCAATACAAAAGAACGACTACGTAAAATAACATCGTTTCCTGTTTCTGGATTTGTCTCATTTCTTGTAAAAAATATAAGAATCGAAACAGTTATAGATGAGAAAACAGGGAAAGAAAAACAAATAACAATTCCTTTCACCGCTCACCACATACGCTACAACGATCAGCGTAATGGACATATTTTTGATGGAATAGTTGAAGATAGTTCAATTTTAAACAGTCAAATAACAAAAACTGACTTACCGTCTGCAGAAGAATTAATATTTAACGCAACCGGTAATGTTGGCTTCCTGCGATATGAAAAGAATAATGGTATTGAAACATTTAAATTAACTATTCCAAGTGATAAAAAAATAACAGTTCCGCAAGTGTGTACAACAACACTAACAGCTGATCTTAAAATAAAAGATAAAAATGATCAGGTAAAAATTCTACAAGATTATTTAAACTACAAATTCAGTCAGAACTTAAAATTGGACGGAATATTTGGAAAAGGAACTGAAGCATCAGTTAAAAAGGTTCAAAACATGTCAGCCCTAAAAGAAACAGGTATTGTTGATCAGGCAACGCGTGATGCGCTATCAAAAGAGTGTGTTGATATACAAAAAGAAGCCGAGCTCGCCAATACCAATGAACCAAAAGAGTTGAAGGGGTCTTTGGTTACAGGATACGTTTCACAGTTGGTACATAACTTACAAACAGGCGACTTCTTTGCGTTGGAAACAGATAAGCTAAAGACAAAGGGTTCAATTCGCTTTTCTGATTCAAACCAGGTGAAACCTGTATTTAGTTCATCATTTAATGAATGGATGCCTCAGTATGTAAATAAAAACCTTGTTACGTTAACAACATATTCAGCAGCGTCTGTTGATGGATATATGTACGGACTTAACCCAGTAACAAATACATTTTCTAAATTACTTGGACCATTACGAGGACTAACAACACTAACCAGCCCGGACGGTGTACATACACTAACTGCCACCACTGAAGGCAACATGTTAACTACTCGTCTGGTTGATATAACTACAGGCACCATTCAAAATATGCCTTTCACAACCCTTCCAGAGAAATGTGCTTGGTATTCAAACGATATATTATATTGCGGTATTGTTAACTCGTTTCCAACAGGAACTTATCCTGACGACTGGTATAAAGGTTTAGTAAATCTTTCAGATACTCTTTGGAGCTATACCGTATCTACAAAATCAGTAGAACAGGTAGCTGTTCCAAAACAAGTTATAGATATTATTAAAATGGAATCACATCCAGAAGCCGGCTACTTATTTTTCATTAATAAAATTAGTAATGAATTATGGTCATATCGTGTAGGTGGCGCAAATTAATAAAGAATAGATAAATAAAAACATCTCGTATGAGATGTTTTTATTTATACTTTTATAGTTAACGCATTAACCTTTTTATTAATCCACCACTCTTGAACAATTTGGAACAAGTTAGTTACAACCCAGTACAACGCAACAGCTGCAGGAACAAGTGCTGCAAACACGGTAATCATAACAGGTAAGCTATATTTCATAACTTTCGACATATTTGCCATCATTTCTGTTTGCATATCAGATGAACCAGTTGTAACAGTAGCAACATCATCCTTCATACTTGGAGATAATTTCAATTGGAAATACTGAGATATTCCAGCAATTAACGCAATGATGATACTTTTGTCTGCCATATTAATTCCTAGAAACATATTTGAAATCGTTTCTGGCGCGTGTACAAATGAATATAGTACACTTCCATCGACAGATGCTCCTCGTAAAAATACTTGATAGAGTGCAATAATAATTGGCAACTGAATAATTAAAGGCAAACATCCAGATAATGGATTGGTGTTGTGTTCCTTATACAATGCCATTATTTTTTGAGTTTGTTCTGTTTTGTCTGGTGTATTCTTCTTGATATCATCAATTAATGGCTGAATCTTTTTAATAGCAATCTGGCTTTTAGTTTGAGCGTATGAAAAAGGTAGGAGTATTAATTTTATTAATATAGTTAAAACAATAACTGCAAGTCCGATATTTCCCCATAATAATGATGTTAGAAATACAAGCGCATTGGTAAGTGGTATAAAAACGATGGTGTTAAACATAGAATGTGAGTATATCACAAAGATAGACCTTGAGATAGATATTATTTTAGTTCATCTAATCCACCAATATTCCCGCCATGGCAACGCGAGATTCGTTTTATCCCTAGAGTTACACCTTTTAAAAACCCATATTTTTCAATTGCTTGGATTGAATACTCGGAACAGGTTGGAGTAAATCTGCACGCGGAAGGGAATAATGGTCGCAAGATGAGTTGGTATATTTTGATCAAAAAAATCCCAATCTTTTTTGAAGGTGAATTACTTGTTTTTGTCATATTTTTTAATGATTTGATCTAAGACATTGTTTATGTCATTAGCGAGCTGTAATGTGGCATTTTTTCGTCCTAGCGCGGTTTTTTCATATATTACTGCTTTTTGCATGACAAAAATGATTGATTTTACAGGTATTTGGCTTATTTTATCATGTATTACCTGATATACAGTGCGTCGAAATAAATTACGTATAACAGCGAGGTTTGCATGTTTTTTCGAGATAATAACCGCAAAATGAGGCTTATTTGTTGAAAATGAAGGCGCAATAACCGCACGAAAATAGGCTCCATTTATGGATGGGTTTCGTAGAATAGCAGGGAAATGCTGTTTAGAAATACGGTATTTACTTGAAATCATGTAAAAACCATACCATGGTTGGAACTTAAAGGGAAATATATATTAAAAAACCAAGCTTTCACAAGCTTGGCAACAGGCATTCTAAAGGTCGTAACCCTTTAGAACACCCTGGCATAGACACAGCACATACCTGTGAATAATGTTAGCTAGGCATTATAATCATATTAGATTATTTGTCAAGTATAGCCACAATAAAAGCCTTATAAATAAGGCTTTTATTGTTAAACAAGGTGATTATACAGCTAATTTTGCTCGTCCTTTGCGACGTCGGTTTCGGATTGTGTTTCGTCCGCTGGTTGTAGCTTGACGAACCAGAAAACCGTGAGTTGTTTTTCGTTTTTTAACCTTTGGTTGGTAGGTAACTGACATAGATACGAGCCATAATACATGAAAATAAAAAATGTGCAAGGTATTTTGACAAGTTTCGAAATGTTTAGTTATCCACTTTTTCAACAGGTAATCCACATAGTAAACCCGAGATTTTAATTTCACATTGAAGGCAAAAGGATATATACTGTGGATATCTTTTTATTAGGTGCTCAGTAACTCTCTTTTAACGTGTATGCAGGATGTCACAAACCTTTGGGAAACCGTACTCGCTGAAATAGAATTGTCCGTTTCAAAGGCCAATTTTACAACGTGGTTCAAAAATACTCACGCAGTGCGCGAGGAGGACGGCGTTTTTTTTGTGGGCGTACCTAATGAGTTTATTAAGGACTGGCTTGCGACAAAATTTAGTCGCGAAGTATTAAAATCTATCCGCAGTCATCGAGAAAATATTAGGTCAGTTGAATTTATTATTGCAAAAAAACCAACAAAGGTGGTTACTGCGCCAATTGCCACAGAACAAGAAAAGATGGAGAAGGAGATTATGCAAGAATTACCACTTGACCATTCAGTACCAAGAAAAAATAATCTAAATCCAAAATATACATTCGAAACATTTATTATTGGATCATTTAATGAAGTTGCGTATTCTGCGGCTCAGGCTGTTATTAAAAAACCTGGGTCATTTAATCCATTATTTATTTACGGGTCAACAGGAATTGGAAAAACTCACCTTGTTCAAGCAGTAGGGAACGCAATGGTTGCAAGTAATCCAAACTTGAACGTCTTTTATACAAGTTCTGAAAAATTCCTGATGGATTATGTCTCATCACTTCAAACAAACCGTATAAACCAATTTAAAGAGAAATATAGAACTTGTGATGTATTAATTATGGATGATATTCAATTTTTCTCAGCAGGAAAAGAGAAGGTTCAAGAAGAATTATTCCATTTATTTAACACACTTCATGATAGGAACCGTCAGTTAATATTCTCTTCTGATAAGCACCCAAACTATATTGTAGGCCTAGAAGATCGTTTAAAATCAAGATTTTCTGCCGGAATGACTGTTGATATGGCTCGTCCAGAATATGAATCTCGTAGTGCGATCCTACAATCAAAATTAAAGGCTCATAATTTCCAACTAACCGAAGAGTCAATTGATTACATTGCGAGCCATGTAGAGGGTAATATTCGCGAATTAGAGGGTATTATTAACACCCTTATTATGCAGATGGAATTACGGAAAAGAGAATTAAATATTCAAGAAATAAAACTTCTTATTAAAAATAATATTAAACCAAAACGAAATATTTCATTGGAAGATATTGTAAAGGTAGTGGCACATTTTTATAACCTTGAAGAAGCATCTATGTATGAAAAGAATCGTAGAAAAGAAATTGTTGAGGCACGCCAGGTGGCTATGTATATTTTACGAGAAGATTACAGTATCTCATTCCCTCATATAGGAAAGAAATTAGGAGGACGCGATCATACAACCGTAATGCACTCATATGAAAAGATTACACGCGAACTAACAGAGAGTCCAAACTTAATTCATGATATCGAACAAATTCGTGCCATGTTGCAAACATAAAAACAAATTATTGGGATAAGGGTGTGGAGAAGTATGGTGGTATCTCACTTATTTCTTTTGGATAACATACTTGTAAGTGTGGGAAAACATTTAATAAGTTTGTATGGTTTAGAATAATATTCACAACACTGTTTACTATTTGTTTTTATCCAAACAATTATCAACACTCGTTTATGAAAATAAGATTGTTACCGTAAGGATATAAAAACTTTTCCACAGTATCCACACCCCTCATAATAATCTTGTATTTTAAAAAATTATCAATTCAAATCTATTACTACTATGAAATTCGAATGCTCTCATGAGAAAATATTCTCTGCAATCACAAAAACTGAAAAGGTGACAGGAAAGCATCCAACACTTCCAGTGCTGTCATGCATCTTATGTACTGCAACAACTGATGGAAAGGTAGTATTTAGATCTACCAACTTACACACGGGTGCAGAAATAACTATTTCAGCAAAAGTCGACGAACCTGGTGTATGTGCTCTACCTGGAAGCTACTTCTCACAAGTTCTTTCTGGTATTCCTCACCAAGAAACTATTACATGCGAAACAGAAGGTGATATTTTTCATATCAAGACCAAAAAATCAAAAAGTAAGCTTAAAACTTTCCCGGTAGACGATTTTCCAGAACTTCCTAAAAAGGTTGATGGTGACACGCAGATAACACTTCCTGTATCAGACTTACTATCAGGCATGAAGTCAGTGTTATTCGCTGGATCAAACAGTGATATTAAGCCAGAATTATCAAGTATTTACATTACTGGCAAGGAGAATAATCTTTATTTTGTAGCCACTGACGCGTTTCGCCTCGCAGAAAAGAAAATTGCCTTTATAAACGCAGAATCCATTGGGTCGTTCCTACTCCCAATTAAAAATGCTCAGGATATTATCAAAATTCTAGCAGACTCAGACGAGGACGTAATACTTTCAGTAAACGATCATCAGATCTACCTACAAACACAAAATATCTTTATTACTGCGCAGCTGACCCATGGAAATTTTCCAGACTATACAAAAATTATTCCAACAACCCACACAACTCAAGTAATTATCCTGCGAAACGACCTGGTTCATCTATTAAAAACCATTCCCCTCTTTTCAAACCACTACCACCACATCACCATGACAGTGAGTGCGGAAGATAAAACAGTTTTGTTTCACGCCGAGAACACAAGTGTTGGTGAAATTCATACGACGCTTGATGCGGTGATCGAGGGAAATTCAATCGAGGTTGGATTATCTGCTCAGCAAATCCAAGAAGGAATTAATATTATTCAAAGTGATTCATTGTTCTTTGAATGGTTAGACCCTAAAAAACCATTAATTGTACGCGGACAGCATGATAATACATTCTTGTATCTGATCATGCCATTAAATCGAAACTAATTAACTTATTATGAAATCTTTCCTTGAATTACTACCTATAGTTGCAAGAGGAATTCCCACTGAAACACGTGTGCGTGATTTTCTAATGAAGTATCTGAAAGAAAACTGCAGCATTGAAATAGATCGAAAAGATATTATCCTTACGAAAAACATGATCCAGCTGCATGTCTCCCCTATTATCCGCGCCAAGTTCTCCGCGCAATGCGAACCGTGCATGGATGATTTGAACAAGCATCTGAAAGAACATGGGATGAAGTTGGTGATTAAAAGGATTATGTAACTAAAAACCGCCTAAGCGGTTTTTAGATTGTAGTTTTCGATTAATTTATCAATTGCTTTTTTATAATTCTTTTCAAAAATAACTTCATTATTTGGAAGTTCCTTTTGCGCGACAGTCACGATAGTGCGCAGTTCATTACTAACTCCACCCGTTCCTTCGATGACAGCAAGGGGTAAGCCTTCTTCGATTGCAATGCCGAATTCAGATAGTGTTCCAATACGACCATTTAAAACTATGGCTGCGTCGACATTTTTAATCATTTCAAGACTTCGCGCGGTAAACCCTGCAACAAAATGAGCAGTTGAATAAAAATCAATACAGTGAATATTTTTCTCGTGCTGTCGATCAAAATAATCTTGCTGATCTTTTAATGGGAAGTAACCCATTGTTTTATTTTTTAGGTTAAACGCAGTTTCTATCGCGAGCGCCGGTATTCCGCTGCAACCACCCGTAACAACGGTTATATTTTTACTGCATAAGTATTCACTTATCTTAACTATAAGGTCTCTATTTTCCTGAGTAATCTCTGGTAACCACGAACTAAAGATGGCTATTTTCATAATTATTTTTTACGAGCCTTAATTATAAAATAGGTAGGATAAATTTTCCCATCAATTTGTTCGCTTGCAGGAAAATCAGTATTTTCTTCATAAGACATTATTTCAAATTGGTTTAAAAATTCAGAATTCAAATAGTCATTAATTGTATGTGTTGGTTCTTTTAAAACAATTTTTCCCTCATAAATATTAGAAGTTACAATTTTTTGTTCATAATAATCTACACCATTGCCATAATCCCTATTTTTTTCCATCCACTGCATCCAGGGATGCTTAGAAAGTAATACAAATAATCCATTCTTTTTTAGTACTCGACCTACTTCATATAATACTTTTGGAAGATCAGAACATGTTTGTAGTGCCCATTTAGATACTACAACATCAAATGTTTCATTATTAAAGGGTATTAATTCCGCCATGCCTTGTTTTAATATTCCAGTTGGGTTATTTTTCTTTGATATATCGATAAATTCTTTACTTGGATCAATTCCATACACAACAGCACCTAATTTTTGAAATTTATATAAATCCACACCATCACCACAACCTATGTCTAATAATTTTTTATTAGTAAGGTTAAAATCAATATGTTGATAAAAGGCAACATTGCTTTTTTTGTCATAATTAACATTTTTTGAGTATGTTTCAGAAAAATTATTATATTGGTTAGTTATTTTTTTCATAGCAAAGTAACTATACCTGAAAATAATTGACATATCAAAATAATGTTGTTTTATGATATATTTTTAAAAAATTATTTTAAAAATATGATATTATAAAGCTATGTTATTCTCCAAAAAAGCACACATTGAGGATTTAATTGTGAAAAGCTTAATAATATCTGAAAGTACTGCAAAACATATGCTTTCAAAGATCAAACAAGAGCATGGGAAGTATACGATTCAGGCATTATATGTTGTTTTACGAGATTTATTAGAGCAAGAAATAGTTTTTAAAAGAGGGACTAAGTACTCATTAAATAAAGAATGGCAACAACAAGTAATTAGAGAGTTAGGACAAGAAAAAGATTTTGAAATTAATGAAGGGGAACAATATATTTATATACTCTCATCGCTTAATCACCACGATATTCAATGGAAAAATATTGTACTTCCTTTACATGAAAAATATACTAATGACCCCATTTTTTTCTACAACTACCACTATATATGGATTCATTTAGGAGAATCTCGAAAAAAATCTGAAATTGAATACTATAAATCCTTTATCCGAGATAAGAAATTTGCATTTTCATTAGTTGGATCTAATTCACCACTAGAAATAGAAACAAAAAAAATAATTGAAAGCGAATATGTTCGTATTTATATTGATAGTATACCACTGGATAAATCTGGCTATATAGCGATATTTAATGAATATATTATTACTACACAGCTTTCAAAAAAAACAGTTCAAGAAATAGAAGAATGTTATAAAATAGCAAAAAATATTAATGAATTAGAACAAAACATCCAGAAAATAGATTTCCAGACGAAAAAAGTAAAATTGATTATCGAGAGAAATAAGGAAAAGGCGAAAAAACTAAGAAAGAAATTATCGAAAGATTTTTATATTCCAAAGGAATTAAGGGAAAAATTTAATCTATTTTAAAACAAGAACCTATTCAGTAGGTTCTTGTTTTAAAAAGTTAATAATTTCAGAAATATTGTCAGAAAAAAAGGTTTGCCCAGGGAATTCTTTTTGAGCTATATCTAAAATATATTCCAAATGATCTGCTACACCACCTGTTTCAGTGAGTACGGCAATTTTCTTACCCTCTTCCAGTGCGATAGTGAATTCAGATAGTGTTCCAATGCGACCGTTGAGTAAAATAATACCCTCAGCATCATTAATCATACGTAAGCTACGATTTGTAAATCCAGGTATATAAACTATCTCTGAAAAATATTTAGTTTTTAGGTTGTCGTCGCGCAATTCATGTGCCCGAGAGTTTTTATCAGGTGAATAACATTTAGTTGCAATGCCTAATGCCTGGGCGTGCTTAACTGCAATCCCTGGAATTCCAAGTGAACCGCCTGTTATAATCTTAAGATTTGAAAAAGACTTTCCAAGCTTTAAAATAAGATCTTTCGTAGGTTTGGTATATTGACGTGAAGTTCTCTCGTCTGCGGAAGATATAATTGCAATATTCATAATTATTTCTTGTGAGCTTTAATAATAAGATATGTTGGATAGTCATTTGAACCAATTTTTTCAGCAGAATAGAAATCACAACCCTCATATATGGATTCAAGAGTAAATTCATTAAAGAATGTTTCACTGAGATATTCTTGCATTGTATGTGTTGGCTCTTTTACAGTAATGGTTCCATTAAAAATACTGGAATCTACTACCGTTTTATCAAAATAATCTTTATGGTGGGTTTTTTTCTCAAAAAATTGGCGCATAGGATGAACTACTAGAAAAAGAAGTTCTCCATTTTGTTTTAAAATACGCGCCGATTCATTGTAAAAAGGGTCAATTTCAGCTGAGGTTTGCAGAGCGTATTTACTAACAACAACATCGAAATGTTCTTTTTCGAAGGGTATTGAATCAAAAGATCCTAATATTATCTTTTCTTTAAATTTTGAAAGGTTAATTAATTCTTCCGAAGCGTCAGTTCCATATACATCGGCTCCCTTGTTTTGATATTCCTCAAAATCATTTCCATCACCACAGCCAACATCTAACAGCTTCTTACCGCTCAAATCTTCTGGGAGGTGAGAAAAGAATTCTGTGTTGCTGAATCGGTTGAAATTGTTATTACTTACATTAAATGTGTTAGCAATTCCATTATATTGTTTTGTTAGGTTTTGTTTCATAATTATTTTTTTTGAGCTACCACAATAAAAAAATCTGGGTAAATATCTCGACCATTAAAAGACGCTGATTGTGGGTCATAATGCTCAGTAAAGTCCAGTAATTCAAAATTCTTGAAGAATTGACGGCTAAAGAATTCATTAAATGTGTGAGATGGTTCGGTGATAATAAATTTCCTATTAAAGCATTCTAAAGGGACAGATTCTTGAATAAAATAATCCTTCGTCTCATTTTTATTTTCAAGGAAAAGACGCATAGGGTGTGTTGTAAGAAAAACAAATAATCCGCCTGGCTTGATTATTCTTGAAACCTCATCATACACATCAGAAATAACATCAACAGTACCAATCGCATATTTACTAAATACCATATCAAAGGATTGGTCATTATAAGAAGTAGAGCGCATATCTTGTACTTGTAAATCAATAGAATCTCCAATTTTTTGTCGTGCAACTTTTATTAATTCTTCGGATGAGTCGCAACCAGAACAGATTGCACCTCTTTTTTTATATTCAAATATATCACTCCCATCACCACATGCTAGATCGAGAACCTTAAGGCTAGTAAGGTCTCTTGGTATTTTTTTATAAAACTCATTTCGAGAAATGTTATTACTGTGACTAATCTCGGAAATAAAGTCTTGAGCAAAAGCGTTGTATTGTTTTGATAAATCTTGTTTCATAGACAAGGGAAGCATAACAAGGATATTGACTTTTTTCATTTAAATGGTACTTTTTATATTAAATTTGAACAAAAAGTTGTATTTTTATATACTGATATATATGATCTTCTCTTCCAAAAAAACAATACGAGACGTTATTATTGAGCTTCTTATTGAAAAACCACTTAGCGCCATTGAGTTACAGAAAAGCCTCGAACAAGTATTGAAAGAGAGTGTTACTCTTGAAGGTGTATATAAAAACCTACGAGAGTTGATAAAAGGAGATGTTGTTACAAAACAAAGAAAGAGCTTTATAATTAGTAATGTTTGGAGAAATAAGGTAAATAGTGCAATTTCAAACAGAAGAACATTCAGGCTTTTTCCAGGAGAACAAGTTGTGTATCGATTCTCAAAAATAGACCATATGGATATGTTTTGGAAACATACTATTAATGATATTCATGATGAATTAGGT
Organism: uncultured Candidatus Saccharibacteria bacterium; assembly: GCA_964415895.1. Classification (GTDB taxonomy): domain Bacteria; phylum Patescibacteriota; class Minisyncoccia; order Phycocordibacterales; family UBA1006; genus CALMMZ01. The sequence goes on along the minus strand of CAYQCC010000003.1, from coordinate 54,253 downwards.
GATTTTCCAGTATTCCACAGTAATCCACATAATTTTTGGTACTTAGTTCCTGGAAGAGGTTCAAGTGAAAAAGAATACCGAGAAATCTTTTCAGAAAAAGAAAAGCACGTTTTCACGTTAATAGGTGGCGTTACTGTTTTTGATAAAAATAGTAATAAAGAGCGGTCAGGTTTTGAACATTTTTCATTCACTAAAAAATACCCCTTTACAAGGAGGGAGCATTATTCAATAATTGGTCCTTATATTATTACAACTAAAACATCGTCAACTATTTCTCGCGTTCTTGATTTTGCATACGGAACATCTCAATCGGAAAAAGAACTTTTTGATATCTTGAAGCCAAGATTCCTAAAACCAGGACCAATAAATATGACCGTAGAATATGATGAATTAAAAGCAAAAAAGCTTCGCAAGCGGATATCAACCGAATTTCATATTCCACGAGAGCTTCGTGAAAAGTTTGATTTGTTTTAAATATAAAAAGCACCATTAGGTGCTTTTTATATAATAACTTTCACAAACTTTTTCTTTCCAATCTTCAACACAACTGTTTCAGATAACTTATACTGGAAATCTGTAATCTTTTCTTCAGATAAGTCTTCAGAAATAATTTTAATTCCGCCCTCGTCTGTTAATCGCCGAAATTCCGCTTTGGATTCAAGGTATCCGTTTTCAACCAATACTTCAGAAAGCAATTTCCTCTGTTCTCCATTAATTTCGGCAACGACATCAGGCAGTCCACCCTCTGAAAATGTCTTTTCCCAATTGTTCTGTGCGTCCATTGCCTGGTCCGCGCTGTGGTAGATCGTGATGATCTCGCGCGCCAATTGTTTCTTGAACTGAATTGGATTTTCATTATTTTGAATAGCAAGTTCGATTTGCAGAATTTGTTCGCGTGGAATATCAGTACACAATTCAAATCCACCAATAATCATTCCATCACTCCACGACATGATTTTTCCAAACATACTGTCTGCAGAATCATCAAGTGTGATCATGTTACCTTCAGATTTACCCATTTTCTTTCCTGTTGGATCTGCAAGGAGTTTTACAGTAACGACGAACTTTTCCTTACCAGAGTCTTTTAATAGTTCGCGACCCATTAACATGTTGAATAATTGATCGTTTCCGCCGATTTCACCATCAACATCCATTGCAACACTGTCCTGTCCCTGCATTAATGGATACATGAATTCATGTACGTAGATTGGTTTTCCTTCCTCGATGCGTTTTTGAAACATGTCGCGTTCAAGCATACGCTGAACTGTTGTCTTTGATGCGAGTTCTAATACATCTGCAAAATTCATCTTGCCTAACCATTCTGAGTTGAATTTGATTTCTGCCGCATTGTCTCCGCTGAATGAAATAATCTTTGAGGCCTGTTGTTTGTAGTTCTTCAAATTCTCCATAATCTCTTCCGTTGTAAGAGTTTTTCGAGCAGCCAATTTATCAGTAGGATCGCCAATCTTTGCTGTGAAATCTCCCATTAACAAAATGATTTTATGTCCCAAGTTCTGCAACTGTGCCAATTTTTTCATCGCAATAGCATGACCAATATGAAGAGTTGGTCCTGTTGGGTCGATTCCCAGATAGACAGTCAGTTGCTTTCCTGAAGTAAGTTGTGATTCGACAAAATCACGAGAAGGAAGAATTGCTTCAACTCCTCGGCTTAAAAATTCATTGATTTGTTCGGGATTCTTTGTTGTCATATCTACACCCTACCAGAAAAACTGGAAATTGTGGAGCTTTTGAAAAAAGCGTCAAAATGCGGTACACTACCCTTAATATGACACCAGAAAAAAAACCTTCAAAAAAATTCTTTGATTCCGTGCACGAGGTAAAAAAATACACCCACGTTCATGCTCAGAAGACAGTAAAACCACTTGTTGAAAAACAGGCAAAGCGTGCAAAAACCGCTTGGGGACGTTTCCGAGGATGGGCAAGTCATCATACGCAACTGATTGTTTGGACTATTGCGATTGTTGGAGCACTTATTGTCGGAGGATTCTTTATCTGGGTAGCTACGCTAAAAATTCCAACCCTAGATAATTTTGCAGAACGAAAGGTTGCAAGCTCAACTCAAATTTATGATCGCAATGGCGTTATCTTATATGATGTACATGAAAACATTCGCCGAACAGTTGTTCCAGGAAACACGATTGATGAAAAAATTAAGCATGCGATCATAGCGATCGAGGACAAGGATTTCTATCAGCATCACGGAATTAAGTTTAGTTCTACAATTCGAGCGGTAATTGTAAATCTGACACCATTGAACGGAACACAGGGTGGTTCAACAATTACTCAACAAGTTATTAAAAACACATTATTGAATTCTGATAAACGAATTTCACGAAAAGTAAAAGAATGGATTTTATCATTAAAATTGGAACGAGTAATGAGCAAGGACGATATTCTCGCGCTTTATCTAAACGAAGCACCGTATGGTGGTTCAGTGTATGGAGTTGAGCAAGGTGCAAAAACATTCTTTGGAAAGTCGAGTAACGATGTAACGCTTGCAGAAGCGGCATATCTTGCGGCAGTTCCAAACGCGCCAAGTTATTATTCGCCTTACGGAAAGAATAAAAAACTATTAGATGAGCGAAAGAATCTTGTGTTGAAAAAAATGTTAGAACAAGGTTTTGTTACACAAGAACAATACGATGCAGCAAAAGCTGATGTAGTTGTATTTAAACCACTCTCTGACAGTAATGGAAAAGCACTTCACTTCGTAGATTATATTCGTAGCTACTTAGAAGAAAACTACGGAAAAGAATCTTTGACCGTTGATGGTTTGAAAGTGACCACAACGCTTGATTGGAAATTACAGGAACAGGCAGAAAAAGCAGCAGCAGAACAAGCTGCAAAGAATGAAAAAGATTGGAACGCGTCGAACATGGCGATTGTTGCCCTTGATCCAAAGACAGGGCAAATCCTTGCTATGGTTGGATCTCGTGGATATTCTGATACGACTATCGACGGGCAGTTTAATGTAACAACTGCAAATCGCCAGCCTGGATCATCGTTTAAACCGATTGTGTATGCACGAGCATTTGAAAAAGGGTATCGACCTGAAACAACGATCTTTGACGTTCCGACTCAGTTTAATCCGTCTTGTGGGGCGTTTGATCGAAGTAGTAGTGCAACTGGTTGTTATGCGCCAGATAACTATGATGGAAAATTTGTTGGACCATTATCACTTCGAAGTGCTCTCGGTCAATCACGAAACATTCCTGCCGTAGAACTACTCTATTTAGTTGGAGTAAGTGATGCATTACAAAGCGCGAAACAACTTGGTATTACAACGCTTGATAAAAACGCAGATCGTTACGGACTGACATTGGTATTGGGAGGTGGTGAAGTATCACTTCTTGAAATGACGTCAGTATATGGAGTATTTGCAAACGACGGAATTCGCGTTCCGCCCACAGGAATTTTGAAAATTGAAGACCTAAGCGGAAAAGTGCTCGAAGAATATAAACCACAACCAGGAGAACAAGTAATATCTGCAAATGCTGCACGAATGCTTTCATCGGTATTGTCTGATAATGTTGCTCGAACACCATTGTTTGGAGCAAATTCTCAATTGAATTTCGGAGATCGTCCTGTGGCTGCAAAATCTGGAACCACAAACGACAATAAGGATGCATGGCTGATTGGATACTCACCCGACATAGCGGTTGGTGTGTGGTCAGGAAACAATGATAACAAGCCAATGAAAAAAGGTTCAAGTATTTCGGTTCCTGCATGGCGTGCTGTGATGAATGCTGCGCTTGCTGACAAGCCGATCACGCAGTTCGGTCAGTACAACGGATCAGATGATAAAATGCCTCCTGTGATTCGTGGATCATGGTGGGGTGGCGAATCGTTCTTTACAGATAAAATATCTGGAAAGCTAGCAACAGAATATACGCCACCAGAGACAAAAGAAGAACATGTGATTGTTAATCCACATAATATTTTATATTGGATTAACAAAGCTGATTTACTAAATTCGCGTTCTGGAATTGGATTGTCTGATGGTCAGTATAAAAACTGGGAAGCGGCATTCCAAAGCTGGATTCAAACACACGGTATTTCTAATGTTCCCGCAACACCGCCTGCGCCTGTTGGCACTGATGATGTGCATAGACCAGAATATGCTCCGTCTGTAACTGTTGAAAACCCTACATCAGATATGTCGATTGGATTAAATCAACTCGTATCGATTGATGCAATGGCAACAGCGCTTCGTCCTATTCAAAAATTCGAGTATTACGTAAACGATCAATTCATTGGTTCAACTGATGGCGAGATCGGGCATTACTCATTCTTGCCATCTGAATATATAAGTTCTGCAGGGATAATGAATGTGCGTATTGTTGCTGTAGATTCGATTTATAATCGCGGAGAAAAGATTATACCTATTACAATCAAATAAACTAAAAAACACACATATGTGTGTTTTTTAGTTTGCATTAGAATAACTCGCTCTCTATGTCATCTTCCAAAGGCGTTTCGTCAAAGTCGAATTCGTCTTCATCCTCGTCAGTAACTTTTTTCTTTGGAAAGATATCATCGTCTAGCTCGTCATCAGTATCGCTTTCATCAGCAATATGATATCCGGCTGGTATTTCTGCAAAATCAGTATCGTCATCAAATTCCATATATTAAAATATATAAATAATATTCAAGAAATAATTCTTGGTTGACTTATAATATCCCCACTGCAAGAACTGCGAGCGACGGGTTAGTTCTATTTGTATCAAATATAGATTTTTTTGCAAGCAATTTTAGCATTTTATTTTCCTAATAACGTTTCATATTTAAAATGTGCAAAATAAGCGATACCAATAGCAATAGCGTCCAGTTCATCATCAAGCTTCCCAGAAACATCAATATCAACCAACTTCGGAATCATCCACAGTATATCTGCCTTTTTGGCGGCACCATGACCTGTGATTGCAATTTTTACGTGATTAGGATGTATTTCTCGCACTTGGATGCCTTGTCGCAATGCCTCGCCACTGATAATGCCTCGAGCTTCTGCTACGTGAAGTGCGGTTGGCGAGTTATTGGCAAAAAACAATTCTTCCATAATCATTATATTTGGCGCATATTCTTCGATTACTACGGACAGTCTTGCCTGAACATCTTTCAATCGATCGTAAAAATCAGCCTTGCGATTAGTTGTTATACAGGTCGAGTAGAGAACTTGTTCCTTTCCAGAATTTGGTTTTTGAAGGATTGCGACCCCAACACGATCATACCCTGGGTCAATGGCGATAATTTTCATATTCATATCATAACATATTAAAAAAGATTCAAGAGGTGTGCTGTGCTATAATGATTCCATGGCAAAATCTCCTAAACAATCCGACGTTAAAACGCTGGTATTACTTGATACGCATGCTATTTTACATCGCGCATACCACGCTGTGCCTGATTTTACGTCGTCACTTGGTGTTCCAACTGGCGCACTCTATGGTCTTTTGAATATGTTTCTGAAAATGCTGACTGACTTGAAGCCAGATTACGTGATTGCGTGTTATGATTTACCGCAACCAACATTTCGTCATGAAAGTTATGATGGTTATAAAAAAGGACGAAAAGCGACAGAGGATTCATTAAAGATTCAAATCGATGAGTCGCGAAACGTGTTTCATGCTTTGCACGTTCCTGTTTACGAGGCCCCAGGATTCGAGGCTGACGACATGTTAGGTACGATTGTTGAACAAGTAACCGAATCTCATCCAACTATGCGTATTGTGATTGTTTCAGGCGATATGGATACACTGCAGTTGGTGGATAATGATCGAGTTGTTGTCTATACAATGAAAAAGGGAATCCAAGAAACAATGATTTACAAAGAATCAGATGTCGTTGAGCGATATAAATTTCCTCCAAGTTTCGTTGCAGACTATAAAGGTCTTCGTGGTGATCCATCTGATAATATTATTGGTGTGCCCGGGATTGGCGAAAAAACTGCAACCGATTTAATTACAAAATTTGGAACAATTGAAGAAATTTACAAAAAGCTACATACAGATCGACAGCCATTTTTGGACGCAGGAATTAAACCACGAATATTGGATTTACTAACCGAACACGAGGAAGGCGCACAGTTTTCAAAAATACTTGCGACCATTCGCCGTGATGCGCCAATTACTTTTGAATTACCAGAAAAAACATTTAAAGATCAGTATGATGCTGAAAAGATGGTACGACTGATCCGCGAATATGAATTCAGGTCTCTTATTTCAAAATTCGAACATTTATTTTCAGCTGTATTGCCAGTGAAAGCCCCAAAGAAAATATACGCACCAAATGAAACAATCGATGATGATTTTGATAGTCCTATAAAAAATGAAATTTCATTTGAAGAAATACCTGAAACTTCTGAAAATTGGAATACAGCATTTGCCGCGTCCGTTGGATTGTGGGTATTAAATTCTGATATGGCACACCCAAGTACAGCAGAGGTGTTACGAGAAACAGAAACCGAAACAGTAGATCAGGCGCTTGCAGTTATCTTGAAAAAACTGAAAGAAAAGAAACTGCTTGATATTTTCAACAATATTGAAAAGCCGTTGATTCCTGTGGTGCACGCTATGACCGAGCACGGAATTATGATTGATAAAAAGTATTTAGAGAATCTTTCAACTGAATACCATAAGAAAATTGATGAACTTGCAGCAGAGATATTTTCCGTTTCAAAGGAACCTTTTAACATTAATTCACCAAAACAACTATCTGAATTTTTATTCAACGAACTTGGCTTAAAACCAAAAGGAAAGAAAAATAAAACAGGAAGTTTTTCAACACGTGGCGATATTCTTGAAGAATTAACTGACGCTCACCCATTAGTTCAAAAAATTATAGACTACCGCGAACTTCAAAAATTGGTTGGCACTTATATTGATACACTGCCAACGTTGCTTGATAGTGGAATGCGTTTACATGCACAATTCTTGCAGCATGGAACAACCACGGGTCGATTCTCTTCACAGAATCCAAATCTCCAGAATATTCCAATTCGTACAGACGTGGGTCGAGCCATCCGAACTGCGTTTGTTGCAGCTCCAGGTCATACATTAATTTCAGCCGATTATTCGCAAATTGAACTGCGCGTATTAGCAATGTTGTCAGGTGATGCAATTTTGCACGATGTATTTAAAACAAACCGAGATATCCATACGGCTGTTGCTTCGCGCGTATTAAAAATTCCAGAATCAGAAGTTACAAAAAGTCATCGTCGCGATGCAAAGATTATTAATTTTGGAATTTTATACGGAATGGGGATTTCTTCACTTCAGAAAAATCTTGGTGGAACGCGTGGGGAAGCTGAACAATTTTACGAGGCATATTTTAATGAATTTCCAGCCATCCGTGAATATATTGATAATGTAAAGAAAAATGCAAAAGAAACGCTTGAGACAAAAACATTATTTGGACGAGTGCGTAATTTCCCCATGTTTCGCTCAAAATTGCCGTTTATGATTGCGCTTGCCGAACGAACAGCGATTAATGCACCAATTCAAGGAACCAACGCTGATATTGTGAAATTAGCGATGGTCGATATTGACATGGCTATCAAGGAAAAGGATTGGCAAGATAAAGTCTTTCCAGTCTTACAAATTCACGATGAAATTGTATACGAAGTTGCAGATGATTTAGTGAAACCATTTGGAAAGATTCTGAAAGAGCTTATGGAATCAGTTATTACGCGACATATGAATATTGTCGATACTACAGTGGCAAAAACGCTTGATATTCCGATTACTGTTTCAGTGGAAGCAGGGCGTGATTTAAATCATTTAGAGCCTTTAGTTTAATCATTAAAAAAGCAAATGTTTGCTTTTTTTGTTTGCTGTGCAATACTTTCATTATGGAACAGGAACCCGCCAAATTAAAATATTATAAATTATCTGCATTTTACATACCTGTATTATTTTTGGTCGCTCTCATTATTGCATTACTATTATTCCGGGTATTTCCCCAGCGTCTTTTTCACTCACCAACAACAGCTATTGTAATGGGTGTTATCTTTTTTGTGTGGGGAACGGTTATGGTTGCATGGTGTGAATTTTCTCACCACAAACTTTCTCAGTTATTTTCAGGCGAAATGACTTGTAATGATTTGTCACGTGGAATTTATAAATACAGTCGTCATCCCGGAACAATCGGATTTCTATTGCTATTTTTTGGATTTGGATTTTTTGTAAACTCAATCACTATTATTATTTGTGCATGGGTTATTTCGTCAGTATTATCATGGATTATTATCCCAATCGTCGAGAAACATATGACTGCATTTTGTGGTGAAGAATATATTAAGTACTGCGCGCAGGTTCGCATGTGGCTATGATCTATTTATATAAAAAATTTCCACGTGAAGATATTCTTTCAATTATAAAATCAGATTATCCGAATCATGACATGATACGATTCAGTGGATTTGATGGCGACGCAACAGAAATTACACATGCACTAACTGCACAAAATTTATTTGGAAATGATCAGCTAATTTTCTTATCAGATATTGATCGAGAATTATGGAATAAGATTATCGACACTCTTTCAAGTATCTCGGAATCGACCATCGTTGTTTGGTCAGAAGATTCTTTTCCTGTCGCATTTCTAAAATCGATGCCAACCCATCAATTACAGGAATACGCAGAGAAAAAAACATCTGAAAAATCAAACCCGTTTGCTATTGCAAATCAATTATCATCAGGAAGCTCCTCTGGATTATGGACAACATACCAAGAACTCCTTGCTGAAAACCAAGCACCAGAAGCAATTTTTGGAATCCTATGGTGGAAATTAAAAGATATTGCAAAGAAAAAACCAGCTATTACGCCAGAGTTCAAGAAAACATTGAAAACATTTCTAACTGCCTATTCACAAGCTCGAGAAACAGGTGGTGAACTTGAAACAGGATTAGAAGAAGTATTATTAAAATTATCACGGAAAGATCTATAGTTTTTAAGTCCTGATAAGCAATTGCTTATCAGGACTTTTTTAGCATAAACATAACCATTATTACATATATTGCAGCAATGGAGATTGAAATAGTCCAATTTTTCGCAAAGATACCAAAGCCGAGACTCAGAACGAAGAAGAACACGAAGAATGAATGAGTGAAAGGATGAATTTTTTTCATAATTTTTATTTTCCACTACATTACTCTTTTTTGTTTTAAAATCAAGGTAATAAAAAACACTTACATCGGTATATAGAGATGAAGTGTGATCGTGTGTTTAATAATAATTAAACACGGTTATGAAATTTTTGAGGAGATTTAGTTGTAAAACTAAAAGTTTTTGTAGTTGAGAGGAACAAGATATAATGTACATTTAGTTAAAAAAGACTGTAATATTTGTTCCAATCTGGAACTCAGGTACTTTTTGGTTTCTAAATCTCTACCCACAGTATACCTAAACAAAAAACACACCGCAAGTGTTTGTATGGTAAATAGAAATAAAACTGTGGATAACTAATTATCTAACAAGTGATACAAAATAATTCCTGTCGCAACGGATACGTTCAATGATTCCTTAATTCCTCGCATAGGCAACTCTAGGATAACGTCTGCTAATTTTAAAATAGGGCTTGGCACACCATCAACCTCGTTTCCAGGGATAATAACTACTTTCTGATCCACAATTTGGGAATATTTCTTGAAATGAACGGAATTCTTAGCCTGTTCGATCGCAATTATCGTATATCCTTGCTTTTTAAAGTCTTTAATCGACTTAATAATATCTTCAACTTGTTCCCAGGGAACCGAATGCTCTGATCCAAGCGATGCCTTTGCAAAATCTCCGCGGACACGACCAAATCGATCAATAGGGGCTGGACTTACGCCTGATAGGATGATCTGATTAATTCCAACTGCGTCTGCTGTTCGAAAGATGGCACCAACATTGATTATGCTGCGGATATCGTTTAGAATCAGGATTGTTTGAGGTAGATTTAGGGATTCGATAGGTTTAACAACTTTCATATCTTGTCATTATACAGAAATTGTGTATATTTAACTACATTGCGCCTGTAGCTCAGCTGGTAGAGCACCTGCCTTTTAAGCAGAGGGTCGTAGGTTCGATTCCTACCGGGCGCACATAAAACACAAAGTCTGGACGCAAAGCGTTCAGGCTTTTGTGTTTTACCAAGTACGGAGGAATCGAAAGACGGAGCCGGTCTACGAAATTCGAAGCATGAGAATTTTGTCGGCGAGTCCGGGTCGGGGCGCAAGGAGCGATAGCGACTATGCGATCGTGACCGATTCCTACCGGGCGCACATAAAACACAAAGTCTATAATCAAAATAAAATCCTTCTAAGGATTTTATTTTGTATACAGAAATTTGATTAACCTTTTTTTAAATATAGTAAGTGCTAAATAAATAGAAAGGGTATGTTCGATTGTAGGAATGGTTATATTATATGCACCTTTGACCATAATCGTTTCTGAAGGGACCAATTCGTCTCCAAACGCGGCACGTATAGTCATTATTTTTTCTATATCAGAATCTCTTAGTTTGTGGAAGTTGTCTTCCAACCTAGTCAACGACTGTATTAATAGTGGGCTGACATTTTTCCACCATGAGATCGATCGAAGTTTTATTGTTTGCGGACGATCCATTCTTACTGGTCCGCAGATATTGATCACATGATCAATAGCATTTCTTCGTTCCAGAAACGCATTCAAGACAAATCCTGCGCCAGCGCTACATCCAATCAGTGATACCTTGTTTTCTGAAGATATTAGAGAGTCTATCTTTTCCAAAAATGAATTCAATTTGTTTTCTAAATTAGTATTCTTTTCCTTCCAGTCGATATGAAAAACTATCGGAGTGAGCCCGTATTGTTTCCAAGATGCTGTAGCCCATCGTAAAGGTGTGGTTTCGCCACCCAGTCCATTAACAATTATAACGTAATGCATATGTAGCTTATTTTAGAAACGGCAACGTGTTTGTCACAGAGCCAGGTTGTCCAAATGGATCGTCATGGTAGGTTTCACCAACATGACCATTAACACCAATTGGCTCTATAAATTGATTGAATCGTGACTCGGGATTTCGTTCAGGTCCCCCGCTGATAACCCATAAAATAAACAGAATCAGTAAGATTGCCAAAAAAGAGCTTGCGCCACTTGACCCACCACCACTGGAAGGTTTTTTGTCGCCACCTTTGTCTTTTCCATCTTTTGGAGCATCTGCCATATGAAATTAGTATATCATGAATTTTGCTGTCATTCCCGCGAAGGCGGGAATCCATGATTTGCAGAACTGCATCTGTAGATTTTATGAGCTATATTCTTATAAAAAATGAGTACCCGAATGAACTGGTCTCATACAGATTCCCGCCTTCGCGGGAATGACAATACATGTGATATACTGACGCATATGATTAGTTATTTATCGGGCACTATTATTGCCGTTACGGAAAAATATATCGTGATTGATACGGGTGGTGTTGGATATAAGGTGTTTGTTGCGCCACCAATCTTGCAGCAATCTGTTGTTGGTGCACAAACCTCACTTTGGATTTACACATCTGTCCGCGAGGATGCTCTTGATTTGTTTGGGTTTGAATCACTATCTGCCCAAGACGTATTTGAACTCCTTTTAAACGTTTCAGGAATTGGACCAAAATCCGCTCTTGGAATATTGTCAGTAGCAGATATGGGTTCGTTGATTCATGCTATCAAGACAGAAAACGTTGCATATCTAACGCAAGTATCAGGAATAGGCAAAAAAACTGCCGAGAAAATTGTACTGGAATTGAAAGATAAGGTTGAAAAACTATCAATGGAACATGGCCATGTGGAATCCGACCATATCCGTGACGTAGTGGATGCCTTGCTTGCTATGGGCTATCACGAACGTGTTATACGCATTTCTATCCAATCAATCGACACCGATGACGGTGACACAAGTCGTATTATCCGTGAAGCTTTGAAGATTCTTGGGAAATAAGCCTATATAATTCACTGGTTGCAGAAATTAAAAACTGTGCTATATTGTGTGGGCAGTTCAATGAATCAAGCCTCTGTTCTCCTGACAGATATTCACTTGTTTCATCGTCACATATTCTACCGACTATGTGACATATTATTTGAAACGCTCTCAAACCTATTTAATTAATTATGCCTAATCTCCAAAATGCAAAAAAAGCGTTGCGCGTAGCAGCTCGAAAACGAGTATTGAATGACCGACGTCGTCGTGCTATGAAAGTTGCTGTGAAATCTGTAAAGGTTTCAAGTGCAGCTGAAGACCTTTCAAAAGCATTCCAAGCAATTGATAAAGCGGCAAAACGCGGCGTTATCAAGAAAAATGCAGCAAGCCGAAAGAAGTCACGACTTTCAAAAGCTGTTGCTAAAAAACAAGCAAAATAATCCTTCATAGGATTTTTTTGTTATATGATATACTTTTTTTATGAACCACTTACTCTTTTTCTCTGGCGCGGATTGCGACCATTGTGAAATAATGCGTCGATTAATTTCTCGAATGGAAACAGAATTTGGGATTATTGTCGACGAACGCGAAGTTTGGACGAACGAATCTAATTATCGATTAATGGAAAATTATACGCGCGAAACGGATTGTCCAGGAATTCCTGTTTTCATAAATACGATGACCAATGTTGTGTTGTGTGGCGAGGTAACCTACAAGCAATTAGTGTCTTGGGCGCAAGGTGCAAATGTGGTACAATAGTATTATTCTATGGAGTTTATTCATCAATTGGGCGGATTATCATATTTAGGAGTGTTTGGAATTTCGATGCTAGCAATGATCGTTTTGCCATTTCCCGAGGAAGTCACATTGATCTCATTTGGATATTTAGCAGGAATCGGCGTGTTTCATCTTGCGATACTTATACCAGTTTGTATGGCAGGATTATTTGTTGCAGATTTCGCAGTGTATCAGTTGGCATATCATGGATCAAAAATCACAACCAAGTTTTACAAGAAACTGTTTGCCGATAAGTTCGATTTCTTGAACGACATGACAGATGAAAAATTGGAGCGCGTTATTATTTTTGCTCGATTCTTGATTTATTTTCGATTCTTATCTGGATTCCTCGCAGGATTTTACAAGATATCCTTCAAGCGATTTGTTGGATATGAATTTGTTTCGCTTTCAATATACACAAGTCTTTTCATCGGCGTTGGTTACTTCTTGCGAAATCAGCTGGAACGCGTCCTTGCTGGAGTAGGAATTATACAAAACATAATACTTGTCATATTCATCATTGTGATTGGAACGATGTTATTCCGATCCCTTAAAAAATATCTGATCCAGAACGGAAAACCGATTGCAAAAGTAATTGAAGAATAAAGAAAAACACCTAGGAATCGGTGTTTTTCTTTATTTCGCAGGTGCTCTCGCCAGGAATCGAACCTGGATCTTAACTTCCGCAAAGTTATGTCCTATCCGTTGAACGACGAAAGCAGTAGGGCAACCATACCATGGATTGTTTGATTATTCAAGAACCGTAATAAAAATACACGTAATGTGTATTTTTATTAAAAACCAATCTTTTCTGACAGTAAGTCTACGAATGATTCCTTTAATTCTTTTTCTGGAATATGTTTTAGTAGAAAATCTCGTAGATCAGCTGCACGCATATCGTCTGGAATAGGTAAAGATATAACAGAAGCCATGTTACGGTTTGTTTTTAAGATAAGCTTTCGAATACCTGAAATGTTTTTATAAAGCCAGAACCCGCTAATATCACTAAAATTGATAATAAGATCGTTAATAATAACTCCGCGCTCACTTACCTCGACTGACATTGGATCATTTTTTTTATTCGCAAACAGTCCAATCATAAAACCACCCATCAAGATAAGAAATCCAAATAATAAGTTCTTACTGATGAATGCTATTGCCGCACCAAGTACTACTAAAATACCCAAAGCCCAATACCAGTCGGTACTTTTCACGCGGTGTTCGTATTGCAGCGTACTCCATGAGAATTCGATTGTTTCTTCGTGAATCATAATTGCTATTATTATACGTTATTTTTTTTATCAAGACAAACAACTATACGTTTTTTGGAAGATGTACTGAAAAAGTGCTTCCTTTGTCTGTGCCTGCAGAGGTTACGTTAATAGAGCCTTTATGGAGTTCTACTATTTTCTTGCCAAGATAGAGTCCAAGCCCTGAACCTTTTGTTGCGGATGCTTTTCCTGCTGTTCCACGCGCGAACTTTTCAAACAAGTTATCAAGTTCTTCTTTTGCGATTCCAGGACCAGTGTCTGTAACATCAACAATAAATTCGTTACGATCTTGCTGATAGGAAAGCGATATGGCGATTGATCCAGTGCTTGTATATTTAATGGCATTATCAATAAGGTTTGCAAACACTTGCCGCAGTTTTGTTTTATCGCCTGAAATAATCGCAATAGGAAGATTTGTCTGAAATTGCAATAGTAGATTTTTTGCAGCAGCTGTCATACGGTAGTTCTCAGCAAGTTGATCCAATAGTTCAACCAAATCAACTGGCTCTACTGTTAAAACGAGTCCGCCTTGTTCTATTTTTGAAATATCCAACAAATCATTAACTGTGTTTACCATATTGTCTGCAATGGTTCGCAGCTGTTCAACCAGTTGGAGAGTTGTTGTATCATTTTTTACAGAATCAGAAATAGCATTCAAACCCCATTTTATCGAAGTAAGCGGACTGCGCAACTGATGCGTTGCAAATGAAAGAAATTCATCCTTTGCTTGGTTAATAGTTTCCATCTTTTTATTAGCTTGTTCCATAATGGCACCTTTTTCTTGTTCAGATTTTTCACGTCGTTCCTTGCGATGTGCGTAGTACATTGATGTGATGCTCATCGCCGATACGATTGCACCAAACCAGCGAAAAACTGCCATCGAATTATTTTCGATAATGAAGACGATACAGAATAGAGTAAAGAGTGTCACAACTAGTAAACGCAATTTCATGTGATAAGTATATCACTTTGAATATTTTTTAAACAGCAACATTAAAACCCGAATGTTATTCGAGTTTTAATAATGTATTATTGCTTTGGTTGTGTGGCCTGTCCCATTGGTACTGCTATACCAGCTGGCCTGATTTGTACAGACTGTGCTGCAATTGATCCATCAGCATTTGATGTTCCATTCACAGTAACAGTTATTCCTGTTGCAAGATCTGATTTTGCAACAGAAGTTGATTTCATAACAGGCGTGGTATCTGTTAAGTAAATCACTTTTGATCCACCATCTTGTAATTTAATTGTGATGCTTTTGTCATCTGATGAAATAATCTCACCAGATGCGAATCCACCACCACGATTCATTCCACCCATGCGTCCACCTTGTGCACCATTTGGCATACCGCCTTGGAAACTTCCGCCTTGCATCATACCTGAACGATCACCCATTCGGTTCATCTGTCCGCGCTTTCCGCTGTGACGCCCTGCAGCCATTCCTATTCCAAAGAAAACGATAGCAACGATGATTCCTCCAATGATTGCCTTAACCTTTAAGTCTTTTGACATAATTATAAAATTTAAAATTAATTACTAACACTTTTTAGTACGGGAAAGGAGAGGGTTTTTGGTGCATATTGACTTGCTTAGAATAGAAGGTAATATCAAATTTATAGTATTGATAACAATTTAAAAAAAAGACATGCCAAATGGTGAAAAAGACGACACAAACAAGTCGCAAACAACGGAACAGCCAGAAAAAGAAAATACTCAAAATAAGGCAGGCAAGGTAGAGAATAATATTCGTACTGCAGACGCAAAAAGTCAGTTAGCCGAAGAGGAAGACGATTAATCCAATGTTCCAACAATTTATTATTGAAATTTAGCCGCACACTTAGGACGGCTTTTTTATTACAAAGATCCTCTTTCGAGGATCTTGATTACTCAAATCGCAATGCATCAATCGGATTCAGATTTGATGCGCGTCGTGCTGGATAGTATCCAAATACGACTCCAATGAACGCAGATACGCCGAACGCGAGCAGCACTGATGACCACGTAACGCTGGTTTGCAGTATGCCAAGTTTTGTCACTGTAAACGATATCGCCCAGCCAAGTATTACTCCAATGACACCGCCTGAAAATGTAAGCATCACGGATTCAAAGAGAAATTGCTTGTTGATGTCGCCCTTCTTCGCACCAATAGCTTTTCGTAGTCCGATTTCCCGCGTTCGTTCAGTAACCGTTGTGAGCATCATATTCATAATTCCGATTCCGCCGACAACAAGAGATATTCCAGCCACTGCTGCAAGCAATATGGTGAACGTGCCTGTAACACTTGATGCAGTTGCTAAGATGTCTGATTGATTCAAAATTGAAAAATCAGCTTTGGTTGCATCAGTAATATTGTGTCGAGTCATCAACAAGTCTGTGGCATCTGTTTGAACTTGAGTTGTGACATCTGGATCGCTCGCTGAAATATCAATCTCTGTCAGATATTTATTTCCTGTTAGATAGCGTTGCGCTGCTGTGTAGGGAATATAGATTGTGTCGTCTGCGTTGCTGAATCCTGAACCACCTTTTGATTTTGTTACACCAATCACTTTGTATTGCGCACCTTTGATACGAATCGTCTGACCAATTGCTTGTCCATCTTCACCAAACAAATCGGTGCTCGTTGTGGGTCCAATCACAGCAATTTTTGCGGCTGATTGCACATTTGCATCACTCAAAAATTCGCCATCTTCAACTGTCACGTTTCGCACAGTTGCATAATCAACATTGGTTCCGACAATGCTTGTGTTAGTGTTGGTTCCAGTTGCTGCAACCTGCTGTCGTGATGACACAACGAACGCAACGCCAGAAATATTTTCAACAGTGCTTTGAATTGCTTCCGCGTCTTCAACAGTTAATGTCTGCGCGTTTCCACGTCCGCCGCTTGGCCCACCAAAACTTCGTGCAGCGCCAGGTGTAACCATCACAAGGTTTGAACCAATTGATTCGATGCTTGATTGGATCGTTCCTTTCGCGCCGTTTCCGATTGAAACCATAGCGATCACTGAACTGATACCAATGATGATTCCGAGCATAGTAAGGCCCGTTCGGACCTTGTTGGCGGTTAGTGCGCTATATGTTTCATGGAGAATATCGAGTGTTGTCATATGATTATTATACGTGAAAATAAAGGTTTTTGGTGCAAAAGTACATTAGTTGTATTTCGTGGAGGTTACGGTATACTTTAATTATTATGACAGAACAAGAACTTAAAGAATTGTTAGAAAAAGCTGGCAACGACACTATCACTACTGATGAGGAAATTAGTCTTCTTCAAGCTTTAAACAAAGGAGCTGACGCCTTAGAAGATATAATTAATTCCATTGAAAAAGATAACGTATCAGAATAATATATAATAATCTTATGAACCCTGTACCAAATTTCTCCCACGAACCAAAAGCTATAAACCCCGTTGAAACAAAAGAAGAGTTTGTTTCCAAGGAACGTCAAAAATTTCTTAAAAAGATAGAAATAATAAAACAAAAAATAAATGCTCTTGGTGGTATTAATAAATTAGACGAATTAATTACTACAAAAACACATGAACTTTCAGTAATAAAATATGGTGCCTTAATTGCGTTTTGTGCAAGCATTGTAACTATTATGCTTTCATATGCTAATTATGAACGTCACCCTATTGTATCAAGTGTTACTGGTGTATATGCAGCAGGAATTGTTTCGAAAGAATTAATTACAAGGTTCAAGACCTGGTGGGATAAAAATAATCTTATTTCTTTGAAACAAGATGCTAAAGATCTAGAAATTATAAAATAAAAACACCGTTTGGTGTTTTTATTTTACTTTTCGTTTCGCATGACTCTTGTCATCACTCACAATAACTCCATCACGGATCGTAATGATACGATCCGCATGTTCTGCAACATCGGGTTCATGGGTGATCAAGACAATGGTTCGTCCGTGTTCGCGGTTTAATTGTTGGAATGTTCCAAGTACAATTTCACCTGTTTTAGTATCTAGGTTTCCTGTCGGTTCATCCGCCAGAATCATCGTTGGATTATTTACTAATGCTCGCGCAATCGCAACACGTTGAATTTGTCCTCCGGATAGTTGGTTCGACTTGTGGTCGAAATGAGTTTCCTGCATACCAGCAGACTCCAATGCTTTCCGTGCGCGCTTTTCTCGTTCTTTCTCATCAACATCTGCGTAAACCAATGGCAGCATTACGTTTTGAAGTACTGTTGTTCGTGGTAGCAGGTTGAATGATTGGAATACAAATCCGATATTATCCCTGCGTATTTCTGCAAGGTCATCGTCGCTCATTTTTGAAACATCTTTCTTGTCCAAATGATATGTTCCCGATGTCGGCGTGTCCAAACATCCAAGGATGTGCATGAGTGTCGATTTACCCGAACCAGACGGTCCCATGATCGCGACAAACTCGCCGTCGTTTATGGTAAACGAAACGCCTTTTAATGCCTGAAATTCATTATCACTTCCAGATGAATATGTTTTTGTGATGTTTTTTATTTCAATCATAAAATTATCTTCCTAACGCTCGCGTAGCATTTCCACCCGTTGTTGTTCGTCCTGTTCCGCCACCTAGTAAACTTGGCGCAGAAGCAGTTGTGGTTTTT
Organism: uncultured Candidatus Saccharibacteria bacterium; assembly: GCA_964415895.1. GTDB lineage: Bacteria > Patescibacteriota > Minisyncoccia > Phycocordibacterales > UBA1006 > CALMMZ01. Next base: position 35,673 of record CAYQCC010000003.1, on the reverse strand, counting down.
GCAGTGCTTGCTGTGATTGTCTTTGTAACAATAATATCACCCTCTGAAAGTCCTGACTTAATTTCCGTGTACGTATCGTCTGAAATTCCTTTCTCGACGGTTACACGTTCTGGCATTTCTTGAAGCTCGATTCCTGTAGTCGTTGTGGCATCACTTCCAAGTGGAGCAATTTGAACGTATGATGATCCATTAGCAGTTTTCACTGCAGCATTTGGAATGACGATCACATCCTGCGCAACATTAGTTGCGATTGTTACGTTTGCTGACATTCCAGATTTAATTCGTTCATCGTTAGTATCAAATGAGATCTCCACGTTGTAATTTACAACACCCGATGTCACGGTTCCCAATAAATCTACTGACGCAATTTTTCCAGTCATTTCAAGATCGGTAATGGCATCGAATGTCATCGTCGCTTTTTGTCCGATTTTTACCTTTGCAATGTCTACCTCGTTCAACGAAACAGTCACCACATTATCTGTTGTGATTAACGTACCAAGCGTAGTTGCAGACGATGCATTGTCGCCAACTTCCACTGGTACACTTGCGATCACTCCGTCGAATGGTGCCGTTACGTAATAGTTTGAAAGATTTTGTCGCGCATCGGCAAGTGCATTGCGTTTTGACTGAATCGAAAGTGCTGACGTGTCATTCGGATCTTGCGCATCAGTTTTATTTTTCAAAGCCGTTTGGTAATTATTGTAATTAGAAATGTAGTTCGATGAATTTTTGTTTGGAATAGAAATTGTCCATAATTGTTTTCCTGCGATAGATGCAGATGGAAACGTAATAAATAATCCCGAATCTCCAATTGGTTGTGATGTGGTTGAGCTTACAAGTCCTGTTCCTGTTGCGAGCCCTGTAGCTTTGAAAGAAATCCCTCCTGTTGATTCATATGTTTCAAGTGTAATGACGCCTTCTTTGCCAAGCGTATAATTTCCTGAAATCGTTGGTGCTGCATAGTTTTGTGTTAGATTGTTGGCTGCTGCTGCTTGTAATCCAGAACTCAATAATGTTGCATATGCGTTATCAATCGCTGTTTGATAGCCTGATGTTGATTTTTTCTGTTCAGCCAAAGCCGAGTTTAAATTCAGTTGAGCATCACGAACACTTTTTTGTGCGTCAGTTGCATCGATTGAAAACAATTGCTGACCTTTTTTTACTTTGTCGCCTGACTTTACGCGAACAAATGTTACAGTACCGGATGCTTTTGGTGTGATAGCAAGTTCGTTTGAGGATGATACTTGGCCCGTTCCTGTTACGGTTGATACGACGGTCCCTTTTGATGCGGTTCCTAATACATAGGTTGTATTTGCGTCATTTGATTTCAACGTTTTCACAAGAATCACAATTAATGCGATTGCGACAACGGCAATAAAAGCCGTTGTCTTTTTATGAGTTGGAATCCATAATTTAATTTTTTGAAGAAATAGTTTCATATATTATTGAATTCTTGACTCGGATTGAGTTGGTGGTGCTGGTATGATACGAATAAATTTTGCGTTAATTTGACCTTGATCATTTGGATCTCCGACAACTACGACGTATGTATCAATCGATAGGTCTGCTTGTATGCCATCATTATCCATTTTTCGAATCTTCGTAGTATCAGCTAGCGTAATAATCTTTTCTGTTTTATCACGATCTTCAACGATGAATGTTGGGAAATTTACGCTGATAATCTTTCCGATCGTTCCATGTGCATTTGGAAATTGTCCTGGCATAGGAACAGGAAACCCTTTTTTATGTGGCCCAAAATTTTTAAAATAATTATCGTTCCAAGATTTTACAAAATGAGCTTTTCGAAAACCAACCGTGACGCCTGCTTGGAATATGATGAGCGCAAGAATCAGCGCAACAATCAAAGTTGTAATCCGTTTTGTTGCTTTATCTACGAGCGAATCCTTAACAGCAGTGTGTAATTGTTGAAATGTTTTTTCCATAGAATTATTTTAGAATTACATTTGCGCAGCAAACGAAGAAATTGATAATGGTTTTTGGATAAGTTTTCTGATTGACCATGTCATGACAAGTACAATAGTAAACACGAGTACGACGCTCATAACAGGTAGTGATTCTGCAAGTAATAATCCGAAGTCTTTTGCGTTGGTCCAAATTGCAGCACCATCAGAGAATGCAAGCGAAGCATATTGGGCAAATCCAGTTTGTGATAACTGAGCCAACAGGTGCGATACAGCTGGAACGATTGCGACAATTGATAGGGTTGTTGCAACTGCCAGAACGCTTCGTCTGATAAGGAGTGCGCGGTAGATTCGCTTGTGAATGGCCTTGATAATTTGATTCTCTAAATCAACTCGAGGCGATTCAAGGTCTTGGAATAGTTTATTAATAGTAGTATGGTCGCGATTCATATAGATAGATACGTTAGATTAAGGGTTTTTGGTGCACTTATTAATTAAAAGGGTTTTTGCTCAATGCCATTTTTCGTAGTTGTAGCAGTGCGCGCCGATGCCAACTTTTTACAGTATTAAGAGGTTTATTTAAAATAGTTCCAATTTCATCAAATGTCATACTTTCCGTATAGTGCAGAACTAGAACTGATTTATAATCTGGCGAAAGCTCGCTCAATAGTTTTTTAGCAAGATCAGCATTCTCAATCTGACTAATATCTTTCTCAATATCCGCATTTGTATCTGAAACGGAATCCTCGAACTGCATATCATCATGCGATAACTGCGAGAACGATATATTTTTCTTCTTACGCAACCAGTCAGTGGCAGTATTTCGCGCGATAGTGAATATCCACGGACGAAAGTTTTGATTGGAATCGTATTTTTTCAAGTTCTTCCAAACCTTAATAAATGTTTCCTGTGTAATGTCTTCAGCTGATTCAATAGTTCCTGTGAGTCTGAAACTGAAATTATAGATCTGTTTTGTATATCTGCGCACAAGTTCGTCAAAAGACCCTTGATCACCAAGCATCGTTTGCTCAACCAATTGTGCGTCAGTTATTTCCATGTTGTAACCATACCATAGTGTGGAACATTCGCACCAGAAATTGATTTGTCGCGTATAATCTATCAGAGAGATCACAGTCGTGATCTCTCATTAATGCTTATTATTTTGAATCATTTTTATCAAGTTCTTTAATTACTATATTTTATTATTATGCGAAAAAAAGCCTTTATTACCGGTGGATTATTGGTACTTATGCTGCTGCTTTCAAACACAGCATTTGCATCAACATTACAATTAAATAGCGACGAAGTTACCAAGATAAAGTCTGAAATCAACGCAGGAACACCTGTGAAAGACGTCTTGAGGTCTCACAACATTACGATGAGTGCGATTCGATCAACCCTCGCAGAAACTGGAATTGGAAATAGTCATCATAAATTGACTAATACGCAAATTGCAAATATTGCGACGAAACTTGGTGTGACGGTATCTGGTATTCAATCAGAAATTGACGCAGGAAAATCAATGCCAGAAATATTAAAGAGTCACAATCTTACCAAGGAACAAATCCGAAATGTTTTGTTATCAGAACAAGGGCCTACTGATAAACGATTACCTAAGATGGACAATCACAGAAAAAAATAAACCAACAAAAAAACACGAGAGTGTTTTTTTGTTGGTAATTGCATTTATTTTATACATATGTTATACGTACGGTATGAATTTAATTAAAATTCAACAAATTTCATGGTATCGACACTTCTGTCCTTTGAACAATGGTTCAAAGAGTTTTGTCGTTATCCAGTAAATTGTTGTATTTTTTTTCATACAACCTCCTCGGACGATAAACCCCTTTGAATCATCAAAGGGGTTTATTTGTATACCATAATGCAGTTTTGTTCATTTTAAAACCAAATATTTATGGAATTTTTTGTAAACAACAACATTGATCCACTGGGTGGATTTACAGAGGCAGGTATTTCATTTGAAACGTCCGTTGCCCGATTTGATGCAGCTCAAACAATTTACGCAATGAGTTGCGGTACTCCTGTACCAGGTAATAATGACCAAGAGTTATTTGAAACAGCTTGGTTGTTAAGATTTCTTGGCACCAAGAAATTAATTGTTGACCATTGGTATGCTGGCACGATTGGAAGTTATACCAACGGTATGCTTGGAAAAGCGTCGGATGAAGTATGTGAAATTTTGGGTATGGATATTCCAGTACATCTTCGTCCGTTCATGATGTTAGAACATGGAAATCGTATTACTGATGTCCGTAAGGAAAAAATTCTGAACTATCAAACGTTATTAGGTGATATTCCAGATATTTCCAGAATCGAATTTTCGTATGGTCCACACGCAGGATTCACAATTCAGCATCTTTTGGTTGGTGCACGTGAAGATGAGTCCATTATTAATTTTACTTGCCCCATTCTTTCAAAAGAAAAGGGAAAAGAAGTAATGGTGTACGTTCGTAAGTCCTCACAATCTGTAAATGGATGGGTTCTCACTAAAAGTCACATTGCACAACCAATACCTGGATATTCTGAAAAGATATTACAGTTATTGGCAGAATCTGAACTCGCGCAACTGCAGAGAATCCTTGGCGCAAGAATTAATGGAAAAGCCGCCTTTAGATTGTACGCCCAGTATCTGGCTGCGAATCCACGCACTGCAATTACTCTTCGTGATTATTCAAATGCGCGAGGCACATTAAAGCAATGCGCAGAGAATTTCAAGGATCAATTAATTGTCGCAAAAAGAATTTACGTAAACGAACCATTATCTGATTCGTTTATCAGTGCAAGCACTATTTTAATCGAGCCGCCATTCTCGCGCGGCGATACGGTTATTGCATGTACGTAGCACATCGGTCTTGTCATTACAGGCAAGACCACTTTTATCACTGACCTGTTTAATTTTAAACATTATGAAATCATTATTATTTATTGGTGCGCATCCTGACGACGAAACATTGGCGACAGGATTATTTTTAAAAGCAAAGCAAAAAGGCTTTGAAACTCATATTTTAATATGTAGCGAAGGAAAAAATGGAAAACCAAATACAGCAGAAGTTGTAAGTGATCAGCAACACATGATTACTGAAAGAAATCTTGAATTTGAAACCTACTGCAATGCAATCGGAGTAATGTCAGCACGTATTCTCCGAAATCCCAATACGCAGCTGGTTGAAAATGAAAATCTGGTATTAGAGATTCTTACAACATTACGAAAACTACGACCTTCTGTTGTTGTGACACACATGAATAATGATTACCACGACGAACATCAGGTTGTTCATAACTCAGTCAAGAAAGCATTTGAAATTGCATGCAGGTCTTCGTTTTCTGAACTCGGCCCAAAGCTAACTGACTCAGTATTATTGGAAGCTGATGGGCTCGAGCTTATTAATAATCCAGATTTTTATGTTGATATCTCTGACGTGTTGGCAGAAAAAACTCGAATTATAAATCTTGCGTATCGTGAACGACTAGGAACATTAATTGATATGGATATTCATAAAGCACAACTACGCGGTGCACGCAAAAAATTAACAGCCGCAGAGTGTTACAGCATTATTCCTGTTAGGTCGACATCATATACATCACATGCGCTCACAATATTATCAGAACTAATAGAGTAAATATGAAAATTTTATATATTCACGACTATCCTTTTAAAGAGGGTGGCGGTATTGAAGTACAAACAAATTTAGATGCATTAGAACTTTCTAAGCGCGGTCATGATGTAACGATTGCTTCTACAAGAATATCCTCGGAAACATATTCGAAAGTCATTGTGCCGGCGGAATCTATAATTGAATATTGTTATATAGAATCCGAAGAAAGTCTTGTTTCACTAATTACAAATCATGACATTGTATCAATCCAGGCGACATTTTCTTTGCGTGATGGCATGATAAACGCACTTAGAATCCTTAACCAAATTGGTAAAAAACACGTTGTTTGTCTGCGTACAAGTATTAACCATATTCCGTTTTCACGTTTAGCAACACTCGAATCATCAGAAAAAGAGAATCTCTTGAATCAGTTTTCAGATTATCTGAATAGTGATTTATGTTCCATTCAAACTGTTTCGAATTGTTTTAAACCGAGCCTAGATTTTTTAAATGTTACAAAAAAATTCACAACAATTTACAATGCAAAAGATTGGGGTCAATTTCTATCACACAATGAATCTATTAAGCCTGTAACACTTACATATGTTGGTGAAATTTCATGGATGAAGGGATTGCACGTATTGCTTTCAGTGATTCCATATCTGACACAAAAGATTCCAAGTCTCACGATTAGAATTATTGGAAATGGTCAAGACAAGCAACAGGTCGCATCAATCATAGAATGTAGCGGGTTCACGAATGTTGAACTTGTCGATTATATAGAAAATCAACAACTCGCATCATATTTAAGCGCAACAAAAATAGTTGTCGTGCCGTCACTTACCGAGACGTGGTGTAATCTGGCTATGGAAGCATTGTCTGTCGGTGCTCCTATTGTTGCATCTGACGTTGAAGGTCTATCAGAATTGCTGGAACAAGGAAAACTTGGTACAACATTTCAGGTTGGTAATGCTATAGATATGGCTGAAAAGATATTACAAACAATCAATTCCTCAAAACAAGACAGTCATGCGAAATATGTCCAAGGAAAGTATTCAATGAATAATAGGATTCGATTACTTGAGCAGTTTTACAATACGATTATTGGCCCGGAACCTGAACAAGCATCAAAATTATTTGATTACGAAAACAAGCTAATCATCTCGGAAAGATCTTTCTGATGAAACACAAAAATAATTTCAGCATGTGTCGTAATCGTTTCTGCTAATGGAATCTTTTTAGTAGCGATTCTGCGGATCAACGAATAGGTGATATTTGGCATCGGATAATATTTCGGGTCAATTGATATGCCAAGCGAAGCCAGTCCTGATTCGATCATGATTGGCTTTTCATTGAAATGCTTTAATACTGAATCTTTAATCCGATCAGAACAAATTACGGTGATTTCCGATGTTGAAAGTGTCATAGTTAGAAAATCATCACTGGTTGTTTTCACTTGCTCATATAGCTGGGAAAGTTTGCTCACAATTGCTGGCGTTTTTTCAAACACGATTTCTGACAAGGGAGATTTGGCAGTGATATTATTAATCTTAACATCTTGAATTAACGGATGCACCTTTTTCATTTGTTTCTGGATACGCGAAAGTGCAACAACAATACTAGTTGCTTGAACGGTTTTCTTTGTTTGCCGGTCAACCTCTTTCCGAATGCGTTTGGCATACGCAGACAGGTTCATAAATTTCTGCGAAAGGGAATACAAGGCTTCTTCCTCGGAATACACAATATTCTCAACAATTTCATTAATCTTGATCATGTTGATAATCTATCATTTATAACAAAAAGATACAAATATGATTAATTTGCTATAAAAATTAACTTATATTTGCACATATTTATACTTATTAATGATTATTAATATTTTCTTGAAACTATATGACTACAAAACTTATCTATATGGAGCACATGAATATGTATTCCTACGAATCTATTATTGAAGATATAAAGACCATTGATGGAAAAACTGTCATTGTATTGAACGAGACAATTTTTTATCCGCAAGGTGGTGGTCAGCCGTACGACACTGGCATTATTAAAAATGACAATGCGATTTTTCAAGTCGAAGAAGTTCGTTATGTGAACGAACAGGTTCATCATATTGGCACATACGAGTCAGGAAATTTGAGTATTGGAGAAAAGGTTGAACTATTGGTCGATCAGGAAAAACGGATACTTCATACAAGGCTGCATTCCATTGGTCACTTGGTAGATATGGCATTAAAAGAATTATTAATCGACTGGGTTCCAGGCAAGGGTTATCATTTTCCAAACGGACCGTACGTAGAGTATGCAGGAAGTTTGGATGGATTAGATAAAGAAAAGTTGCTACAAGATATTGAAAATAAATGCAATGAAATAATAAATAGGAATATTAAAACAACTCTTGTGTTTGAAAACGATGTTTTACAGAATGGAAAACCGCAACGTGTTGTATATTATGGTGATTTCAGCATTCCGTGCGGCGGAACGCACGTTGAAAATCTTGGTGATATTGGACCCGTTTCAATTAGGAAAATAAAACAAGAGAAAGAAAACATTAGAATTTCCTATTAAATCTAAAAATGTTAAACTTGGGTATATGAATAAAATAACCGTAGAAACAATTATTAATGCACCAATCGAGAAAGTGTGGAAATACTGGAACGAGCCAGAGCATATTACAAAATGGGCATTCGCTTCAGATGACTGGGAAGCACCACATGCAACTAATGATTTGACAGTTGGTGGAACATTTGTAACGACTATGGCAGCAAAAGACAAATCAGTAAGTTTTGATTTTGGAGGAACATACACAAATGTTGTTCCAAATGAATTGATTGAATACACAATGAATAAGTTTCCAGGTGAAGAAGTCGGCCGCAATGTCTCAGTGTCATTTAAAGCGATCGGAGATACGACAAAAGTAACCGAAACATTTGATCCTGAAAATCAAAATTCAGAAGAGGTGCAGAAAGCTGGGTGGGAAGCTATACTTTCAAATTTCAAGAAGCATGTTGAAGCAAATTAATAATTAATCTCTTTTATATGGCACGAACATCAACGTATTTAAATTTCAATGGCAATACCGAAGAAGCATTCAATTTTTATAAATCTGCATTTGGTGGTGAATTTGGCAATGATGGAATTGCACGTCTAGGTGACGCACCACGACCTGACGGACAGCCTGAATTATCAGACGAGGACAAGAATCTTGTCTTACATGTTGAACTTGTGATCACTGGTGGACACGTATTAATGGGAACGGATGCACCTGAATCCATGGGTTTTATAGTAAACTTTGGAAATAATGTTTATATCAATCTTGAACCAGATACGCGCACAGAGGTTGATACATTGTTTTCAGCTCTTTCGGGTGATGGAAAGATCGAGCAAGCTCCAATCGAAATGTTTTGGGGCGGATATTATGCAGCGTTCACTGATAAATATGGCGTACAGTGGATGATTAATTGCGCTAATAAATAATTATATGAAAAAAGTTCACTACACAATCTTTATCAACGCACCTATCGAGCATGTATGGAATATGATGTTAGATGATGCGACGTATCGCGTTTGGACAAACGAGTTTCATGCAGGATCCTATTACAAAGGCGATTGGAGTAAGGGGTCAAGAATGTTGTTTGTTGGACCAAACGAGAACGGAATGGATGATGGTATGGTTGCAGATGTCGCAGAAAACCGACCGCACGAATATGTCTTACTAGCACACAAGGGAATCTATGCAAATGGCATTATTGATACTGAAAGCGAGGCAGCGCAGCACTGGAATAAGTCATCTGAAAGTTACACATTCCATGAAAAAGATGGCGGCACGGAACTATCTGTAGAGCTTGAAATTGAGGAGCAATACGCGGATATGTTTACAGAAATGTGGCCACGAGCGCTTGAAAAATTGAAGGAGATTTCAGAAAAATAAAAACACCTTTGGTGTTTTTATTTTGGAAATCCATATTTTTCTTTCAGCCAATCAGAAGTGTAATCCCAATACTCAGCTTTTTTTGAAAGAGGGAGATTTTTATAAGATCCAACTTTTCCCCGGCATGTTGGGGTTCCGCACTTACAAGCTCCATTTGGCAGTTCCCAGTCGCTATCTTCGCTCATTGCATAATCAAAATTAATTTCAGTTCCTGCTTTTAAGTTGTCCATTGCGACAATATCAAATAATCCATGCACTCCTGCATTTGGTTCACAAGAATGATTAATAAATTGAATAAGGTAAGAGTCACGGTAAAAATATTCTCCGCACTGAATACCACGATCTCGAACAGGAAGTGAAAGTTCGCTAGCGCGTTTTGCATAATGAATGTCAGCGTCAAAACTCGCAAGTATTGTATCTTTTTTTACGTCATGCTTTAAAAAGAGGCCTTTTCCTTTATGTGGGGTATCTCGCACTTCAACATGTTCGTTTTCAGGTAAGCCAAGAGTTAGGATAGGTTCCACCTCCTTCCACTCAATTTTTTCAGTAGTAAAGTAATTTTTTGTAAATTCTACCATCTCGTTAATGGAAAAGTCCTTGCAGCTATAAATATCAATAGTAAGAGCGTTATGTTTTTCCCAGGTATATAATTGCACGCCTGACTCAGCCCAGATGATCACACCTTCCAGTCCTGCATATTTTTCATAATCAAGCTGCTCTGCCCAGTTGTGAACGAGCGGACCAAACATGATTGTCATGTTTGCGCGAGTGCTTAAGTCTCTTAGGTAATTTTCAAGAAAAGTCACATTGCTTAAATTGCGCGCACTCTCAGGCGAAACAATTGCTTCAATGATCAGTCGTTTTCGTAAAACATTGTCGAATGATGTTCTCATAGCGTAACGATAGCAGGGAATTGACACATCTACAACAAAATGTCAATATAAGACTTGTCAGTAAAGTAATACTTTACTATACTTATTTATATGGAGCTCTATAAGCCTAAAAAATTAAAGGATTTAATACTTAAAGAGCTGAAAAGCGGTCCCATAAAAACGCTTGAGATGGTTGATCATTTTAAGAAATCAAAAACAAGCTTTACTAAACAAGCTGTCTATTTGGCATTACGTGAGCTGACTGACTCTGGGGTTATTACTATTAATAAAGGTGTAATAACATTGTATTCACGGTGGTTGGATGACTTGGCAGATTACGTGAATGTTGCAAAATATAACAACAAGGGTATATCTCCCCAAAAATCTTTCTTGGATTTGCAGGAAAGCGAGCGGATCGAGTACTTCTTTAACTCGGCTCAGGAAGCCGAAATGTTTTGGTCACACGTATTTGGGTTGTTTTTAGACGTCGTGAAAAGAGGTTCACAAGTATATACCTATGTTCCTCATGACTGGTTTATGTTAATGAGTCGTGCGCATAGTGAGGAATGGCAGATTAAAAAGGCTTTTACAAAAGGGGTTCAATATTTGGCAACAGCTGGCAATAATACATTATTGGATAAAGAGGCAAAAAAGATTCTACTTAAACTTGAAGGTATTCAAGCAAATAATCTTGATCGTCCGTTATTTAAAAAGAAGAATTACTATTTAAATATCTTTGGTGATATTTTGATTGAAATATATATCGATATTCCAACAGCAAATAGACTAGAAGAATTCTTTAAGAATTATACTCACATGACAAAAGAATCAGTTGCAAGACTCGATGACATTATTAATAATCGAGGAAAGAACCGCATTGTTATATCGAAAAACTCAAAAAAGACTCAAAAGATTGTTAAAAAATTAAGTAAGGATTTCTGGATTAAGAAGCAATAAACAACTGTTACAAACCTTGATATAATAACAATATGAAAGACTATAAGACCATCGATCAATACATCAAATCATTTCCGAAAGATATGCAAGTCACACTGCAGTCTATGCGAATGACGATCAACAAAGCTATTCCTGGTGCAGAGGAAGCAATTCGATATGGTATGCCGACATTTCGGCTGAATGACGAGAATCTTGTACACTTTGCTGGCTATAAAACTCACATCGGTTTTTATCCAGCACCGTCTGCAATTGTGAAATTTGAAAAGGAACTTTCAGGTTATTCAACGTCAAAAGGCTGTGTTCGTTTTCCGGTTAACAAACAACCTCCTTTGGCACTAATTGGAAAGATAACAAAATTTAGATTGAAAGAATCTGTAAAGAAAGCACCAAAGAAAAGCCCTTCAGGTAATTACACACATTATCATGCAGACGGAAGTATGTGGGCGAAAGGAAAACTTACTGGTAAAACAATGGATGGATACTGGGAATGGTTTCGGAAGGACGGAACAAAAATGCGATCAGGAACTTTTGACAAAGGAATTCAAAGGGGGACATGGACGACCTATGATTCAAAAGGAAAGGCTTATAAGGTCACAGAAATGAAACTAACAAGCGTGTTTGAAAAGATTTCTGCACCAGCGACTCGTGCACTTGAAAATGCAAAGATAAAGAATTTAAAAGATTTATCAAAGTGGACTGAAAAAGAATTGATGAGCCTCCATGGCATTGGGCCAAGCGCAATTCCAGTATTAAGGAAAGCGCTAAAAGAAAGTAAGCTGTCATTCAAAAAATAAAAAACACCTACGGTGTTTTTTATTAACAAAGCTTATCACCAAGTTCAATGCTTGATTTGGATGGTGAAACCAATACATATCCTTGTCCGTCGGTATTCTTAAATCCAAGCGTAAGAACTTCCGATACGAACGTATCAATGCGCTTTGGTGGAAAGTTTACCACGCATACAACTAGCATGTTTTGCAATTCTTCTTTTACATACGTTCCTGGCAATTGAACGCTTGATCGTTTTATTCCAATCTCTGGACCGAAATCGATTGTTAGCTTGAAAGCTGGTTTTCGAGCTTCTGGGAAGTCTTCGACATTGATAATTTTTCCAGCGCGGATATCAACTTTTTCAAAATCTTCATAAGTGATCATAAAGGGTTTCTAGTCTTAATTATAAATTGTATTTTACCGATGAGTACATCCTGCCCAACAGCATGGTCGGCGCATTCCGCCTGACATTTTGGAAATTGCTTTTGCAATGCGAATACCTCGTGTTTCCGCAAGCTTGCCAGAAGTGACCCAGCAGATCCATTCATTACGAGCAAGCGGTGTGATGTCTTCCCATAAAGCATAAACTTTAGGTGAGCTAATAATAGCTTGGCGCAAATCAAGAGGTAATTTGTGAACGGTTCCAGAGGAAACCTTTTTCTGTGTCATATAAGTATAGTTTAGCCTAAAAAGAGTATTTTAGGTATACATCTTTCCTTTAAGGAGGCTTTGAGTATAATCGTGGTATTGGGGAGTGCTAATTGTAGCTAAGTATAGAGGTATCTATGCAAGGGGTTCACTGCCTCAACTCTCCACAAAGTTATGAATCAACCAGATTATTACAAGATAAGTGAAGAAATCGGAGCAGAGCTAAACCAGTATTTGCTCGACTTCTATCATTCAATGGAAACGCCAGTATTCGATAAAATCATCGAAGGCAATTTTGTCGAAGCGCTTTATGAAGACTATATTTTAAAGCGGAAATTGAAAGTTAAAAAAGGACATGTTCGTGCAAATTGGGTTTATATTGCTGCCAAGATATTGCTCGGTAAAGAGATTACAATTAAGGAGCTATTACCATCTATGGCAGCCATAGAATTATGCATGTGGTCATCATATACATATAACTGGATTCTTGATAATAAAAATATTGGAACAAAAGATCCGAAGCAAAGAATGTCAGACTTGATCACATTAGGCTATTTAATGCATCACGATATCCTGAAACTTCCATTACAAGACAGTACGAAGTTGTTTATATTCGATACTTGGTTCTCAAATAGTGCTCTAGGATATGCAAGTGAGAATTTCACGCGGTTCAAAGATTTCAATACTATGACCGAGAATAATTTCTGGAAGATGGATAACAGTGTCGGCGGATTTACTAATGGAACTCTTTATCAAATGTGTTTTGAAATTATAACCAGAGAATTTGATCCTTCTGAGAATCAGGATTTATTTAAAGGAAAAAAGGAAAACATCTTTAAAATATGTTATCAGAACGGTCTTCATCTACAGGCAATAAATAATGCTTCAGACTTTATGATTCCGAACAAGGAAATAACAACTGCTGAAAAGATTGCAGGCGAAGACTATATGAAAGATATTATTTCTGATCGAATGACCGAACCTACTTACAAACTTCTGAAAATAGCTCAAGATACAGACCCTGATCTATTTAATGAAGTGGTTACTGCTGCTAATACAGGAGAGTACGTCAATAAGGACTTACCGATGAAAGTTCATGCATTCCTAAAGCAACACAGTATTATTAAAGAGATTATTGAATGGCTTAAAAATGAGCAAAAAAGATTACACAAAGACATTAGCAAGATTTCAAAAAACTTTGACTTAGATAACCCTCATGTAAAAGAAGGGTTTGGGCTATGGAAACAAGCAGTTAATATAAATACGCATAATAAATTTATTAAGCAATTAAAAATAGATTACGAAATATAATCATATGAACACTAAAACCATTACTGAATACAATAAATCTCAACCAAAGAACATCAAAGAAATCTGTGATGTTCTGGAAACTACTATTAATGCCAGTCTTAAGAAAAGCACTTCAAAAGTCTGGCACGGCAGACCCGTATGGTTTATTGATGAAAATCCCATTGTTGGATATTGGGTGAGAAAGAAAGGTGATGTTCAATTACTATTTTGGAGTGGACAATCATTCGATGAACCAGATTTAAAACCAGAAGGATCTTTTAAGGCAGCAGAGATAAATTATGCAGATCTAAAACAAATAAAGATTACTCACTTGAAGCGATGGCTGAAAAAAGCGAAAGAGATTCAATGGGATTATAAAAATATCACAAAGCGAAAAGGACGTTTGGAAATGATACAAAAATAAAACACGCATAAAGCGTGTTTTATTAAACTAGTTTCGTTCCCCGACTTGCTGGCGCCACATAGCGCTGTACAAACCTTTTTCTTCGATCAATTGTGTATGAGTTCCAGATTCTATAATAGATCCTTTCTCAAGAACATAGATACAATCTGCATGCATGATTGTTGAAAGTCGGTGTGCAATCAAAATGGTAATATGAGATTTTAATTGAGATACATCACGAATAGTTTTTCCGATTTCTTCCTCGGTCAATGAATCAAGAGCTGATGTCGCCTCATCGAATACCAAAACTTTTGGCTTGCGCAACAGTGCGCGAGCAATTGATAGTCGTTGTTTTTCACCACCAGAAACTTTTACGCCACCTTCACCGATTACTGTGTCGAGACCTTGTCCACCGCGAGAAAGCAAGTTTTGACACTGTGCTTTGTTCAGTACATCCAAACATTCATCGTCTGTTGCATTTGGGTTCACAAATAATAAGTTCTCGCGAATTGTTCCCGAAAATAATTGCGTGTCTTGGGTAACAAATCCGATCTGCTTGCGAAGTTCTTCCTTGTTAATTTCGTCGTGGCGGATATTGTTGTACAAAATTGCACCATCTGTTGGAATATACAAACCAACCAATAATTTCACAAGCGATGTTTTTCCAGATCCAGACGGACCAACGAATGCAATCGTTTTTCCTTGCTGTACATTGTACGATATATCCGAAAGAGCTTTCGTAGTTGCGGTGCCGTAACCAAATGAAACATTATTAAATTCAAGTTTCGTTACATCGCCAATTGCTTTTGCGCTTTCTGGGTTCGGTTCCGGTGATGTGTTCATCAGCTTTTCATAATTTGCAAGTGATGCTTCTGTCTCGCGATATGCAGCAATAAATGGTGCGATCTGCTGTAATGGGAAGAATAGGAAGAATGTATAGATGCTGAGCGAGAAGTACTGACCAAGCGTAATTGTCTCTATATAAATCAGGTAGAATAGGAAGAACAGAAGCGCTGCGCGAACAGCATTCATAATTGTTCCTTGGACGAAATCCAAAGATCGTAGATAACGCAATTTCTTAAGTTCCAGTTTCAAAATCTTTTCCGTAACCATGTTTAGGCGATCGACTTCCTGTCCTGCAAGGCCGAGCGATTTTACAAGCTCGATATTTCGTAGCGATTCTGTGGTAGACCCAGCAAGTGCAGTTGTTTCCGCAACGATCGTAGTCTGGATCTTCTTGATGCGACGAGACATGAACGCGCTGATTCCACCAACAAGGAACACCATACTAAAAAACGCGATTGGAATGAGCCAGTAGATCGTAGCCGAATACACGGCAATGAATATAAAAATAAGAACCGAAACGAATATCGAGTTTACGATTTGAAGCATTAGATTTTCCGTATCCTGTCGCGCCTTCTGTAGCTTTCCAAGAGTTTCTCCAGATCGTTCATCTTCAAAAACGCTGTACGGCAGCGCGAGCGAATGCTTCACTCCTTCGCGATACATGTCGGCGCCGGATCGTTTACTGACAGTGTTTAAATAATAATCCTGGAAATTCTTTGCAACACGTGAAATGAATGCGGTTCCGATAAATGCAAGAACGAATAATCCGATACCAAGCAGAAATTCATGCTGTGTAAAATCTTTATAATGGCTGGCATATCGGTCAATCAGCTGTTGCGTGATATAGGGTTCAAGTAGTGAGAAGAACTGATTAATCAGGGCCAACACCAATACGGCAACACACAATTTCCAATATTTTTTAAGGTAATTATAAAGTGTCTGCATAATTATTTAATTTCTGGCATGTCCATACCGCCCCAAACGTTGCTGGTACCAACAGTGGCTCCCATTTGTTTGATGTACAGGAACAATTGCATTTTATATGCAGCTGCCCATTGTAATAGATAATCTACCAGCATAGTACCTTTAGACATTTCTGGTCCACCGAATAATGAAATCGGAGCCTTCAAATCTTCATCTGTCCACGTTGCAAGAAGTTCCTGTACCTTTGCTACTTCTGCGTTCATCTGCGCAATCGCATTTTCTGGAGTAATTGCCGGAGCTTTTGGAAGTGTTTTATATAAATCTTGATCATTAGCTTTCATTACTTGTAATGTGTCTGAAAAGATTGAACTAAGGTAGTGAAGCAAATCAGTAACTGCTCGTTGATTATCCATCAATTTAAAGTCGTATTTATCAGCGGGAATTTTCTCGATCAAGTGGTTAATAATGCTCATATCGTACGCAAATGAGTTAATAAAGTCTTGTTTTGTATACATATAGTTATAATTATTGGTTAATAGAAGGGTGGTATAGCACAGGGCATGCTCTAAGAAAAATACACATATTTTGCCTAAAGATAATAAAAAATGGTAAAATACATCTATTAACAAATAACCTTTAAAATTATGGCAACAATCAATCCTTCAATAAACTTCAACGGAAATGCCGAAGAAGCATTCAATTTTTATAAATCTGCCTTTGGCGGAGAATTTGCGACCGTGGCTCGCTTCAAGGATATGGCAACCGCCGAGAATCCTGTGGGAGACGAAGACGCAGAGAAGATCATGCATATCGCGCTTCCTATCGGCGGCAATGTCTTGATGGGAAACGATGTTCCATCATTTATGGGACGAACTAATGAAAACGAAAATCGAAGCAAAATTTCAATCAATTGTGAAAGCAAAGAAGAGGCAGACAAATTATTCAATGCGCTTTCAGCTGGAGGAGCTGTTGAATTTCCTATGGGCGACAGTCCTTGGGGTTCCTACTTTGGAATGTTTCGGGACAAGTACGGAGTAGAGTGGATGGTGGATTATTCAACTAAATAATAATTATATGGAAAACAAACTTACATCGTTTTTCTGGTTTGATCAGAGTTTGAAAGAGGTAATCAATTATTATCAAGGCATCTTTAACAGAGATGGAAAGGTATATTTTGAAGAAGTCATGCACAATGTCATGTTAGACACGCCAGAGCAGAAAGTTGAAATGGCCACAGTAAAACTCTTTGGAAATACATATCATTTTATGGGTGCAAAACGATATGTTGATTTCAATGATTCTATTTCATTAATGATTACGACAGAAGATCAAGAAGAAACAGATTACTACTGGGACGCTTTTACAAAAGACGGCGCAGAAAGTGCTTGCGGTTGGTGTAAAGATAAGTATGGACTGTCGTGGCAAGTAACTCCCAAAAGATTGCTTGAGTTAAACACAAGCGCCGACAAAGAAGTTGCAAGTTATGCTATGCAGCAGATGATGACGATGAGAAAGATTGTTATCAAGGATTTGGAGAAATAAGAATAAAAATACACGAGCGATCGTGTGTTTTTATATTATAGTCTACTTGCAAAAAACTACTTCAATTTTTATTCGGTCAGGATCCTCAAAGAAAACTGCATAATACTTTTCTTGCCCATACTCTAAAGAATAATCTTTTGGACCTTCACCATATAGAGTAGGAATATCATTTTCTTTAAGAAAAGATGCGAACAAATCTACTTTTTCTAATGAATCTGTTCTAAAAGCAAAGTGATTTAATCCAATGTTTTTACGATGATATCCGTTGCCTATAAACTCTTGGTCTGTCTGAACAAGAAATATGTGTGTTTTATCCAAACCTTTGAATCCAGTTACCAAAGGGTCATCGACATCGAATTGCTCCCATCCAAGATGAGAAATAAATAGATTCCATAATTTTGTTGAGGTTTGTAGATCTGTAACATTAACTTCTATATGGGCAATTGAGTTCATAGGGGTATTTTAACATATTCCAAAGATCCGTGCTTGGAAGCACGGACAAGGTTGAGAACAGAAAAGATACCGATATACGGAACTATGCGAAGTATATTCTAAAAGAAGGCACGGTGATTGAGAAGCGAGAACTGCTGGCGAATCTGAGAGCTAGGATTGTTTATATGGATAAAGAACTTACTCTTTTAACTGAAGAGGCTATCTAAATCTTTTATATAGTCCAAAAGACAGATCGAGAGCATCAGGCATGCGGGGTTGTGTATTTTGAGCAATATTTTCAATTCGTTTTGTTACAGGATCAAAAACATGCCCGCAGCCAAATAATTGATTTTTTATTTCTTGCGGAAGAATTCCCAGAGATATTGTGTAAGGCCGAAAACTGAAAAGAACTAAGTGACAATAAACTTTCCCTGCCTCATCTTCTCCGAAACATACCGTATGACCAAAGACATACCTATTAGTTCCAACCTCTTGCCCTAGAATTCGCCTCTCGGGCATATGTACAAAAGTATCACTATATCCAGCGCCATTTAAAATAAAGTTTCGAATAGGATCAAAATTTGGACTGAAGACCAAATCAGCCATTCCTTGTTCTTTAGCACAATACGTAAAATAGTTAAAAACTATTTTTGCTAAAACCCTGCAAATTTCTTTATCTACAACACCTTGGTAATCCTCTATGACTTCGACTGCTTCCGGAGTTTCTTCTCCAGCTATACCTCTACTCTTTTCTGTATATTCAATACCGTAATCTTTTAATATCGACTCCGCTTCTTTCAAAGAAGCATCATCTCTAGGGACAAAAATCCAAATGTCTTCTTTGCTCAGTTTTGATATATCTTTTTTAAGCTTATTGAACCTGCTGGTATCTTTCTCTATTCTTTTCAGTGCTTCTATAAGAAATACTCTATACCCGCCATTTTTCATTTTAATAGTTATGTGAGGTTTGATATCAGGCACAATCTTTTCATCTTCAATTTTAAAAAGAAAAAATGTTCTAGTAAACATTGGATCTTTAAATTCACTTAAAGAAGTAATCTTGAAATTTTTATTTCTTATGGTGATACTGTTTTTATTTTGAAAGTTAAGTCTTTGCCCAAAAACACCCTCAAAGGTATCTTCTCTTAATTTGGTTTCAAGTTTTGAAAACAATGAATTGCACGAATCACAAACTAGCTCCTCGAGAGTAGGAGTTAATGGTTCGTAAGTACCAAAAGACTGAGGGATTACATGTTCCGTTGTGTCGAAAGTAACTTCTGGACTTGTTTTCAAACAATAAATACATCTAGGCATATTTTTAGCCTACCATGAATTGACCTAAAAAATCTATTTCTTTCTTTTTTGCCAAATCTTCTTTTGATACAACCAATCAATTGACTCATACCCTTTCTCTTCTAAGAATGCTTCTACTAGAACTTCCGCAAGATAGTCCAATTCGTTGTCGATAATAATCTCTTCCTCAGTTTTTTCATTTTCTTTTGTTTCCATATATCAATTTTAAAGTAAAAAGCACGAAACCGTGCTTTTTACTGGTCAGGGCATTATCACTCATTTGAGGCAAGTGAGTCAGCTCCGATACTTTATTCTCTTGGCGGAAGTGGGTATACGATGTTCGGCAAGCAATATTAGAAGAAGCGTAAAATATAAACAAGATAGTCTATCTATAGACTATCTTAGACTATAACAAAAACAAATATCCCTACTCCGAACGTGGGATGATGTTCGGAAAGCAATATTGAAAGAAGCGTAAGCATAAGCAATATATCTAAAGATAGTAAACGATAGACTATCGATAGCCTATCATAGACTATATAAAAAATTCTTACTCCAAAACTTGTAAAGATGTTCTAAAAATAATAACCAAAGAAAATGAATGAATGAGCAACCAAGCACCCGAAATAATCAAGATAATTAAACAAAAACTCCGTAAGATTAGACAAGACACGTAAACTTTATAGAAAACTTAATCTACAAAAAATAACGCCTTGTTATGACGTTATCTTTTGGAGATATAATTTCTACCACTTAAACCTTTGTGTATGTTTCTTGTTTCGGTTTACGATACAAATACTTTTGGAAATTAAAGAAAAGTGAGCGAATAGATGTCGTATCTCCTAGAGCACTTTGTGCATCTGTGAGTGACTGGTATTTGTTCACAAGGAGCAATGATAGTTTTTCTTCACTTAATTCTTCAACTCCTGTCTCGATATATTTCTGGAGTACGAAATCGATAAACTCTTGTTGTTTCTCTGACAAGGCCCCCATAATGTCATTATGTGCAGACTGGACACGATTTTCTCTTGTTATAGGCTTGATATCACTATTAAAAACATATTCCAATACATCAAAAATATCACTCTTTTCGGCATCAATAAGTTTTTGCAGTGAAGCAAGTTCTTCTTTTCCATAACCAGCTTCTTCAAGTTTCTCAAGTAATGTAGCACGCGTTACTGGATTACCCCATAGGTCACGCAATTCATCTTCAGAGGTAAAGAATTGTGGTAGTGCCCCAAAAAGGTTTTGGAGGAACTCTTCAGCAGAAACAGGCTTACCATCTGCTCCCCAAAACGATGTTGCAACCATATGCTGTATTTCCATTTCTTTACCATTTCGAAGCTTCACTTTTACTTTTTTAGGAGCGGTATTTTCTTCATCAACTTTTGGCTCACGTTCGACTTGCTCTTTTTCTTTCTTAATCTTTTCACCAGTATTTTCATCAAGTACATCACCTTCATCTGAAACAGGTTCACCGTCCCACTCTGGGTCTGCAAAGTGATGGTACGCATCAACAAAGTCATAGATAGTAAAGAATTCCTTTCCATCAAATAAACGAGTACCACGACCAACAATCTGCTTGAATTCAATCATAGAGTTCACAGGGCGCATCAATACTACATTTCGTATATTACGAGCATCTACACCCGTTGAGAGCTTTTGAGAGGTAGTTAGAATAGTTGGTATAAACTTCTCGTTATCTTGGAATTCTCGCAAGAATTGCTCGCCAATTTCGCCATCATTGGCAGTTACGCGTACACAATAGTGTGGGTCCTTACTTTCACTGTATTGATTTACTAAATCACGGACCACTGCGGCGTGGGTTTGATTAGCACAGAAAATGATTGCTTTTTCGTTTTGATTTGCATCATCTAAAAAGATTTTTACACGTTTTGCTTCACGTTCACGTATTTCAATGGTTCGGTTAAAGTCTTTTTCCTGATATAGTTTTCCTGCCTCAATCTCACCCTCAACGATTTGGTCATCGCTCGTATAGATATAATCATCAAGTGTTGTTTTGATACGCTTCACTTTAAACGGTGTCAAAAATCCGTCATCAATACCTTCTTTGAGTGAGTAGATGTATACTGGTTCACCAAAGTACTTATAGGTATCAACGTTATCTTTTCGTTTTGGTGTAGCTGTCAGACCGAGCTGTACCGCTGGTGAAAAGTACTCTAAAATACCTCGCCAATTACTCTCATCATTTGCACCTCCGCGGTGACACTCATCGATAATAATAAAATCAAAATAATCTGGCGGATATTCTCCAAAATACGGAGCAGGGTTTCCTTCACTATCTGTTCCACTCATAAACGTTTGGAATATGGTAAAGAAAATACTTCCATTTGTGGGAACTTTACCTCCTTTGCGTATTTCCTTGGGATTAATGCGTACCAGTGCGTCTTCAGGAAATGCAGAGAAGGCATTAAAAGCTTGGTCCGCTAATATGTTTCTATCCGCAAGGAATAGAATACGCGGACGACGAGTACCACTATCTGACAAATTCCAGCGAGTTTGGAATAGTTTCCACGCAATTTGAAATGAAATAGCAGTTTTACCTGTACCTGTTGCCAGTGTGAGGAGTATTCTGTTTTTACCATTCGCAACTGCTTCGAGGGTGTTTTTAACAGCTAGCTCTTGATAATATCGTGGAGACCACGAACCACTTTTATCCTCGAATGGGACCGATGCGAACTTTTCTCGCCATTCATTTTGTACCTCGAATGTTTTATTCCATAGCTCGTCTGGTGACAGAAAAGTATCCACAGAACCCTCATCAGCTGTCATCGTATCAATTGCGTAGATTTCTTTACCATTAGTTGCATAGGTAGTACGAATACCTAGTTTGAGCGCATATTGCTTTGCTTGTGCCACACCTTCACTCACATCTAATTTTACTGATTTTGCCTCAATAACAGCCAATTTTACGCCCTTGTAGACCAATACATAGTCAGCAATCATTGGCTTACCCCTCTTTTCTCCAACCTTTATTTTTCCTGCGGTAATGTTGTATTCACGGAGTACCTTTGAACCATCAACAACACCCCAGCCGAGGGCAGTTAGTTTTGGGTCAATCATTTCTGCTCTTGTTTCTGCTTCGTTCATATGAATTGATTAGTTAGGGGTTGATAATTCGCCAGTAAAGGCTTTGTGTAAAATCGACTTTTTGAGTTCTTCGCAGTCTGTAATTTTATTTCTGTATATTTCTTCAAGTTTTTTGGTTTCGGCTCGCAGGGTATCTAATTTTTGAATGGTTGCTTGTTGTTCTTCTTTTGATTTTGGAAAAGGTATTACAATGCTTTTGACTTCTGCATCAGTTACAGCAGGATAACTTGCTCCTTTTTGAAGTTTTTCCATCTGTTTATTGAAACCGTATGTAAGAAGAAAATAGAACACAAAATTATTATTAAGAAAATCCTTTGCTCTTAAAACAAAATAACCTGTGCTACAAACTTGTTCATCATACTCATCAGTAATTAGAGCAACTCTACTATGAGTTGGTCTAACAGTAGCAAAAATAACATCGTTAGTTCTAACCAACTTTCTAGCTCGGCTTGGTGCATCTTTGCCAAGCAAAACGGTAGCATTTTCAATTTCTTTGGTTTCCTTATTTACACTTGAAACATCAAGATAAATAAACTCTTTATTTGGTTTTTTGGTTGGGTCAACAGTTTCTGTTTTTACTAAAACCTCTCCTAATGTTTTCTCTTCCCAATCTTCACCTTTATTCTCAAACACCCCTTGTAAATAACTTTCAAAAAGCTCTTTCGCATTTTTGAGGTTTTGCTCAGCATTTGTTTTTGCTTTTTCAATTTCACTAAAAGCTTTATCTAGAATGGAAACAATGCGTTTTTGTTCAATTAAAGAGGGCAAGGGTAGTTTAATTCCTTGCAACTTTTCTATTGTTAGGGTGTCAACGGTTGCACCATTTCCTTTGCTTAATTGATTGAAAAATAATGATGATTTCAAAAAATATCTCAAAAACTCACTACTTACATCGGAGATTTTTTTAAGCCACAAAACGCTCGCATCTTTAAAATAAAACTTATCTGTATCACGAACTATATACGTATTTCCGATTGTCCCAATTGCAGTAATAACAATATCCCCAGCAACTGGAACACCTGTTTTTTCTAAAAGTTCAGTATAGTGCTCTTCAGAAATATACAACTCATTTTCAACAAAACCATCATTGGAAAGACGTGTTATCTCTCTACCTCTATAAAAAGGCACCCCTTTGGTTTTCCATTGAGACTTTAGCACTCGTTTACTCGAGCCAACCCTGTATAATTCATCTAGCTTTTTTATTTCCCAGTTAGTTTTCATAAATTAAAATGGGATACTATTAGTGTCTTCTGATAATTTTTCATTATCGTACACCAAATCTGGAGCAGTTGTATGGTGAACTATATAATAAGCCTTTTGGTAAAGCTCATCATATGAAATGATAACAACATTTCGACTATTTCGACGAAATCTTTCAAGTGTATCTCTTTTTACGAGAATATCTGGAGTTGTTTGGTTTTTGGGTAATTCTTTTTCTTTGTTTCCGATAATAAATACAGTGTTTGGGTCAGTAGTTCTATAAACGTTTTGGTCTTTAACGCTTCCATCAACAACTAATTGCTTAGAACCCTGATTTTTATCCCAACTATTTTTTTGAGATAAGCATTGACTTATACCCTCAATAAACTCTGCGGAAAAAGACCAAGTACCAGCTCGAGAATTTGATGTTTTAGTTTCTGTAAAGAACTTAGTTTCAGAGGTTTTTAGCTCAACAAGGGTGGTATAGTCTGAAATACCCATTAAATCAGTGGTTGGATTTCCTTTGTTTGTTGTATCAGGATTACCAACGTGGACCTCATCGGCAAAGTCCTGAATAAACTTAAGTTCTGTATTTAAGCCCAATATCCAAGTTCTATTTTTTAAGAAATGATGCCATATTGCCTCATCTCCTTGCTTTGTAACATTGTATTGAGTTCGATAATCTTCTCTAGCCTTATTATCGGCTAAAAGTTGTGCAAATAAAACTAAATCATCTTTTCGTTTATCTGCTAAATATGATTTAAGAGTATCCTCATCAATATCTAGCTTTTTTAATTCTTGTACCTTATCAAATTCTTGTTTATTTTTAAATTCTGCAATGTACAAAGAATTATCAATAACTTTATACTTTTCATCAAAGTCACCGACATCAATCAAGTCTTTATACCCCTTAAGGAATGAGATTAGCTTCCAAAACTCAAATAGCCCTGTTTCTGATTGATTAAATTCAATGTTTACTTTCTGACTATTCGTGTCTACGATATTACCTTCTTGGTTGATTTTATAAAAAACCAATCTAGGTATAAACTTTGTCGTCTTGCTACTTTTTTGAAAGGTAACACTACAACACTTTTTTACTTTTGGTCCATCGTAAATAATAAAATCACCATAAAATATGGTTCTGTTGTCTGCTCTCGAAATATAGCAGGTTTCTCCGTCATTTGAAGTATTAATTGCAATATCTTCAATGTTATCTTGCGATAAGTTAAATGTATTTGTTGTGGTATTTGTAAGCATATATCTTAAGGATTGATTAACTTCAGAATACCCCCGACTATATCTTTACTTTGCTTATCAAGTATTTCAATTTCTTTCAAAATCTCTTTTGGTTCACGAAATCCTTTCTCTTCCTTTTTATGAGGGTTTTTTACACTCAAATCAAAAGTATTTTGGTCGATAGTAGAAACATCAACATTCCACGAATTATCACTGTCAGCAAAGGTTTTTTGTAGTGTTACAAATTCAGCCAAATCCTTTTCACTTAATGGATTAGTTTTTCCTAAATTACGGTCGAGATTTAATTGATAAAACCACACCTTGCGTGTAGGGGTTCCTTTTTGGAAAAATAACACAACTGTTTTAACACCAGCACCCGTAAAGGTCCCACCTGGCAAATCAAGTACCGTGTGAAGGTTACAGTTTTCGAGGAGTTGCTTACGAAGCGCAATGCTGGCATTGTCAGTGTTACTAAGAAATGTATTTTTAATGACAATACCCGCACGTCCACCAGCACGTAAAATCTTGATAAAATGTTGCAAGAAAAGCGATGCTGTCTCGCTTGTTTTTATGGGAAAGTTTTGTTGGACCTCTGCGCGTTCTTTTCCACCAAAAGGAGGGTTTGCAAGAACCACATCGTAACGGTCCTTTTCTTGAATATCTGCAAGATTTTCTGCAAGTGTATTGGTATGGATAATGTTTGGCGCTTCAATACCGTGCAAAATCATATTCATAATACCAATGATATATGCGAGAGACTTTTTCTCTTTCCCATAGAATGTTTGCTTTTGTAAAATCTCGGTATCTTTTGTAGTCAGGCTTTTGCTATTTTTTAGATACTCAAATGCTTCACACAAAAAGCCTGCACTTCCTACTGCTCCGTCATAAATCTTGTCACCAATTTTTGGACCAACAACACGCACGATAGTAGTAATGAGTGGACGAGGTGTATAGTATTCACCACCATTACGCCCTGCGTTACCCATATTTTGAATTTTAGCCTCATAGAGGTGGCTCATCTCGTGCTTTTCGCTATCAGAACGAAAACGTAGCGTATCAATCAGATTGATTACTTCACGTAGATTATATCCTGATTGTATTCTGTTTTTGATTTCACTAAAGATTTCTCCGATTTTATATTCCAAGGTATCAGCATTTTCAGCAGATTTTTTAAATCCCTTAAGATAAGGGAAGAGTTTAACGTTTACAAAATCCAACAAATCATCGCCTGTCATTGCGTTATGGTCCACCTTGCCGTCGCTACGTTTTGGTGTTGCCCAAACACTCCACTTGTATTCAGGTTTAATGAGAGGAAGATACTTTTTTCCATCAAGTTCTGATGCGGTTTTTCGGTCCTCTTCTAAATCATCAAGATACTTCAAAAACAACACCCAAGAGGTTTGCTCTACATAATCAAGCTCACTTCCACAGCCTGCATCTTTATGTAAAATATCATCGATATTTTTAAAAGTTTGTTCGAACATAATAGTATTATTTTACCATAAAAACCATCATTTTACTAGAAAATAATGGTTTTATAGCTTGCTAAATAATTTTGCATAGCACTACAAATTAGCCTAAAAATGATATAATGAATGAATTATGTCAGACCCATACAAACGAAAAGTGGTCCATATTAATATGCAAGCAAAATCAGGCTTAACTGGCGAGTTCATTAATTTTAATGCTTTATTAGATGAAAGCTTTAAACAATTAAATGAAGATGATGCAAAATCTGTATTGCTTACTGAAATCACAAAAACATCCCCAACAGGAGGAAGTGGTATTTTTGTAGCACAATCTTTTTTTAGTTTTAATGGCAGAAATGCAATGAAAGATTTCGATTACGGAAATGTATTTGTTGAAGCTCATCTACCTTACTGTCTACATATACCAAACAATTATGACCTTGAAGTCTTATTACACACCCCTGATGATGCTGCTCTTTTAACACCTCAAAAGATTTGGACAAAAAAAGCTATTTCAGACGGAAAACCGTCCGATGAAGTTGATTTCTACGCAGATGATAGAATTACATACTTAAAAGACAGTGAATTCCTTACTCCTAAAATGCCAATTGACCCTAGTGATGGCTGGGAACAAAATTACACAGGCATCAACCTTCAAAAAATTAAGGACACAAACGGTATTTTCAGATTTACTCGCTTATATATTCAGTTCAACTTAGAAGTCAAAAAAGAAGACCTCGAGAATAAAGAGCTATCAGAAAAAGTTATAGACACGGTCAATGAAAAAGCCCTTGATGCGGTAAATAAACTTATTGATAGTTATCGATTTACCACTAAGCAAGAATACATAACAAGATTGGGTACGCTAAGTATAAATATGATTTATTTCACTGAACTAAATCAAGGCTTATATCTTCTTCCAATGAATGTAGAAACGGCAACTATAAATCGCTCAAAAGTTGAAATTGAGGCAATAGAAAAAATGCTTGAAGAGGGTCAAAAGCCAGACCTGTATAACTTACTTTTGCTGGATGCTGAAAACTCCTTTAATCATAAAAACTACGCATTAGCAGTTGTTCAATCCTATCAAGGTCTTGAGATTTTTATTGAAAACTTTCTTGTTGATAAACTGCAAAAGAATAAAGGTTTAACTGAGCAAGAGGCTATAGATTTTATATCTAAAGACGATAACTGGAAAACAAAAACAAGATTAAAAGAAGTTTTAAGAGAAGTTACTGGATTTACCTTAGAAAATAAAAACCAGTCGTTGTGGACTAACTGGTGTTCTTCGTATAAAGATGTTAGAAATAAGGTTATCCACAAAGGGAAAGACGTATTAGAGGCTGAAGTAAAGAAGGCACTAAGAGAAAATTTACAGGTAGTAGAAACTCTTAAAACAGTCTTAGACTAGAAAGTCTATATAAAATCTATGCAAGATTAGACCTGAAAATACAGATACTTTGCGTAAGATTAGACCAGAGATACTAGACCCAAGGGAAATCCAAGGGGAACCCAAGGGTAGAAGAGATAAGAATAGATAATATAAATATAGTACCAAAAACTCCACAGGATTAGACAGGATGCGTACAAAAAAATAAGGAAGATTAACCAAGACAGGTATAATAAGTTTTAGACAGTAAGCCTATAATATGATACCCACCTAGAAGCCACTTATTTGCCTCTTCATAAGGTTTTTCATCTTAAAATGTACCAATTACTTATTTTAACAAAACACCATCAAATTCGGGCAAATATCGTATTCGGTCACTGAGCAGAAAGTAGCTTAACGTAACCAAGAAAACCAGCCCTTAATATGAGAAACTGCACGCTTAAAGAATGATTGCTTTTGTGACACCTCTTGAGCTATAGGCGTTGTTGAACTACTTGGACTGGCAAGAATTTCATCAAGTGTTTGTTCTCTTGGTTCCTCTTTTACACTTTCTTTTCCTGCAACGGTCGTAACTTTTTTCTCTAGCGGTATTTCAACATTGTATTTTCTACAATTTGTCACAAGGTCACTCGTAGCTCCAGATACAGCATATTTTTCTGCTAATGATAAACAAAAAGTGCGAGTATTTTGATACGTTTCTTTTTCTTGTAGTAATTTAGCCGTATCTGCATTTACACTATCAACCATCTGCTTCATTTGGTCTAATGTCATCTGATTGTCTTTTTGTTGTTGGTTAAACTTTTCTTGAAGTATCTGAATATCGGTATCAGTGTGACCATTGCCTTTCGAGCGAATACGGTCTAGTAATTCTTGATTTTCTTGTCTGGTCATTTGTTCATCAATATATGATTTCATATCTCTTTTGAACTGTTCATCGCTGTAGTTCATTCCGTTGTCGGAATAGTAATCATACGCAAAGGCGTTTGTTTGAAAAGTGAGATTTGCCAATACTGCGATTAAGAATATATAAATATATTTCATAAGGTTGCAATGGGTGCAAACCTTGTCTTCTTAATACAAAGTATTGGCACCCCAATTAATGAGGTGCTCAACAAACAAAGCATTTCTGCCATTGCTCATCTTCCTCATATTGGAATGCCAATACCGTGGACGAGCAACGACAAAAACTGCCTTCGCAGGAAATGCACTAAATTTGTTTGTTGAGCAATATAAATGTATCATAATTTTCTTCAAAAATAAAGACAAAAATGCTATTATAGGGGTATGAAAAATGCTACACCAAAGAAAAAGGAGCTCCCTCAAACAACTAAAAAAGTTTTGAAAGTACTAGAGGATTTTATGTACTCACCATTTTTTGTGAACAAAATTATGGAAATGAGACAGAAATACCATATCCCCGAAGATGGTTTTGAAATAACTGAAGATGAATATATTATCCTGTCCGAAGAAGAACACCTTCTTTTTCTTCCCACTCAACTGCTTACTAAAGATAAGAAAACAAACAACAACTTAGCACAAAAAATAAGACAAGAGATACAAGAAAATATACTCAAAGGACACATTGAACCTATAACAATTTTTACACCAAGTATCGTTGCTTACTACCTATTTTTTAATCAGATATCTTTTGATTGGAGCGAGAAGATTACAGAATTTTACAATAGGTATGGATTACAGGAAGTGGTTGATTTTGAATGGTTTGAAGAAAGTATAGGAACACCTAAGGACCTATTTAACGAAAAGCCAGTTGGTATTTTATTACACCCAGAAATAACCAAAAATGACTTAATTAACTTTATCGATAAACACTTTGAAAGTGACATAAAGCCACTTTTGAGACAACACATAACGACAAATTTATATAAGAATAAAAAGGTAAAAAATAATCCAAAAACCTCAAAAATTAAAGAAGTTATTTCAAAATCTCAAGGAAAAACACTTGTTGAAATATCCAAAGAATTAGGAAAACATAAAATCCATATTGATAAACAGCATATTGTTAAAATAAAAAAAGAAATTGATAAAAAATACTAAATGTGGGTCCCAGATTTAGTTTAATAAACAATAACGATATGGGTTTACTATAAAAGCACAACACTACGTTGTGTTTTTATTTATGCATTTATCAAAGAAAGCAATTGAAGATTTACGAATTGCTCTCCGAAAAACTTTCGGTGAGGACTTTGATGGAGCATTAACAGATGAGGAGATAAATGAAATTGGACTTTCAATTATTGTTCCTATGGTAGAAGACTTAAAAATTCGTGTTTTAGAAGCTTAAATGTTTGTTCTGAAATGAACATAGTGTGTTTATTTCAGAGCTAGTATTAGCTCGATTTGCTGAGGGGAAATGGTAGGCGAACTTCACAGCCACCCCTTGGATGCCGTTAAATGTGAAGACTTTATAGCTGATGGCTAGGGCAGGAACCCTAGTTGGTGGGGATAAAGAACAAAGCGGGGTAAATAGGAACAGCGTAAAATGATAATCCTACCCGACGCTAAGCTACCGACAGGGGCAAGAGTGACGTCACGGTTACAGTGATGTTGAATAGGGAAACTATTGTTTCTACGTTATCAGATGAGAACGAAAATAATCATCGAGTAGTTGGGTAAAAAGACTGGTAAACACAGGCTTTTAGCCTCCCTTTGGAAAGGATAAAGAAAAATGCTATATTAGCAGTGCTACATCAGAGAATTACAAGAACATCGTATTTGAGACTTATTAAAAAATGTTTTTGTAAATAAAAACGAGGTAATGACTTTTTCTCTGGTGTAGCAACTAAAAGAAACCAAGTCGTTACCTCATTTTTGTTTAATTTATATGGAAAAACTAGAAAATAAAAACTTAAAGATTGCTGAATACTTGAGAAAATCTTCTCGAGACGGAGAGAGACAGGTACTATCACTTGAGGGACAAGAAGACGCAATAAACAAAGTGAGAGAGAAACATAAAACTCTCACTCCAGCAATATCAAAATACCAAGAAGCTCGCTCTGCAAAAAATGCACACAAGCGACCACTGTTTACTCAAATGTTGAGTGATATTTTTTCAGGAAAAATAAACTGTATTTTAGCGTGGCACTTGAACCGTATCGCTCGCAATATGACCGAAGGAGGTATTCTCATTGACCTTTTGAGTGAAGGCAAGTTGATGATTATTACTGTTTGTGATGACAACATTGAAGTCTGGGATGACAGTTCCGACGTATCAGTCATAGCACAGAAATTTGGTGCATCAAAAGAGTATTCCCTAGCACTCAGTAGAGATGTAAAACGAGGACAGCGAGACAAGGCTCGTACAATGGGGCTACCTTCAGGACTTGCAACTATTGGTTACCTAAATTCAAAACAGGGAGAAAAAGGAACACGTTGGTGGTATGTGGATGATGAACGTTTTTGGAAAGTCCAAAAACTTTTAGAGGAATTTCTTTCAGGGAGATATTCCATTACAAAAATTCATAAATACGCCGTTGAAGAATTAAAACTTACAACAGCGAAACATAAAAATTTAGGAGGAAATTTTGTCACTCGAGAATATATTGGAAAACTTCTCCATAATCCAGTTATCGCAGGTTTCTTTTATGTTCAAGGTGAGAGACATACGCTCGATAGTAACCTACCAAGAATGATTACCGAAACCAATTTTAACAAGATTGAGCAGATATTGGGTGGTAGAAACAAGCCTAAAAACCAAAAACACGAAATGACCTATACAGGTTTTATTAATTCGTCACTAGGATACACTCTTTCTCAGGACATCAAAGTACAACTATGGTGCGACTGCAAACATAAATTTGCGTATAGAGATAAAACTCACTGTCCAAAATGTAACAAACGAATTTCAACACTCGAAAACCCTAAGTATTTTATACAACAGTATTATTTTGATAACCGAAAGAAAAAGAAAAAACTTGAATATCATTCTGTGACTGAAGAGAGAGTAAATACTGAATTTATTCAGTACGCAAAAGACAACCTCTCTACTCCAAGCCCTTTCATTGATTGGGGTAAGAAATATATTCACGAAATAGCTGAACAGGAAGTAAAAGATGGTCTACGAAAAATTGAAGATATTGAAAAAAGAAAACAGCAGTATGATGATAAAAAGAAACGAGCCACAAGATTATTTATTGAAGGCTCACTTACAAAAGAAGAACGAGATGATTTCTTGGCAGAGATAGATATTGAATACTCCGATATTTATAATTCAAAGCCAGTAAATACTGAATGGGTAAAAAAACTAGATGAAATAACAGATGTTGCATCATCAGTAATAAACACAATTGAAAACGGTTCGTATGAAGCAAAAAGAAGAGTGTTAACTGCACTGGGTTCGAACATAGTATGGGATGAAGAAAAACTCATATTTTACAGTAAAAAATCAATAGAAGTATTCTTTTCTGGGATAAAAATGATACAGAGCAATTTTGAGGGGTTCGGCAATGAAAAAACCCTTACATACGAAGGGTTAAATCATCAAAACGAAGAGTTTTGTATCACTATGCGGAGGCGGTGAGATTCGAACTCACGGACCCTTTCGAGTCGACAGTTTTCAAGACTGTTGATTTAAACCACTCATCCACGCCTCCGTGAATTGGTGCAGGTTATGCGTGGCTACTATATCAAATTGTCTGGAAAATACAAGCAGAAATACAAATGTGGGATTTGCGCAGCAAATCCCACATTTGTATTTCGTATGCTATAGTAAACCCATGAAATACATGGGAATTGATTATGGAACGAAAAGAATAGGCATTGCCGTGTCTGATGATGGTGGCACAATCGCATTCCCTAGAGTGATCCTTGGAAATTCTCCTAGGCTGTTCGAGGAGATTCTTGATATCATACGAACGGAATCGATTGATGCAATTGTGGTAGGAAAATCGACGGATACGCACGGAAACAGGAACGCCATCCAGGATGACATCGATGTGTTTGTCGAGGAACTGGAAAAGCTTTCGGGAAAGAAAATCCATATGGAGGAAGAGCGTTTCACATCTCATTTTTTAAAGAGTTTCGATTTTTCAAAAAGTATTGAAAAACGTACGTCGCGCAACCGAACAAAGAAGCCCGTTCAGCAAGCAATTGACGCTCAAGCTGCAGCAAGTATTTTACAGCGATTTTTGGAAGGGAATAAGTAGATTGACAATGTATATATAGTGTGATTATATACGTTCAATCAAACCTTAACAAAATGGAATCATATAGAGTTGATAAAGATTCTCTTAAAAAACTTGTTGCAAAGTTGAAATTCCTTGCAAGTGCAGATGCTATAACTTTATTAAGAATAATATATGAAAATAAAAGCATACAGGCACAGGAAATTCATAAGATGACAAGAGACCCACTTTCAACCGTAAGAGAACATTTAGAAAAAATGGTTGAGTGGGATTTACTTAAAAAAAGTGGCGGAAAAACCCAGTCCTATTACAGTCTGAATACAGACAACATAGGAAGGTTAAATGAATACATGGCAGGTTCACCGCTCGAAAAAACAAATCAGTATGCACTGAGTTTAAAATGAAATAATTCGATACTATCGGCATACTAAGAGGCTGTCTCGCAGGAGGGAGCTTTTTTATTGTCTCTATCCGTGCTATAAAACAATTATATGGAATACGTAACTTATGATGAATTTAAAAAGATGGATATTCGCATTGGAACAATCCGAGATATCCAGGAAATCGAAGGTGCTGACAAGCTATTGAAATTTCTTATCCAATTTACCGAAGAATTAAAAACAGAAGACTTTGAAATGGCAGATGGAACAACAGTTCCTGTTCGTCAGATCTTGTCAGGAATTCGCGAGTATTATCCTGATTACAGTGAATTGATCGGAAAACAAGTCCTGTACATTGTGAACTTGGAACCACGAACTATTCGAGGTTTGGAAAGTAATGGAATGTTGATGGCAGTAGGTGATGATGCTCCAATATTTCTAATTCCTGAATCACCTGTCGAGCCAGGCAGCAAAGTAAGATAATAAAAAGCATGATTATAGTCAGGTTTTTTTATTTGTTTAAACTAAATTCGTGTTATACTTTACCCATCTATGGCACTGCTTACAAAAACCCACGATTCTGTCGCCTGCATGTTGGACGATCGATTTATTCGTTTTTTTCACGTACAAAAAACTGGAAAGAAAATTGATCTTGTAAACTTTTTTAGCGAACGAATTGCAGATGAATTATTTGATGAGCGAAATGTTTTGATCAAAGATCATTTGATAATTAAACGATTACAAGACGTGCGTAAAAAATATGGATTTCATAAAATTCATATCGTTATTCCAGATCGTTATGTGACCGTTTTTCATACGGTTGTTCCACGTTCTGTGTTTGGTAGTGGATCTGAAAAATCACTACAACAAACAATCGAACGATATTTGGAAAAACTATTGATTGAATACCCTGAATTCTCAGAATCCGATATGATTTCAGATTACGAAGTTATCGGCGAAACAGTGCAGGGGTACGACATTCATGTATCAGTGGCACGACCTTTGCAATTTAAATATATTCCAGAACTCTTGGAATCTGCAGGATTTGTAATCGATCATATTGATATATCAAGTTTTGCGATTCACAAACTCGCAAAATATATTAACCAAGAATCTGCCTACGGAACAATTTCAATCGGTAGTCACACAACACACGTCAGTATGGTTCAAGCAGGAAAGGTTATTGCTTCGTCATGGTGCCAGATAGGAAGTAACGATTTAATTAAAATTATTGAAACAAAATTAAAGATTACGCGCGCAGAAGCAGAACGCATTATTCATCAATATGGAATCTTGCATATGCACCCAGACAAGGAGGTGTTAGCAGCGCTTCTTACAACACTGAAACCAGTAGTTGAAAGTATCGGACAGGTTCAAACAGCATGTTCATCTGCAAACTATCAGCATTCGTTTTATCATGCATCTGAAAGCCAGTTCTACTTATATGGAATTGGGGCATCTATTTCAGGAATTGCACAGTATTTAGGAATCAAAGCTAATACATCAGTCCGTCCGATTGATATTATTCCAACAGAATTTCTGGACGAGGAAATCATTGTTCAAATTCCAGTAGAGGTTTTGCCATTATATTTGCCGGTCATGTCGACGGCAGTAAACTATTTAGCAGAGTAATCAAACACATTATGGAACTTCCGAAAAAAAATTGGCATGCAGAAGATGCAGATACGCGTACATGGGGTGAAAAATTAGCAGATCAGGTTGCTGCTGGAATGGGTTCTTGGAAATTCATTATTATACAAAGTATTTTTGTACTAGTATGGATGACTGCAAATGTAATCGGAGTGATCCAGCACTGGGATCCATACCCATTTATTCTATTGAATCTCTTGTTCTCAACTCAAGCAGCCTATGCAGCACCAATCATTATGATGTCGCAGAATCGTTCTGCCGATCGTGACCGAACCCAAGCAGAAGCAGATTATGAAACTAATCGTCGTGCAAAAGAGGAAATTGAAGAACTGCAAACACGTCTTGCTCGAATCGAGGATGATAAACTGGATCAGATTTTTAATATTCTGAAAGAAATTAAAGATAAAAAATAAAACACCGAAACGGTGTTTTATTTTTTTGTGTAATAGAGGACTCGGTCACGAATAAATTTTCTAACGAAAATTTTTCTCGACCCCGCCTCGCGATGTTCGCCTTTCTCCGCTCTGCTCCGAAAACTCACATAACGCTCCGGCTTTCTCGTCCCTCACGAAAGCCAAATTTTTGGCTTTCTATCCCGCACAAACATAAAAACCACCGAAGTGGTTTTTATGTTTGTGCGGG
>CAYQCC010000002.1:0-82669 GCA_964415895.1 uncultured Candidatus Saccharibacteria bacterium | reverse complement strand
TTAAGTCAATATCAAAAAACACCCATATAAAACAGGTGTTTTTTGATTAGCTCCGCCTATCGGTTACACTTCGAACCTGTTCGTTGGAGATTGGGAGATTAGTGGGTTGTATACTAATGTAAGGTAACTATGGTAACTATCTATAATAACAAGTTTTGCAAGTATTAGTTTCTAAGTCACATTGTCCTGGAGTAGAACCTGGAATGAATGTTGCACCATTAAAATTCTTACAAGAACAATCGGAGTTCATTTTACATGAATTATTTGCATCATTTTCTACTACTGGTACTGGTTGGGTATCTATTGTATTTCTATCATTTTTACCACAAAGAGTATCTGCACCCATAATACTGTTATATTGAGCCTCATTAATTTCTTCAGAAATATTACTATCGGAACAATAATATGAACTCGTTTTTTTAACATTTACATTAACAGCAACCACCCATGAATCAGAGTCACTAAAACATTTTATAGTGATTTTCTTTATATTAGAGAGTAATGATTTAGTCTCATTGTCTGAACAGAGATTTTCATATGATCCTGGAGAGCTTTTTTGATAAATAATTTCTGCTTGACTACGCATTTGAAATATAGTGGATTTTACTCTACGTTCAATGCTTCTTGAGGGTTCATAATTGTTAGATACTTTAATAAAAATGTAACCAATGATTATACAGATAATTATTCCAAAAAAAATTAACTTTTTTTTCATACCAAAACTGTATCACAGATTCGATTATCTACAAGGGGTAACAAAAAACACCTATATAAAACAGATGTTTTTTGATTAGCTCGCCCAGTTCAGGGCTGTTAGAACTGCGATACTTGAGGAAAGTCATCATATTTTCTTTATGAAGGAATTACCGTCGTTCCTGACGGAGGTGTCATAGAAGTGATTCTTATATTTATTGGATAGATAATATCTCATATTTATTCTTATTTATAAAGGTTTATTTCTTATTCATCCAATAATTGCTTTTAAATCGTTTTTTGGATAAAATAGAGTATATGAACCAGACAGATCTTCTATTAGATTTAATAAATGCTTTCAAAAAAAATGATCAGAAAATGGTAGATGATATTTTACAAATAGTAATTAAAAATGCAGAAAAAAAGAAACAATATAAGTTTGCAAAAAAATTACGTGAACTATATTCAAGACCTACTAAAGATAATTCTCCAGTTTCCTTTCAGCCATCAAGTATTAATCCCCCTTCGATGGATAGACGTTTATTTGAAATTCGCAAATCTAAAATTGATTCCAGTAAAATAGTTCTTTCAAATACAAATCGAAATATTTTGAATGAAATTATTGAGAATTATACAAAGCGAGCACTTCTCGAAAAACATGGACTAGCTAATGATAGTCGATTGATATTACATGGCCCCCCGGGTACTGGTAAAACATTGTTTGCATATGTACTAGCAGGAGAACTAAATTTACCCATTTATCATGTAAATCTTGATGCTTTAGTTTCATCTTACTTAGGAGAAACAGGTAAGAACCTGAAAACAATATTCCAAGAAGCTTCAAAGGAAGACTGCATTCTTTTATTAGACGAATTTGATGCCATAGCAAAACATAGGGATGATGCACAAGAATTGGGAGAACTTAAGCGAGTAGTAACTGTTCTTCTCCAAAATATTGATGAATTAAATCCTAACACGATTCTTGTAGCCGCTACCAACCATGGTCACTTACTTGATCCAGCTGTATGGCGAAGATTTGCATACTCTCTTAAGATGGATACTCCCGACATTAATGCCCGAAAAATACTATTATCTCTTTACCTTGGAGATAGAAAAGAATTAGATTTCGACTTATTGGCTGACCTATCTGAAAACTTGTCTGGTGCAGTTATCAAACAAATGATAAATCGATCTTTAAGAAAGGACTTATTAAAGCAGGAAAATAATTTACAGAAACATCTTGTTGAAAGTTTTTTAATAGCGAATGTAGGAAATGCTGAAAAATTAAAAGGTGAAAAAAGACAAAATTTAATTAAGGCAATAAAATATTTGAGAAAAGTCGATGCACGCAAATATACCTACGAGGAATTAGAGAAGATAACCGGCATAGCAACGTCGACCTTGCATAACATAAGTAGTACTACAATTTAATTATATGGAACTTTTAAACCCAATATTTCAAATCCCTGAAGAAAATAATGTAAAAAGTAAAAAAACTGGCGGAGGAAGTGCTCCGATTATGCGTATACCTGGAAAACAATTTAATAAACATAAATCTGATCGAGCAAAAGAGGCTGATGTTATTATTAAAAAAGCAGTAAGTCTTGATATACCTGCAGTTTCCTCTGGAAACAGACTATTTTTTGAAATTCAATTTCATGAAGGAGCTCTGGCAAAAACTTCCCAACCACGAGCACTTCTTGATAAAAACCATATCGATATATATGGGCAAATTTCTGATAAAACATTTCTGGCCTCTTCGACATCAGAAAACTTAGCATCATTCCAGTCATCTATTAAGAAATTAACTGTCGGGAAAAATAAAAATGATAGTGCATGGCTTTCAGCCATAAATAAAATTGGCCTTATTAAGAAGAAAGATAAATTAACATTTTCCCCTAAAGTTGGTGAAGGAAGATTTAAAGCATATCTTTTCCTAGCTGACGTACTTTCAAATGAGGAAGCCAAGAGAGTTGCCTTAGATATAAAAGAAAAGACTTTGACGGAAACAGAATACTTTGTTTCAGAATCAGGGGCTAAGGTTATATATGGCTCTTTTGCATCCAGATTTATTGACGAAATATCAACAGAAGATCCCAGAAATCCAATTGTACGTATAGAAAAATCTATAAACTTTTTTGCATCCCAAGAATTACCCCTTGAATTTGACCTTAATTCAGTAGATATTATTGAACCGTCACTTGATGCAAAAGTAGCAATCGTCGATAGTGGTGTATTCAATCATCCATTTATTCAAAGTCTCATTATTGATACTGAAGATTTTATTAAAGACACTACTCAAGAAGATCTGTCTCATGGGACATTTGTTGCAGGGCGTACAATATTTGGAAATGATATTGAAAACCAAATCAGGAATTTGAAAACGCTTACAGCTAGAACAAAGATACTCGACATGAAGATAATGCGAAAAAATACAGGTGCGAACGACAAGGAAATACGAGATGCCATTCTAAATGTAATTAATAATCCTGTTTATAAAGATGTAAAAGTTTTTAATCTCTCATTAAATAATGAAAATGATGATTCATTGGCTTCCGGAACAAAATCATTTTTTACACGGGAATTAGATTCCATAGCTTATAATCATAAGGTGTGCATTATTGTAACAGCGGGTAATCAACAAGCGTATGTTCTAAAAAATTATCCTGACTGCCTTTCCGAAACTGCGTCCCTAATTACATCTCCAGGAGATATGGTGAACGGGTTAAGTATCGGCTCTATTGCTGACGCTGATTCCAGTCGTTCAATGGCTAAAATAAATGAACCTTCTCCTTTTTCAAGAACTGGGCTAAAAGGCCAAAGAAAACCTGATTTAGTTCATTTTGGCGGAAATTGCGACGGTTATGGGAACTGTGCGGGTATAGGTGTCAAAAGCTTAGCTCTTCATCCTAATAAGATATCAGAAGGTGTCGGAACTAGTTACGCTGCACCTATTGTAAGTGGAATTACTGCACAAATTTATGCATATTTAAAAAGCGTTGGTAAAGAATCAATGGACTTGGCAAAGGCATTACTTCTTCACTCTGCATCTTATGAATTACCTATTGGTTCAAGTATAGATCCAGACGATAAGGCAAGATTTGTAGGATTTGGTATGCCAGATTTTGATAATGCATTGAATTGTGCACAATCATCTGCCACATTCTTTTATACTGGAACAATTAAAAATGATGAGCAGACTGATGCAGATAAGGTATATAAACATAAAATAAAATTTATTATTCCTCCTGAACTTGCTGAGCACGGTAAAATGACTAGAGTGAGAGGCACTTTAGTGTTTACCCCTATGATCAGTGAGCTGGGTCATAAAGATTATGTCCTTGCGGACATTGAAGCAAATCTTCATTACAAAAACTCTAGAGGTACTGACACCAGTGCAGGACTTACTACAAATCCAAATGATTATCGTCCCCGATGGAATACTATAAAAAGTTTCGAGAAGACTTTTTCAAATACCTCTCGTACAAGTTATAGTGGAGGTGAATGGGAAATTTGGCTAAACTTAACAGCAAGAGAAAAAGCTGATTCTGATGATTATTCACAAGATTATGCTCTTGTTCTAACAGTGGAAGATATATCTCCTAATCCGATGGACCGGATTAATGTAGCCCAAGTAATTCGAGAACAATATCCTATTTATTTACCATTAAATCAGCATGTGCAAGTTCGTATTTCAAATTAAATCGCTTCTAATAGTAACTTCTTTTCTAAAATGAATTGGCGGGGGCATAATAAGGGACTATCCCGGCATGCAAATAAAAAACTGACTATTGTGTCAGTTTTTTTATAACCAATTAATTTCCGTCTTATACCATCGCCAGAATGCTCGTAATAGATAAAATAGAATAATCAGTACAAGGGTAATAATTGCAATCATAATAAATTAAAAACTAGTCTTCGTTCGCTCGCCATATATGACAATATATGTAACGAATTACTAGATGTATTACATGTAATCATAAAGATCTCGACCGTCTAAGCATCCGTCTGCCTTTTTATCTATAATAAGTTTATTACTAAGTTGAATCCATTGCAGATAACCCTCGATTGCTTGAGTATATAGACCTCCATAAGAACTTTCAATGTTACCTAGTTGCCCTGCAGTGAACGGTATTCTTTCTCCGTTTTCATCTCTTAAAATTGAATCCGGGACCACTTGTCCAGACGAGCTTTTAATCATCTGCTCCCTGTAAGTAATTAATACTGTTCGTATTGCCTCTAAATTATTAAGAGGTGGATTTGATGCAATTACCTTTTGGAAATAACCTCTTAGATTACCTTCTGCCCATGTTGGAACTTTATCCAGCATCTGCAATTCAGGTTTACAGCTTTTTACAAGTGGAACTTTCTGAACAGGCTGAGAGCTTTCTTTATGTGGAGTAACTACTTTTACTGGAGTTTTATCTATAGGTTTTTTATCCTCTAAAGACGGAGGCATCACAAACCCTGTGAATACAGGCCTCACTTCTTGTTTTTTATTAAACCAGGAAAAGGGATTCCACCATGACGCGAACGTGACGGATGGATAGATCAATACAGCAAGGAGTACTGTAGCGATCATTAAATGATATTTTTTCATAAAACGAAAAGGATTATTTTAATTAATAATCGCTTAATCCACTTTGGTTTATGAAAAACAAAAATGGGTAGTCAAGCGGCGTCTAAACCGTAACTAAGTTCCCGAAAGAGCCTAATTATAAACTCGACTACCCGTTTTTACTTACAATTAGGCAAAAACAGACAGAAGGTCTGACTAGTCGGAAACACACTTATTTAATTACGGTTTAGACATATTCAAGATACCAAAAAAGACCCTCATTAACAAGGATCTTTCATTTTGCACTCATAGACGCAAATCGTTCATGGACCTTTGAGAGCGTTTCTACGGCTCCTAGAAGCTCTTTAAATGGTATCTCAGACATATCCCTACTCTTTATCTCATACATCATTTTCATTGTTATGTTAGCCATTTCTCCTGCTACATATGCCATAGCTAAATTGAAGCTTTTTTTGTTTTCAATCAACTTGGGAACTCGTGCGGTAGACTCTGAAAAGCCAGCATCAATAGCGATCTGGTATTTGGTCTTATCTGAATTCATCAAACCATATGCATATTTGATCTGTCGTTTAGAGGGGCTCTTTTTCATAATTTAATTCAGTAAAATCATAACTTTATATGTAAATATTATACCACACATATCGGAAATAAAAAAGTTGTTGATATCTCTATTTTCGCTATTGCAAAAAATATATACCGGAGTATTATGTCATTAGTTCTTAAATAAACCTCCTCGTCAATCGACGAAAATGTTGCAGCTTCTGCATGTAGTGTGATTGTTAATTCATTTACCGCATCTGACAGAACAATGGTACAGCCACCTACGTCTCATCAGCGTGAAGAGAATCAAATTGAGCGTATAAAAAAATACTGTGAACGGAAAGGATTTGATGTTTCTGAAAAAGATATTTTTAGCTTCGATGAAAGTGCATATAAAGAAAAGAGAGATGATTTTGATGGGAAGGTAATTTCAAGAATTGACGAAATAATTAAAAAGGAAAAACTTGCAGTTTGTTTCGACAAAGTAGACCGATTAGCAAGAAATGTATTTGATAAGCGTGTAGCTTACTTATATCAATTAGCACTTGAAGGAAAAATAGAGTTACATTTTGTATCAGATAATCAAATCATTAGCGATAAACTCTCTGCAACTGAAAAGAGTGGTTTTAGTATGAGTTTGGTAATGGCTAGTTATTACTCAAATGCAATTAGTGATAACGTAAAAAGAGCTTTCGAACAGAAACGAAGAAACGGCGAATGGACAGGAGCTGTTCGTTTAGGGTACTTGAACGTACAACTTGATGTTGAAAAAAGATTACGCAAAGATATTATTATTGACCCTGAACGAGCATTTCTAGTACAGAAAATGTTTGAGTTATATGCAACTGACCAATATTCACTTGAAGCTATACGAAATAAAATGACGGAGCTTGGATTATTAACACTCAAAGGAAATATATTATCAAAAAGCGGAGTTGAAAATATCCTAAAGGATAGTTTTTACTGTGGAATAGCTATGTCTAAAAAATATGGTAACTATGCACACAAATATCCTAAACTAATTACTAAAGAACTTTTTGATAAGTGCCAACAGATACGTAATAAACGTAATATAAACCCACACAAAACACTCTCAAAGGATTTTATTTTCAAAGGGTTATTAAAGTGTCAAAATTGCGGATGCTCAATAAGTGGGCAAACAAAAATAAAGCCGAGTGGGCTTACTTATACTTACTATTCTTGCACAAATGCTAAAGGGATATGCAAAAGGATATATATACCAGAAAAAGACCTTCTGAAGCCGATTTATGAGGTTTTAGAGCGTTTTGAAAGCATATCTGAAGAGACTCAGAATCAGCTCGTAGATGAATTAAGAAAGACTACAGAAATTGAGGTGGTATTCCATAAGGCACAGATAACTCGGATACAGAACGAATATAATAACACTAAGGCAAAACAAAATAGATTACTTGATGCTTTGTTAGACCAGAGTATTACTAAGGATATATATGACAAAAAACATCAAGAGTTACAAGACCAAGTACAAACACTTGAAATTGAAATGTCTGAGCATAGCAAGGCAGACTACGAATACCAAAATACCGTTGCTACTGTTATTTCTGTAGCACGCAGAGCTAAAACAATTTTTGATAATAGTTCTGAACCAGCTCGAAAAAGACAGTTTTTGAATTACCTACTTCAGAACCCGACCATAAACGAAGAAAAGCTATATTTTACAATAGCTTCTCCGTTCAATCTAGTATTAGAATTGGCTAGTTGCCCTAACTGGCTCCCCCGGTAGGATTCGAACCTACGGCCAATCGATTAACAGTCGATTGCTCTACCGCTGAGCTACAGGGGAGTGTAACAAACAAGAAACCATCAGGAGATTGTTCTTGTTTCCTACGAAGCCATCCTATCAAAAAAAACAAAAAACAGCAAGCCAACACACCCAAGTTGTTGAATCGCTGTTTTTGTTTTTATCTCATTATGCTCGTTTCTTACCAATCAGAAAATATCAATCATTGGGTGTGCTGGCAAGAGCTGTTTGTTTGTTAGTTCGCTTGATTAGTAATCCTTTTTAACGAAATATCGTCGTCCAATGATTACAATCGCCGCAAGCACAATTAGAAGGAGAATCCATCCAATAAGTTTACCTGGTAGGAATCCTGCTCCAGAAGCTGATGCACCCAAAACATTTCCAGATGAATCAGTACCTGCGCCATACTCATCGATGTCAGTTACTTTTAATGTAACCGTACCAACAGTTAGACTTGCCTGGCTGACTGCTTGATCAAGATTTCCAGAACGTCCTGTTGCTTTCGCAATAACGATCGCTGTTCCAAAACCTCCCGCAGGAAATTCTTTTAGATTAATAGAAACCATATTGTCTACCTTATCGTGAATTCCTTTGTTGGTTGTGTCTACAATATATTGATCTGGGAGATAAATATTAATTGTTCCATCTTTATACAATTTTGCATTATTGTTCTCGTAACGAACTTTCAACGTCACCGTGTCGCCTTGCGATACTTTTGTAACACCATCATCAATAGCAAGTTTGAAACCAGACTTTTCATCTACGTTTTTAAATTGACTTGTCGTTGTGGTTGCAGTTGTTGCTTTCTTGGTTCCAAA
Source organism: uncultured Candidatus Saccharibacteria bacterium (assembly GCA_964415895.1). Classification (GTDB taxonomy): domain Bacteria; phylum Patescibacteriota; class Minisyncoccia; order Phycocordibacterales; family UBA1006; genus CALMMZ01. The sequence goes on along the minus strand of CAYQCC010000002.1, from coordinate 74,259 downwards.
GATTCCAAACAATCCTGTTGAAGGGGCTGTCGGTTGCAACATATAATTATCTGATGTGTTGGCTTTTGTTGTCGAGCCATCAATTGCAGGCGAAGTAGTTGTTGTCGTTGTTGATCCAGTTGTTGTAGTAGTTGTAGTGGCTGTTTTCCATTCAATTGGAAGAATATCGCCTTTTGTAATACCTCCAACCCATACCAAGATTGCTCGGTAATAATAATTTTTACCATGTTGGATTCCTTTAATACTGAAACCTACAGAACCTATGGTTTGGTTCAATACTGTTATTGAATCAGTAACTTCTTTTGTATACAATGTTGGATCCTGTCCGTATTCAATATAAATTTGAGGTGCGTCAGAAGTATTGAAATCAGCACCGTTGAATGTAAAAGATGCGTTTACTACTGCAGAGTTAGTGTTTGCCTCGGTAATACTTCCTTTTGTATACACGATCGGGTCGCCATGACATCCGTCCCATGATGCAATTTTTACAGGCTGAGGACAGTCTTCATCTTTTGCAAAAGCAGCTACAGGAATCAAAGATCCTGAAACCAATAATGTTGCGATTAATAATGCGATTGATTGAGTGATTTTTTTCATATATGTATTATACCATATAATATGTTATATTGTCAAGTTCTGAATCAGCTGATCTCGTTCGTTAAAAACGCGATATGATTCCCCATTCAACATCGACATGGTGAATACGCCTATTGTATCGCGTACAATGCGAAATGTCACGGCACCTGTGGATAAAAACGTACCAAAATCATGTACCCACTGACGAACATAGAATCCAGATGACACCGATATTGCAATTGAATGCATCGTGACTGTTTCTGGGAACGAATCTGCTACTTTTTTCCAAGAAACAATTGATTCATCCTGCCGGAAATCTCCTTCTACTTTTTTTATATCCGAGTAAACATGTTCCAAGAAAATTTTCGTGTCGATTTTAAAACTATCAAGGTTTGAGTAATTATAAATAGTTACTGAATGTGATTCAGTTGGAAGCTGAGCATTTGTTTCGATAGATTCTTTTGCATGAACGAACAATGGCTTGCCTTCGATTTTTCGACTGGAGTACGCGGGAAAGTTTTGCATAAATGTTCCAGGTTGTTGAAATGATTCGATTGTTTGCATTGTTATTTCTTTCTCGATCATGCCAGAAGGTTGCTTTACAATACCTAATACATCATATGTATCCGTTTCATAACCCAAGAAAAATTCAACCCGATAGGTTTTGTTCATTTTCAACATCTGTTCTTTTTGAAAACGCATATCGCCAGACAAAAATACAACTAACCCTTCCGCCATGGGGTCCAGTCGTCCTGCATAGGTCATAGGAATGTTGTCCGAGATTTGTGCCTCATTTCGGATCCGCTCCATACATACAGACATTGTTTCTGAGCGGTTTTTATAGGCGAGAATAAGCGACATAGATCCATAGTAGCATAATCCCAAAAATCCCAGTAAAAACTTGATTATTCCGCCAAAATCAGTATACTGAACCATATTAACCCATATAACATCTACGAATTATCTGAATGAAAATCGAACGAGTAAAAATAAATAATGATATCCGAGCACTGGAAGTACGTGTATTGTCGGACGAACTTGGAAACTTGGGCGTTATGAAGACAAAAGACGCAATTGCAAAGGCATTTGAGCTTGGAATGGATTTGGTGGAAATTTCCCCAGATGCCCATCCACCAGTTGCAAAAATCGTAGATTATGGTAAATTCACCTATGCACAAAAAAAGAAGCAGAAGGATATAAAAAGCAAGCAAAACACAGCCTCAAGTGAGGTAAAAAACGTCCAAATCAAAGTCGGTACTGGCGAGCACGATATTGCTATCAAGGCAAAACGAGCAAGTGAGTGGCTAGAAGAAGGACACCGTGTAAAGATTGAATTATTCCTCCGTGGTCGCATCAAAGCAATGGGTAAAGAATTCCTTCAAGAACGTTTACAACGTATCGTGAATGAAATCTCTGTTGAACACAAAGTGATCGACGGCTTCAAAGAAAGTCCAAAAGGTATTGTCGTTACCTTGGAGCGCGCAATCGTTAAAAAATAATTATTATAAAATTGTATGAGCCAGAAAACAAATAAATCCTTTACAAAGCGATTGGCAATTACCAAGAATGGTAAACTGAAAGCGCGTAAACCAGGATTCAACCACTTCAACGCAAAACAAAGCCGAAGCAAGCAATTGAACGGTAAAGTCGAAGGTGACTTTAATGCTATGAACAACAAAACTATGGGACGATTTCTTCCAGGTTTGGTTAAATAACATTTATTATTATTCTAAATTATCACGAGTAAAGGCTCCCTAAATAGTAACTAGCTTACTTGCCTTCTATTCAATCACCAATATGACACGAGTAAAACGAGGAGTTATCTCCGCAAAGCGACGACGAAATGTCCTTGCAGATGCAAAAGGTTATCGACACCAGCGTTCAACAACTGAACGAGCAGCAAAAGTTGCTATTATCAAAGCTGGAGTGTATGCATTTACACACCGAAAAGATAAAAAGAATGATATGCGGCGATTATGGACTATCCGCATGAACGCAGCGCTTCGACCTCTTGGAGTTACCTACAGTAAATTCATTAACATGTTGAAAGTGAAAAATATCACTCTTGACCGAAAAGTTCTATCAGAAATTGCCCGAACAAATCCTACTGCGTTCGCTCAAATCGTAGAGCAAGTAAAATAAAACACCTTAACGGTGTTTTATTTTTGTTATGCTGCAATATTCATATTCATTGCTGCAACTCCTTTTACCTTGATTTCCCCTTTCTCAATTAATTCTCCTTTTTGGTTTAATTTCGCCGGCTTGAATACTAATTGGTCAAACGGAACGTCCAGAATATTGAAATCATATTTGAACGTCTTTCCAAGGTAGTAACTTGAATTTGATGTGGCCTGTCTCCAAGCATCCTTTCTAGGCATTACACTGCCTGTTGCAGGATTATATGAGAATACCATTTCTGACTTCTCATAACCTTCAAGTTTTGATGTATCTTTACTAGTTGATAAATCAACACCTGCCCCTCTATCCATATACATGAAGCTCTTTTCGTATTCCTGATATGGAACAAATCCTATATCTTTTTCTACAGAGCTAACAAGTTTTATTTCCACTGGCTCATGTTCGTTATTATTTTCATCAGAAATCATTTCATGTTCGTCATTACTGTCGCCTTCTATTGACGTAGTATCTTCGACCGAAGAAACGGGAAGATCTACTGGCACAACCGGCGCGGTCTCAGGTGCTACAACCTGTACAGGAATAGGCGGCGGTGTTGCAAACATCTCTTCAGGTGCTTGCTGTTGTGCCGTAGTAACTACCGGCTCAATTGTACCTAGTGTATTTACGTTTTCTACGGACGCCGTAGTTGTAGCAGGTTTTGGTGTGTAAGCATGACCTAGATAGCCTTCTTTTAGTAATCTACCTAGTTCTTCCAACTTGTCTGGTGACAAACCATTCGTCAAACCTTCGTTAGCCAAAGCGATCAATCGCCCATATGAAGGGAATTGCATTACTCGATTTGACAGCAGCTGCTTGTCTCCCTTTTTAATACTTTCAATAAGATCCTTACCTATTCGTCGATCAGCAATAGTTGCAGCTGTTTCTGCTTGTTCAAGATCAAAAGGATGAGCAAATGCTTGTCCACCTGCTTCCTCGGGATGTGACGCAAGATATGCTTGTTGAGTCATGTTCCATATAATCCAACCGTCTTTTTCACTATCAGTGCCAGACTTCAATCCGGTAAGAAGTAATGCGTTATTGTATTCGCGGCGAACGGCAGCTGCTGCATTTTTAAATTCGCGCGTATCCTTAATCTCATTATAAAGACTACCGTATTTTTCTACACTGGCGCGATATGTATCCTGATCTTCCTGCGTGAAATCTTCAAGAAGATTTCCCATAGCATCCAATTCAAATGCCTGTGTTCCTGGTAGATTCTCTGCAGCCTGATTCAGTGTTGACTGTACCTCAAATGATGAAGCTTGAGCAGGCACTCCCATTCTGATTTCAATTGCTTTGTCGCGAATACCTCCAATATTTGTGATTTCATTTTCATCAAAGTCTGCTGCGAAATACCGTCCGAGCATATATTTCGGAATAAACGTATCAATCGTCTTGTTTCCTGCATGCAATACTTTGACCATAGATATTGCCTCCATTAAATCCTCCATCGTCTTTGCATCTCGAATCTTTTCCAAGACCATCGGAGATTTTTCAAGATCTGTCATTTCTGGAGACATCTCGAATCGAACCGGCGCTATAGGCTCTGCCGCAACTAGAGGTTGTGCAACATCTTCTTGAACTGGAACTACTACGTCAGGAGTCACAGCGGGCTCTGGTTCAGATTCAGCAACTGGTTCTTCTACGGTAGCTGCTTGTTCAGCTGCAGTGCTATCGTTTTTAAGTTCGGTCATTTTCTCACGTAGACCGTATACATCAGGAATTGATTCTACAACGCTTTTCCCTTGTAGGAATAACTGAATCGATGCATACAATTGATCCGGTGAATAACCACCCACATTTCCTTGCTCGGCTAAAATCGCATGTAGATCTCCAAGATTGGCGCGTGTCATCGACTGAATCTTTTGACTGAATGGATCGTATTCGGATAATTTTTTCTCGAGGTAGATTCCTCGATCCAATGCTTGTTCATTACCAAACCCAGCACCAATCGCACCTTCCACGGTATTAATTTCATTTTTTAGATATTCTTTGTGTGATTCATCCACACTTGTCTGTGATGGTTGGATACGATCAGTAAATGAAACTGGTTCATCATCTTCTACATCACTTGGCATATCCCACAATGAAGCTCCTGATGCAATTTGTGAAGACATATGATCAGTGTATTTACCTAATGTTTCATTCATTGCTGCATCTACTGGACTAATTTTATTCAAATCGAGTTTCTCTAAATTTTCTGCAACACGAGCATTTTCGACACGGTCTGCAGCAACACCACGAATAGTTTGTTCAGTTTTTTTAGAAATCATCCCTAACTCTTCTTCATATTCTTTAAATGCGCGTTGTTGTTCAGCACTGCGCATTGATTCAGGAATCTGTTTTATGACGTTATACCAACCTTGAATAACCGACTTTTCAGTCTTTTGGTTAATTTCCGCAGTAACCCGATTAATCTCATCTGAGGTTCCACCTGTGCGATTAATCTGATCCATGCGCCAATCAGGAATTTCAACTGTCTCTTTTTTCATTTGTGAAAGTTTGTCCAATGCTTTTTCGGCCGCCATTAAAACCATAGCATTACCCATGTTTGGTCCTGTCTCACGCTCCGCTTCGATTGATTGCTTAATTGTTTCTAGTTCTGCAATATTACCATTCTCTTTCGCCGCATTGATTTGTTGTAATTGCTCGTTGTAATCCATAAATAAAAAGATAAAAAATTATTAATTCTGACCAGCTGCTAGTGCTTGTAATTCCTTCTTGATTTCATCAATCTTTCTGGCTTCCAAGATTTTTATATACTGAGCAATGATCTGTCGTTTTTCCTCATCAAGAGCTACCAGGTTTGCCATGGCTGTCTCATAAGCTTGTTCTATTTTTTTGATAAGTTCATCTGGTTCCATAAACCCTATTATTATACTGCAATCACAATAAAACCACCACTAATTGTGGTGGTTTTATTTGCCTAGAAGCTGGTTGGCTCGTACCGCAAACGCCTGTGATAAATTATTACGCTTTTGAATTAAATCCTTGTCGAACATCGGAATCGGAAGCTTTGCCAAAATCGATGAAAAATCATTAAAATGGTCACTCAGTTCTTGTATCGATGTTTCATGTGCCATAATAATATCATCGCCAAATGTCTGGAAATCATTATTAATCAAGTCTGCTTCCAACTTTTCAAATAATTGACCCATTTCAGCTGAAGATTGCGGTTGCAGTAATTTCAGTAGATCACCTGAAAACTCAACGCCAGGCTCCGTAAGATCGACTTGGTGGCTTTTATTAATAGCATCGATAAGATGTCTGGCTTGGTTAGTCCACTGTTCAAATGGACCTTCTGGCCGCTTGGGAGCGGATTCCATCGGTGCGCGATTACCAGATGTACGCTTAAATTGTCCCATTTCCATGTTCATATCGTCAGTATAGTCTTTTCAAGCCACCCTGACGAGTTGACAAAAACCCCTATAAAGAGGTTTTTGTTTACATGTCTTTTTCTTTTTTATTCAACACCTTCAAGTTCGGCAATCTGCTTATCATATTTTTCATTTATAATATTTTCAACAGAATTACAGAATTGATCAATACTCTCGGTATCGTAAGGAATTGCTTGCATAAGGATTATTTGTGTAAAAAGCTTTTCAACTACAGTTGTCTTCTCCTTTTCAGGCATAGACAAGGTGTATTCTTGAGATAGTTGTTTTAATTTTGACTCAATCATTGAAAATCCTCCAAGAGCCTTAGAAAGTTCTAAGTTCCTTTTTGTTTCAATTTCCTCTTTCTTTAGCTCAAGAGTATTTTTAGGAGAACTTTCAGTGGTAGATTTATTTATTGATTCGAATGGATTTGTCATAGTGTATATTATTTATAGAATAATAAGTTGATTATATACCTTGAGTAGTGCGATTGCAAGATTAAAAAATGGTCATATTTTAAGTATACACATGCCCAATCTTGTAATAATAACAAAACCAAAGCCCCACATTAAAGGCAACCAATAAGGTACTCCAAAAAATGAAGCATTTGACCATACTTGCTGATAGCCAAAATAACGCATCCCGACTTCAATAATTACTCCAAAAAATAATCCAATGAGGAATAGTAACCATTCATTAGATTGATAAAAAATAATGAATGTAATAATCGCAATCAAAATCACAAATGCAGTCAGCATTATCTCACTCATCATCTTTTTCGACTGAATAATGAAGAAAATGACAAACCCTAGAAACGGAACTCCTAATTGGGTTATAATCTTTATCAGGCTCATATAAGTTTTCTATCTTTTACCTTTTTAATAACCTGTTCTACCAATCGATTAGGGTCTTTATCAAACACAATCGTATCGTGCTGTCGTGCAATATCTGCTCGTAGAATATCTTTGATTAATTCATCACTTGCCCAATCTCCTTCTAATACTCCAATAATCTTCCCCTCTGCAAAAGCGAGTGTAAATTCATGAACGGTTCCAACGCGACCACACCCAAATATTACTGCATCTGATGATCGGGTCATTAATAAATCAGATCCAGAAAATCCAAATCCGGTGTATACAACTAAATTAAAAAATTCAGATGGTTCAGGCATCCGATACACATTCATGTGTTCATCCTGATTCACTGCTGGTGAAAAAGCAATAACATTTGCACCGGATTGTTTTGCACCTTTCGCAACCCACAACGGAAAACCAGTCACTGCACCACATGTGACGGTGCAATTATGTTTTGCTAAAACTTCACCAAGTTCTTTACCCATTTGTAGTGCATTAAGCCCACAATGGTCGGATTCACGCGCTCCAGATACGGAAATGATGATATTGTTATGATTCATATTGATAACAGTATACCAAGAAAATTTCAAATAAAAAAGACTGTGGGGCAGTCTTTTTTATTTTCTTGCGAATACAAATTTCTTTGCAAGTTCATTGGCACAAAGGTATACAGCGGTGATTCCAATTAATAGTGCGATTTGTAATAATGTTAAAGGAATTAATTTGAAGAGTGAACCAAAAGATAAAAATGGTAGTGCTATTGCAATAATATAGCAAGCAACTAAAACAACTCCTAGTATTTTTGACATTTTAGGTGATTTAAACAGTGATAGTTCTGAACGCAATGAAAATACAAGCGTTAATTCTGCTATAACTGAAAACACAAACCATCCTGTACGCAATACAGAAATATCATATCCACGGAATGTAAAGAAAAACAAAAAATCAAATAAAGAACTGATGGCTGCAAAAATCACAATGATTCTGAAAAACTTACCGGCTTCATCCCTAATAGGACGCTTCACACTTTCTGCTGATATACGGTCTGTAATTAAAAACATGAGCGGCAAATCAGTCAATATATTATTCAGTAAAATCTGGATAGGAAGCATTGGAATTTGTTGCCAAAACACAACGACAGTTGTTAGTGAAAACAGTGTTCCAATGTTTCCAGTCAAAGTACACAACAAATAAGTACGAATTTTCATGAACGCTTCACGACTCATTCGAACTGCTGTGACAATTGGATTTAAACTCTTTTCAAGTAAAATTACATCGCCAGATTGTCGTGCAACATCACTACCATTGCTTACAACAAATCCAATATCGGCGCGTTTCAATGCCATTGCATCGTTAATCCCTTCGCCGACGAATCCAACAACACCGTGATCTAAATGTTCATCAATTAACACAGATTTTTGTTCTGGTTTACAGCGTGCATAGATAAAATAGTCTTCAATTGTATTAGTTCCGTCTGGTTTCCAATTATCCATACTAAACGCAAAATGATTCAATGTTTTTGGATGTAGTATGTTCCCAACATACTTTGCAACTTCCAAACTATCGCCCGTGATAACCTTTACGTCGACACCTAAATCTTCGAGCGCTTGATACATACTTAACGCATCACTTTTCAAAGGATCTTCAAACACAATCGCTCCCTGTAGAACATAATTTAAATCTGCAGGCGCTTTTTCAGCAACTGCAATAATGCGTAATCCCTGACATTCGTGTTCCGAACAGGTTTCCAAAAAAGATGCAGCTTCGATATTACAAGCATCTGCGACATGTTGATACTGCCCACGAATCACTTGGTTTCCGTTTGGGAATGTATACACTGCATAACCGCGCTCTACCTGAAATGGTGATAATTTAAGTGGAACAGGCTCAGATGGCTCATTCAAGTAATTTGAAATCGCTGTATCAAATACTGAATCCATTGGTGTCCGTTCGTATGACCCAACCGCAATTGAAAGTAGGGTTTGTTGTACGCTAGAATGTTGTTCGATTATTGTTTTTACTTGTAGGTTGTTTTCAGTTAGTGTTCCTGTTTTATCCGTAAACAAGAAATTCATACTGCCCAGATTTTGGAGTGCTGAAAGTTTTTTAATTAACACTTGTTGTCGTGCTAACGCTAATGCTTCACGAGTTAGGATAATCGTTACAATTAATGGAAGAGATTCAGGAACTACTCCAACTAACATTGAAATTCCGTACAGTACATATTCAGATAACGCCATGCCTTGTGTAATTAACACATTAACAATAAATACCAGCGCAAGACATGAAACGGTAACAATCATTATTGTTTTACTAATTGTATGAATGAATTTTTCAAAATTGCTGGATTTTTGAACCTTTGCAATCATCTGTGCATATTTTATAAGAGAACTTTCTTTTCCTACGGCAATAACTTGTCCGACAATACTTCCTGCAGAAACCGTTGCTCCTGATGGAATTTCATCATTCACATCTGCTTGTCGGGGCATCGTTTCACCTGTTACAACTGACTCATCCAAAAATGCATCTGTACATTCACGAATCAATACATCCACAACCGCAATGTCACCCGGCCCTAATATTGCAATATCACCAAGCACTACATCGGTATGAGGAATCTGAATAAGTACTCCGTCTCTGCGAACAGTCACCATATGTGCTACCATTTTTTCCAGGGTTTGAGCACTTTTATTTGCGCGGAATTCTTGGAAAAACCCAATGACTGCATTAATTGCTGCAATCACAAAAAATATCGTTCCGTCGATTGTTTCTCCTAATACTACAGATAATATTCCTGAGATAATTAATAAGATAAAAAAGAATGAAAGAATTTGTCCACGCGCCACAGTAAAAGCCATCTCAAGCGTTGATACATGATGTGCAGGGATATTCTTTGGAGCTTTCGCAACTTCTGCTGCAGTGAGACCTGTTGTAATGTTAGTTTGTTGCATGGATTTATTGTATATGAAAAGACCGCTTTTATAAAGCGGTCTTTATTGATTCATTTCTTGGAAGTTACCAAGATTGAATTTTAGAAATTAACTCCAAGATTGGATCGATATGGTTTTCAGAAAATGTCTTTGCGTCATTTTTAATGACATCATACGCGTTCATATGATCCATTTCCTTAAAACCCCAGCCGCCTTTCTTTTCATCCTTGTAACCAGCCCAATAGCTGAGCGTCTTGGTGTTGAGTCCGTGAATGGGTCTCCAATGGACATTGTCCATTGTCACCGTCTCGCCCGACTTTGTGCGATTGATCCCGAACCTGTCCCTTCCTGCGTTGGCAATGTGGTCTATCAGCTGGTCGAGCAATAGCGCCTCGTTGTCCTGTTTGCATTCGGAAAGGATGTTTCGTTGGATTGAATAGTCTGAAATACTGTCGTGCTCCACACTGCAGGCATTGAACAGCTGTATGACTTGCGCGAACGCGTCATCAGTATCCTTTGCTGCCTGGATCGCATGCTTCAGCCGTTCAAGGTTGCCGGTTAATTGTTTCAAAGCGTCTTTCTTTGAATCTTCGGTGGTTATTGTTTGCTGTGCCATTTTTTGTTGTTTTTATTGATTTATGTATACTTCATTATATCATTTTTTATATATAATGTCAACATACTAAATAAACGGCTTTAATAAAACCCTTTTCATGACCTTTGGGTACTGATCCAGCGGAACATCCGTAAGAAGCGAAACTATTTGCTGTCTTGAAAGCCTGTTCTCTTCAGAGGTTGGATTACTAACCTTACTAATCGAATCAAGAGCAGCTTTAAGAGTTGTGTTGTATTTTAATGTAGCATCTACTGCTGTGAAAAGCATGGCATCTAATTTTTCCTTAATATACTCACTCTCCTCTAGCAGGTCACCTGTATTAGAAATATTGTTTTTTTCGTATTCTTTGGTAAAAGATTTAATTTGATCAATCATGCTTCTTAGGGGTGCTAAATAATCATATAGACCTCCATTTTCTGTAGGCGTTGTGAAGAATGGGGTTTCTAATATAGAATATATCCTTTCTATTGCTGATCCATCAGCAAGGTATGCGAGTATTTCATTTCGAGCTGACTCTGCCATAAATCCAACTTCCGCTTTCACATATTCATCAAAATGTCGTTTCATAATATCAACTGATTTAAGTGTTAGCGACATGTACATGAATATCTCTACAACTCCTTTCTTGTTCCACTTTTCGTACCACAGGTCATTGCTTTTTGATTGTTGGTCAAAAATAGCATCAAACCAAATATGTTGAAATTCATGCGTTTTTATCTCATTTAGACGGGCACTAGGGTCATTATAATATCTAAGAGAATCTCCGTTCGTAACCCCAAGAGATCCTTGTAACTCAGGCTTTAAAGATGCATTGAGTTTTACACCTCCTGATTGATTAGCTTCCCACCTATCAGAATCCTCGACATCAACTTCTTTTAGTCCATTTTTACTGAACTCTATTAAGTAGTCTTTTTTATCACTGTTCTTGTACACCCACGCGTAATCTTCTTGTGAATAGCATGTAAGATAAACCGCGACAGGATCTTTTTCAAACTCAATCACACCTTTTGGAATTGCTCGAAACAATTCCTTGAAAACATCTTCTCCTGATTTATTTTTCAAAAAAGCTTCGACATCTTTATGTCTCGTCTCATATCTGTCGAAATAATCCATGCCTGTTTTTATAATATCTGGACCTAATCCGAAAGGTTTTGCCTTTTCTTTTAGAATGATTTCAAATTCTTCCTTTGTGATTCCAGGACGCTCCTTTACGAGTGTTACTAATTGATCCTGTACACTGGCAATACCCTTATATGTTAATGTTAGTTTTTCGCGGTACGATTTTAGCGCCGGCTCCTTTTCCGCCAAGGGAAGTTTTTTTATTCTGAGTAGCTCGGCTTTTGCATCGAAAGATCCTTCGTTTTCCAAATTTATTTTATCCTTGATAGAATCAATTTTTTTAGCATCAACAAATGAATTAATTTTATATGCTGCAGCGTCTGCGATCTTTCGTGGAATACTTATAATGTTTTGTAGAGATCTTTTCATGTCTTCAAACTCTTCCCTAAATCTCCACTGAATTGAAATCGCGGAATTATTCATCTCTTTCAATTTCTCATCCAATCCGATTTCTGTTTCAACATTATCTACAGTTTCTGGATCACTTAAATTTACACTTTGAATAATCTGATCAATTTTTACATCGTCATTTTTAAATTCCTCCACCTCTTTTTTCATTTCTGCCTCAAGCTCATTTTTTAGTGTTTCCAAAGAAGCAGACTCACTATCTGTTTTTTCTTTCTCATCCAGATGAATCCGCTCTTGTGGAGTTAAATTTTTATAATCTTCAAGATTCATAATATATACATTATTTAGACAATCCATCTTTTATTTCTTCTATTTTCTTTTCTTCCAATTTTGACCGAAATAAAGAGAATAATTGCTTCTTTCTCTCTCGCAAAATCTGCATCTGTGTATGAAAAAGTGAGCGCGCAGACTTAATTTTCTGGATTTCTTGTTCTTCAGGATTCATACGCATAGTATACCAAGAAATTAACTAAAAACACCCTTATTGGGTGTTTTTATAAATACAGCTCTACATGCTCACCTTCTGCTGGTGTCACCGCATTTACCGCAAGTTGATCTCGTAGTCGTTTGGCAAGAAATTCAGATGACGATGTTTCACCCATCACCACAAATACAACTTCTGTGTTTTTGTGGATAGATTTTACAAATTCTACCAATTGGTCAGATCCTTTATGTCCTGAAAAGCCACTAATCGTATCAACATTCGCACGAATGGGAACTTCTTCACCAAATATCCGTACACTATCAGCACCACTTTGGATAATGCGCCCTAATGTCCCCATTGCCTGATAACCTACTAACAACAATGTATTATTTTCATCTGGTAAATAGTGTCGTGCATGGTGTACAATGCGACCACCATTCATCATTCCAGATCCAGCAATAATAATCTTTGGGTCGGGTGCAGAAAATATTTTCTTTGACTCTTCTGTTGTACTAGTTACATGCAATCCTGGAAATGAAAATATATCATCACCTCCTAAAATATCTGCTTTTGCTGTTTTATTAAAATAATCCTTTGCGCCACGATAAATTTCTGTAATTCCAATTGCAAGTGGTGAATCCAAATAAGTTGAAATTTTTGGAACTTTACCATCCTCGATTAAATTATTTAATTCGTATAATACTTCCTGAGTTCGTTCCAATGAAAACGAAGGGATGATTAAGGTTCCGTTCTTTGCAACAACTTGACTGATAACTCGCTGTAAATGCGCAGCCCGATCTTCGGTATCATGATTACGATCACCATATACCGATTCCATTAATAGGAAATTTGGTTCCATAAACACTTCTGTATCTTTCAAAAGAGTCGTCGGAGTATTTCCAAGATCACCTGTACATAATAATTTCTTTCCTCCGTATGAAAATTCAATCATAGAAGATCCCAGTACATGGCCTGCATCATAAAACTGAACTGAAATATCGTTTCCAATATCTAAATGATTGTGATATGAAACGACTTTCCACAACGATAATGTTTTTTGAATATCGGCTTTGTTATACATTTGCGGCAGATTCTTTTCTTTTGCTTCGTTTGCCATTAACCCTTCTGCATCATCAAACATTAATGCCGAAATGTCGCGTGTTGGTGGAGTCGAGTAAATTACACCTTTAAAACCATCATGAATGAGTTTTGGAATTTTACCAATATGATCAGTGTGTGCATGTGTAACGAATAATATATCGATTGTTGCAGGGTCGTAAGGGAATGATCCAAAGTTACTATCTGGGTCGCGGTCTGCTTGTTCGCCTTGATGCAATCCACAATCTACCAAGATTCGTTTTCCGTTAATTTGCACAAGAAAGTTCGCACCAGTTACATCACCTGTTGCTCCATAGAAATCAATCGTTCCAAATAGTTTTTTTTCAGTAGTCATAGTTGTGTATAGTAACCTCTCATATATTATTTTTGAAGATTGAGGACCGAACCCGCAGCACCATAGGTGCGTGAGGGCGCTTGCGTTCCGCAAATCAAAAAAATAATATATGAGAGGTTATGTTGATTAATTAATTCGTTTAGTAAAATATCCAATACAGTAAGCGATCACTCCACCTGCAAAATCATGTAGTATGTCGGTAAATGTATCTGCAGCATCTATTTGTACCAGCATTGCAGCCTGAGAATCCAGCATCCATTCAACCACTTCAAGTAAACCTCCAATTATAAGCACCCATATTGTTGTCCATACTAATTTTTGGATGACATTTGCACCCCGTGGTGTGTAAGCAAGTGCAAAAAATCCTACCAACATTCCGCCTAATATGTGCATCGGTGTATCAAAATGTGGGAAAATATAATACCAATCAAACACATCAGCGCAGGCTTGTAATATTACTACGGAAAGTAATGATATGAGCCCAAGTTTGAATAGTGTGTTATTAAATTCCATATTCTTGAAATAATTCATGAAAACAGTATACCATCTACTTTTCAAGAAGTACAAAAAATCCCGACCATGTACATTAGGCCGGGATTCTTTGGACTGAACCCGAATAAAAAGAGATTGTAACCACTTTGTGAAAAGATGGTTGTCCTGAGCCTTGTCCCAAGGGCCAAAGCTACGCGAATTCCCTTTAAAAAAACTGTTTAAAAATCTTTTTTCTTGGTTCAGTATTTATAGTATATCACTATCAGAAATAGGTGCAAATTACCCTACAATATCTCCAATATTCTTTGAATATAGGATCTTTTCCTGAATAGTATTGTAATTGTGGATCTCATTTTCTGCGAACCAGTGTTTAATCTCGTCTTCTGCTTCTTTTACAGAACCTGATGCATGAATAAGGTTTCGAATTGAACGATCATCAGAATCTGACATAGCATATGAATCCATAACATAGTCTCCACGAATGGTTCCTACATCTGATGTAAGAGGTTCTGTCTTTCCAACAAGCTTTCGCACCAACCCTACTGCATGAGCTCCTTCCCAAATCATACACACAACTGGACCACTGGTTAGGTAATCTTGAAGATATTTCAAAACCTTGTCAGTAACTTCAAACGGATCAGTTGTCCATGGAGTCTGACCCTTATCAGTGTATCCTTTGATTGTTTTTTCTCCTGTGATTCGTCGCCACTCTGGATCAAGTGTGTAGTGTTGTTCAACGTGCGCCTTTTCAGGAAGCATCATTTTCATAGCAACAAGCTTCAGTCCAACTCGTTCAAATCGTCCGATAATTTCTCCCATTAGACTTCGCTGTACGCCGTCTGGCTTAATAATTACAAAGGTTCGCTCATTTTTAAAATGCATAATAGTGTTTATTTAATAGTAATACTGGGGAGTATAGCTGAAAATCATTATTTTTCAAGCCCCGAGAAAGCAATCCGCTTATAGTCCTCTTCATTGATTCAAGTAGAGACAAGAATGAATATCGTGTCAAACATAAAAGCGCTAATCGCGCTTTTTATCCCATTCTAAATTTCTCTACAATTTCTTGTTCTACTTCTGCACGATCACGTCCATATTTCAAATAGGACAACTGTTTCAATTGTTCAATCTGATTTGGATTACCACTTTTTGGAGTCACATATCCAGTCGTCAACGTATCCATATTAAACGCTTGTGCAGGCTTTCCATCTACCAACATACTGACGACGCAATGAAAGTTTTCCTGTTTAATAATATCGTCCTTTGTAAATCGTGGAATAATACGGGGCTCGATGGTTGCAGCATCAGCCGAATTAATACGGAAGAATGCCATATTTCCAACGTTTCCAAATACGGCTGATTTAATAAAACCAGGAAGCTGCTCCATATACTGATGAGTCATGTTCAGCGACAATTTATATTTTCGTGCCTCTGACAAGATTGACGCAATCGAGTCTGTTACAACATTTTGGAATTCATCCAAGTACACATAGAAAGGAGGAAATTGTGACAGGTCAACTGATTCAGCGCGTGACATTGCTGCCATCTGTAATTTCATAATGATAATTAAACCAAGAAGGTTTGCGTTTTTCTCACCGAGCAATCCCTTTGAAAGGTTCACGATCAAGATTTTCTTTCCATCAATGATGTCGCGGAAATTAAATGCTGATTTTTCTTGCAAGATAATTGGTCGCAAGAATTCGTTTGAAATAAAGTCATCAAATTTTGATGAAATATATGGCACGAAGTTTTCAAGACCTTGATCACCACTCGTTTGTTCTGCGGATTTCCAGAATTCTGAAATTATTGGATTTTTATTCTTTGAAAGTTTCATATCGCGGAATTGTTTGTTTGCAAGTACGCGTGTAATTTCAAGAACCGTGTTTCCAGAACCAGGATCTTCCATGTTAAGAAGCGCTGCGTTTCGGAAGTATTGTCCAAACATCGCACCACCTTGTGCTTTCATATCAAACAACTTGTCAAACAATGACATCAATTCACCGATCACTGTGGATTTTTGCTGTGGCGAACGCTCATCAAATTCAAGCATGTTCAACCCCATTGGTCGCGCAGTATATGCTGGATCGAAAAAGATTAAATCGTCATATCGTTCAGGTGGAATATTAGCAAGAATGGTGTTGAAATCTGATCCGTGTGGATCAATAAAACAGCAACCATCACCGTTTTTAATATCCTGAATAATCATTTTCAAGAAGATCTGAGTCTTACCTACACCGGTCTGTCCGATCGTATAGAAATGACGCAATCGGTCAGCTGGTGCAAAATGAACCGGCGTGTTTCGTCCACGATGTTCGTTATAACCAAGCAAGATTCCATCAGTACCCATCTCCATTGGCGCAGGGTGAGTTGCCGCTCCAGACTGCTTTAGTTGAGCAGATCCCATCGCATGTGTTGGGAAATGGAACATGGTTGAGACTTCTTTAAAATTCAAATGGAATACTTTTGCGGAATCAAAACGTCGGTATGAAAAATCTCGAAACATCATCTTTAGTTCTTCACCTTTTGGTTGTTTAAATGAAATACCGTTTGATTGAACTTCCTGGTACTGCAAGAATGCAGATTCCAAGTCACGCAATAATTCATCTGCACGAGCTTGCGATTCAGCAGAAGTAATAATACGAATCGTTGTTTCTACAATTGTTGAACTTAATTTCTTTGTAACATTTGCAATGGCGATATCATCGATTTTTTTATCAGTTCCTTCGGGTTTTTTAGGCTCACTTGAAACCAAATTCATAAATGCCTTTCCAAACGATTTCAGTTCTGCTGAAAAACCTGTATTTAATGACTCTTTAATTTTCTTAAGTGATTCGCCTTTGCGTAGTCGATCCAATAACTTTCCATACTGTTCTGTATATTTAGTACCAACAGGCTTTACAATCAATTGAACAGATGCACCTTCACCGGCTTTCTTAATTTTTTCGAAGACCCCAAGTAATAAATCCATTGGGTCATGGTCGAATTCATCATATGTTTTTACCATCATAATGTCGGTATTGGTCGCGACTCCGTATGAACCAGCTGAAAATCCACCATCAAAAAAGATATTGTAATCGTTAGTTACTAACTTTATTTGCGCATTATGGAACAATCCTAGTACTTGTTTTTCAAACAATGATGCAACGGAATTCGGAACACATATGTAAAATATAACCTGCTCACTATCATTTGATAATGCAATTTCTAACGAGAAATAATTATTCTTTTCATTTTTTCCAGGACCAACTGCTTGCATTGATGCATAAAATTGTTCCATCAAACTAATACTTTCCTTGTAGCTTTTTCCAGCTTCTGCCTGAGGTAATGTAATTTCAAATAATGAAATGTCCAAATTTTTGAATGTTTCAGAGTCGTTATTGAGTCCAGGAATCGCATGATAAGACGATAGATATTGCACCAAAAACCGATGAAAATCATCATCAATATGCGGACTGTTCATTTTTGCAACTGTTTCAAGTGCATTTCGAATTCCCTTATTCATCAATATCTGAACAAGTTCTGCCATAGTGTCATCATGTTTTTCTGGTTTCAATGCAAGAACAATTCCTTCGTGTTCTGCTTTTGTCATTTGCGCGCTTGGATGAACTACTTGTTCTACGGGTGTTTTTTTGTAATTCTCGATCAAATTATTTGCAAGATCTTCCTTTTTTACTTCCAATCCTGCACCAGAAAGAGCTGCTTCTTTTCGTGAAAGTTGTTCGCGTAAAAATGCCAATTCTTCCTGTGGATCCGTGAATTGAGGTGATACTTTTTGCTCGCCATGAAATGTTTCATGGAAATGATTTTGTGAATCTGGTGTTGGCGCTGACGCAAATAATGGTTCCATATATCACTTATTATATCACAAGTCATGTATTGATCGATAGCCAGATCAGGCTTTTGAGTGCGTCTTGATGAGGTAAAGAAATATGATTCCGTAGATTCCTATAATCCAGTAAATCGAGAAAATTGGGAATAATAATTTAAAAGGATCATGTTTTGCCGTCCACGTTGCAATCGTAATAATAGTATCTGTTATAACTTGAAATGGAAACGCAAAGATTCTACCAACAGATGTCGAACTCATTCCAATAAATACAGCAGCAAACCCACCAACAGTTAGCCATGGAATAAATACCAACACGACAATATTAATTGGAAACGAAATTAATGAAAAAGTTCCCATTTGATAAATAATAATTGGTAACGTTAAAATATTTACTGCAATAGTTTGAAGAAAGATCTCGCCAAATGTATTCTCTGCCAGCATCTCATACCGTTCTGACATTAAGGGAAATACGTATACGATTCCGATTGTTGCAAGAAAGGAAAGCTGTAACGACAAATCAAATAACAACGCGTATGGCGATATCCAAACCATAACCAATAACGCAATACCAATTCCGCGTGTCACAATATACGGACGAATATAATACCGAGCCGCAAATGCACACAACGCCATAATGCCAGCACGCATGGCAGTTTGTGAAATTCCAACAATACCAATAAAAAAGATCAGAGCAATCATTGCTGTGATAAGTCTACGATAATAACCAAGTGGCGCAAATAGTCGAACAAAGAAATTTGCAACCAGGGTTATGTTATATCCTGACAGCACTACAATGTGAATCAATCCAACCGCACGAAAGATATCAAGCAAACTACTATCCAGATTTGATGTATCACCAATAATAATCCCTGATAATAATCCGGACGCAGGACTCATAAATAACTCGTTCAAGGTTTTCAGAAATGATTTTTTAATTGATCCCAGAAATTTGAAAGCATTGGTTTTACTATGAATAACCTGAATCAATTTAGGCGATTTGATATCACCTGCAATCTTTCTGCTATAACTCATCAATCGATACTGAACAATGCGACCAGAATCTGATTCGAAATCTGCACGTGTTGCAAATTTACCTGAGGCGAGTACTTTATCGCCAGCAGAAAATGATTCCAAGTCACTGAATTTTAACACTATGTCACGAGAAGTTTTTGATCGCTTTATGCCGTTGATTGAATCTGGATGAATTCTTACCAACTGAGTTGCAGGCTTGAACGTTGGCGTTTCTGTTACAACACCAGAGATTGTAATTATTTGATTATTATAGTGATCAAAATCAGTAAATGAATAGTTTATATGAAATTGGTTTACTCTCCATAAACCAACAAGAGTACAAGAAATAAATAACAATATAATTCCGATAGTATTTTTTGAACGCAGATACGCCTTTGAAAATTTATTCCAAACAATCGCAATAATTATTCCAATCCATGCATAATGCGTAATCTGATTCGGCATAATAAACATTCCACAAATCATTCCAAACAAACCTCCTGTGATTATTGTAAAAAATGTCGATGAATACATGATCATCATCTTAATACGATGATATAAAAACAACATAAAAGCGGGGATGCCTTCGGCATCCCCGCTTTTATGTTGTTAGCTCCACTCTTTCTTTAACTCTCCTTCTTCAGCGGCCGAAAATACTTTTTTATATTTTGCTGATCTTCCATATACAGCAGTTTTGCAGGAATCCCAATCTTCAAATGTATATACCTTGCCGTTTACCTGAGCAACATACGAATATGCCTTTCCTGAACCTTTTCCATATTTCCCTTTTTCACTGGAGGAAAATTTTGGAGTTGAAGAAACTGCAATGGTTCCTGATTTTTTAACAGATGAAGCAGATTGTTTTTGCTTTGATAAAATCCGGTCATCATATTCAGATAGCTTTCCGTGAAACAAACTAAGAGATGTATTACTTGCAAAACTGGTCGCAATCATATCACATCGTTCGTTACCCCAAATTCCTGAATGACCTTTCACGTGTTCAAATGTTAGATTCTTAAAATAACTCTTTAGTGGAATTAATTGTTTCCAAATTTCGCTATTTAATACTGGCGCTTTTGCTGCAGTCATCCAATTATTTTTAAGCCACCCAAATACCCATTTAGTGATTCCGTTAATTGCATATGACGAATCGGTATGAATAACAATGTGCGAATCAGGTGTTACCTTGTGCTGTCTTAGATAATCCAAAGCTGTGACAATTGCAGTCAATTCCATCTTGTTATTGGTTGTGGCTTTAGCATGCGCACCAAGCTCTACGACGAGTTCTTTTTCCTGAAACACAATAACGCATCCGTATCCTCCAGGACCAGGATTACCGAGAGAAGATCCGTCAGTATAAATAATAATGGAATGACTTTTCATGAAACGATTGTAGCACAGAAAATAAAAAACTGCAGACGCAGTTTTTTATAATTTAATATCCAAAATTCTCATACGTAATTCTCCTTTTCCCATAAACACTGAATATTCTACATGACCATAGACATCAATTGGTCCAATCTTTTCAATATCAATTTTGTATCGTTCAGGCTTGGTAAAGAATTGAATAGCTCGAACGGTACTGCTTCCATTTTGAAACGTCATTTCCAAATGCTCCTTTCCTTTTCCAAACGATGAAATTGAAATAGGTGTTACTTGTGACATTAGAAATATTGGAGACTTGTTTCCCAACCCAAATGGTGACAGCGCGGTAAGTGCTGTATGTAAATCACGCGTAATATCAGAAACAGAAATTGCCAAATCATGAATTATAACTTCACGAACTAAATCTGTTCCATCGTGATGTGTGAATATTTTCTCGCCGGCTGTGTTTAGTAAATCTTCCAGAAAGTGAATTTTATCTTTTTCCATTGAAAATCCACCTGCGCCTTCATGTCCGCCATACTGTGTAAATTGATCAGCTGTTTCATTCATTAAATCCACCACATGATCGCCGTTACGTGCTCGACACGAGCCTTTTACGCTGTCGCTTTCAATACACCAAACAAATACTGTACGATCATATTCTTCAACTATTTTTGACGCAATTAATCCAAGAACTCCCGGACTCCAATCTGGATCACCTACCACCAAAACATTTGGCAGACTTTCCCGCGCAGACAGTTTCTTGTGAACGGTTTTCATGGCACGCGCCACTTCCAATTTTCGTTCGTCATTTAATTTCGATAACTGTTTTGTAATATCCATTGCTGTCTGATATGAATCAGTTGTCAGCAAGTTAAATGCAATTTCAGGATGCGCCATACGTGACGCAGCATTCAATCGAGGCGTGATAGAAAATACAATATCGTCACCTGTTATGTTTGCTTGGTAGATTCGCATGTTCTGATACATTGCAATCAATCCAGGTCGTTTAGTTTTTCGCAGCACATGCAGTCCGTAGTATGCGAACACTCGATTTTCATTTATCAACGGAACCATGTCTGATAGTGTTGCAATTCCAACCATGTCGAGTAACCACTTTTCCCAACCAACAGGCGGTACGGTGACTTTCTCCAGCAGTTTCTGCATTTCTTCCTCCCCTAATTTAGGGGAGGACTGAGGTGGGGTCGTCTCGCGACGAAGAATTGCCAGCATTCCTTGAACTAATTTATATGCTGTCGCACAACCACATATCATCGTATCTGGATATGCAACACCGTCTACTGCAATCTTTGGATTAATAATCGCATAAGCAGCAGGAACTGTTTCAAGTGGTTCATGGTGATCAGTAATAATAACTTCGATTCCAAGTTCAGCTGCGTACACAACTTCAGAATGCGCCGTAATTCCAAGGTCTACTGTAATCATTAAAGTTGCACCTTGCTCCTTTATCTTTTCCAGTGCGTCGCAGTGTAAACCATAACCTTCCGTATGGCGATGTGGAACATAAAACATCACATTTGTATAACCGATTTTCTTGAAGAAATCATGAAGCACAACAGCGCCCGGAATACCATCGGCGTCATAATCATGATACACGCAGATCTTTTCGTTGTTCAATATTGCCGAAAAAATACGTTCAACACCTTTTTGCATATCAGGCAGCAAAAATGGATTATACGTATGTAAATCATATTTTGGATTTAAAAACCGGTCTTGCAGTTCCGGCGTATCGTATCCGCGCTTTATTAATAGGTCGAGCAAGAGCTCTTTGTGATTCATGATCTCATCATACCATATCTGAAACCACGTCACCTCTTTCATGAAAAGCTGTTTTCTGGTATAACGAAAGGTGTAACAAGAAAGAGAAAAGTGTAGTATGCAGTTCGAGTAGAAACCCTTGGGGCGCTTGCGTTACGCAGAACAAATAATGCACTTTTCTCTTTCTTGGCTAAATTATTATATGAAAACTATATTCGAAAAAATTATTGATCGAGAAATCGCAGCCGACATTGTCTACGAAGACGACATTTCTATCGCATTTCTAGTAATTCATCCACAGTCAAAAGGTCATCTTATTGTCGTACCGAAAATACCTTATGGACGTGTTCACCTGGTTCCCGATGATGTTTTAGCGAAACTAATGATCATAAGTAAAAAAATAATCATCGCAATGATGAAAGGGTTGTCTTGTGATTATGTTCAAGTTGAAATGGTTGGATTAGGAGTTCCAGAACATTTTCATATTCACCTTGTTCCTCGTATGGAATCAGACCACATTCCAGAATCGCCTTATCAAGAATATGAAAACTCAGAAAAAGAGTCATATGTGAGCAATATAAAAAACGCACTATAATTATGGAAACTCTTCGCATACTCACTCTTAATATCGGTCTTTTAGAGATCGATTTGCCACTCCTTCGAAAAATCACCTTAATCAAAGGTAAAAGCATCCGTGTTCAAGCTATCACCTATATTCTGCGCCAACATGCGCACGACGTTATTTTATTACAAGAAGCAGGACTACCTGCACAACGTCAGATTATAGAAAACTTGAAGGAAGATTTTCCGTATCATGTGTCACATCATTCGCATAGATTATTCTCGAGTAACTTATTAATTCTTTCAAGAATTCCACTTTCAAATATTACGTTTATTCCTTACAAATCCCAAACATATTTCGAATCATGGGGTATTCAAAAAGGAATGTTATGTGCAAGTGTTAATTGGAATGATACTGACTACCATTTCATTAATACTCATTTAGTAGCATCAGGAACAGAACAGCGCGATACAAGTTCAAGTGCACAGCACGTCCGCAATGATCAAATTAATCAGATCAAAAAATATATTACCGACCATTACCATGAAAATGATCATGTCATTGTAGGTGGAGATTTTAATATGGGACCACAAACTTCAACTAAAAATTATCATCTGATGATTAATCAATTGAAAGATTGTATGGAACACATTCATGAGCATGAACGCATTACATGGAATCCAAAGAATCCTCTTGCGCGCAATCGAGTTATTCACGATCCTGCAAAACAGATTGATGGGTTTTATATGAAGCATAGTCATTACGATCAGTTAAAAGATCGTATGGTGCTTAATAGAATGTTCTTGGATGAGATTTCCTTTGAACATGATTCAAAAACTGTCAGTACAATGATTTCAGATCATTACGGTGTAGAACTAATAATAAAAAAAGCTGCCTAGGCAGCTTTTTTTATTATTAGTTCACAATTATTCCATCTTTAATTTTTACATTATTATCAAGATGAACAATACCTTCTGTACAGTTTTCTAAGTAGTTTGCATAGCTACGTGTAGACTGATACCACCATCCTGTTGGAGCAGATAGCTTCCATGGTGCAAGTATTTTTTCTGAATAACCAGATTGAAAATTTTTAACAGCTACTTTTGTATGTTTCCCAAAAATGCCATCAATATTTAAATTAAGCCCTAGCTTTCGATTAAGGAAATCTTGTACTTTTGATACTTCTGAAATTCCAGATCGTCCATCACGCATACCTTGTTTTAGATATTGATTAAATACTGGGCAACTATTATTAGAGACTGGTTGCGGATTAGCAGGTATCACAATTGGAAGGTTTGTAGGCAGAGATAATGTTCCTTGAGAACAAGGATATCCTGGCAAACAACCTCCACCACTTGAAGATGTCGAGCCTGAGCTCACGACTGGAACAAACGTCGCACTATTTGCAGTTGCTGTACCTGCAATATTGGTTTGCGAAACAGTTATTGTAGCGTTTCCGGTTATACTTATTGGAAACATGTATGTCCCCGAAGTACACGTCGCTATGCCTGTATTTGGAGTAAAACCGCTTCCAGAAATTGTCACATTGCCAGCGGCAGTAGTACAGGCACCTGTGATAGCGCTCGAGCCGAGTGCAACTGAGCCTATAGGACCAGTAATAGTCACAACTGGTAAGGCCGTCCCTGAATATACATATATATTAGTATCAGTTCCAACATTTCCAGCTAAATCTGTTTGTGTAGCAGTAATTGTAATAGCCCCAGGAATTCCAGTTACAAAACTATATTCAAAATGACCAAAACTGTCACAAGACGTAGTTACAGAGTTTGGTGAAAATCCACTTCCTGAAATTACCACATTTCCAGCATTAATCTCGCAACTTCCTCCGATTGAAAATGTAGCTAAGTCATCACCTGGTACTGGTGTGTTTATAACTACATTAATTATTCTGTCTACAGTTACAGATGATCCGTCTGTAGTTGCATTAAAGGCTTCTCCTGTAACCTCATCCTCGATCAAAATCGAGACAAGACCTTCGGAAACTGGAGTGCCGGCAGGAATAATTATAATAGCAGTACAATCTTGTCCTCCTGAAACAAGTATCGACGGAACACACGTAGGAGAAACTGAAACTGATGCAAGTGTAACAAATTGCTTTTGCTCTGGGGTTAGCGAATCAATTGTATATGTCAACGTTACAACATTTGTAGTGGTTGCATATGATGTATTCGTTGAATTATTGGATTCGATGTGTACATCACTGAATACCAAACTAGAATTATAATTTACTGTCAGAACGTTTGAAGAGATATTGAAATTTCCTGCGGCACTAGTAATAGGTGATGATGAAGCACCATTAGTTACAGGAATACTAACAGTTACATTTCCTGTGGCAGTAGGTGTAATTGTTACGGTATATGTTTGCGTACCGTTAATGTTATTCGTAGGGGCACTTAGTCCAGATGCTACACCATTCGTTACAGTAATGTTTCCTAATGTCAATCCTGAAACAACCTGGTCAAAAGTAATAGTCGCTGAAAAAGAAGTATTTGTTGCAGTGGGCCCTGTGATCGTCGGAATCGGGTCAGACGCTACTAATGATATATTATCCAATTCAAGAGTGTTGGGACCAAACGCTAAATCATTCCTGAATGTTAACGTAACAGTATTTGCATTAGCAATGAAGTTAAATTTTTGATGAACCCAATTTAAGCTTCCGATAAGTTCACCTGGAGCAAGTGGGTCTGCAGTAAAAATACCTGCACTTACGCCGTCCAAAAGTACATTCATGTCAGTATTTCCACTTCCTGCATGATAGAAACTTACTTCATATTTCTGCCCAACAGTCAGACCATTAACTACTTGCTCAATACCGCTTCCTGGCTGCTCTCCATCAACACCGGATGTTGACTCATCAACGCCAGATACGTCAATAAATCGATTACCTTGAGGTGAGACACCAGAAATATCTATAACAGCAATATTAGAGCCTGTAATCGGACCCAGCACTGTCCAGTTATCAATTCCAGTGTATCCTGCGGTCAGAATAAAACCATATCCTGGAAAAACTACAGATGGAATAAACCCAGATGGTAACGGTGTCGAACTCTCAAATGAACAGTTTTGAACAAGGTTACCAGTAATAGTAGTACAGTCCGTAACTGCAGCAGATACTGAAAATGTATGTTGAAAAAACAAACTCAAGGAACTAAAAAGAAGCGTAAATATTGTCGCAAAAACAAAAAATCTTTTATTGTTAGCAATTTTATAATTAAATATGGTCATATATAAACTTATTATACAAAATAATGAAGAAAAACATAATGCTGTAATTAATTAATTGCATCAATCCCTACTAATGTTCCATTCTGTAAATATTCAAGCATGGCACCACCACCGGTTGAAAGGAATGAAATTTTGTCTTCAAGGCTTTCTTTTCGAATCACTGTTACAGTATCACCGCCACCAACAATACTTTGTGTTTGTGTTCCAAGATTTGCAACTATATCGATCGTACTTTGCATATATCCTTTTTCATACCAACCGAGCGGTCCGTTCCATACAACAATCTTTGCAGTATTTAAAAGTTCTTTCATATTATCATCAATAACAACATCTACAATAGTATCGTTCTCCTGTACTTGGGAAGTAGTTACCTCTTGAGCAGCACCATCTCGCTCGATGATAACTTTTTCTGGAACAGTTATTTTGGAATTACCTACAATCGTAGAAAGGTTAGCCGAATCATCAATCACTGATACTCCAGTATTTAATCCAAATGATTTTAAATATGTGTTTAGCAATCCACCTCCTAATATAACTGTATCGTACACTGGAAGAAGTTTTTCAATCAGCGGTAATTTTGTTTCAAATTTAATTCCAGCCATGATCAACACTGATGGTGATTCTGGCTTTAACGCACTATTTAAATGTTTGACTTCAGACTCAAGTAGAAAGCCTGCAAAACTTGGAAGTAGTTCTGCAATACCAAAAACTGAAGCATGTTTACGGTGCGAAACCGCAAAGGCGTCATTCACAAAATAATCGCCTAGTCCTGCAAGTTCCTTTGCGTAGGTTGGATCATTGGATTCCTCGCCTAGATTCTTACGTACATTTTCAAGTAACACACAATCTCCGTTAATTGTACCGGTTGGAGAGAAAGTAATTCCAAGTTCTGGAAGATTATTCGCAATATAATCTGCAACAGGTGAAAGCGAATCACCACCACGACCAATATGTGAAAGCAGAATAATTTTTGCATCAGCATTTTTCAGAAATTGAATCGTTGGAACAACTGCATGAATACGAAAAGCTTCTGATTCAGATACAACTCCGTTTTCAATCGGCACGTTAAAATCTACGCGCACGACAACTCGCTTTCCAGAAAAATCATTTGGGTTTTGCTGTGATAGATAATTCATATTATTTTAATTTCGATGCGATAGTAATCATGTTTCCAAACTCTTTTGGATCAAGACTTGCGCGGCCTACCAATAATCCGTTTGCACCACCTGTTGTTAAGAATTCTTGCGTGTTCTGTGCATTACTTGATCCACCATATAATACAGGAATCAAGTGCGCCACATCAGCGTTATTGATGATTTCTGAAATAGATCGCTTGATCACTGTCACCATTTCAAAACATTCTGCTGCAGTTGCAGGACGTTTTGCATCTTTACCAATTGCCCAAATTGGCTCATACGCAATGACAATTCGCTCGTAATCATTTACAGGAATATCTTTCAAGCATTCTGCGAGCTGTTTTTTAATTTCTTTGAAATGTGCACCGTTATCAGATCGCTTTTTTTCACCGACACACAGAATTACTGACAATGGGTACTGTAGTAGTTTTTTAATTTTCTTGTTTACCGTGTCATTCGTTTCACCTAATTCACGGCGCTCGCTATGACCAATGATCGCATAGCGTGCACGTGCATTAAAAATCATTTCAGGAGAGATTTGTCCTGTGTAAGATCCAGCTGATTCATAAAAACAGTCCTGCGCACCCAACACGCATGCACGATCTGTTACAACAGACTGCAGCGATTGCAGGTAAACAGCTGGCGGACAAATAACGGTTTCTACACTCTTATTATTCTTGTGTGCTACAGCTTGGATTTTCTTGAACCAAGCAAGTGCGGTTTTGCCGTCGGTCGGATTCATTTTCCAGTTCGCAACAATTAATTTTTTAGAAGGCTTGGCAGCTGTTTTTTTCATATGAAACCAGTATACCAATAAAGTTGCCAAACAAAAAACCACCCTGCGGCAGTTTGCTTAGTTGCACATGTTCTGAGCTGTCGCAACGGGTGATCCTGGATAATTAACCTGGATTCGTTTTGTTCCATCGGTATTGGTAACTACTTCCATAGTTCCCCAAACAGCATTTCCTTCTGTATCAGTTGCTACCAACACTTTAAGTGCTCCTGCGTTTGGTTCGGTCAATTGAATTTGTCGTGCAATAATATCTGACTTTCCATTACTATTTCTTGTTGATGACAACTGAACAGCTGATGTGTTTGTTTTTATAGTAGCATGCGCTGCTGTACCAACCATTAGGTCCATAATTTCACGTCCTTGAGCATCGTTTACAGCTGATCCGCGACCCTGCAAATCAACAATAAGAGGCGTAGTTTGATCATTTGAAAATGGCTGTACCGGTGGCAATTGAAGGTTAACCCCCGCGCTACCTATTTTTAACTGAGACGATTTTCCAGGAAGTGACATGTTTGAAAAGAAAACCCAAGGTGACACTACGTTGGTTTCACCAATAATGTAGCCTCTTTTATTCCATGTCGGCGTTCCTGGTAATGCAACAGATGTTCCTGCTTTCATAAACAATTCAGTTCCAAACCCACCGCCTTTTGTTTGGCTATCAGGACCAATATTTACAGGCTGTATTACGTTGGTTGTTTGATCAGGCGGTAAGGTAAAAGCATATGCAAAAACTGCAGAAAACATTATTCCTACAAGAACCATTATTTTAATTGATTTAAAAATATTTTTTTTCATAAGATAATGATTAGTTACAAATTGCTTGACCATCTACGACCGGCGCTACGTCATACGTATATGAAATTGATCCGTTTGCTGCAAGTACTGGAGTTCCCCACACAGCATTTCCAGCCGTATCGGTAGACACCAACACCATTCCGGGACGTGGATTACCTCCGCTTAATTGGATACCTTTTGCGATAACGTCAGCTTCCGTGTTTGTTTTAGTACTCCAGAACTGAATGGCCGGAGTGTTATTTTCAATTGATGTTTGGGTGTTACAGAAGTTAACGTCTGATCTCATTGAGATTACCGAACTTTGTCCGGCATTAATAATTGCAAGCGGTGGTCGAACTGAGGCAATTTGTGCATCTGGTGTCCTTCCCATAGCAAGGGTTGCCCCAATGATTAGTTTTGCATTCGAACCTGGGAAAAGAGCTTTCTTGAAAAATCCCCACTCGCTTATTGTTTTTCCTTCGGCAACAATTGATCCGTTAGTAGTCCATGGATACTGTATTCCTGCCTTGAAAAATCCTTCGGTCATAAGAGATCCCTCCTTTACCTGCGCGATAAATCGCTGATCTGGATCAGGTCCCACCGGAATCGTTCCAACAATTTCTCCGAACGGTCCTGTGATAGGAATGTTTGTTATAGGATCAACTTCACAACAAATGTTAATAGATCCGAATGTCTTTCCAGGCAAGTGCGGTCCACCGCGAAACGGTAAACTCCATGCAAAAGCCTGAGATGTAGCTCCGAATATGATGCATGCAATTACGGCAAGTTTTAGCGTTATAAAAATCTTGTTTTTCATATAATAATATTAATTATAACTTCCATCCCATGATGCAACCGGTGACGGAGCATTAGGAGTTAACTGTACCTGACCGCCGACCACTGTTGCCTTTGCCCATGTTGCGCGCCCTTGCGCATCAATAGAAACTAATACGCTGTCTTTTGCGGGACTTCCTCCTTTTAATTGAATACCTCTCGCAATTACATCTGCATGATCAACTGCTGCATCACTTGAATCTGTTTTTGAGAATTTCAATGCAGGCGCATTAACACGAACAGTGACATAACTCGTACAACTATTGTTGTTTCCTGCAAGAATACTCATTCCTGTCGTTCCAGAAGCTGAATTATTTCCTGTTCCTCGTCCTACCATATCTAATTTAAGTGATGTACCTGTAGATGCAAGCTGGTCGATAGTTGGAAGCAGGGACGAATCTGCATCACTACTTCCTACAGAAACAGATGATCCTGTTCCTGTTAAGATTCCAAAAGTGAAAAATCCCCATGGTGATACAATTGCGTTCTCTGACTTGATACCTCCGTTATTTGCAAGTAATGCCCAATCTGAATAAGTTGGTGGAGTGGTAAAATTGGAAACCTGGCGAAATCCGGCTCCGAATCCAGCTCCGGAAAGGAACGATCCTTTTTTAGTCTGAGGTTCAGGTGAGTTATTAACCGGAACATACATGGTTGGCTGCGAAGGCGCTGATCCTGTCGGCCCTGTTAATGCATACGTACGCGAAACCCCGATAACCAAAGCTATCAGAACAACTGCGTATGCCATGTAAGAAAATTTGAGTTTCATATGATTATGTATATTTTAAACTTCTTTAATGATCGGTGCCTTGCGTTTGCCAGGAACACTACATCGTCCGGTTTGATCGTTATATCCAGCAACACCTGGGTGACATGTTCGACAGTCTTCTGTTATAGGATTGTAATCAGGACTGGTTGTTTCACATTGTACCGTAACAGTACATTGCCCTGTTGTGGCGTTGTAATTTGCTATACCTGGATGACATTCGCGACAATCTTTAAAGACTGGGTTGTAGGTAGGACTTGTGGTTGTACATACATTGGTTTCTCCTGGACAACCACCTGGTGGTATTGCAGATCCGTCTGGACATGTTGGGATCACTGGTTCACATAGTCCTGTTTGATCATCGTAATTTGCAGTACCTGGGTGACATGTTCGACAGTCCTTGAAGAATGGATTGTAATCATCGCTCTTTGGCGTACATGTCGGAGGTTGTGGACACTGATCAGGGTCGTTATTAGGAGCCGGTGTTCCGTCCGGACATTCTATAATATAAGTACAGCTGCCGTCATTTATAGTTGCCTTGGGTTCATAATTAGTCGCTAGTTTGTCAGTACATCCGAATATTCCACACAAGCCGTCCTTTACTGAATATCCTGCTGGCATTGTTGTTTGCACTCCTGCTGTTTTTGGATCTATTCCTGTCTTTTTAGGATCCGTAGGAACAACGAATTTTGTATCAGGACACACATCAGTCAGTTCTAGTTGTGCTTTGCCAAAATCAACCCATCCTACCACCCAATCACCGTATGCAAATCCTGAAAATTTTCTAATTCCATTTATTTCTGGTAATAGCTTGACGCTATAAGCCGTATCGTCAGTACCTCCTGTTACAAGGGTTGGATTTCGAGCATCCATACTGACCCACCCGTCCCACTGACCAATTCCACCGTTTACAAAACGAATCCATCCTTTGATATCACATGTTTTAGTTTTATCCGCCAAACAAGCTGGGTCAACAAATGCAGACCGAGCTACGGTATGGGAATTTTGAGGAGGAGTTGCAGATGGTGCAAAATCTACCCATCCGCCCATTTCGCTCCATGCATAACCACCAAATTTCCCGGTTACAGGATCAAGCGTTACTTCATATGATCCACCTCCTGAATTAGTATTACTACTTGCCATACTAATCCATCCAAGTCCTTGTGCACAGTTAAAATGCACGATATTTTCACGAGTACATCCTACTCCTACTGCTGCTTCGCTTTGGTCAGGCATATCGCTGAACGCCCATCCCTTTGCATGATGAACAGGTCCCGCTGCTTCAGCAATCTGCGGGGCACCAATACCTGAAATCACTGGAATAACCAATGTAAGGCATACGATTCCTGAAAAAATTTTTGAAAGTATTTTTTTATTCATAATAATATGATCGCTAGCAATTAATTGGCTGGATCCGCTAAAGTAGCGCTGTTTTTAAGTTCGACCGATTTGAAAAATTCATCAACCTCTTTTACATCTGATTCAGTCATTGGTTTAGGCTGAGCCTGAATCAAAAATCCTTGCGCATCTTGTGCTTGTTCTCGAGTTAATCCTGCATCAGTTGCAGGTCCCATGTCGGCAACTTTTCGCGATTGCATAAACCAAATTATAATAATGATGATCAATACAAGAATCGCACCTATTATTAATGAAATGGCTCGATTGGAAACAGTGCGGTGTCGTTCAGGCGACTCCGAAGGATTAGAATTAATAGCTACAGATTTTTCTGTGCGTACGTTCATCGAATCAACTGGCTTTTTAATTTTTTCGCGGATATCATTCCATTTCATAAAAAAATAAGTTACGAGTAATGTCATTATTATATCACGCTTGCAAAAAATACTGCAATAAAACACATTTGAAAGTTTTCCACAGGTGTGGTATGGTTGCCGCATAGTCCTCTCTCGGACTTTTTATTAAAAAATAATAATGATCCCGCACATACGAGCACAAGGCTTGTCTGTTTTATGATTCGAGTACGAACCCGCAGTCCGCCCAAAGCGGACGTGAGGGACACTTGTCGGTCACGCAGAATCATAAAACAGATAAGCCTGAAGCGAAGTAACGCAGGTGACTAATAAAATATATGTTATTTGATCTAAAAATTTTAAAGACAACTCTTGAACAAATCGAAGTCGAGAAAAAAATCCCTCAAGCTGCCATCATTGAAGCGATCGAGCAGTCTTTGGCCGCTGCATATAAACGTGATTACGGCAAAAGAGGTCAGATCATCCGAGCGCAATTCAATCTTGAATCTGGTGATGTTGATTTCTCACAAGTAAAAATTGTTGTTGATGAAACAACAGTACGTCCTGCACTTACACAAGAAGAAATTGAATCAGGAATGCATGATCCAGAAGCAATCGAAAGCGAAGATCTCTTACCACGATTCGATGAAGAAAAACATTTGTACATTAACGATGCAAAACGAATCAAGGCAGACGTTGTATTGAATGACGAATTAATTTTTCCACTAGAACAACCTGATAAAGAATTTGGACGTATTGCAGCACAAACTGCAAAACAGGTTATCATGCAACGATTGCGTGAAGCAGAGAAAGGAACGATCAGTCGTGAATATGCTGAAAAACAAAACACTATTGTTAGTGGTATTATTCAAACAATTGAACGTGGAAATATTTTTGTTGAATTTTATCGAGCAACAGGAATCTTGCATGTTACTGAACAAATCCCAGGAGAAACATTTCATCCAGGCGATCGAGTTAAGGCATTTTTATATGCCATTGATGAAGGTCCACGAGGTGTAACATTGCGATTATCACGAAAACATCCACAAATGATCACAGAATTGTTCAAACAGGAATCTCCAGAGGTTGCTGCAGGAACTGTTGAAATCAAATCAGTATCACGCGAAGCAGGATCACGATCAAAGATTGCCGTATGGTCACACGATGAAAATATTGATCCAATCGGAGCGTGTGTTGGTCAGCGTGGAGTACGTGTTCAGACTATCAAGGATGAGTTGCATGGTGAAAACATCGACATCATTCCTTGGTCACCAATTATTCCAGAATTTATTGCCAACTCTCTTGCACCTGCAAAAGTAGTTACTATTGATGTTGATGAAGCAGAACATATCGCACATGTTGAAGTTGCTGATAACCAATTGTCATTGGCAATTGGAAAATCAGGACAAAACGTTCGATTGGCTGCACGGCTAACAAATTGGAAAATTGATATTAAAGGAATCAAGGGTGAAGAAGTCGACGAGCAAGGAAATCCAATGAGTGGAAACGAGGATGACTTTGTTGCACTTGCGGATCTAGTACAAAACGAAGCTCCAGCTGCGCAGCGACAAGCAGAAATGGATGCAGCGGAAGCTCAAGCTGAATAATTAACATACATTATATATATGAATCTATGGCAAATATAAACATTCCACCGACACGATACATGCTGAACTTATTGCATGTACTTCCTCCTTTTATAGATGAAGAAAAAAACATCATCAACACTATTGTTGAAATTAATGCAGGAACATTAAATAAATTTGAACTTATTACAGAAACAGGACATTTGAAATTGGATCGCGTTGGGTATTCTTCACTTGCCTATCCAGTAACATATGGAGCTGTTCCTTCGACAATGGATCATGATGGCGACGCTATCGATGTATTAATTGTTGGCGTTACAGAACCACTACCTGCAGGATGTTTAGTTGAAGCTCGCATTATTGGAATCATGAAATTTATTGATTCAGGAGAAATCGACGACAAGGTCATCACTGTCCTTAGTGATGACAAACGAATGGATCACATTACTTCATTAGAACAATTAGGAGATCATGCATTAAAAGAAATGGAGCATTACTTCGAGCATTATAAAGATTTGAAAAAACCTGGCACATGCCAAGTATTAGGATTCGAAGACATAACTGAAGCTAAACGAATTATCCATGATTGTGCAAAAAGATATGAAACGGATTATCTACCGCTAATCAAAGATTAATCAAAATTAAAACAAGCGCGGCACCAAAGGTGCCGCGCTTGTTTTTGTATAAAAATTTCCACGAAAAAAGCCGTTCAAAAAAGATGAACGACTTTGTATAAAAATTGATGATGGACGAATTGTATATAATAAAAGAAAAAATAATTTTTTATTTACTGGACAAGAAACTTTGTTGTGATGGAATCGCTCCCATCATCAAGTTTTAATATTAAAATGTAGTTACCTTTTGGGTAATCTGCTACATTAACAGTTTCTTGTCTTGATATGTTTCCCAGCCACATCTCGCTGCCTTGAATGCTGTAAATGACGGCATTAAAAGTTTCCATTGACTCAAGCTTGATAGTTAAAAAACTACTTGTTGGATTTGGAAAGATTGTAAGATCGATAGCAGAAGAGTGGTTACTGATACCTGTTGCAATGTCTGCTGCGCCGAAATTTGCTGTTAAGCTCGTATCGGCTGAAGCACTAAACACCAGTATCGAATCCGTTGATACAATAACTCCAAATCTGTTAGTCCAATGTTTCCATTTTCCTGCAGCTGTTGGCGTTGCAACCAAGCGTACTTGTTCTCCGCAATCGTAATTGTTTGTGCCTGTAACGGTACCTTTTATGGCATCATTCACAGTAGCCGAAATTGCATATTGTTTTTTGTGGAACACAGCTGTAAGAGTGCGTACGCCTGTTACTGTAAA
Organism: uncultured Candidatus Saccharibacteria bacterium; assembly: GCA_964415895.1. Taxonomy (GTDB): domain Bacteria; phylum Patescibacteriota; class Minisyncoccia; order Phycocordibacterales; family UBA1006; genus CALMMZ01. The sequence continues at coordinate 39,076 of CAYQCC010000002.1, read as the reverse complement.
CGTGTACGTCGGATTGGTTGAAACAAAACTTGCGCCTTCTTTCCAGCCATCAAATGCATAGCAACTATTTTCAGTTGCATGAAGGATTGCTGTTGTTCCGTAATCTAATGTACCCGTACCAGAAACTGTTCCTGCCCCTGTAATATTTACAGTTCCAGAAATTACAAAGCTTGCTGTTGTAAAATTTGCTACCAAATTTCGAGCACCCAACGCATGGAATGTGAAAATCGAATCAGAAGAAACAGCGTTTCCGTTTTCCGTCCAATTAACCCATTTACCACCTGTTTTGATATTAGCTTTTGCAGTTACAATTGTATCGTAACCATAATTTCCAGAACCTGTTACGGTTCCTTTATTACTATCGTTAACAGTTGTTAAAATGCTGTAGCGTTTCTTTTCGAAGTTTGCTACAAAACTTCTGTTTGAAATTACGGTAACTGAAAGATTTGAATCAGTCGAAATAATGTTTCCATTTTCCGTCCAATTTAAAAAATTGTAACCAGCTTTTGTATGAGCAGGTAATGTTACCAGTGTTCCGTAATTAACATTGTTCATTGATGATACAGTTCCTCCATTTGTGGGATTGGCTGTAGCAGCAACTGAAAATGTTGCCATTGTTGAGTACACTTTATATGTATGATCTCCGCCTGATAAATCAATTGGTAATACAAATAAAGGACTAGTAGAAACTGTAGTGTTTCCTTCTTTAACTGCTTGAAATAAATGACCTGGATTCATAGTTACTTGAATACTGTCTCTTACACCATCGCAGGAAAAGTTTCCTGATCCTGTAACAGAACCCGCCGATGGCGTGTTCATTGATACAGAAATTGTAATTGTTTTAACGACAATATTAACGCTTATGCACTGATTGTTGTTCATCAGATTATAATCGTCTACATTGTTTACTTTTAAGAATTCTACTTCTGCATTGTAATTTCCCGAACTTGTGAAATGAACCGTTGGCATGGTTAACCAGTTATTCGAACCACGCAAGAATCCTCCAATGGTACGCATTGTAAAGATGGTATCTAAACTACCTAGCTTGAAGTGAACCTTAATAGAATCAATTTGATTCGAGCTGAAGTTCCCAAACTGTACTTTTGTGTCCAAGTTGCCGTTACAGATTGCAAGCGCCGTATTTTGTACGAACGCAATACTGTCTACAGAAACCTCCAAAGGAACATTTATCGGATTCAATGCCGCAGACTGAACCAGTCCCCAGCGAAATTCTCCAAATAATGCTGCCATCACAAGCAACTTCTGATCTGGTGTAAACAAATTAGCACCAGCACAGTAACCCATGATGTTTTTCCATGAGTTAACAATGTTTGAAAATATTCCACAAGAAGAAAACCCGCCACAATCGCTTTGCAGCAAAGGTGGAGTATCCATACAATAATCACCCATATGATATGGATCACTATTGTCAGCACAATTACTTCCACTTGACCCGTTAAAGGTGTGAAATAAGCCCATGAAATGTCCCATCTCATGAGACAATGTGGATCGTGCAGAAATTCCCCCAGCATCAATAACAATTCCTTGAAACTCATAACCAGAAGGCATATTAGAATATGCAGAACTAGTTGTAATCTTGTTAACAATCCATACATTGGCACAGAACCACCAAGGAAGCATTTTCAACTTCTTGATTGTGGTATCAGGGGCCCCAGTTGGGTTTGTTCTGATATCAATTCCAAGCGATGCGTAATGAGGCACACCTGAACCATCAACTCTGTCAATTCCATTAACAATCTGGTTTCCGTACTGGTCTTGTTGTGCGGGGAAAAATTCCACGCCAAACTGCGCCCAATACTGATTTAGTCTTGCTAAAGAACTATTTATTTGGGTGTCAGGGATATTTGTGCCTGTACCAATAGGTTCACCCAAATGTACCACGTGAAATACTACAGGAACTCGATACTTAATAGCAGTTCTTTGGCAGCCTATATTTAACATACGTGCTGCAAAACTGTTACGGTAGTGGTCTGCGAACAACATGGAACTTTCACGATCTCTCGTATAATTCTTGTAGTTCGACTTTGCAGATTGCTCTGCAAGATCTGACGCACAGGAAAAAACCTGTGCGGAAACAGTCGCTAGTGTAAAAAGCGACATGGCGATTGTAAAAAATACTTTTTTCATACATCATCAATTTTATTAATTTTACAAAGGGCAATATGCCTATCGTAATATATAGTGAAAAACAGCCTTTTAAGGGCTCTTTTGACATAGTTTTTTATCTGATGTCAATATACCACATTTTTAAGGAAAAGCAATGATATTATCCACAACTAAACGACTTCAATAAAAGACAATTAATTCATTGTTCAAAAAATCCTCTGATGGTACACTATAGACAATATGACACTGTCACATAAAACCCATTCTGTATTACATATTGTCGCGCTTGCAGCTTTCACGTTGGTGTTAGCGGGTCTGGCATTGGTATTATTTCCAAAGCTTTCAAGTGCACCAACGCCTGGCGGCACACCTGTTGCAGAAAATAATGAACCTGTAAAAAAATATTCACCTCTTATTTTCGATAATTTTGGAAATCATGCTCGTCTAACTCCAAAACAAGTCATCAGCGGAATGGCTCCAGGATATTGGTACTTCGAAGGATCGTTTCCTGTAACACTTCTTGATATTAACGGAAACGCATTTGCTACTGTTGCAGCCACAACCGATGAAGACTGGATGGTTACTGAACATGCACGATTTAATGTAACAATGCCAGAATCGTTTTATTATACTGGAGTAGGAAGCCTCTTATTTAAAAAAGATGATCCATCAGATGGCGAAGCTCCATTTGACCCAGAGAAAGATCAGTTATTGATTCCTGTCATTTTCGAAAACCAAGAATAGCTGTAAAAACAACGAATCCTCTACTTTTGGTAGAGGATTGTTTTCTTTTGTGCTAACTTATTAAAGCGCTGCTGTTAATTGATCTGTAATGTCCAATTTTACAACATTTTCTTCTGTTTTTTGATCTTTAGAATGGAATGTCCATCTTCCGTTTACTTTTGTAAGATTTGCATAACTGCAATTCTTGTTAAGTTTGTATTCGTAAATCTTTTTATCGCAGCAATTGTTTCCTTTTACTTTGATGACAAGCTTGTCAGCTTTATCAGTAGATTTAACTAATTCAAAGATAAAAACTTTTTTACCAATTACTTCAACCCATCCGTAATTTGTAGTAGTGTCGGAAGAGTTAGTTGCTGTAACTTTAGCTTTAAAAGGTGATTTGATGCCTGTTTGAGCATTTACAGATACTGTTAATGCGATAATTGCTGTTAGTGTAATGATTAAGTTTTTCATAAAATTTCCTTTTGATTGTTTATTAATTTTTTATTGTTATACTTGTATATTACCATATTATTAGTAATCTGTCAAGTACTTATAAAATCAATAGAATAAGGCTCATTTACCAGATAATTGACATTCACTATACACAAAACGAGACTTACCAATGGCAAGTCTCGTTTTTAAGTTTTTCGCACCTATTTATTTGAACTCGATAAGAAGTATTTCTCCTTGATAAACGTATTGAAAGCCTATTGCATCTTTCACATTATCAACAAGGATTTTCACATGCTTTACATAAGGAGCCAATGGAAAAGTTTGACCCGAAGGAACACAGTTTCCGTAGAGGTTTTGTGAAGAATGTCCTTCAGATGCAATTTGTAATACGTTTCTCCAAGGAGCTGTTGGGTATACGCTCCAAGTGATGTAATACACCTTTCCGCCAACTTGTTCTACACGTTGCTGTTGGATACAAATCGTTGTATCTACTTGATACACAGGTCTTTGCAAATAATAATCTGTGTTTACCTGAGCACATGCTGTAGTTGGTACTTCTTCTGTAACTTCAACGTTATCAAAATTCAATTGGTTTACGGTTGGCTTGTTCGCCGTAGGAATCGATTGCCACGCTTCTTTTTTAGGCGTTGTCGTTTTAGGCGAGGTTACTTGCGGTTTCGATTTTACCTCTGTTTTTGCAGGCACAACGTTTTTTATTGGTTTGGCATCTTTTTGCTGCATGTACTGTTGTTCGTACTTTGCAATTTCGTCTGCTGGTGGTGACTGTGCATTAATTTGATTTACACCAAATGCGATGGTGATTACTGCTAAGATGAATGCTTTTTTCATAAGATTTCTTTTTGATTGTTTATTTAAATTATTTTTTCAAAGAATGATGCCCCTATATTAGCATATAATATAACATTTGTCAAATGTACAACTATACCACTAAAAAAGCCCTATTTATAAGGCTTTTTTAGACTATTCTTATTTTTTAGACTTCTTTTCGTCTGTACAATCACATCCACAGTGATCGCCATCCATTGAACAAGTTCCCTTGTGGCCCATATGACAAACTGCCCATTTACCACAACCGATAAGACCAACTCCAAGAGCAAGCCCTAGAGTTACAATATCAAGCTCCATTGCCTGAAATCCTTGTCCTTTTTTCACCATCGTGATTACAACCAACATAATGATTGCAAACAATGATGACCACATTTTTGTACCAAATCCAAGAATAACACCTATACCTCCGACTGTTTCGATCAACGCAACAAGCCATGCCCAGAATGCTGAGAATCCAAGTGATGCAAAAAATCCGATAGTCATTTCCATGTTTGATAGTTTAACAATTCCAGCGTACAGGAATACCATACCGAGCGTTACACGCAATACCAACAATCCAAGGTTACTGTTAGTAGGATTATACATCTTGTGAATAATGTGTTTCATAAATTAAAATTATTAATGATTAATAGATACTAGTATGCGCCTAATTTATCTTTCGTGCAAGCAATAATTACTTGAAATAGATTATACTTGACATATGTAATTAATCATGCTATCATGTATGCAAATAATAGTGCGCCTTCCGAGAAGGGTCTTTTGTTTAACATTTGAATAAATCAAAAAGAAATCAACATGAAAAAAGGAATTCAAACATTAGCACTGGCTATCGTATTAGCAGTAACAGTAACGTCTTGCAAAAAAGACAAAGACATCACACCAACACCAGTTGTAGAAAGTTTAATCGTAGAAACCGATGCACCACCTGCCGCATTATGGGCAAACCATGATGATTCTGGATTCACATATTTAGTGTATATCCAAAAAGAAGATTTGGCAGCGAAAAGCAGCAAAGGTTACTCATGCGCACAGTACAACAACGACTGTGGCGATTGGTATCAGTTTCCAACAAAAAAATATTTTGGTATTTACCAAGGTAAAATCTACATTTCAAAATCAAAAGTTACGGTAATTGCCATTGCAGATGACATCTTAAAAATGCAAGATGATATCGATCGAAAAGGTAATTCCATGGGAAATCTTTGCTTAGGCAATGGATGCCCAAATCCGTTTCAAGCTTTTGGAACAAGAATTTGGTATCATAATTAACTAATAGGTGCGCAAAATTACAAAAAACGGCTTCATATTATATGAAGCCGTTTTTGTTTCCTTCTTTTGCGTTTTATCAGCTTTTCTGTTAAAGTAGCCGCCATATGACGACACCAATCAAAACAGAAGTTAAGAAGCTTCCTAACAGCCAAGCCGAGATCAAGGTGACTATTTCACATGGAAAAGTTGCAGGATATCGAGCAAAATCAATCGCAGCACTTGCAAATACAGTTGAAATTGACGGTTTCCGAAAAGGAAAAGTTCCTGAAAGCAAAATCATTGAGAAAGTTGGTGAAACTGGACTCCTTGCAGAAATGGCAGACAACGCTCTGACAGATTTGTATCCAACAATCATCGAACAGGCAAAAGTTGAATCAATCGGACGACCATCAATCTCAATCACAAAACTTGCACCTGGCAACGATGTTGAATACGTCATCACAACAGATGTCATGCCAACCGTTGAGTTGAAAGATGTTGAGAAACTTGCAAAAGCAAAGAATAATGAAAAATTGGAAATCGAAGTAACGGATGAAGATATCGAAAAAGCTATCAAGGAGATTCGACAAATGCGAGCACATCAGCAAATGCATGATGATGGTGTAGATCACCACGATCACAACCACCAGAATATCGATGATGCAGATTTAGCAGAGCTTACTGATGAATATGTAAAAACTCTTGGCGCATTTGAAAATGTTGAAGATTTCAAAGTGAAATTAAAAGAAAACATGGTGAAAGAAAAAGAAACTCATGCGCATGAAAAACGACGTATTGAAATTATTGAATCAATCATCGAGGCTGGAACATTTGATATTCCAGAATCAATGGTGGACTTTGAATTAAACAAAATGTTCGAACAATTCAACTATGACCTATCAATGTCAGGAATGAAAATGGAAGAATATTTGAAACATATCAATAAAACTCCGGAAGATCTACGTGCTGAATGGCGTCCTCAGGCAGTAAAGCGCGTTCACATGCAAATGGCACTTGAAAAGATCGGAGCAGATCACAAAATAAAAGCTGATCAAGAAAAAGTTGACGCACAAGTTGCAGAGATTATGGAAATGTACAAAGGACAAGAAGTTCGTGAAGAAAACGTTATTGCTTACGTTACACAAACTATGACAAATGCAGCTGTGTTTGACTGGTTGGAAAGTGTAAAATAATAATGGAATATATAACGAGATAGGGATTCGAGCTCGAGCTTATTTATAAGCGAAGCCGAGTGAAACGAGGGAATTTGCGAGAATTACTATCTTGTTATGTATGAAATTATGCACTTATTTAAAATTCGCCATTACGGCGGATTTTTGGTATAGTCACCATAACTTCAAGACTTCTGCACGATTATTCGATTTCACGACACTCTCTTGAATCTATTACTTAATTTACCTATCAAATCTATGTCTTATTTAGTTCCAACCGTACTTGAAAAAACATCCATGGGCGAGCGCGCTTATGATATTTATTCAAGACTTTTAAAAGATCGCATCATTTTTTTAACCGATGGTGTTGATGACACAACTTCAAGCCTGATTATTGCTCAATTATTATTCCTTGAAAACGAGGATAATAAAAAAGATATCACGCTGTATATTAACTCTCCAGGTGGAGCAGTGAGCGCAGGTCTTGCGATCATAGATACGATGAATTTTATTAAATGTGATGTTGCAACCGTGTGTATCGGAATGGCTGCATCAATGGGTGCTATGATTCTTTCATCAGGTGCAAAAGGAAAACGATTTTCACTTCCAAACTCTGAAATCATGATTCATCAGCCATTAATTCCAGGCGGCGTTGGTGGACAGGCTACTGATATTGAAATTACTGCAAACAACATTATTAAAGCAAAAAAACGTTTGAATGAAATGCTTGCAAAAAATACGGGTCAAAAACTTTCAAAGATCGAGATCGATACTGATCGAAACTTCTGGATGGATGCAGATGCTGCGTTGAAATACGGATTGGTGGATAAAATTATCACCAAAAGATAAGCCGCGAGAGCGGCTTTCTTGTATACAAAAAAAACTGCAAACATTTATAGGGTTATGTTTACAGTTTTTTTATTAATAGATGGCTTACATATTTAATTTTCAGCCAAACAGAATTTATCTGGTGTGTTTTTATAAAAGAAAATTTTTCCAGACTTTCTTGTTGCTTTTACATACTGATCGTCAATCTGAATAGTTACATGTAACATTCCTGTTGAATCGTATGATTTCGGTAAATCTTCGCGATCTGCAAGCAGCGCGGCTTCGTAAGGCGATAAAAGAAAAGGAGATTTGTCTAACGTATTACCTTTCTTAACTTCTATCACTTCAACGGAGATTACAGGATCTTCTGCATTCTGGATTGAGTCCAGTTGCACAAGCCATGCATCAATTCTATCGCCTTCGGTGGAATCACCGGGTGCAATATATGGACGAACTTCTTCCGAAACTTCGTCATCTGTATCGGTAGTAGTTGCTTCATCATTATTCAAATCTGAAGCAATATCAGATGTGTAAAGCGATGCGCTAGCTTGTGCTAATTTGTCGCTTGTTGTGCTTACCTTAGTTATAACAACTATGGCTACGCAAATAAAGAATAGTTTAATTGATTCCATGTTTTTAAATTTAAGAATTTTAAAATACAACTAACTAGTATGATACTAGAATATCTGGAATTGTCAATAGCAGCTATACAAGTCAGATATTCTATGATACATTGAAACCAAGTACAGAATCCTGATGATTAGATTATATTCCTCCTTATTTCTCCTCTGTACCGCTTGATTTTTGATTTTTCTTCACCTTGAATCGCATTTTATTGGTTAGTCTTTATTATTATGATGTATATTATTTTTCTCTTGGCCCTACTTGCAGGTGCCTTATTGGGATATTTCGTGCGTGTGATTCTGGCACGATTCCAGAAAAAATCTCTTGAAACAAATGTTCAGGAAATCCTATTAAGAGCTCGCACTGACGCACAAAAATTAGTAACCGATGCGGAACACCGTGCACAAATATCCCTGACTGAAAGTCGGGAACTTGAACGTTCACGTGAAAAGGAATTTGCAAAAACAAAAGAGCACTTGGAACGACGCGAGCAAACATTAGATAATCGCCAAGGCGACCTAGACCGCGATTATGAAAACATGAAGCAAAAGATCGAGGAAGTGCGCGCTATCAAGGAAAAAGCAGAAGAGGCATTGCGCGTTCGAACAGAGGTTCTTGAAAAGGTTGCCAACATGACCCGTGACGAAGCTGCACAATTATTGGTAAACGAAATCGAGATCAACAGCGCAACAGATTTGCAGTCACGCATTCAGAAACTTGAAATGTTTGGCGAAGAACAATTACGTGAACGCGCAAAGGTCATTCTTACAACTGCGATTAATCGCCTTGCCTCATCTACTGCGTCAGAACTAACAACAACATCAGTAACTATTGAAAGTGACGAGATCAAAGGAAAGATTATTGGAAAAGAAGGACGCAACATCAGGACATTCGAACGAATGGCAGGCGTTGAGTTATTGATCGACGATTCACCAAACGAAATCATTGTTTCATCATTTGACCCAATCCGTCGACAAATTGCACGCGTGGCGTTGGAAAACCTAATCAAAGATGGCCGTATCCAGCCAGCTAAAATCGAGGAATTTATCGAGAAGGCACAAGGTGAAATTAATGACATTGTAAAGAAAAAGGGTGAAGAAGCGTTATATGAATGTGGAATCTTTAATGTTGATCCACGTGTTGTTGCCATATTAGGACGATTACATTTCCGAACCAGTTATGGCCAGAACGTGTTGAAACACAGTATCGAAGTAGCTCACCTGTGTGAAATGATTGCATCTGAAATCGGAGCAGACCCATACATTGCAAAATTCGCAGGATTGGTTCACGATATCGGAAAAGCACTTGATCACGATATCGAAGGAACACACGTTGAAATCGGAATTCGAGTACTTCAAAAATTCGGCGTTGATGAACGTGTCATCATCGGAATGCGTTCTCACCATGATGAATATCCACACGGATCACTAGAAGCTATCATTGTTCAGACATGTGACATGATATCTGGTGCGCGACCTGGTGCGCGACGCGACACATTGGAAAATTATGTGAAACGATTGCGAGAACTTGAAGCTGTGGCGAACACATTCCATGGTGTTATGAAATCATACGCACTTCAAGCAGGACGTGAGATACGAGTATTCGTTCATCCAGATCAATTAAATGATTTGCAAGCAAAACGAATTGCACGGGACATGGCAATTAAAATCGAGAAAGATCTCCGCTATCCTGGTGAAATTAAAGTCACTGTGATACGTGAGAATCGAGTTATCGAGTATGCAAGGTAGTAAATTGGGAACACAGAAAAAGCACACATTATGTGTGCTTTTTTAATTTAATTTTAATTACATGATTTTTTGGATATCAATACCTGAAATCTTGTGCTTTTCTAAGAAATAGCTAACTGTTTCAACTAACTCAGCGTAGGATTTACTACCAAACCCTTTCAACTTCTTCAACTCTTGATTAGTTTCTATAATCTTTTGGAGATTATCACATTTGTACTTTCTTAAAAGATTTTCAGCTCTTACGCTCAGATCAAAGTTTTCCAAAGTAATCAATGATAAATCTTTTGCATTTGTTGGATCAATACTTACAATACGATTGGCATTAATATAGACGAACATGTTTTTGTTTTTTCCACTTCCCATGCTTAGTCCTCGAATTGTCTGCCCGTCGAGTAGAGGTATCTGATTTTTTACGAATTCCATTACTACTTCGATTGCAATTTCCTGCTGTTTGAAAGCGTTGATTTTAATTTCTGTCTTCATTTTCTTTGTTTAATTGTGAAAAATTTGTTACTCAATTCGTTTGCATGTCCAAGTATAGTTTTCGAGCTCTGATATACAACAGTTTTCAGCAACTCCGTTCGGAAATCCGAACACTTCGTGCTCTATTCCGTCTACGTGCGGAACAAAACTACTGAACAAATCGCTATCAAAAACACAAGCTCTGATGTTTGCCGAAATCAGTACGTCAGTGAATTCTTTTGCACATCCTGTGGCGAAATCCTCGCCCCATTCATCGAGTTGTTTGCTCATTTTTTTATTTCCGATTTTGTTTCCTAAAACAATCTTGATTTCTTCTTTTAGGTAATCATTCGGATTATTTTGAATTGATTTTAGATACTCTTTTTCCTGATCTTCCGTAAAAGAGAAAATGGTTTGGTAAATAATTTTTTTACCGATAACGATTGTTAATTGAAATTTTTTCATAATTATTTGTATTTAATTGTTAAAGAATGATTTTCATAATCAATCCACGACACTGTCATGAACTGAATAATGAAGCGGTTTTGTATAAACCGCGAGTACACCACCTTTTTGTTTTCCACCAAGGCGAGGACATTCGTATTCTCTACGAAGGTGTACTTATATGGCGAGACTAATACTTTATCGAAGCAGTCTCAGAATCTTCGTGTCGAACTAGCCGTTCCAACCACGTCTCCAGTTTGGTAAAATGCTTATTCCTATCATATCTGGAACATCTTTAACATCATTCATGAAATGTTTTTGGCATTTCAGAAATTCTGAGTAGATGATCACGTAATCAAATTGCTTTTCATCAACCTTGCTCGCCTTACTGTCAGTTTCCCAAGTAATGATATCCAATCCTTTGCTGTTATAATTGCAAACTATTAGATCATTTATCTCGTGAACTTTATAAGTATCGACATCCAAGATTTCAGCCTTGATTTTTTCAACATTTGCTTGATTATTTGCAAGTATTAGTATGTTTTTCATAATATTTAGATTTAATTGGTTATCAGAATCCCTATCAGGGAACTTTGGCAACCAATCAAACCTTTTTTAAGAACACCTTATCTTTCTTAACAGCATTATACATCATATCCGCATATATGTAAATAAATATGCTTATTTCTTTATAAAAGTAAATAATATATTTACTTTTATAGTGATTTCTGGCATACTTACCCTATGAACCTCTTCCCAAAACAATCCCTGGAATTCACTATCATCACACATTTACAGCAAAAATCATGGGTAATCGTTGATTTGATCGAGGAATTACGGAAATCCAAGCCAAGGCTCTCTAAACAAGCGGTATATCAAGTCTTGCGCAACCTAAAAAAATCAGAAATTGTTATTGTCACAAGCAAGCACGTTTCCCTATCCAGTATTTGGATCGACCGAATGCATCAATTTTTCACGACCGCAAAACTCGCCTATGAAGGCGCAGACACCTCATCGGAAAGCTTTATGAACCTTTCCGACGGCGATCGAATCGTATACGAATTTAAGGACCCCACAGCCACCGATATTTTCTGGGGTCATGCGCTTGGCCTACTGATTGCGAACATGAAAGCAGGCGAACCATTGCTCATATATAATCCACACCAGTGGTTTTTGTTAATGCGGCCAGAAAGCGAGCTGCATTTGATCAAGCAATCCGAATCGATGGGACATCCATGGCTCACCTATATCCCATCAAAAAGCAACTTGGACAAATATTCCAAGTCATTATTTACCGGAACGAGTTCTTGCTACTTGGGCGATACGGAATACTTCAAATCTAATCGGTATGTAAACTTGTTTGGCGAATTCATTATCGAAACAGATATTGATATTTCTACCCACAAAAAAATAGAAGATATATTTTCCGTAGAATCAGATCCAAAAAATGCACAGCAAAGACTTTCGTCACTCATATCTCGCATGAAAGGTCACAACAAGTTAACAATTTCGCGAAATTCCAAGAAAGCAGAAAAATATAAGAAAATATTTGCGAAGTATTTTATCTTGAAAGATTAGTAAATAAAAAAACACGCCTTTCAGCGTGCCCCATGGTTACATGGGTAAAAAAACAACCAAATGAAAAAAAATTATGATGTTGTACGATTGCCAATACATTTGCTCTGCACTGGCTTTCTAAAAAGTTGCTGTTTTTTCTTGGGTTGTCCTGTTTTAGGTAAGACTTCTTTGTTTTGTGCGTCTGTTGGTAAATTGAAATCTTCCCATTCCAATTTGGTTACTGTTTCCGGTTTTTTGTTTTTTCTGGCCATGTTTTTAGTTTTTTCTTTTTGAGGTGAGTCAAAAAATGTTTGCACATCTTCTGGAATTTTAAGTCCTTTAGAATAAATAGTAAGTTCATTCCATCGAACCTTGTCTTCAGGAGATCTGAACTCCATTCGAGTTACTGAGTCGATTCGACTGACGAGTGCGTCTGAAAACGGTTTCCAGTGACTCTGCCGAACAAATATTACAATATGTCCGGAACGTATCCAAACAATGCGGCGCTGGCCAAACAACTCAATTTTAAAGGGTGTTTTTGATTCTAATTCCATTTATATGGGTTTTTATAGGGTTTTGTAATGTATAATTCAAGATATATTATAATTATTTTAAGGCTTTTGTCAATATTTCCCTATTTGATTAAAATAGCCTATAATGTAAGGGTCTTTTGGGAAACCCTGAAAAGGGTACGTTTCAAAGGCTCTAGAGCATTATTATATAACGAGGAATCGCCAAGGCCTTGGTAGAACTCATACTTACGCACTATGAATAAATCAGCACTTGCAGAATTGATCCACGAAAAAATCGGAGGAACAAAAGTTCAATCAGAGGAGGTTGTACAAATGATTATCGATTCTATCATCTCAACTTTGAAAAAAGGAGATGAAGTATCATTGGCTGGACTTGGAATCTTTTCAGCAAAAGCACGTCCTGCACGAATGGCGCGCAATCCAAAAACTGGTGAGCAAGTAAAAGTTGCTGCAACAACGGTACCAAAATTCCGAGCTGCAAAAGCTTTCAAAGACGCAGTTAAATAGTCTTTCATTAAACTACCGTCGAGACCGGTGGTTTTTTGTTGACTTTGTAAATCGAAAGGGTTATTCTTGTACCGAATAATACGTATCGTATTTTCATATTAATACCTGGTTTAAAAAAAGGGTTTATGTTGCTGGATAGCATCGCAAAACCCTTTTCTTTTACACGTTTATTATGTCAATAAAAATACCCTAGGTTGCGCGTATGCAAACCTAGGGCAATCATTTGTATCCAAGACATACGTCTTGGACGAAGAACTGTGTAAATTAATACGTTCTTATAGTACCATATTATTTATACTTAGGCAAATCAGTTGATTTTTAGACACAATATGATATGATGACAATCATGCGGTGTTAGTTTAGTGGTAGAATAACTGCCTTCCAAGCAGTGGACAAGAGTTCGATTCTCTTACGCCGCACAGGACTTTGTAACTAAAAAACAGCCTTCGGGCTGTTTTTTAGTTATTTCTTATTTTATTACCATTCCAAATAAACTGTTTTCAGTGGCTCATCGGGCACATCACCTGCTTCAGCATATTCCAGTAATTTCTGTGGAATATCTGAGAGAAATTCAGATGGCGCATTAAAGTTCTGCTGACCATAAATAGTTCGGCTATATGCATGTGACAAATACAACCGTTCACGTGCACGAGTAACTGCAACATAAAACAATCGACGCTCTTCTTCTTGCTCTTCTTTTCCTTTTTTCTGGTCGTATCCAGCATGAGGAAACAAGCCTTGCTCCAATCCCGTAACAAACACATAATCAAACTCGAGTCCTTTTGCAGCATGAACAGTCATTAGCCGAACAGCTGGTCGATCTTCACGGATGTTATCTTGTTCAGAAAGAAGTGAAATATCTTCAAGCATTTGAAGTAATCCATCGCCAAGTGGCATATCGTCATATCGCAGAGCATAGGTTACAAGCTCTTCCATGGTTTCTAATCGTTCACGCTCGTCAGCTGATCCGTTGGTATACGCCGTAAACATTCCTGAACGATGAATTGCATATCGTACGGATTCCGATGGTATTTTTTCAAAACAAACTTTTCTAATATCATTTACGATATTTTGAAAATCTCGATAACCGCCACCTGCTGCACCTGTAAGTTCATTTGCTTGCCCAGAAAGTATTTTCAATAATGCCACTTTTCCAATTCCACGTTTCGGTTCATTAATGACTCGTTTAATATCTGACAAGCTATCTGGGTTTACTGATGCGCGAATGTAGGAAACTAAATCCTTGATTTCCTTTCGTTCAAAGAATTTTACACCCAGAACTTGGTACGGAATTTCATTATGTAAACACGCCTCTTCCAACGCTCGCGATTGAAAGTGTGTACGGAACAATATTGCAATATCGGTTGCAGGAACGCCACCACTCATCAATTCCTTGATCGTTTTTGCAACAATAGAAGCTTCGTGACCTTCGTTTAACCCAACATACACTTGTATTGTTTCACCATCGTGTTTTTCAGTACGTAGTGTTTTTTCGATACGTGCTGTGTTTTTTGTGATGATCGCATCAGCTACAGACAAGATATTAGCCGTTGATCGATAGTTCTGCTCCAACAATATAGTAACCGTGCCTGGAAAATCTCGTTCAAAGTTCAACATGTTTTTGATATTTGCACCACGCCAACTATAAATATTTTGATCAGTATCACCTACGGCACAGATATTATGATCAGATCCGGCAAGTAATTTTGCAATCTGATATTGAATTTCATTGGTATCCTGATACTCATCAATATGAATATATTTAAATTTAGTTTGAAGTGCTTTTCGTACATCTGCGTTTTCCTCTATTAATTCTTTTGTCTTTACTAATAGGTCATCAAAATCAAGTGCGTTCTCGCGCAGCTTCTTTTCCTGATACAGTCGCCATACTTTTACCGCATTATCGGTGATTGGATTATAAATCTCTGCTTCAAAGTCGAATACTTTTTTACCAGCATTCTGTGCATTACTAATAATTGTTTTAATCGTACGCGGATCGTATTGCTTGGAATCAATTGATAGTTCTTCCATACAATCTTTAATCAATCGTGTTGTATCAGTCGTATCCATGATAACAAATTCCTTTCGCAGTTTCGCCTCGCGATAATACGTACGCAAAATATACACGCCCAATCCGTGAAATGTTTTCATCATTGCCATTTGTCGATGTTCACCCAACAATTTGTGAAGACGTTCACGCATTTCAGTCGCAGCTTTGTTGGTAAATGTAATTGCAAGGATATTGTCTGCAGGCACACCTGAATTGATCAGATGTAAAATTCGATAGGTCAGTGTTTTTGTTTTTCCCGTTCCTGCACCTGCAACAATCAGAAGTGGTCCATTACTGTGCAGTACAGCACGTTGTTGTTCAGTATTTAAATCATTCAAGTAAGCGAATTCATTCATGGGTACGAGTATACCATTCATGGTCGTCGTTCCAAAATTTGCAAAATAAAAAAGCCTGTCGAGAAATCGAACGAGACCCTTAAGCTGTGTCCTGACAGACAACTATGAGAAACATGAACCTTATTTCTTTGATAACAGCTCTACCTACACCTTATCATGATTTTTAATAAAAAAAGCTAGTTCTCAATCTGGATAAACCAAGATCGAGACTAGCCTTAGCACACAAATCACTCAACACAATTAATAACCTAAAATCAAAAACTATGAAATCAACAACCGTCTTTGCTCCGCAACAGACAATAAAGTGTTATGTATATTTGTACTATTAGTAACAGTATACTAGATCCTAAAATAAAGTCAAGTGTCCAAGTAAATAAAAAAAACTGCTACCCTACAAAAAGTAGTGTAACAGTGAACGACGTTTGTCGTTTGAAGACCCTAAGGTCTAGAAACATAAAAACCCTACACGTAGTATAGTCTTTTCTAGAAATAAGTCAAGTACTATGTCACCTATATACAATATAATATTATATATGTCAAAATTTATCCCTAAATAAGCCTTATTTTTATAAAGAAAACCACTATTACAGTGGTTTTCTTTATAAGTTATTATTACATTTCTTGACCCATACTTGCCGCCAAATCTGCCTGTACTGCCTTTATTTCATCGTTTACAAGCTCTATAAATCCCGGAATTGATGATTGTAGAAATTCAAGAATTTCTTCTACCTCTTTTCCACTATCTATAAAGGTTTCCAGTTGGGCTGCTTGGTCATTATCCAGGGCTGCCAAAGACTTGATCAAAACTCCTTGTAATACAAGCTCACCTAACTGATCGACATATTCTGTTTGCTCATCGACAGGTAGTTCTGCCAAGCTAAACTCTTTGATTAACAATTCGCGAAAGGTTGTTGCGTCCATATAATGATAATCTGAAATAAATCAGAAATTAATTGAATAAATGCTCTGGGTGCTGTTTGTTATCTGGCGAAAATGATAATGGCGCAGGTACTGTGACTACTAGTTGCTCTACAGCTGCAGGAGGTTCGGCAACTGGAATCGTTTCAATAACTGGTTCTGGTACAAATTGCATTGCAGGCTCGATAACAGGAACTGATGCAACAGGTTGTGGTTCAGGTTGGATTACCGGCTGAACAACTATCGAAACTGGTTCCGCGACTGGTGCAGCATTTACAAATTTCGGCTGATTAATATTCCAAGCTTTCGAAATCATACCATGTAGTGAATCGTACAATTTTTTACGATTCACTTTTTTTAGAACTACAGGTGCAACTTCTGTTTGCGATTCAACAATGCTTGGATTGGTTGTAGTGACCAGAGAACTAGACACTGGCGAAACTTTAATGATCGGTATATTTTTTTCAGAGTTACTATTTGTAAATAATTTTTTCCAGATTGGTTCGTTATCAGTTAAACCGTGAATACCAAGTCGTTCTGCAATGGGTGCAAGCGTAGACTTCCCCGCTGTTCCAATAATTCTGTTGCGTGTTTCGATAACAGTTGGAATAGTTAATTTGAATGTATGAGCAACTTTTGCGAATGTTCCATGTTTCTGATGCGACAACATATCTGCTAATCGTAATTGTTCGTTACGAATTTCTTCGATACTTAATTTGATTGATGGATGCGATTGCGAGAATTCTTTCAAGTAATCTTTCTTTGCAAGTTGATATTCATTAATCGTCTTGAACAATGTGTCATGAACTTCTTGATTGTTTCCGAACAACTGATTAAATGTTCCTGTCTGTCGCTCTTTATAATGATTAGAATAATATGCGGAAAATTCTTTTGCCGATGCTAATCGCGCATTATCAAATGCAGCACGCACTGGTGAAACAATTTCTTTAACAGGTTCAACAATTTCAATCGGTGCAATAATTATTTTTGGTTCAGTTGGAAGAACTTCGGGAATAGTTGCAACTGGATTAGGAGGAACCGTTTCTGAAACTGGTGTCGTTGCAGGCGCAGGTGCAACCCCAATCGTTCCAAGCGTATTTGTATTTCCAAAATTTGGAATTGCAGTCGGAGGATAATCAGGAGTTTCTTCTACAACTGATTCAGGCTCTGCAACTTCTTCTACTTCCTCGAGTTCAGACTCTTCAACCTCCTCTTCTGGCACATCGACAACTTCATCAACTGAAAACGTTGTGTACTTTTTTGCGCCATCCACCATATGCGAAACACTAAAATATGTTGCACCAGGTAAATGAATCATTCTGATGATGTCTGTTGCTTGAATTCCATGCTTATTAATTATTTGCATGATGCGCCATGGAATATCAGTAGTGACAGCAGTCGAACCAAATGTTGTATCTTCCGAAACAGTTTTTGCTTCACGAGCTAATACTCGATCCAATACACCGTTGTTTGAAGCGGATTTCTGCTGATTCATTTCATTCATTTTTTTATCAATACTGCGCGCGAGACTTCGTGATCCCAGTTCTGCCTGAGTAAAGTTAGCAGATGGAGCCGCTGCTGCTGTGGTTGTCGTAACCGTCGTTGTCACAGTTGCGCCGCCAGAGGTTTTGACTTGTTGTTTTTGCGCTGACGGCATCATATATTAAAAAGTATATCAGAAAACGCTGAAAACTTCTCATTAAAGATTGTGATATAATATAAGTAAGTAGGAAGTTTTATTGTTTGAACAATCGAGGACCGAACCCGCAGCGACGAAGTCGCGTGAGGGCGCTTGCGTTCCGCAGGTTGAGAAAACAAAAAACTTCCGAATTACTAAATATTTTATGACAGTTCAAGATCTAAAACGACAATTTTTAGAATATGTAGAAATAGAACGTGGACGCGCATTGAACACGGTTCGCAATTACGAGCATTATCTAGATGTTTTTTTTGAGTTCGGAAAGATTGATGATGTTTCACAGATAAACGAAAACGTTTTACGAGAATTTCGACTGCATTTAAACCGGTCAAAAGGCGTGAAACTAAAAGGTCAGGTACAAAGCACGATGAAAAAGGCAACGCAAAACTATTATTTAATCGCACTACGTTCTTTTTTGAAATATTGTCGCAAGCGTGGAATAACAACTATGATGCCGGACGTAATCGAGCTTGCTAAAACTGGCTCTCGTGACATTGACCCATTATCTGGTGACGAATTGAAGAGATTCTTGAATGCACCACTTCAAGAAAACTTAAAACAGAAAAACAATTCGCGTGAAACAGATGATAATGATTCACCGAATAACTCGAAAAAGAAAACTGACCCACAGAACGCAGAAGAGACCAAAATACGATCATTACGTGATAGAGCGATCCTTGAAACATTTTTTTCAACTGGACTTCGTCTTTCAGAACTCTGTTCACTGAATCGCGACTTGGATTTATCAAAAGATGAATTTTCAATTCGTGGAAAAGGTGACAAGGTGCGTGTCGTGTTCCTATCAGATCGTGCGCGTGAAACCATTCGCGATTATCTAAAAGTCCGCAAAGATTTTGCAGAACCACTATTTGCAGGTGTTTCATTCAAAAAAACCGAGGATGAACGACTGACTCCACGCAGTATCGAACGACTTGTGAAACACTACGCGACCGTTGCAGGAATTTCTAAACGTGTAACACCGCACGTTCTGCGTCACAGCTTTGCAACTGACCTGCTTTCAAACGGCGCAGACATCAGGTCTGTTCAGATGATGTTAGGTCACGCCAACATTGCAACAACCCAAGTCTATACACACGTGACTGATAAACAATTGCGGGAAGTGCACAAAAAATTCCACGGGAAATAAAAAAGGTATACCACTAGGATATACCTTTTTAAATACACAACCGGATAGTTATGATTTTTTTATTTTAAGGTTTCTATATATTTCCAAAATGATTTTAGTCCGATTACTGTTCGTGAATTCGATAAAGATATATTCATAAACGACCTTGCTTCTGGGTATTGTCGCACATCATTTGGAAATATTTTTTCAACGGCTGTATCACACAGCTTTGTGATAAGCCACTGCAACTGCTGCTGAGGTGTTTCACTTTTTGTTTTTGGTTTAATCAGATGAACCATTTCAGGATGCATGCTTAGTAATTCTTTCAAAAAAGCCATCGGAGATTTCGTGTTTGTAGCTTGTAAGTCTCGAGCAATGTAGTACCAATTTAATACTGCCGAGTCTCTTGCTTGAACGTTCTTCATCGGAATAATTTTAACAAAGAGGATAATAATCCAGTAACGCCACATCAGTGGTAGCTCTTGTTGTAAATTTTCATTTGAAATACGAAATCGTGAAATTTTTTCTCTCACCAGATATGCAAGTCCGCGATAAATACTAGTTTTATGAAGATAAACACTTCCATCGCTCATACCGACAGCAGATACACCGAACAGCGAATCATTCTTTGGTATAAAAGTAGCTTCTCCTTTCCAGATATCTTCGTAGGCTTGGCGCGAATAGAATAACTTTCCACCTATTATGGCGGTTTCGTTCATTGTACAATCAACACCACTTGAAAGAACATGTTGAAATTCATCTAGAAGTGATTCTCGTGCTGTCATTTTTGCGCCAGCCAAGTCTATTCCATAGGATTCCATTTTTTTCTCTATCCCTGGAACAATGCGTGCGATCACATCCACATCATACAGTGGTAACTCGCTTTCAATAGGAACGCCTACAAATATCTTTAATAATGTTCGGGCAACACCTCCATATATCGCAATGTCATTATCATAAAGAATATTAGGATTGGTTGCGTTTGATAAAATTTTATTAAAAGGTATTCCCTTGTATGATAGTTCCTCCATATCTATATCTATGGAAAAAAGTTCGACTTGCCTTGGTGTTTCATTAAAAACACTATAGGCAAATTCCTGCAGATGGAACCTCAAAATGAAAACATTATCAAACCTTACTTTGTTAGCTTTACAATATAAGGTCCATCTGTCTAAAATTTCAAGCAACCGCTTTGTAAGTTCTTCTCCGATATCCTTTTCAAGACTAATAATTGCCTTTCTTAGATTGTTCGGGATCATTGTTACATTTATCGTAGCCTTTACGGCTTTTTTCAAAATGTCTTGCGTTTCTGTGATAGTTAAATTCATTCTATACTGATTTTATTTTTTAAATTTTTATTTACTATAATGAATAAATGCAGTTTGTCAATGGAAGGCTTTACTCTGCTCCATATCATGCTAGACTGTCATTGTATGAAAAAACTCATCACAACTCTCTTTATTATTGGCGGAATCCTGGTTGGAAATCAGACTTTTGCTCAATCTACATCTTATTATTGGTCTAATTCAACGCTTTCATTTTCAAACATTTCAGCAAACACGGTTCAGATACAACTAAACCTTGGAAATAATGACGAATATCGAACTGCGATTTCAAGTCGTCAAACAATCAAAGTTCAATATCGACCATGGATGTGTGGCGATGATCCAACAACCGCTCCATACACAGGCTGTGCACTCATGTATGTCCAGCCAAACACAACATCATTTGCTTACGATAATTACGGAAACGTTTTACCTGTAACACTTTCAAACTTGCAGCCGAATACAAAGTACCGAGTATGGCTTGGTTATGATAACGGTATGAGATGTTTTACAACACCTTGTATGTCTGACTCGTGGCAAAACCAAATCTATTCGTTCACTACCAATTCTGGAAACGTGTATCCATATCCTTACCCAAATCCATATCCAAACACTGTGCAAATATTAACTCAAAAATTATATTTTGGATCTCGTGGAACACAGGTGAGTATTTTGGAAAACTTTTTGGGATCTCAAGGTTACATGAATTCATATATTGATACGTATTTTGGAACAGTAACTCATGCTGCTATGATTCGCTTCCAAGCAGATCACAACTTACAAGCTGATGGAGTTGTGGGGCCTGCAACACGATATATTATTAATCAAATGTTAAGCACATCATCAAATTACTCTGTACCGGCGCAATATTAAATTTGTTAGAAAGAAAAAACAGCGTGGGGCGCTGTTTTTTCGTGACAATTATGCAGTGTGCCTCTATAATAGGACTAATGACGCCAGAATCACAACATCACTATTTCGATACGGCATACCGAACAGGTTC
Organism: uncultured Candidatus Saccharibacteria bacterium; assembly: GCA_964415895.1. Classification (GTDB taxonomy): domain Bacteria; phylum Patescibacteriota; class Minisyncoccia; order Phycocordibacterales; family UBA1006; genus CALMMZ01. Next base: position 17,321 of record CAYQCC010000002.1, on the reverse strand, counting down.
AGATATCTGGACACACATTCCCTATCATCAGATTGCTATGGATATGATTCCAAGTATTGCACCAAACAGTATCATCCTAGACATTGGTTCTGGTCGCGGCGTATGGGCTTTCAAATTAATCGATCACGGTTTTCGTGTAATTGGACTTGATTATGTTCAATCAATTGTCGACAAGGTAAACAATGACATTAAGCTTCATTCCTATGCAGAACGTGCGCGGTTTGTTCATGGTATTGCCGCAGACCTTCCTTTTACTAATGAAAGTTTTCCGATGGTAACTGACATTGGCGTACTCCAACATTTACCACAACCTGAATGGGCAATGTATTTAAAAGAACTATATCGTGTTACTGCACCGGGCGGATATGTACTGTCGGTAACATTGTCAGCAGAAACTCCACGATTTCTAGGATTTCGACCAAAGATGAACAATGAATCACCGTATCATAAATTTGGCGTATCGTATTATTTTTTCAGTGATACACAATTGAATCAACTATTCGCACAACATGGATTTTCTGTTGTATCACAGCGTACTGAATTTTTTGGAACACAAAGCGATCCTGCAGATCAGCTTGGAATGATGTTTACATTATTCAAGAAGAATTAAGGGAAATAAAAAAAGCGTTCGAGGCATACTGCTTCGAACGCTTTAAATGTAGACAGGTCTATAGCGACCTTGCTTACATTTACGTCCATCCCACTGGAACAGGCAAGATAACATCATTACATGTTATTGTCAATCACTCGCAGTAAGTGAGCCCAAGGCTTGAATATGGTATCATAACGCATATGAAACTCGTATCTTGGAACGTTAATGGAATACGCGCGGTTCACAATAAAGGATTGTTCGCACCTATGGTTGAACAGTTACAACCTGATGTTATTTGTTTACAAGAAACTAAAGCAGAACAACATCAGTCGCCTGTTGACTTGCCTGACTATCATGAATACTGGAATTCAGCTGTTAAAAAAGGTTATAGTGGAACTGCTATTTTCACGCGTGAAAAACCAATTACGGTTATCAATGATTTTCCTGAACACATCATTAAAAAATATACATTAGCAGATCAGTACGGCGATCCCAATACAGAGGGACGCGTCATCGCGATTGAGCTTGCAAAATGTTTTGTCGTGAACGTGTACACGCCCAATTCAAAACGTGAACTGACACGTCTTCCACTTCGCGCCCAACATTGGGATCCAGCATTTTTGGAATATTGTAAAGAACTAGAAAAGAAAAAGCCGGTGTTGTTTTGTGGTGATTTAAACGTGGCACACACACCCAATGATCTTGCGAATCCAAAATCAAATGAACGCACGCATGGCTTTACTATTGAAGAACGAACAGGTGTTGATAATGTAATTGCAAACGGATTTATTGATACGTTCCGCATGTTTACAGATGGTAATGGACATTACAGTTGGTGGAGTAACTTTGCAAAGTCACGAGAACGAAACATTGGTTGGCGTATTGATTATTGGTTCGTCTCAAAAACACTCGACAAATATGTGAAGTCTTCAACAATTCATCCCGAATTTATGGGATCTGACCACTGTCCAGTAATTCTTGACATTTCGCTTTAGAAGGAATAGTCTGTCAGTTAACCAAAATAAAATACCGGATGAACACTCTAACATTTCCCTTCGCCGTTCCAGTTTTTAAAAGCGGAACAGACTTATCTTTTACGGAAGACTTTCTAGCAGCGTACGAAGAACTAAAACATAGATTCAAAACGAAGCTACGCCAGAAAAAACATAAAAAGATAAAACAGGTTACGGTTGTAAAAACTGTATTAAAAGATGTAACTGATGACACTAACCACTTATCAGATTTTTTCAACAGCGTGCGTACCCAGGTTCGCACTGTTAGAAAGATGGCAGCAAAAACTGTCAGAGAAACTTTAAGCACGATGTTTGAAGAGATTCAAGAACTTATTACTCATTTTTCAAAACTAAAAAAACACCTAAAATGGCGATCAACTAAAGGTAAATAACCTTAGAATTGATCCCAAAATAGATAGAGTCCTGCGATATTGTAGGACTCTTCTTGTTTCTACAAACAATTTCCTTTCTTGTAAATGACTCGTCTTTGCCGGATTGGTTGTATACTGTGAACAATATGGACGCCAACCAGAAATATATTTTCATCACTGGCGGAGTCGTATCAGGACTTGGCAAAGGGATTATGGGCGCGAGCTTGGGACTGATCATGAAATCGTCCGGCTTTTCTGTCGAGGCAGCAAAAATGGATCCGTATTTGAATATCGATCCAGGAACCATGTCGCCTTACGAACATGGCGAAGTATATGTATTAGAAGACGGCGCTGAAACTGACCTGGATCTGGGTCATTATGAGCGCTTTTTAAATACCAATTTAACAACACGCAGTTCGATGACTGCTGGAAAAATATATCAAAATATTCTGACAAAGGAACGCATTGGCGGATACTTGGGACAGACAGTTCAATTAATTCCTCACATCACAGACTTCATCAAAGAAATTTACGCGCGAACTGAAAGCGATATTAAAACAATTGAAATTGGAGGATCAACTGGCGACATGGAAGCTGAAGTATTTTTAGAAAGTTTGCGTCAGTTTAAGCGCGATCGACCTCATCAAATTCTTCACGTGCATTTGGGATATGTTCCGTACCTTTCCGTTTCAGGTGAATATAAATCAAAACCCATTCAAAATTCATTACGAGAATTATTACGCATGGGTATTCAGCCGGATATTATTGCCGCACGATACGAACCAACCCACGGTGAAGAATTACCAGACAGCCTACTTGAAAAGATTGCTCTGTTTTCAAATCTTTCAAAAGAATGTGTTGTACCCTGTCCTGATCTTCCTAATATTTACAGAGTACCACTTGATTTAGTTGAACATACTCAGATTGTAAAACTGTTGGGAAACTTTGTTGGTGAAGAAATCAGTCCAAGGCTTCCAAAGTTCTTTGCAGAGTATCAACTACCAAAAGAAAAAGTTATTTCTGTTGCACTGGTTGCAAAATATACTAAATTATCAGATTCATATTTATCTGTCATCGAATCATTAAAAATCGCAGCGACCGCGAATAATGTAACCGTCAGTGTTGATATCATTGATTCTGATGATGAGAGATTGATCGAGAAACTTGATACCTATGATGCAGTAATCGTTCCAGGTGGATTTGGATCACGCGGTATGGAAGGAAAAATAAAAGCAATAAACTATGTTCGTACGCACAAGAAACCATTTCTTGGAATTTGTTTGGGATTGCAACTAGCAACGGTTGAATTTGCTCGCAATGTTATTGGAATCAAACATGCAGTGAGTCGAGAAATGGAACATACAAATGAAACTGACGATTTTATTATTGATTTCATTCCAGAGCAATTAAAGATCGAACAAAAAGGCGGAACGATGCGTTTAGGAAATTATCCTTGTACAATTAAAAAAGATACAAAGATTTACAAATTGTTCATGACAGAGCAAACGATCGAACGTCATCGTCATCGTCTGGAAGTACAAAATCAATATGTGAAGCAATTAGAAGACAATGAATTAATTATTTCCGCTAAATTTATCAAGGAAGATTCCAATGATTACCTAGTTGAGATGATTGAGTTGAGATCTGATTTACATCCGTATTTTGTAGGAACTCAGTCTCATCCTGAATTTTTATCACGACCAGATAAGCCACATCCACTGTTTGATGGGCTGATAAAAGCTTGTTTATAACCCAGTAGGCGAATCCGCAATTCGCTCTTTGAGTAAATTTTGCGAAATGAAAAACCACTCTCACAAGAGAATGGTTTTTCATTTTACTTCAATATTTCGTAAGTCTTCGTATTCGTCGGTTTCATCCATGATCTCGCCTACCAATACTTCCAACACATCTTCCAATGTTACAAATCCGGTCATTACTTTTTCCTTATTAACTACAATGGCGCAGTGAACTTTTCGTGATTGGAATAATGCTAATAAATGATCTGTGTGAATTGTTTCTGGAACTGAGATGCACGGTTTTGTGTAGGTACCAATTAATGTTTTATGTTCATCTTTTGCAAGTGCTCGCAAAATATCTTTTGCTGTCACAATTCCAATTACAGTATCAATACTTCCCTCGTACACTGGCATGCGCGAATAGGGTTTCTCGCCAATAATGCCAAGCGCACTATCCAATGTCATATCTTTTGAAAGCGCTTCAACGACTTCGCGCGGTGTCATGATATCTCGCGCCAGTAAATCGTTCATGCGAAACGTGTTCATAATAATTTGTTTTTCCGCAAGATCAATATTTCCTTCTGCATGACTTGTTTCAGATAATACTTTCAGGTCGTCTTCCGAAACTGGCACCGTATGCGATCCAACAAGGAAATGAATAATTTTTTCATACACCCATACGATTGGACTAAACAATTTTGTGATCATTAAGATGAACGGCGCAAAAGTGCGACCTAATGTTTCTGCATATTTATCACCAATTGATTTTGGAATCAACTCGCCAAAAAAAATAATTCCGAACGTCATTAATACTGATATTAATCCAACTGATCCGCCGAACTCTTCGCTTGCATGCTTTCCAAGAATAATACTGCCAAGTACGGTAGATATATTCATGAACACGACCAATAAAAAGATACTTCGGGCCATAGATTTCTTTACGGTGACAAGCGCGTCTGCACCTTTCTTTTTCTGTGATTGCAGGACCTTTGCGCGTGATAGCGACACAGTAAATAGTGCCGCTTCGAGCATGGCAAAGAATCCTGTGAGCACGATGATAATGATAGCTTGAATGATGATTTGCATATAATATGGTTAGTGTAGCACAGGTTGGTTGTTATTTAGTTGGCATATTCCACAAGCAGTTAAACAAAAAACGTTGCGTCTTTGCCAATTCTTCACTTTCAATTATAAGAGTAAATAGCTCTGTCGGACTCATGGAAAAGAGTATTAGTTTACTTCCGACAATAAGTTGGTCTGTCATGCCACATTGATTATTATCATTCAGGTAACGAATCTGGTACTGCGGGTTGGGATGTTGCTGCATTCTTTTCACCCACTCTTCGCCTTTCTCTCCTCCAACCGTGATATCGCGGATGCGGTAGGTCTTAAGCTTAGCAAGAATAGCGTCGTATTCTTTTATCATTTGCGGAAAGTGTTCGAGGATAAATGAGATATTCCCAAACCAGAGCCCTTCATTTTTTCCTTCGTTTAATAATGCATAGGCCTCTTGATAGGCTTGACGGACACCCTCCATCCCTTCAAGCATTTGAATCTTAGGCTTCCCTCTGATGGATCCGTATTTTGCAAGAAGCTCGGGCAGAAGTTCTGAAAATTGCTGCTTACGAGACTCAAGAATTTCTGAAATGCGGTTTGGATGTACAGCTGAATAAATCTTTTTATTCCCTTTCTCAATCATAGAAACTAACGATAATTGAACCAATTCTTCGATGATTAGATATACCGTCGGTCGCTTTAATTTTGCGTGCCGTGCAACATGTGTCATCTTTGCTTCCCCAAGTTCAAGTAAAGCCGAATAAACTATTGCTTGCTTCTCTGTTAGGCCAATTTTTTGAAGGGATTTTATTTGTTCTTCCATATAAAAAGTATATATTATTCACAATATAATGTCAATATTACTGACGAACATTTTCTTGTTGATTCAATTGACCTTAATATACAATGATATTCTAATAAACTAAAGAAATATATATTGACACTTGATTGACAATCAATACATAATATGTCATCATATGTCAAGAGATAGAGATTCATATTCGCAAGATATCAGAACACCCTATTTCACTATTACTTTAATTAAAACAAATGATATGAAAAACATATACAATGACAATCTAATAGACGTATTTGACGCAAAGGACGCGGTCAGGGATGAAATTAACATGACAGTGTTTCTGAAAGAAATGAAATGTACAATCCTGAAAAACTTTGCAACGTCGTGGTCAACTGGCAATTCAGTCGTTAGCTCTGCTCCAGTTGTTAACCTAAAAGGAATTTTTGCAGATCTTGATAAAGCAAATGTTACGGCGAGCCTTGTACATATTGAAGGCGTTGATGACGAAGATGTTCATTACCATACCTCCCATGTTATTGGATATACGGTTTCTGGTGAAGGGAAGTTTTTGACAAGTCGTGAATCAGACGCACCCATCTTTAATGTCGTAGCAGGAGATGTGGTCATTATTCCGCGAGGAGCCATGCATTATTTTGTTTCTGATAGCCAGATGGACTGGATTGCGCTTGAAATATCAGATATGCCGATCGATTATCAGAAGCACTTGCAGGATGAGGAACGCGCAGGATTAGAACATTAATATATGGGAAAGATAAGTGTTATAGAAAAAACCCATGTCCACCTTCATAATAGCCAGAGTAACGAGCGCGGCGAAACATATAAAGCCTTTGTCTACGGTAAGGACTTTTATGTACTTCCAAATGTATTTTCACCTAAGTACTTTAGGGATGCGGAATTCTTTTCCCACAGCATCCCTGTACTAAAAAACGGATCATTCCTTGAAATTGGCTGTGGCACTGGAGTTACTGCTATTTTTGCAGCAATGCATGGGGCGACAAGAGTGGTAGCAACTGACATTAATCCAGACGCCATAACAAACACAAGAAAAAATGTTCGACTCCATAAGTTGCAAGATAAGATAATGGTTCGAGAAGGAGACTTGTTTGAGCCCGTGCAAGGAGAACTGTTTGATCAGATATTTTGGAATGTACCTTTTGTATATACAGAGACTAAGGGTTTAAGTATATTAGAGCGATCGACTTTTGATTATCGCGATTCAATAAAAAAAAGATTTATTAAAGAGGCAAAGGAGCACCTTACTCCGAACGGAAAGTTGTTAATTGGATATTCTTCAAATTACGGCAATCTGAAAAACATATTCCAAATTCTTGAAGAACATAATTATTCGGCAAAAATTATCGCACAGACACAACAAGACTTTTCTGATGGCTCAATTAATTTGGAGCTTATTGAAGCAATTCCAAATGAATTAAAATAAAAAACCGTAAACGGTTTTTTATTTTTCTTTCGACAATTTCCACAACAGATCGAAGTTGAATTTCATCATGTCAGCAAATTCTTTGCTCTGGACAATGAATCCATATAATTCTTCACCAGCAGAAATGAAGGCAACGTTGTTTTCATAGATCCAATATGACATCGACAGATCAACATCTTTCGAAAGAAACCGCGTCTCTCGCAAGTCTTCTGGTCTCGATCCTAAGTATGGATATTTTTTAGTATCAATATCAGTTTTATCGCTTACCTCTCGAACTGCCTTGATACTGATATTGTTCGCAGTTCTGCGCTTATTGTGCCATTCCAAGAATTCAGGCGTGATAATGTCGAGCATTTTATACATGGGCCACAGAGTATACGTTTCAATATTCTTGTACCACAAGAGATCCCGCATAGTTTGCTGACAACCTTCTTTTCCTGAAAACATTCTTATTTTTGGCTCGGTAATACGCGGAGACTTCATAAGCTTTGGCATGATTTCAGAAAATTCGTTCTTTGCCTTTGCAATTTTCTCTGCTGATGTATCAAGTAGTTGATTGATTGCATCTGGACGATTTGCAGAAAACATACGCTTTCCGTTTTCTTCTTGATTTACAACAAGCGTTTTATCTTCCAGTGTGTGAAGTGCGTCATACACACTTGGTCGAGGTAATGACAACTTCTTTGCAAGAAACGCCGCAGTTTGCGGTCCACCCGAAAATAGTTCAAGCAACACTCTTTGTGGTGTTCCTGTAATACCTATTAATGTAAGCACGTTTTCTATCTGCATACGATAATTATATCATGTATGTCGGATTTCGACGACATATTAACAATAACTAATTTATGTAATATAATACGAATATGTCAATAATATTGAATCACAATGAAATACAGGAATCCCCTTTTTCAGATATTCTTCACTCTTCTCTTTCAGAAGTATTCCACAATGAGTTTTTTACTAGACTTGAGACAACGCGCATTTCTATTGATAGTTATCGTTTATTTGTAATGGAAAAATATTCATCTGTTGGATATTTTGTGAAGCTTCTTGAAAATGCAGAACATCTTTCAGAACCAATTTCACATGACCTTGCCGAAGTATTCCGAAGTAATCGCCTAGACGAGCTTGGATACTTTGCAGGAAAAATAACAGAAGAATATCGTCACGAAACTTGGCGCATCAGATCACTTGCCATGTTTGGCGTTTCAAAGGAAGACCTAACAAATGCTCAACCTCTTGGATTTGCAAAAAAACATTCAGATATCGCAGCTGGCCTTGCGCAGTCAACCGACGTATTTGAAGTTGTTGGCGCCCTATTGTTTACCGAACTCTTTGTTGTATATGAAATGAAAAGTATGATCAAAGCGTTTGAACGTGATTTGCCTGTACTGTTTCCAGAAAACGAATATTCATATGATCGCTTCCCATTTAATCCGCAAGAATACTGGTATGGTCACGCTATTCATGATACATGGCATTATCGAGCAATCGAAGAAGCCGTTATTGCGAACTTAGGCGAAGGTGAAATAAAGAAAAAGAATTTGGAATCATTATTACGAGGAATTAGAAAAATAACCGAAGCAAAGAAAGCGTTGTTTAGTAAAGAAATGTTCGAAATGATGAAAGCAAAATAAAAGCCGATGTTCGGCTTTTATTGATTCCGTAATTATTCATGGTATAATACATTTATTAATCAGCTATCCTTATACCCATGCGACACAATAAATAAAACATTTTTATAAGTTTTATTGCAGGCCATCTGCCTATTTATTATGTCTAAAAAAGAACTCGTTTTATTAAAACAAGCTTCTGTAGGGTTTTCCGAACCACTTCTGTCACCTATAACCGAATCCATTCGAAGCGGTGAAGCTGTCGCATTACTTGGATCAAACGGAAGTGGGAAAACTACTATCTTGAAAACAATCGCAGGGTTGGAAGATCCTTTTTCTGGATCAGTCTCTGTGCGCGGAACAGTTATATTGATTCCACAGATACTATCAAACACCACATCAGGCAAGTCTGGTGGCGAGGAAATGATCCATGCTGTTGATCAGGCACTTTTACAACGTCCAGATATTTTATTGCTTGATGAGCCAACTAATCATTTGGATTCGCACAACAAAAATTTACTGCTCGAAAAGCTTCTTGCGTTTGACGGAGCCATCATCTGCATAAGTCACGACATCTCATTCATCACCAAACTTACGAACAAGTTATGGATTATCGAGCACGGAATGCTCGTCAGTTTTTCTGGTACCTATACTGAATATCAGGAACTTCAATCGAACAAGGAGTCAGCACTGCTGCGTGAGCGTGAAGTAGTCAAAAAAGATTTAAAGAAATTGACTGTCGCAATGGGGCGCGAGCGCGTACGAGGCGAACGATCTAAAAAACAAACCAAACAACAAAAAGCTGATCGCAGTATGGGTCGCATGGCACAAGGGCGATTGAAAAATAGCGCTGAAAATTCAGCAGCTCGCATATCGCAATTACACCAAAACAAACAGCAGGAACTTCACAATCATCTCAGTGCAGTAACGCTGTCTAAACGAAAAACAGTTAGTGCGATTATACCAGCAACGAACGAAAGAAAATCAATCTTCCGCGTAGCAGATGCAACATTAACTGCATATGAAAAGACAATACATACAGGCATTTCTCTGGAAATATTTTCTGGGCAGCGGATTCAGATTGCTGGAGACAATGGGTCAGGAAAAAGCTCGCTCGCAAAAGCAATTATGAATGAGCACGGATTTGAATTGTCGCCAAACCCATACAGAAACAAGAACCTGTCTGTTCATTATCTAGACCAGCATTACAGCATTGTTGATCCCGTAAAAACCGTCCTTGAAAATGCTATGGATTATTCTGGATCACAAATGGAGCACGCACGTCAGCACCTGTCGCACTTTCTTTTTCATGAAACACTTGATGTCCATAAAAAAGCATCTATGCTCAGTGGTGGAATGACTGCGCGCCTTGCCTTTGCTATGATTACCCTTTCGCCTATCGATCTACTGATCCTCGACGAACCCACAAACAATCTTGATTATCAGACTATCGATGACATTATCGAAATATTGAATGAATTTACTGGAGCAATCATTATCATTTCGCACAACGAATATTTTGTAGAGAAACTAGGAATTGATAGAGTTATTGATTTAAAATAAAAACCACTTATGTGGTTTTTATTTACCTTCACTATCCAACCTCTTCGCCTCTGCCCATGCCAACTCAAATATCTTCTTCATCGCGTCTGCGATTTCCGCAGACTCAATAATGATACCGAGTTTCTCGCGCCATGACGCGATCATGATCTTGTTGTCGTAGATATTTATTTCTGGATGAAATCCAAATTGGTCACTTGGGACAATCACTGATTGACGCATTTCAACGCTGTCCAAAGCCGCACGTTCGCGCGCATCAATTGATTCAGGAAAGATAGCACGAATTGGAATTCCCTTTTTTGTTCGACGCTTATAATATTCAGGAAAATAATGCGGCAATGTTGGCTTGATATCTTCCACACTAGCATAGGCAAGGATCTCTTCGTGTGAAGTCAACGTGTCTTCATATACTTTTTGCAAACCTTCTTTTCCTTCATAGAACATAACTTTTGGACGATCTGTTACGTTATGAATAGATTTCAGTTCAGGAATAATTGCACGAGCCTGCGCAAGACGCTCTTCGTCTTCTTTTAGTTTTATAAGAATCAATGATTCGATCTTATCTGGTGATTCCGCAACAAACTCCTGCTTCGGCTCTTTTCCAGAAATCTTAACAAGACCTTTCCCTTCAAGGCCTGCCAGAATGTGATATCCAGTCGGACGATTAATACTTGCTTTGCGGGAAATCTCAGCAACTGTGCCGCGTCCTATTTCCAAGAGAGATAAATAAATACTTATTTCTTTATCGGCAAAGCCAATGAACGCGAGCTGTTTTCGTATTTCAATATCTTTGTTTTCCATATAACTATTGTAGTTTAAAGTTTAAATAGTGTCAATAACTTTGAACAGAATATCATATAATACATTATATTCTGTTTTATAAGTCTTTTCTAGATATATTATGTTCTTATATATTGACAATAATATATTCTGTGATATACTTATAAAAATTCTTCATCAATTAAATTCAAACATATGAAAAAGAAAACAGTATTACTTATCCAGCCCGCGTATCCTTATGGAAAAAAGCAGGTATTTCTCGGCAATTCTCTTCTGGTTGTTGCCGCACAATTAATGCGAATCGGTTTTGAGGTAACTTTCGTTGACATGAACCTTGAAGATCCTGGCAACATTACACATTATGATTTTATTGGCATCACTGTAACGGGCGCACCCTATATTCCCGTTGTCGCAGACTATCTTTCACAATTTAAGCATTCTGAATCAATGCCTACAATCCTACTTGGCGGACAGCCAATAGCGCATTTGGAGCAGGATGTATTCGAAAGTATTTTTGGAAAGAATGTCATGCAGATTAGAAGTGACACAGACCTTGCAAGTGCGTTAGGTATTGAGCAGTTCCAACTCGTCTCACCTTTTGAAGCTTCATTAGCAAAAGCGTTTGACCTAATTCCAGACAAACATTGGAAGCTCTATCTTAGAAACGAAATGACATTATTCATCTCACAAGGTTGTCATTTTCATTGCGCGTTTTGCGCTGCCGCAAAAGGAATGCGCGAGCAGTTCAGACATCTTGGTGTTTTTACAAACGAGCTGGCTTACTTAGCAAGAAAGGCTAAATCACTTGGCTATGCGAAACTTGAATTCTATGCTACGAACCTAGATTTTTTTCAAAATCCTAAAAAGCTACGAGAATATCTTAAAACAGTACACCTTATCCAGGTTGCCTATGATATTACGATTCGCATTCGTTGTCTGGGATGCATGAGTTCTTTTCTCAAAGCTAACAAAATTATTTCAGATTTACATGAAGTATGTAAAAATGGAGGAGTTTGGTGTATTGGTTTTGGGGTCGATGGCAGTGATCCAAATGTATGGAAAGCTCAAAAGAAAACGCAGAATAAACTTGAAGATGTTGTAACATGTTTGAACGTTTCCAAAGCATATGGAATACGCGCAGAGATATTATTAGTGATGGGATTTCCTCAGGATACTTATAAATCCCTATGGAGAAACTTCACATCTGCATGCCGACTGATTTACAAATACGACCATACCGTACTTCGTCCTTATTTAGCAAAGGAATTTGTTCCAGGTAATGATCATTGGAGTGCATTTCCAGACAAGGGTTTGTTTGTAAAAAATACGAATCTATTCTACAACATTGACTTCTGTATGGCAGGATCCAAGTTTACACATCCACGCCTTGGACACAGACTGGTTTCCAATGTAGTGTATCTTGCAATATGTGCAGTATTTGCTCCAATCAATCGCTGTGCAACATATCCATTATTGCCTTATGGTAATTCCAAGATATGGAATGCGTTCGCAAAATCTTGGAATTATATTATGCCGTTTGATAAATAGGCATATAATTCCTACAATGAAAAAAGTCCAAGCTACATAGCTTGGACTTTTATTGATTATACTTTTTCCCACAACATCTTGAACACTTCACGCAGGTTGTGCGCCATGACGCGATCATGGATTTCGATCATGTAATAAGGTTTTTCGTCAGTCATCGCATAAATGATGTAATCACCAAGTACCGCTTGAGTTGCTGTGAATTCATGTTTTTCGTCTGCCAAGTATTTCACAATACGTCGCTCATCGGCGACTTTTTCGTGGATATCTTTTTCTGACGGCTTTGCGTTGGTGAACATATGCGTTGAAACCGTTTCGGGAATAATATCGTAATGATCCATAATCCATTCAGGAAACGTATCAACAAGGCTCACGTCCTGAAATCCCCACCATGATGGTTCATTAATTTGAATTGCGCTTTCTGACCAGATAGGTAAGCGGTCATACAACGCATTTTTCAATTCATGCTCGTTATAGAATTTCACCTTTGGCACGGAATAGTGTTTTGACTTGGGAATGCTTGAAAGCGCATCCATGGCGTTTGCAACGACTTGCTTTCGTTCCTCGATCGCTCGCATGTCCTGCTTATACAGGTTTTCAAGCACTGATTCGGATTCGATGACCAGATAGCTTGGCTCGGTGGTCGCATCAATCTGCAATAATCCTTTGCGCGCAAGCTCTTTTGCCACGCTATACACGGTGGATCGATTGATATTAGTGATGGTCGCGACCGTCGCAGGCAATACCTTTCCGCGCTCCAAAACTACTAAAAACACTGCAATTTCCTTGTCATCAAGCCCTAATTGTTTCAGATATTCAGTATACATACCCAAATTGTATCATGTTGTTGAATATATATCAACAGTAATATACATATATATAATAACACTATTATGCAATATATCGTTATATAAATTGATGAATCATTGACAATACTTTACAAAAATGATATACTGTGGTCAAGATAGTTTGCTGTTTGAGTGGACGAGCTCACCACTTAAACCAAATTATCATGAACGCATTACGACTTGATCTTTACAACCAAATCTTAGGTTCCGTTAAGAATTCACCTATTAAAACAATAGAATTCGAGGGTAACACATATCATTTCAAACTTGATTATATGTTGCCTTACGGGGAATGCCACTATTCACGAGTGTTTGCCAAGTTAATCTATTTCAAGGAATGCCTCGGCATTATCAAACCTGGAGATACGTTACTGGAAACCACTTCTGGATCAGGTGGACGTGCCGCTGCCGCTGTTGCTACTGCACTTGGTTATAAGATCAAGATTGCAGTGCCAGCTGGTGGTGAGAAAGCACGAGAAGAAGCGATTGTTCGCGCAGGCGGTGAGATTTATCTTACACCAGCCGAAGCATACGTTAACGCATTTCCTGAGTTCGTGAAGAGATTTCTCTCCGAACATCCTGAAGCAAAGTATCTCAATCATGTGATGGGAGATATTTCAGGAAAAGGGAAGAATGTGAACGGTGCAGCGATTGAAGCTTTTCGTCCTTTCGTTGAGGAGGTAGTGGAAGCTGGTATTATTCCAGATGTTGTGATTTGTCCGCTTGGCAATGGAACAACAACACTACCCATGGTCTCTGGGTTCAAGTCATTATTCAACAAGGTTACCGTTGTTGGATTTGAAGCAGTGTCATCTGCCTTAGGCTATCGAATAAAGTATGGAGAAGATGCTTACTCACAAGAGTTTGGTGTTAATCCTGAAATAATCGGTCGTCATGACTTGCCAGGAACAACGCCTTCAAAAGCATTGTTTCCACACCCAGCACTGAATGCCGGGGTTGCCTTACTTGATGATGTTGTTTTAATAACATCAGACTTCATAAATACTAAGTTTATTGAAGCCACTGGCGCGTTACCAAAAGGTACGACGGTGAAGTGGGATGACCTCGAGCACCATCCTGATTGTGTCGATTTCGGCAGAACAGGACGGGCAGGATTTAGCGTTGCAGTACATCTTGCGCGTAAGCACAAGATGGAAAACAAGCATTTCCTTGTTCCAGTGTTTGACGCCTCATGGCATTACGATTCCTGATGGATCGGATCGGTTTCACACTCACTGATTTTATTTCTAGCACACTTAAAATCAGTGAGCCGATTGGCAACAGAAAATAAGTCCTTGGACTGAAAAAGTGAACGAAGATTCTGAGACTGCTTCGCAAATGTATTAGTCTCGACATATGAATACAAAAAAGCCTGCACATAATGCAAGGCTTTTTCTTATTTCGTAGAATGATCTATTGGGCTACTTCTTTACGTTATGTTTCACGTGTAACTTCTTCACTTCTTCTTGCTCTTCCAGCTCCTTTCGCTCCTTCCCTGCTTCACCAAGTTGTTTTAAGTCTGCATCAGAAAGCTGTTCAAATTCACCTACACGCTTTGAAAGATATTCAGTCGTGTTTTTTTCTGGATCTTCCAGAACTTCTTCAAGTAGTGCATGCAACATCCAACCCATGCGTGGTCCTGGTTTCACTGACAATTCATTCATTAAATAGTTCCCGTCCACTTTCAGTTGTGAAACACTGATCGGATCACGCAGGCATTCCTCTATCATTGCAAAATATTTACGTAATCGATACGGTGCTTCGGTTTTATTCATTCCGACACGATCACATTCGCGTATCTGCATCAGTTCCCAGATGTGGTCAGCGCCGACGTTTGCGATCATTCGCCGCACGGCTGATAGTGTAATTGATTCTGTATCACTGAAAAACATGTGCCATCTGACAAATTTCACAACTAATTCTGTCTCAGCTTTTGGAAATTTCAATCGTTCCATTATTTTCTGTGCGATACGTGCACCAACAACCTCGTGTCCGTAAAACGTATAGGCTTTTTTATGTCCCGGACGGCGGGTTTTTGGTTTTCCGATATCGTGAAACAACGCTGCAAGCCGTATATGAAATGGAAACTTCTTGTCAGCCGCATGCTGTAATGCGTGGACCAAGTGATCAAAGACATCATAAATATGTACTCCGCCCTGCTCGCATCCAATACTTGGAATGATTTCTGGTATGATTATTTCAAGTAGTCCCAACTGTTTCATGTGAAACAGTGCAATTGCTGGTGCGTCAGAATTAATAATCTTGATGAATTCGTCACGAATTCGCTCTGCCGAAACGTTATTCAGCAATTCCTTTGTTTCGCTAATCGCACTCATCGTTTCATGTGAAACAGTAAATCCAAGTTGTGCGGCAAATCTAATAGCACGCATAATACGGAGTGCATCTTCTGTGAAACGCTCTTTTGCATCCCCTACAGAAATAATCATTTGTTTTTCAATTGCCTGTTTCCCGTGAAACGGGTCGATGATTTCAAATGTTTCTGGATCCAACGCAATCGCATTCATGGTGAAATCACGTCGTGATAAATCATCATGAATCGTATCACTAAAGGACACACTGTCAGGATGTCGGTTATCGGAATATGCACTTTCCAGTCGATATGGAGTTATTTGAATGTCTCTGACAGAACTATCCAATGGTTCATCTTCAAACACAATTGAAACTGTTCCAAATACATTTTCATATACAACCTTGAAACCTTTATCTTCAAACAGTTTCACGATCTGTTCAGGTTTTGCATTAGTTGTGATATCCCAGTCTTTTGGTTCACGTAAAACGTTATTTTTAAAAGACTTGTTTAGTGAATTTAAATCTTTTGATACTTCTGAGGGTTTGAGCATTTGTCCGAATCCTTGTCCTTGTTTCACATCACTATTCATTTCGAGTCGCGCAAAACCCAAAGAGGTATCAAAAGATTGTAAATTTATATTTGTAATCATTAGGTCCCGTACACATCCACCAACAAGAAACGCTTCATATCCAGCGTTTTTTAATGTTTCTGTTACACGTGAAACGTTTGTTGGTATAATAATTGACATAAATTATATATATGATATAATCAATTTAATAAAACTTAAAAAATGAATATAAAACAAAAAGAGATCTTCTTTGCAAATCTCACACGAATAATTGTCTTGGTTTATGTAACTATTGGCGGAGGACAGCAAATTTACTTTGCACTGACAAAACACCATGTTGAATCGAGTTTCCTGTTTGCTTTTCTTTCAGGATCAATATTCTTTGGAAGAATTGGTTATGGTTACTATTCAGGAGCCAACAAAACAATTCCAACGGATATTTATGGATTATTAGTTATTTGGTCAGTAGCTGCCCTGCGCCTTTATTATGACGGATGGTAGACAATTATTCTCAAAAACAAAGCCGCTTATTTAATTAAAATTGAATAAGTGGTTTTCTTTTGTTAATTTTCCTGTGAAACGTCTGATTTTTCTTCTTTGTTTTCTTTTTCAGATTTGTGATCAGTGTGATGTTTCGTTTCATGTGAAACTTTCATAGGAATAATAATCCATGCGATAATGTAAAACAAAACTCCTGCAAAACATGAAAATAATGTGATTAATACATATCCAAGTCGAACGACCGTTGGATCAATAGTTGCATATTCAGCAAAACCACCCAATACTCCGCCGATAACTTTGTCAGTACCCGCCCGAGTTAATTTTTTCATATATAGATTAGTTTAATGTGGGTAAAAGCCAGGAATCTCGAATCTTACAGATTCTGTATACCTTTCGTATCGTGCTCGCAAGCTCCGCGCGATATACTCAAGGTCTTCTCGTCCTGGACGTACGCAAAACTTTTTGCGTACTCAGGTGCACAAAATTCACTGCGTTCATTATGTGCACCTGCCAGGACTCGAACCTAGAATAACTGATCCGAAGTCAGTCGTGATATCCATTTCACCACA
>CAYQCC010000001.1:112763-220831 GCA_964415895.1 uncultured Candidatus Saccharibacteria bacterium | reverse complement strand
GTAGAATGCCGGTTTCCAAAACCGTTGACCAGGGTTCGAATCCTTGTGGGCCCGCCAACACGTGATAGCACGAGACGTATAGAGAAGTCCTCAAATTTGGGGATTTTTCTTTTGGTGGTATTATTTAACTATATGGCATTTGTAGCATCTCAAAATGTAATAAAAGATAATAGTCTCGGACAGGCAATAAATAAAGCTGTTAAATTGTATGTGAATCCAGAACTAAAGAAAAGAAAAATAAAGGATTTTCAAGTAGCTGGAATACTAATCGAACCTAAGAAACCAGTGAAGGTTTATTTAGATTCAGAGGTTGAAGTTTTAATTGAGTTTAAAAAGAGAAAACTTGATCCAGAAGATACTGGAAAGAATATCAATATTCGTGTTGATGAAATTGAAAATATAAATTGGAATATTTCAAACATATCGGAAAATACTGCAATAATTTTCATATGTAAATTCAATGAGAATTGGTGGGTGTGGGATGCTAATTTTAAAGGGCAATCCGACCTTGAAAAGAATTTTCAAGTTGTCACTACTCATGTAATACGAGGGCGTGGACATCTTCCTTTAAAATTAAAAAAACAAACAAAGCCTGATTTTTATTCTGAACAAGAAATTGAACTTAAAAAGAAACTTCCTTCAGTTTGGCGCAGGCATTTAACTATTTCTCAGAGATATACAGGCGTTATGTCATATGATGGAAATTATTTTGATTTGTTCACTCGTGCCCAAAAACTCTATGAAATAGGTGATTATTATTCGTCGATTGTAATATGTAGAATTGCATCAGAACAGGCGGTCATTAGAATTCTTGTAAAATCAGGGAAAATATTTGATGCATATAGGGATACAAAGCAAGGAAAATCTGAAGATTTAAAAGGTATTAAAGAATTAGTGGATACGTGTTTTGATCAGAAGATTTTCAAGAATAAAAAATACCCAATCAATAGGATATCGAAAAAGAAATTAATAGAAATTGCACATACCGCAAATGATCTTGTCCATTCGAAAGTTAATCTTCAGAACATGGATTCTTATAAGGAAACAGCATTAAAATGCATGGACAATTTGCATTATGTAATTAAAAATCATCTTAATTTCATTAAAGATACTAAGGTTGTTTCGGGGTATCGGCATAAAGGAAAATCTAATAGATTGAATTAAAAATAATTTATTTTGCTAGATTAATCTGCTTATTCGCCAAACATATCTTACTCTTCAGACATCCGAGCAGTTCTCGTTTCTCTGAGTCTGTCCCTTCTTTCAGGATATATTTCGCATATCCACGTATATCAATATCAGATAGGGCTATTTTTTCTTTAGTCCCCAGTAGGAATTTTTGCAGT
Source organism: uncultured Candidatus Saccharibacteria bacterium (assembly GCA_964415895.1). Classification (GTDB taxonomy): domain Bacteria; phylum Patescibacteriota; class Minisyncoccia; order Phycocordibacterales; family UBA1006; genus CALMMZ01. The sequence goes on along the minus strand of CAYQCC010000001.1, from coordinate 219,485 downwards.
TTAGAAAATCGCTCAACGTCATCCTTGATTTTCTCTTTGATTTGAATTTCGTTTATATTCAGATTTTCGATAAGTAACTCAAATTGCTTCAACAGCTCCTTTTCTTCAGTATGTCCGCATTTACAGGTGGCTTCACGTGCTTTTGTGCAACCGTAATACACATACCGATGAATGTTGCCGTTCTTTTGTTTTTTAAACTTCTCGTCGGCAGTAATTCCAGATCCACACAGTCCACAAGTCATCATTTTAGTGAAAGCGAATTCCTTGTTTTCTACACGTAGGACATTGCTTTTAACCTGCTGCTGGACGAGATCAAAAAGTTCTTTTGTTATAATAGATTCATGTTTGCCTGTGTACCAATTTCCAGATTTTTTCGGATACTCAAAAATACCGTAATAAAAGGGGTTACCTAGTATCGTATAAATATTCCCCAAGCTGAGATGCTTCTTGCCAGAGGCTGTTCTGAAATTTAAATCAAATCTGAGCCAGTTATATATCTTCCTTCCAGTCCATTGTTCATGGGCTACTTTCTCGAACATCTTTTTAATAATGAGTGCTCGCTCGGGATCAATAAGTGTTTCGCATTTTCGATCCATCCGTTTTTCCTTCAGGTATCCAGTCGGAGCAGGGGCAGGCCATAATCCCATCTCTACTCTTGTTCGCAGTCCTCGTTTTACATTTACGCTTTTATTATCATTTTCAAGTTTGGCTTGAGAACATAAAATCATGAGGAGGAATTTTTCATTGGGAGAGTTTTTGAAATGTTGTCCGTAAGTACGGATCTCCATTAGTAGTTTCTGGTCCATAAGGTCTACTATACTGCCGAGGTCGCCAGCATTACGAGAAAGCCTATCAGGTGCCCATGTGAGGATTCCATTAAATCTACCTCGTCGTATGTCTTCCAAAATTTCTTTATATACAGGTCGCTGTCCAGATTCTTTCGCACTGTGAGATTCTCGCCGTATCTCTACAATTTCCAATCCATCTCGTTCTGCAAGGTCGAGCATTTCTTTGATTTGTGAATCAATCGACAGAACCTGCTTTTCTTCCGATTCGGTAGATTTGCGAGCATAGAGTACGTATTTGATTTTCTGTACTGGGGTAATGATTTCTTTACCAATGCGAGCGGATGTGTATGTTTCCATGATATTTGTCAGAGTTTACTTTGGACGGGTGTAGCCTCTATGTATATTAATGACAGAACCATTAGTTTTGCTAAGACTATGCAGAACTAGAAATGTGTAGCATATTGCTAAAAAATTCTAAGGATATGGAATATACCAAAATGGTATATTCCATATTAGGTTTTAATATGATAATATGAACATGTCGAAATTATATTCGCAAAAGAACCAAAAACTAGTCGAAAGACTCCGATCGGCTCGTTTAGATGCAGGGTTAACGCAGATTGAGGCCGGTAAAAAGCTGAAGAAGCCCCAGTCTTATCTTTCAAAGATTGAAAGAGGTGAGCGGAAAATCGAAGCTGTAGAGTTGGCAGATTTTGCGAAAGTTTATAATAAGCCAGTTGAATATTTTATTAAATAAATTTTATGAAAAAGTCTACAAAAATTATAATTGCAATTATTGTTGTTACTTTACTAGCTCTCGCATTTTTCGGTGTTTATAAATATGGGATGAAAAAGGCAGAAATTGCACAAATATCTGATACAGCTCAGGATCAAAATGAATCTGTGACCGATAAAGTATCTGAAAGGAATGGTGCTCAAGATAAAGCAAGTAGTATAGGCAGTCAATCACCGCAATTAAAAGTAGTTAACTCGATTGGTGGAACAAATCCTACAACAGCAAGGATCCTGACATCGGCTGAAGAAAGAGAAAATTGCAAGAAATGGCAAATGGCGAGAAACGCATCAGGTGTTAAACCTGCTATGGTTATAAATGGTTTATGTATACCAGAAGCAATGGGTGTAGCGCTTTATCAAGAGTATCTAGCAACGCACGATCAAATTAATATAGCTTCGACATCACAAACAGCCACTCCAGCCACTCCATCGCAGACTCAATACTCAATGGAAACATATACAAGTTCACAGTTTGGTTTTTCATTTAAATACCCAGCAGGAATGATTTGTGAACAAAAAAATGATGGAGCACGATACCAAATCGTTGGCGGTGCTACAGGTCCATTTGATTATTATAAATATCGTATTGATTGCGGTGAAAAAAACCTAGATGGCGGTAGGGCAAATTCCAACGGTGGAGTAGTTTGGGTTTATGCAGATAACGGTCAATCTCAATTAAGATCAAACTTAAGAAGTCAATCAACAGAGAGTGGTTCTAAAACTGTTAATGGCAATAAGTTTTATTTCAGTGGAGATATCGGATGGACAACAGAAAGACCAAAATACTTGTTCAGCGCAAGTTCTATTGATCAAGGAGTGACATCTTCAAAAATAGATATTTCCTCACTAAGATTCTAATGAGCTTAGAGGTTTTTAAATAACTATAATTTTCACAAAGAAATTTATTAATTAGATGATCATTATATTGATATTTTCAGTAAGACTTAAATCCTAAAAGTTACAGTGATTTGTATCAAAATACTTAAAATAGTGTCACTTTTGTCACTTTTTGGAGTGCTCGAGATGCGTTGCTGTGGTACTATAGAAAAAGTCTCAAAAGCCTTACTGGTCTTGTTTATGAAAGGTTCTAACACGAGACCGCCCGCATAATGATATGAGACACGTTGATCACAAAAAAATATTAATAACAGGAGTGAGTTCTGGAATTGGATTTGCTATTGCAGAAGATCTTTTAAATCGAGGCTATTGTGTTATTGGTATTTCAAGAAAAATGCCTTCATTTAATATTAATGATAACTTTACTTGGGTGCAGTGTGACCTAGTATTTGATATTTCAGAAGATTTGATTTCAAAGATAACTAAAGAGAGTCTTACAGACGTAATAATCTGCGCAACTGTGTCGGGGATGGAATCGGTGAACGATTCAGAAAATTTATCACCTGATATAGTTAGGAAGGTAAATTATTATTCTCAGAAATTTATCATTGAAAAAATATTAGAAAAATATCCAAACATACATATCTACTATTTATCATCTGGTTTATTAGAGCGCAATATTCCTGTGAAAGGATCGGAATTGTATGTACAAACAAAAAGGAGCATGATCAGTTTTTTAAAAGATCTAAATCTTGATGTTAAAATTATAAATCCAGGCTTGGTGAATACTCCTTTATTTAAGTCGTTGAAAACAATGAAAAGCCTTGAACTTCGAGAGCGATATCAAACTGCTTTAGACAATGGAATTTTAAAGTCGCCTAGCGATTTTGCAAATGAATTCTATAATATCCATTTTAAGAAATCCTGAGCTATTTCAGGATTTCTTTCGACATGATATAATCTACTTATACGACTGAGAATCCTTTGGATAATTACGACAAAAACTATCAGAACAAGATAGATAAATATGAACATGTCGACGACCTTACGGGCGCTCTTTTGGAAAAGAACAAGGTGACACATGAAATCGATCAGTTAAACGAATCGTTCACAACACTTGTTCGCCAGAAGATAGATTTAGATACTCCAAAAAGACGAATAAATCAACAATTAGAAGAAACAAAGAAAATGATAGCTGAATTAAGATTAAGAAATTCGGAAGAGGTCTTACATAACGCAACGGTGGAAAAAGGTCTTGTTACATCAATCAAAGAACGGCTCAAAAGCATTTTTGCACTTGCTGAAAAAACGGAAATGATTTCAGAAGTTCCTTCTACGCATCTTCAGTTATTGGAACTCGAAAGTAAGTTGGCACATCTAGAAGATGAACTTGCAGGTGTTGAAATTAATGAACTTACTACTAATTCTTTCTTAGGTCCGATTGACGGAAAGGTTACTGATTTGAAACTTGATAAACAAGTTCTGGACGAGAAAATTAAAAACCATTACGATGTGTTAAAGAATTAACTCAGAAAATCCTGAACCAATTTCAGGATTTTTTGTTCGTCCTGAATGGGATTAAACCAATGAATATTCTGATTTCGTTTGAACCATGTCATTTGGCGTTTTGCGAACTGCCATGTCTTTATAGCGAGTAATTCGTTAAATTGATCAAGGTTTATTGTTTCTTGTATATATTCAGATCCATATCGATACTCAAGTCCAAATGAGTAGAGTTTCTTGAAAGAAACTCCGGTATCGTGAAGGTTATTAATCTCATCAAATAATGCTGGAATACGAGTGGTAATACGCTGTTCGATTCTTTCCTGTAACACTTCTTTGGGTAATTCAAGCCCGATAAATAATGTGCTGTATTTAGAATCTTTGGTTTGGATCTTTGGGACGCTGCCAAGCGCAGTTGCGATTTCAATCGCACGAATTAATCGTACAGGATTGTGTTCATCAATTTCTAATGCTCGATCTGGATCGAGCTCCTGTAATTTCTCATAGAGTTTTGGTGCAGAAAGTTGTTCAAGTTCTGCTCGAAGTTCTGGATCTGCAGTTACTCCGGGAAATTGTGTATCGTATACAACGGCATCAATGTACATTCCAGTTCCACCACACAGGATGGGTAATTTTCTACGACTATGAATATCTTTAATCTTCTCTTGTGCGTGTTTCTGGAAATCTGCGACAGAAAAATAGTCATTCGGATGTGCTACATCGATTAGGTGATGAGGAATTCCTTTCATTTCATCGTGTGTAATTTTTGCACTTCCAATATCAAGTCCTGTGTAAACTTGGCGCGAATCAGCAGAAATAACCTCGCCGTTATACGCAAGGGCGAGTTCTATGGCGAGTGATGATTTCCCAGTTGCAGTTGAACCGCAAACGACGATAAGTGGCTCTTGATTTGACATGATTTGGATTGTATAACAAAACCGAAGCCGTGTATAGCCTTAAAAAATGCAGAAGTGGTATAATAGAAGTGGTCGCATTTATTAGTTTAATCACAATTAATAGTATGACTACAGACCACAAAATTAAAGAACCAGAAGGATTTGCAAATGATCAAATAAATGAAGAAATAGATGATGTTTTAGAGGAATCACGCCGACATCAGCAAAGCCATGATCATGGGAATTTAGATAACTATAATCTGAACGATGACGAGATTTTAAATAAAGATGCCGACGATGATATTGCATAATTATAAACCTAATTACATATACGCTTATGACTACTGAAGAAAAAATCACAGAATTAGAGGATAATTTAAATGAAGTTGGAAACGAAGGACGAGAGAAGATTCACGAAGACGCAGTTGAGCTTGCAGAAGAATTGGATCCAGACGGTGCTCCAGATGGAGACGGGGAAGATGAATAATTATTAAACAAAAAAACCGCCAAAGCGGTTTTTTTGTTGACTGTGCCCGGAAGAGGAATTGAACCTCCACCCCTTACGAGATTCGATTTTGAGTCGAACGCGGCTACCAATTACGCCATCCGGGCAGAAATAAAGGAGCAAGTGCAGTAAATAATACTTGACGCTCCCTTAAAGTTCCAAATAAAAATATGAAGTATGCAAATAAAGAAATAATGGAACCGTAGGGATATACTAACATATTCAAAAATAATTTCAAATTTTGGTGAATTGATATGTTGGTGATATAATCATTCTCATATGATGCAAAATTATACTAATTCAATTTTCTGGGTCGAAACAGATAAGATCAAGCCAAACCCATACCAGCCGCGTCGCGAATTTGACGAACGTGCATTGGTAGATTTAGCGGACTCTATCCGACAGTATGGAGTATTGCAACCACTTGTTGTAACTCGAAACGAAATCGAAAAGCCCGACGGACTGGCAGTTGAATACGAGTTGATTGCAGGTGAGCGACGTTTGCGTGCATCACGTATTGCAGGACTTCCACAGGTTCCTGTTATTATTCGCTCAGGAGCAGAAGACGCAAAAGTAAAACTTGAACTCGCGATTATCGAAAACTTGCAGCGTGAAGATTTAAATCCAATTGATCGAGCGTGGGCATTTATGCGATTGCATAGTGAGTTTGGTTTTACTCATGCTGAAATTGGAAAGAAGATGGGAAAGAGTCGTGAATATGTATCAAACAGTTTACGATTATTAGCATTGCCACAGGATATTATGACGGCACTTTCTGAACGAAAGATTTCAGAAGGCCACACGCGACCATTGATGATGTTGTCAGATCGACCAGATGAACAGACAACACTGTTTAAAGAAATTGTTATCAAGAAGTTATCAGTTCGTGAAGCAGAAGCGCTTGCGCGAGGCATTGCAAAAGACAAGGTTCGTAAAAAAGATGTTGCCCATGATCCGCAGATTACTGATTACGAGGAAAAACTTGCAGAGTCATTGGGTACGCGTGTACACATTGAACGACGCGATGTAGGTGGAAAGATTGTTATTGATTATTTTTCACCAGATGACTTGGAAACCATTTTGGATTTGTTGAAGAATAACGGAACCAATAAAAACGCCATGCTTGAGAAATACATGAACGCGCAAATCGAAGAATCTGCGCATGAAATAAAACAAGAAGTTCCTGTGGTGTCAGAACCCGTTTCGCATGTTCCAGAAATCTACATGCCTGAACTTGCGCCGTATCAGGCACAAGATAATCAACAGGTAAGTGTGTCGAATTTGGAATTAGAATCACCGACTGTACAGCCATCATATATGGCACAAAATGAACCAGAGATGCAGGAAGCTCAAATGCTGGATGATCGGTCAAATGACGAGGTAGAAAAGGACGAAAACAGCGATTTGTATAATATCAACAATTTCACGATTTAGTTGCAAAATAAGCCTATTTCACAAGGCTTATTTTGTTATACAGGACCTATTGACAATACTGTCATAATATGCTATCATATAGGTATACGTTCTTTAAAATCATTTTTCATGAGTTAGTTTCTAATGTTTTAAAATATCAAGATTTTGCAAACCGATTTCGAGGTTTTGATATTTTAAAACACTTTAAATTAATAATAATCATGAGAAATTTACTATTCGTAATCACAGCATTCACATTCGTTTTAGCTTCATGCAAAAAAGAAGCAGTAGAACCAAAAAACATTGATAATCACCCGACAATTATCATCATTTACCCTGGTGGTAATGACACAGCCACAACACCTGTTGTACCTGTTACACCTACGATTCCAGTAGTTGGATCGTTAATCGACTCAAGTACTATCAGCACCAGCAATGACACATCAAACGGCGTTTGGGCAACCAACGCAGTAGGCGTAGTGAGAACCTTGGGTTCAAGCGAAATGCCATCATTTCCGTATGGCGCAAACACAGTAGGTGTTGAATTCAGAATTGAATTTACCATAATGGTAAATCGTCAAATCGATTTCAGTAGCGATCAATCGCTGCAGATTACACCGATCACTACAGATCAAGTAGGAACTTCTAAAAACATTGAAATTATTGCATCAGGATCAAACTGGGCAAGAATTAAAATGTCAACAAAAGTGTTGAGAAACTCAACTTCTGCAGATGTATCAACGAGAGCGTATGTAGAAAACTTCTACTATACGATCAATAGCATACCTCACGCAGCTTTAATTAATTTATCAACACCATCACGTTCCTTCTAAAACAAAAAAACTTCAGAAAAGAAGAAATAAAAAAACCGCTTATTAAGTTAGGCGGTTTTTTTATGGACTTATTTCATCTTGTTGATCTGCTCCATTAATCCTTGCAATGTCTTTTGGATGTCTTTCAATGTTTGATCCTGCTTTTCGTCGTCTTCGGATTCAGCAATATCGTCTACATCTTTTTCAATCTCATCAATGTCTTTCTCGATACCTTCCACATCTTCCTGAATTTCATCTACGTCAGCTTGGATTTCGTCGATATCCTTTTCAATACCTTCGACATCTTCCTGGATTTCTCCAACGTCTTCGGAAATTTCCTCGACATCTTTTTGGATCTCATCAATGTCTTTCTCGATACCTTCCACATCTTCGGAGATTTCTTGAATCTCACGCGATACATGCTTAATGCGTCGTTCACTGCGGTTTACTGACATTTGAATAAAGATAGACAGGTAAATGGCTTCCAATGACACAATGGTTGTCAGAACGAGCAACACTCTATCAACTGGAATACCAACTAATACCAATATAAAGGCTACGACAAATAAAATGGTATGAACCATCAATGATTGTGTTGAGCCAACCCAACGTGTTGCGCGAATAGCAATTTTTTCGAGGAATTTGTTATTCATAAGATATGCATAATAACACAGTTTGTTGATTTTGGCTATTTATGTATTTCTCTCCTCCTAATTTAGGAGGAGTACAGCGAAGCGGGGAGGTGGTATTTGCAGTGAAAGTACCACCCCGTCTCGTCGTTCCTCCTCGCCACCCCTCCTAGCCTAGGAGGGGAAAATACAAATTCCATGATATAATTCCCATATGGAAACAAAACAGACACCTTCATTTTTATCATGGGCAGTCGCTGTTGCGATTGTCATTATTGCGAACTTATTCTTTTATTACGCGATTGCTACCGTCTATCACGAGCCGAAATTCGATTCATTTTGTCCTGTACGGAATGAACAATATACAACACCAGAACAATGTGTAACCGCAGGTGGTCAGTGGTCACAATATCAAATGGGACCAAAAGAAGTTACAGAAGCAGTAAAGGGAAATCAACCTCTTGGTTACTGTGATCCAAATTTCACATGTCAGAAAACATATGATAGTGCGCACAGTATTTATAATCGCAATGTATTCCTTGCGTTGATCATTATCAGTATTATTGTGATCGGTGTCGGATTATTCATTTCAATCGATGTGTTGTCACTCGGGTTCACATGGGCTGGAGTTGTCTCATTGTTAATTGCGTCAATTCGATACTGGTCAGATGCAAATAATATTTCAAAATTGATTATTCTAGCACTTGCTCTCGCTGTCTTGATATGGCTTGCGGTAAAACGGATGAGAACTGCAATTGTTCATAAATAGGAAGTAAAAAATCAGGGAACTATTAGTTCTCTGATTTTTATTGGGTTTTTATGTTTTTAGTTTTAGGCGTTTAATCTTCTACTGTCTCCGTCAACCAACGAGTGAAAAAATCGTCTAAGAGTTTGTGGAACAAGTTGAATTGATTCTTGTAAGCAGGAAACGTTGCGGTTGCTTCGTCTAATACGTCAATGATTTCGTTGAGCATTACAATAAGTTCTTCTGGCTCAAATATTTTTCTTTGACTTTTAATGTGTTCGTATACGACTGTAAGCAATCGTATGCATCGGTCGGGATCTCTCCCGTTTTGAATGTCGTCCAGCAGATCCAAGTGATACCTGGTGTGTGGTGGCAATTTTGAGTTAGCGCGTGTGCGTAATTATTTTCTTCATCGTTCTAATATTTTAAATTTTTTAATGTAAGAATTATAATGAGAAATCTTTCTTTCATTGCTCAAGTTTTGAAGAAACTCACATGCTTCCTTGCCGATTAACTGTATTGCCGGCAAAGGGAATAATTTCTTGTCTTTAAACCATTGCAGTGTTGTAAATAACTTCTCTAATAACTCTTGTTCTTCTGTGATGTTGTTCAGGTTTGTAACCGTATCGAGTGGTTGAACATGAACAGTTAGTCTAATGTTTTGATGTTGTTCCATTTGGTTATGTTTTGCGTATCGTAGCATTCGTGCAGATAGGTGTCAAATAGCTCGATTTTTACGAGGTTTTTTGGTATAGTGGCGCATATGAACTTGGAAAACATCCAAAAATTACTTGGACTTATTGATCAATTCAAAACGGTAAAACGAACAACTAGAAACGTTGGACAAGAGTCCCAAGAAAATGATGCAGAGCACAGCTATGAACTTGCAATAATGTGTTGGTTTTTAGCTAATGAGATAAATGAAATAGAGGTTATATTGAATATTGAGAAAATACTAAAATATGCTTTAGTCCATGATCTAGTCGAGGCATATGCGGGCGATACGAACTCATTTGATGAGGAGGCAATTGCGACCAAGAATGAGCGTGAATATAAGGCTTTTGAAATAATTAAGAAAGAGTTTGTTTTTTTTCCTGAAGTTGCATTATCTATTCAAGAATATGAAATGCAAGCCGATGCAGAATCTGTGTTTGTAAAATCAATCGACAAGATTCAACCAATGCTTGCCAGTTTGCGTGAATTTGAGATATCTGGAAGAAAATCAAATATACGTATGACTTTGGATGAATTATCAGCACTTAAAGAATCAAAAATTAAAAACAAGGATATTTTGGAAATATGGTTTCTTATTAAAAAAGAAATTCAAGCCAAGGGTTATCTTAAATAAATCATATGAAACCTTACGATCACAAAAAAATTGAAAAAAAATGGCAGAAAACCTGGGATGATACACAGGTGTATAAAACATTGTCAGCAAAAGATGCTACCAAGAAAAAGTTAAAGCCATATTATGTATTGGACATGTTTCCATATCCCTCAGGTGCAGGACTTCATGTAGGGCATCCTCGCGGATATATTGCATCAGATATTTTTGCTCGTATGAAACGAATGAGCGGCTTTAATGTCCTTCATCCAATGGGTTTTGATAGTTTTGGTTTACCAACTGAACAATATGCAATTCAAACAGGTAAAAATCCTGCAACCGTTTCAGACCAATTGGTTAAACGCTACGGTGAGCAGCTTTCGGTTCTTGGATTTTCGTATGACTGGAATCGACAGGTTGCGACGCATGATCCGGATTATTATCAATGGACACAGTGGATCTTTTTGCAGATCTATAACAGTTGGTATGACAAGTCGAAAAACAAGGCACGAACAATTGATGAACTTGTAAAAATATTTGAAACATCTGGAAATGCAAAAATAAACGCAGTATCAAGTAATGATGTTGCGCAATTTTCTGCGAAAGAATGGAAAGCTCTTTCAATTATCGAACAACAACATATCTTGATGAAATATCGATTGGCGTATGAAGGGTATGCTGAAGTGAATTGGTGTCCAGAAATGGGAACAGTGCTAGCAAACGATGAAGTGATTGAAAAAGACGGGAAGATGGTTTCAGAACGAGGTGAATTTCCAGTCGAGAAAAAATCGATGCGACAGTGGTTCATGCGAATTACTGCGTACGCTGATCGATTGATCGATGGGCTTGAAACAATTGACTGGTCAAGCAGCATCAAGGAAATTCAGAAGAATTGGATCGGGAAAAGTGAGGGAAGTGAGATTGAATTCAAAATTGTTTCAGAAAAGCCAAAATATCTTATTTTTGATTTTGATGGAGTACTTGGTGATACGTGGGAGCAAATGGTTGAAATAAATATTTCTACAAGTGGTCTAAGTAGAGATCAAGAAATTAGGAACATGAAAGAGTATTTCAGCAGGAAACCAGTTCATGCGCGAGGTGCAGAGAAAAAAGTCATAAAAGCTCAGACTGATTGGAATATTCAATTCGATCAGAAAATGAAAAATGCTAAATTTGATTTGTTTGAAGAATTTATCGAAGAAATAGCAAAAATAAATAATGCAAAAATAGCGATAGTTTCATCAGGAACAAATGGCTACATTAAACCTACTATCAAAAGAATGAATGAGCTTGGAATTCATCCCACACATGTTTTAACATATGAAGATCATCATTCTAAAGAAGAAAAGATTGAACATATCTGCAAGGATTGGGATATTGATGTACTTGATGCCTACTATTTTACAGATACCAAAGCAGATGTATACGAGTTGGAATCAATTTGCGATAAATCTAAATTAATAGGTTGTGGTTGGGGATTTTTAGGTGCGGATGCATTATGCGAGGTTCTTCCTAGAAACCAAGTGCTTGTTAACCATACTGACGTTCATGCTATTTTTGAATCACAGCTTAACTACATAATGAAAGTTTTTACGACTCGTGCAGATACGTTATTTGGTGTGACATATGTAGTACTTGCGCCAGAGCATTCATTAGTTCAAGGAATGCATTCAGATATTAAAAACTGGAAAGAGGTAGAAAAATACATTGCATCAGTGAAATTAAAATCTGACGAGGATCGAGTTGCAGCAAAAGAAAAAACAGGAATAAAATTGGAAGGAGTTTTTGCTATTAATCCTGCAAATAATGAACAAGTTCCTGTATGGATTTCAGATTATGTGCTTGCTGGTTATGGAACAGGTGCCGTAATGGCAGTTCCTGCGCATGACGAGCGTGATTTTGAATTTGCAAATAATTATAATCTACCGATAAAACAAGTAACTTCTCCAGAAAATAGTTACAAATCTATTGCGGTTGCGTCAACATTGAAAGACGCCAAAGTATTTAAGGGGCAACTAAAGGAACAAAATATTCAGTTTGAGCTTGCAGTAAGTACTATTAGCGGTCGCGAACATATTCGGGTAACTTTTAATGAAAACAAATTACAGGAATTTATTAAGCTTGTTCAAGATCAAATTACAGGAACGAATTGGGTAGAAATTCTCGGAAGTAAAACAATCGTGATTCAAAAAGATAGTGTTCAAGATGGTTTGCTAGATAATGCAGATGATTGGTTTAAAAAGTTTTCAGGCTGGGAGCCATTTGTTCGAGGTCAGAAAAGTTTATGGGACATGCTCGGTAAAAACCCTTTTCTGAAAGAGTTTGTTTGTTATATTGATGATGGAATCTTAAAAAACTCTGGAGAATTCAACGGTCTAACTTCAGAAGAAGCACGAAAGGCAATTACAGAATTTGTCGGAGGAAAACTTGTAACCAAATACAAAATGCGCGATGCAATTTTTGCACGACAGCGATATTGGGGTGAGCCGATTCCATTAATTCATACATCACTTGATAAAAAATATCCGAAAGCTATTAGGGTTCCGTTTTATAGTGCTTTTCCATTCGACCTCATTCGTGATGGTAAAAAGAATGTCGAGGTACGAGCTTTAGATAAACCAGGAAGAGATAAGGTAAAGGTTGGAGATATTTTAAGAATCGAACATCTTACTACTGAACGAGTATTATTCGCAAAAGTTGTTGAATCATACAAATTCAAAAATATTCGCGATCTGTATGAAAAAGGGAATCAACTGGTAAATGGAATTAGACCCGAAAAAGAAACTAAATCATACGAAGACTTTTATGCGCATTATAAAGCCGTAGAGAAAGATTATGAAAAGCGATGCGATACGTATGGAATGGCAGTTTGGAAAATTGAACTGTTAAACGGCGATGTTATTGAAACTGTTCCAGAAAAGCAGCTTCCATTAAAACTTCCAGTCGTAAAAAGTTATGCACCAAGCGGAAATGGTGAAGGACCTCTTGCGACAGTTAAATCATGGGTGAATGCAGGATATGAAACAAACACGATGCCAGGTTGGGCAGGAAGTTCATGGTATTTCTTGAGATATATTGATCCAAAAAATAAAAATGCATTTGCAAACGAATCCGAACTTGATTATTGGTTTGGAAAAAATGGCGGTGTAAATATGTATGTTGGTGGATCAGAACATGCAACAGGTCACTTATTATATTCACGATTCTGGCACAAATTATTGAAAGATCTTGGATATGTAAAAGCAGAAGAACCATTTCAAACGCTGCGTAATCAAGGTCTCATTATGGGTCCAGATGGACGAAAAATGTCAAAACGCTGGGGGAATGTGATTAATCCAGATGATGTTGTTCGTGATATGGGCGCAGACACTATGCGTGTATATGAAGCATTTATGGGTCCATTCGAATCAAGTCAGCCCTGGAGCATTGATGGTATTGTTGGATCACGACGATTTATTGAACGGGTATGGAATATCCAATCAAAAGTAAATGATATTAAAACAACAGTTGAGCTTGAAAAAGTACTACATAAAACTATTAAGAAAGTTACTGACGATATTGCAAACTTTAGTTTCAATACGGCAGTTTCATCTATGATGATTTGTATTAATGAAATTGATAAGGCGGGTCATATTAATATTGATGATTTTAAAAAATTCTTACAAATTCTTGCGCCATTTGCACCTCATATGACTGATGAATTGTGGGAAAGTCTTGGTGAAAGGAAATCAATTCACATTTCAACATGGCCAACCTATAATGCAAAGAAAATCATTGATGACACTATAACAATGGGAATCCAAGTAAATGGAAAAGTGCGTGCAGAAATTACGCTTGCCCTGGATGAAACACCAGAAAGCGTAAACACAAAGGTGTTAGCAATGCCAGAAATTATAAAATGGATCGACGGAAAGGAAATTAAGAAATTTATCTATATTCCAGGAAAAGTTATTAGTATCGTGATATAACCAACCGTACTCGACAAACCACCTCATACATGTTGTAGAGGTGGTTTGTTTATTTGTAGCTTCACAAAAAACGGCATGCGCATTATAATTACTTCATATGTTTAAAAAAATATTCCGTTCATTATCAGAAAAAGTTTCTAGTGGCTTGGCGCGATTTTCGCCTCAGGACCATTCACAATTTTTCTTTATTAGTTTATTAGTTGTTGTTACTATAACTGCACTTGGATTTTTTCCATTATTTGGAATTAATGGGTTGTTTATCAAAAACCTTATTCTTCCGATTTTCGGAGGATTCCTGTTGATTGTTGTAGCACTACAATCTCTTAAAAACGGATATTTTACACTTCCTGATAAACGAACATCATGGACGTTGTTTATAGTGTTGCTCGTGACATTGATTTCATCAGTGTTCGCAACCGCGCCTCGAAATGCGTTGTTCGGAACGCTTTCTGGCGCACCTTCATTTGCGTTGATTCTTTCTTTGGTGATTATTTTCTATATCGCCTATGTTTCATTTAAAAAGTTTTCACATATTCTTGGATTGCTCCTTGTTATGTCAGGTGTATATATTGTGACGTTTTTGCATGTTTTATTGCGTGTTATTTTTGGAGCACAATTTTTATCATTCGGATTTTTAAACACACTAACCAGCACTCTGATTGGATCATGGACTGATTTTGCATTGTTTTCATTATTAATGCTTGTCCTTGCAATTATTTGTTTGGAAATGGGCAAATTTGTTCGTGCTGCAAAATGGATTACAACAACCGTTGCGGTTTTTGGAATCATCGGATTATTCCTTGCAAATATTGCATGGATCTGGGTTTTGGCTGGCGCAGTTTTAATTATCGTTACAATTTATATTTTCTCATTGGCATATTGGAATACTGAAAAATCAAGTTACGAGAAAGGACGACCTGCACCATGGTACAGTTTGATCGCGTTTATTATCGTATTGGTTGGATTTTTGTTTGGAGGTGTAATTATGTCACCAATTTCAAAGGTACGCTCACTTGCATATCGTGAGTTGTATCCAAACGCTAAGGCTACCATGCAAGCTGGTTTTGCATCATTAAAAGAGCGACCAATTACTGGCGTGGGGCTTTCAGGATTTGATCATGCGTGGAATAAAATAAAACCAGTTGGTTTATCTGGAAGTAGTTCTGGGTCAACTGAATTTTCAACAGGATATAGTTTTGTTTCAACAATTGTTGCTACGACTGGAATTCTGGGGTTATTGATATTTGTCGCACTTGCATTTCTATTCCTTCTTCAATTTTATTTGATTTTCAGAAAAGGTTTTGAAGATTCTGCAGCACGTTTTGCAGGAATGCTTGTCATTGCTGCTGCAATATTACTTTCACTGATTACTGTTATTGATTATCCAGGCGTTACATTGCTTGTGCTATGGGCAGCATTCCTTGGTGCATTATGGGGAATTGCACACGATAACGAGTCCTTTGAAATTCCTTTTGTGCACGATCCACGAACCAGTTTCTTTGGAATTTTATCAGTACTTGTCTTGATTTTTGTAGGTGGTGCGTTTATTTATATTACTGTTCGACAAACCGCATCTGTGTTTAGTTATGGATCAGCTTTGAAATCATTTGCAAATAATGACCGTACAGGTGGAATTACTAAATTAACATCCGCTAATCAATTATGGGCAACAGATTTTTATAATCGAACATTAGCAAACCAGACATTGGTAGAAGTTCAAAATTTGAATCCAGATTCAGGATTATCAAAAGATGCATTATCACGAGAAGTACAACGAGTGCTTTCAATTGGTATGTCATATGCTGATGTGAGTACAAAACTCGACTCAAAGAATTATCGAAACTGGGTAAGTCTTGGTAATGTGTATCAATTTTTTGCGCAATTAAAAGTAGAGGGCGCAGGCGATCGTGCTCGTGAGGCATATAACAAAGCAAAAGCGTTATCACCAAACGATAGGACATTGGATTTGCTATTCGCAAACCTTTCAGATGCATCAGGGGATGCTGCAGGTGCAAAAACTCTTGTTGATCAATCTATTGCTGGATATCCGACAATAGATGCATATGTCTGGCTTTACCAGCGTGATATTGCAGCAAAAGATTACACCACGGCTGAATCTCATTTGATTAGTGCTATTCAACTTGATACAACAAACGTAGGTTTATTAACAGAACTAGGAACACTATATTTCGTTCAAGGTAAATATTCTGACGCAGTTCCATTGTTTGAGCGGTCACTTGCGATTAATCGAAATCAGCCTGCGACATTTGCATATCTTGGTGTTTCATACGAATCATCAGGAAAAACAGATCAAGCAACACAAGTATTTGATTTCCTAAAGCAACAATTACCTGATACCGCAGAAAAACTTATTTCAAGTGTTCGTACCCAGAAAGGTGGTGCCGTAACTCCTGTTATTGACACTCCAGTGGAAGAAACTCCAGCAGCTGAAACGACTGAAACTCCTGCTGCAAAAACTCCTACTACAAAACCAAAGCAATAATTTATTATTTAATTTAGTTACAACATATGATGAAGCGAGTCTTTTTGAT
Organism: uncultured Candidatus Saccharibacteria bacterium; assembly: GCA_964415895.1. Taxonomy (GTDB): domain Bacteria; phylum Patescibacteriota; class Minisyncoccia; order Phycocordibacterales; family UBA1006; genus CALMMZ01. The sequence goes on along the minus strand of CAYQCC010000001.1, from coordinate 202,718 downwards.
GTTTTATAACCGTACGTCTGGCATCAACGAGGCCGCTTTTTTGTTGGGATTTTTTACACTCTTATCACAGGTGTTAGGTTTGGTTCGTGATCGTATCTTTGCATCGACTATTGGACCAGGTCCGATTTTGGATGCCTATTACGCATCCTTCAAAATTCCAGATTTTTTATATGTGTCACTTGCGTCTCTTGCGTCAGTTACGGTTATTTTACCAATGCTTTCTCAGAAATTCAAAGAAGGCTCTGCAGAAGAGAGATCGGCCGCCCATCAATTCTTTAATCAAATTTTTTCTGTTTTTTCAACAGTTTTAGTTGTTGTTTCAATCTTGTTATTTATTGGAATGCCATGGGTTGCAAAATTAGTAGTGCCTGGATTTCCACCTGAATCGCTTCATCAAGTAATTTGGATGTCGCGCGTAATGTTGTTGTCACCAATTATTTTTGGTATTTCAACCATGATTGGGTCAGTAACACAAATGTTCCAGAAGTTTTTCATCTATGCATTAGCGCCAATTTTATACAATCTTGGGATTATTATCGGAGCATTGTGGTTGTATCCAATGATTGGGCCACTTGGACTCGCGCTTGGTGTAATTCTAGGTGCCTGTTTGCATTTATCGATTCAAATACCGTTATTAGTTCACGAATCATTTGTTCCAAAGTTTGTTAGAAAAATTAACTGGTCTGAAATAAAATCAATTATTAAAACATCGTTACCTCGTACCGTTGGGCTTTCGATGAGTAGTTTTACTGCTATTATGCTGGTTTCCATTATTTCAAGTTTTTCTGCTGGGACGATGAGTATTTTCAGTTTTGCCTTTAATCTACAATCTGTGCCTATTGGTGTAATTGGTATTTCATATTCTGTTGCGTCGTTTCCACTACTAGTTAGATTTTTTCAAAACAACGAATTTGATAAATTTGTCGACATGATCATCCAGACGCTTCGAAAGATTATTTTTTGGTCGTTACCTATCATGGCATTGTTTATCGTACTGCGTGCTCAAATTGTGCGAGTACTGTTGGGAGGTGGATCATTTTCATGGAACGATACGCGATTGACGGCAGGTGTATTGGCATTGTTTGTGTTTGGAATTGTTGCACAAAGTATTGTTCATGTGTTGGTCCGTGCCTATTACGCTTCTGGAAATACATGGAAGCCATTGATTATGAATTTCCTTGGCGAAATAATCACAGTGATTTCGGCATTTGTACTAATAGCATTGTTTGATCATATAGCTGGATTTCGTCATTTCTTTGAAAGTGTGTTGCGATTGGAGGGCGTAGCTGAAACCAGGCTGACCATGGTTGCCTTAGCGTTTACGATTGGAAACGTTTTGAACATGTTATTACTGGGTATTATTTTCTGGAAAAACTTCAAGAAATATTTTGAAATGTCATCTGTTCGTAAATTAATGATCACAACACGCGATGCTATTATTTCTGCGATTGTGATGGGTGTTGTTGGTTATTGGATTCTACAAGTATTGGCAACTATTATTACACAAGACCGATTGTGGGGCGTATTGCTACAAGGTCTGATTGCGGGAATTTTGGGAATCATTACAGGTGGATGCGTTTTGAAATTATTAAAGAATCCTGATATTGATGATTTTCTTGGATCTATCACAACACGATTTTGGAAAGCGAAAGTGGTTCAAGATACTGTGGGAACAGGTGTTGATATATAGATTTGACAAAGTTACATATTAAGTTATGATCACATCAGAATATTCTCAACGAAACTAGTTTTAAACATGAAAAAGTTAATATTTAACACAGCACTTTTTTGTATATTTTTCTCAGTAAAAATATGCGCACAATCTCCACTTAATGACAAATTTCTTGTGATTGATGACGGTTATGGAAATTCTGTTTTGTTTTTGAACAACAGTCTAACCTGCGTTACAGGTGTCGCTAATGCTCAATCATTTAACGGTACACGAAACGATTCTGAATTAAAATCATTGAAAGACGCTACGCAAGCAAAAGACGAAACCATTATGGTGCTTGTTAAAGATAGTAAAAGATATATCTTTAAACACAGGCAAAACCTTTGGCATTTAGTCACAGAGCCATTTTCCATCAATTGTTCATTGGAGTTTGAGCCAAGATCAGTAACAACCATTGCTCACATAGTGTGCGAAAGCAAATATGGTGAAAACAAAGATGTTTCGATCTAAGACAGAAAATAAAAATCCTTTTTAAAAAGCCGTAACAATCCAGACGTTGCGGCTTTTTTTATTACGAAAATATGGTAGTATGCGGTTACTTAAATTATGGCTCAAGATATCTCTAAAATCAGAAACTTTTCAATCATTGCCCATATTGATCATGGAAAATCAACGCTTGCAGATCGAATGCTCGAAGTGACCAATACCATTGAGAAACGCAAAATGCAGGACCAGATTTTGGATTCAATGGAATTGGAACGAGAACGTGGGATCACTATTAAAATGCAACCAGTACGCATGGATTTTTCTGTTGGAACAGAAAAATATATTTTAAACCTGATCGATACGCCAGGCCACATTGATTTTTCGTATGAAGTTTCGCGTGCACTAAAAGCTGTTGAAGGTTCGATTCTGTTAGTTGATGCAACCCAAGGTGTTCAGGCACAAACACTAACAACACTTGAAATGGCGCGGAGTGCGGGTCTTATAATTATTCCTGCTGTATCCAAGGTTGATTCGCCGCTTGCACGTGTTGATGATGTAAAGATGGAAATCGCCACCATCCTTGATTGCGATTTAGATGATATTTTGGAAGTATCTGGAAAGACTGGATCAGGAGTTTCAGAAATCCTTGAACAAGTAGTCAAGAAAGTTCCAGCACCAAAAACAGAGCATTCAGGAGCTGATGAAATCCGTTCGCTTATTTTTGATTTCGAATATTCAAATCACCAAGGTGTAATCGTATATGTTCGTATGTTTGACGGAGCCTTGAAACGAGGCGACCAGGTTCTATTTTCCATTGCTAACGAGAAATTCAACGTAGTAGAGGTTGGTACCTTTAGTCCTGGAAAAGCCCAAAGAGACACCATTTCAGCCGGAGAAATAGGGTATATTGTGACTGGTATCAAACAACCCGGTATCGCTTCTGTTGGTGATACGATCACTGGGTTTAAGAAGCAGTTGCAAGCGTTGCCTGGATATTTCAACCCGCGACCTGTTGTATGGGCATCTGTGTATCCAGAATCACAAGATGACTTCATGGTTCTTAAGCAAGCTCTTGCAAAGTTGCGACTGTCAGATTCAGCGTTTTCGTACGAGGAGGAAGCGTCAGGTGCATTAGGTCGTGGTTTCCGTTGTGGGTTTCTTGGAATGCTTCACTTGGAAATTATTACAGAAAGATTACATCGCGAATTCTCGCTGGACCTGATCGTGACTATGCCAAGTATTACTTATCAGGTGACAACAAAGAATGGAAAGGAAATTACAGTGTATTCGCCACACTTATTTCCACATGATGGTGAGATAAAAACAGTTTCCGAGCCATGGGTAAATGTGAATATTATGACACCAAATGATTATTTGGGTAACATTTCAATTTTGGCACATGAACATGAAGCTGAAATTACGTCCATGAATACCTTTGGTGATGGACGAACAAAGGTAGACTTACTAATGCCGCTTCGTGAATTAATGAGAAACTTCTTTGACGAGCTGAAAAGCGCAACGTCAGGATATGCATCAATTGCATACGATTTTGCAGAAATGCGAATGGCTGATGTAACTCGACTTGATATTTTACTTGCCGACGAAATAGTGCCTGCCTTCACGCGCGTTATCGCAAGACGAAGAGCTCTTGAAGAAGCAGAAGATGCGGTCGAGAAACTGCACGAAATCATGCCTCGTCAGCAGTTTGAAATGAAAATCCAAGCACATGCATTGGGACGAATTATTGCCTCAAAAACCATCAAAGCATACCGAAAGGACGTATTAACAAAAGGAAGTAAGTCGGTTGGAGCAGGCGACAGTAGTCGAAAGAAGAAATTGCTTGAAAAACAGAAAGAAGGAAAGAAACGAATGCGTGATCAAGGACGAGTCCATATTCCGCATGAAGTATTCTTGAAAATGATGAAAAAATAAAACACCTTAATTGGTGTTTTATTTTTTCATTTTATATTATCGAATAGAAAATAGGGCAACCATTGATACAACGACAAGTACTACAATAACTCGCCAAATCCACTTGACCCAACCCTTGTTTTTTGTTCTAAAAATATTCATATGTGTTATACTACACAAAATAATCATCTTATGCAAGGCGTCCGACACCACAAAGAAAGTTTCTTTCATACGCGATTTTGGATCGTGGTTTTAATCGTTATTTGTACCATTTTGGCAATTTCGGTTGTTAAAATATCAAAGAAATACGCACACGCAAAATCTATTCGTGATGATTACCAGGCAGAGCTGACACAGGTTCAGGCGCATGATGCCGAGCTCAAGAAAAACATTAATGCATTATCAACAGATCGAGGAAAGGAGACTGAAATTCGTGATCGCTACCGTGTTGTAAAGCATGGCGAACAAATGATATTGATTGTGGATAATGATAAAAAAGACCCAAATACGGCGCCAGAGCCGGAAAAATCTTATGGATTCTTTGGAAATATAGGACATTGGTTCAGTACTCTTTTCAGTAAAATATGATATAATCATAGAGTTATCTCTTAATTTATCTAGAACTATGAAAACTATTACTATTTACTCAACGCCAACATGTCATTTCTGTCATATGGCAAAGGAATTTTTAACACTACACAATATCGCATTCCAGGATATCGACGTTTCAGAGGATAATGCATTGAAAATGTATATCCGTGAAGCAACCGGTCAAATGGGTGTACCCGTTATTAAAATCGAAGAAGAAGGCCAAGAACCAGATATTATGGTTGGATTCAGCGAACAGCTTATGTCAGAAAAACTTGGCATTGCCGCATAATATATTAATTGAATATAACGCCATTAGGGCGTTATATTCAATTTGCCCTTGTAGCTCAATGGATAGAGCAATTCCGTCCTAAGGAAAAGATCTAGGTTCGATTCCTGGTGAGGGCACCTGTATTTAAATTATTCGAATCTCATGTTATAATCAGATAACTCTATGGATGAACCAACAAAAAAATTATTAAATGAAACTTTTCGTATTAGTCAGGAAAATCATATCCTACTAAAAAAGATTGATCGTCGTCAGCGCTACAGTACATACTGGAGAGTGTTCCTGTTTATTATTGCTGTAGGATCAGCACTCGGCGTGTATTACTATTTCCAGCCATATGTTGATCAGGTAATTGATATTTATGATCAGGCACAATCAACATTTACATCTTTGATTCCACAGAACTCCAAACCTGTGATCAAGAAATAAAAAGTTGATTATTTAAGGTTTTTTTGGTATGCTTGCCCATACCACGTGATGATATCCAATAAGGGTATTACATTATTTGCCAAGATAGCTCAGTTGGTAGAGCGCTTCCCTGAAGAGGAATAGGTCCCCGGTTCGAGCCCGGGTCTTGGCACATATGAAGATTATCAAGTTTGAACAATCAGGGTTCATATTTGAGAGTAATAGTGGTTTTCGTTTGGCTGTTGATATTGGAAACAAAACAGCAACTTCAAAGTTATGGGATTTACCAGACGTAGATTTAATGATTGTTTCGCATATTCATGGCGATCATTTTGATCCTGATAATATTAAAGCGTTGAACCCTGTTCAATTATTACTTGATCAAGAATGCCATATTGCATTGCCGTATCAAAACGCAACGATTATTCATGATGGATTTGTGTTTAAAAATGATCACGTAAGCATTATGGTATTTTCCGTTGATCATGGACCGAGTGTTTCCGTACCAGTAGAAAATTATGGTTTTTTAATTACAATGAGCGGACAAACAATCTATTTTGCTGGCGACATGTTCTACCCATCAGGAATAGATGTTTCGGAATTAATTGTTAATTTTGCATTAATTCCAGTTGGAACTCATTATACGTTTGGTCCAAAGGAGGCGTTAGACTTCTTACGGCATTTCAAGGAGGCTCGAATGGTTATCCCAATGCATTATGCAAATAAACCAGAGACAAAAGATGAATTTATTGCTCTCGCATCAGAATTCTTTGTATTAGATGTTTCTCCTGAACCAATAACAGTTGAGGAATAAAAAACACTGATGTCAGTGTTTTTTATTGAGCTTTCAATTTAACAGTTCGTCCTTTATTAAACTTTGGAAGTTTAATAGTCAATAATCCATGATGTTCTGTTGCAGACGCCTCATCAATGGCAACTTCATCTGGTAACTGAATAGTGCGACCAAATGGTCCCCAGTATAATTCGGCAACTACAAATTCATTTGTGTATGACGTATTTGGATTATCACGTCGTCCACGGATTGTAATTTCTTCACGAGCAAGGATTATTTCCAAATGCTCTTTCTTAATTCCAGCTGTCATTGTCTGAATTACAATTTCTCGATCATTATAGAATACGTCAATCGCTAGTTCTGCTTCTGTTTCCAAATCTGGATCCACATTGTCATCAAAGTCGTCTTCCGATGAAGATATTTTTTGTAATCTATTCAATTTTGACTCATGGATACCAGTTAGTTTTGGCTCAATATCCTCGTCCAGGTCTTGAACGATATCGTCTGACTCGTCATCCTGCATGCGGATAGTTCCAGTCAAGCGCTCGAAGAAAGAAAGTTTTTTCATAATGATTTAGGAATTAGTAATTAAGATGATAAAGATTCAGGCTGCATGAATTGTGCACGGTAACCTTGTAATTTTTGGATGCGACCGAATATTACGATCACAATGATTCCAATAAACCACAATCCCGCAAGTCCAATCATGATACTGCGTGTGGTATTCAATAGTATAAAGTAATTAAAGATTGCATGCAAACTAATCGCGATTAATAATCCAAATAATCCATGAATCCATTTCATAAATCTTGATTCATAATACGCAATACCAAGCATATTCCCGACGATAGCAACACATGTTGTGTGCAATAATGTTGCACCGATGAATCGTAGGTTTCCAGTAAATAATATGAAACTTAAATTATTTTCAGAAATCGGATGAATTAAATACAGGGTATTTTCAAGCGCGGAGAATCCAAGCGCTAGCGTCACAAGGAATAGTGTGTAATCACCAGCGTAATTCATTCGTTTATTCCGGAATGCAACGATTGCTGTAAGGGCAACTTTCACGACTTCCTCGACAAGTGCAAATGCTAGCAAGTATTCCTTACGGTCGAGCCCTGATTGATTAATAAACGCATCAATAGGGAAGACAATAATCACCGACAGCATTCCAAGTACATACAAGAGCGACAAAAAACCCGTAGATTCGGGCTTTTTAACCTGGTTAAACCAAAACCATAACCACAGAAATGTAGGGACCATGCCGCCCAAAAATGCCCAGAATAAACTGCCTATTGATATGTCGGCCATGATTCTATTATAAGCAATTTCTTGTTATTTGTCTTGTCTTTAGGTTGTGGAATTGTGCTCCAGATTTCTTCCGTGATAAATGGCATGAACGGATGGAGTGCTTTGATCAAGATTGTTAAGTGCGTGTACAATACCCATTTCGCACTGATAGCATTATTGTCTTCGGCGATCTTCTTTTTTGAACGCTCAATGATATTTGCTGCAAACGTGTCCCAGAAATAATGGTACAGTTTTTCAGATACTAAATAGTATTTATATTCTGAAAGCTCTGCTGTAATTTCTTTTATAAATGTATGTAGTTCATCGATCGATTGCTGATCTTCGGCATCGTATGTTGGCTCTGTCTCCAGATCCAAATCATATGTTTGTTCCATCACAAATCGTGTCGCGTTCCAGATTTTGTTGGCGAACTTTTTATAACCATTAATCTTTTCAAGTGAAAGAGCAGTGTCAGCACCTGGTGGCGTACCGATAACTAATGCCATACGCAATGCATCGATTCCATAATCATTAGCAACATCAACCGGTGATATGACGTTACCTTTTGATTTAGACATTTTCTTTCCATTTTTATCCAATACCATTCCGTGAAGATAAATATCTTTGAAGGGAACTTGCCCCGTCAGATATTTCCCGAACATTAACATGCGTGGAATCCATTTAAAGATAAGTTCCGTACCTGTTTCCATCAACTGTGTCGGATAATATTTCATATCAGCTCCATCTGGATAACCTAATGTCATTAATGGCCACTGACCACTTGAAAACCACGTATCGAACGTGTCAGTATCCTGGATCCATCCTTCGCCCGGTGATGTTTTGCTCGCTGCATATTCTTCCGTTCCATCTGCATTTTTCTTGAACCATGCAGGAATCTGAATTCCCCAAACAATTTGTCGTGAAATATTCCAATCCATAGGATTGCTCATCCAGTGTTTGAAAATTTTGCCATGTGCTTCGGTTAAGATTCGAAATTCGCCATTATCAAAAGCCTTTAGCACCATTTCAGCAAACGGTTTCATAGTAATAAACCATTGTGGTTTTACTTGTGGTTCGATAACTACCTGCGTTCGTTCGCAGATACGAACATTGTGTTTGTAGTTGTCTTCAATTTTTACTACTAAGCCTTTTTCTTTTAATTTCTCTACGATCTTTTCTCGAGCTTCCGCAATTTTCATTCCTGCAAACTCGCCCGCGACAGGTAATAGTTTTCCATCCCAATCGATAATTTGTTCCATGTCCAAATCGTATTTCTGAGCCAAGTCAAAGTCTACCTGACTGTGCCAAGGCGTGATCGTCATGGCCCCTGTTCCAAGTTCTGGGTCACTTGCTTCGTCTTTGATGACGGTTGCAGTCATTGGTCCATTAATCCATTCTAGTTCAATCTTTTGACCATGATGAAATTCCGCATACCGAGGATCATGTGGATTTACAACAACATATTTATCAGCAAATTTTGTTTCAGGTCGAGCGGTTCCAATGACGAATGGTCCATATTGGAAATAATAAAATTTATCAGTTTGTTCAATAAACTCTGTTTCAATATCTGAAAGAGACGTTTTGAATTTTGGATTCCAGTGAACGATACGACTTCCACGATAAATCATTTTATCATTGAACATTTTTACGAACGTATCTTGAACACGTGATACAACGGATGGATCCAGTGTAAACGTGTTTCGTGACCAGTCACAACTAACGCCCAATCGTTTCCAATCAGCTTCCATGTATTGCTTCTTATCCATTACGAATTCATAAATTTCTTTATACAATTCTTCGTTCGACATTCCAAAACGGCTTCGTCCCTGTTTTTGTAATTCTTTCTCGTATACACCTTGGGTTTCGAATCCTGCATGATCGGATCCTGGAACCATTAATACGCGTTTTCCACGCATTCGTTCAAATCGTGCAGAAATATCTTTTAATGTAGAATCCAGAGCATGACCTGCATGAAGTCGTCCGTTGGCGTTTGGTGGCGGCATGATCATGGTGAATGTTTCTGCGTCAGTGTCAGTCAATCCTTTCTCAACACAAACATCCGGATTGAATAGTCCAGATTCTTCCCAAATTTTATAGATAGGTTCTTCTACGTCCGCAGGGTTGTACGGTTTTAATAATTTTTCAGGCAAATTTGCCTTGTTGTCGAAAGTCATATTGGAAATACTAGCATATTTTTAAGAATTTGTAGTGTCGTTGACTTGGTTTAAATATAATAGTACTCTGTGCCAAATCAAACCATTTTTAATAACACTAAAACAAAAAACTATGCAACTTTTTGAAATTAACTCAATTGGATTCATAACAACAAACCCTGAAGCGGACAACAAGGCTCATGCGTTTGTTGTTAATGTAACTGGTGCATTCAAGATCCTAAATTCTGGATTAACTGACTACCATATCTCGTTTCCTGTTTCCTTTGTCGGAGAAATAACAAGAAAGGAACAAGAAGCGCAAGAGCACTATCTGTGGCTTAAATGTGAAGAAGGACAATGGATATTTGCCAATAATATTCTTCATAAGTTTATCGGAATCGCTTTCAGAAAAGTAAATGATAAACAAGAAGTATGGGCAGTCGTAAATCCAACCATTCCGACTAGTGACGATTACGATAAGGTGTTCGATGGTATGTCTGAAGTTTGGGCAGCACTGAAACCTGAAAACGTTACGTTGTATGAGACTCTTAATGCTTCACAACATGGGTTATCAAAATTTGCTTGTAAACGCTAGAATGTTAAATTCCCATTTGCTCTGATATCGTCATAGACGGCATCAGGGCTTATTTTTATTTTAAAATATCCAGCAAGTCCAATCATTAATGCATTATCGCCAGTCAGTTCGCGAGAAGGAAAGTAGACGTTTTCTGCTGGAATAATTTCTGAAGCTTTTTGCTTTAATAATTCCTTGATTCGCTTGTTAGCAGAAACACCACCGCCTACGATTAATGTTTGTACGCCAAAATCGTTGATTGCAGAAAGTGTTTTTTTAACAATAACCTCTGCTGCAGCTTCTTGGAATTCGTAGGCAATCAAAGCTTTAATGTGTTCTGGGATAACTCCGTTATTTTTTGCCTTGATATCATTCGTTAAATACAGAGTTGCAGTTTTTAATCCTGAAAATGAAAAGTCGTAATCTTTTGTATGAAGCATTGGTCGAGGAAGTACAATATCTGTGCTTGTGTCCTTGTTGGCAAGTAAGGCAATTTTTGAAATTTCTGGCCCACCTGGATATGGTAGTCCTAAAATGCGTGCAACTTTATCAAATGCTTCACCAACAGCGTCATCTCGAGTTTTTCCAACAATTTCATAATTACCAATTTCTTTTACTAATACAATTTCAGTGTGACCGCCCGATATTAACAATGCGAGTGCTGGAAATTCAAAGAGTTCAGCTTGCACGGAAAAAGAATTATCTTGCTCAGGATTAGTTTCGGGAACCAGCACAGATAAAATATGTCCTTCCATATGGTTTACGGGAACGACTGGAATATTCCATAATAATCCAAGTGCTTTTGCAAAGCTGATTCCAACCCACAGTGCAGGTTCAAGACCTGGGCCGGATGTAACGCAAATTGCATTAATGCCAGGATTTTGAATTGGCATAACATATTTAATGAATGACTCAAGAAGTTCTGATTCACGTTCTAATATTGTTTCGATTTCAGAATTGCTTGTAATTTCGGGATTCTCAGCTGCTTCCTGGTTTAAAATCTTGAGCAAGATAGGAACAAGGTTTTTTTGATGTTCACGTTTTGCAAGAGCAGGGAACACGCCTCCGAATTCCTGATGAATATCGATTTGTGATTGTGTAATAGTGCTGTCAACGTCAAAATCAACCCCAGAAGCCGTTTCTGTAGCTGTGAAGAGCGAAAGACTGGTTTCGTCACAAGATGTCTCGATAGAGAGGATTTTCATACGAAAGAGCATATCATACCTTGCCCGCACACCCAAGTTTCTGGGTGTGCGGGCTTGACTTATTAATCAAAACAGTTTATTATAAATTAAGCATAAGCACCTTGTAAAAAGAACAAATCTTTTGAAAAGGTGCATTTTTTGTTATAGATTCGAACCAATAAAAAATAACCATAATTAAAAAATCTAGAAATGGAACTACTAAACATTATTACCGGACCTACCAACACAGGAAAAACAAGATTCATTGATGAGCATGCTCTGAGATATTATTCAGATAGCATCATCAAGCTTGTCAACAGTACTACGCGAGATTTAAGACCGGAAGAGAAACACGGCAAAGACTACTACAAGTATGACCATGATGGCTTTAACCATCTAATCACTAATGATCTTCTTTTGGAATGGGAAGAAGTTTACAATGGTGATCTGTATGGCTGCGAACGGTCAGAATGGCAGCGTGTTTTAGCAACTGGAAAAATTCCAATTGTTTCTTTGAACACAAACGGCGCTTTAAAATTCATGGGAAAGATTCAGAACGGATTTATCGACATGACTGGAATTGAAGTTAATGCGTTTTTCATCACTTCTTCGAGAGAAGAATTGATCGAAAGATTACTAGAAGCTAATAGAAAAGGTGAAAGAAAAGACTCACCACAAAAAATTCAAGAACGAATTGATAATATCGATTTCGAACTTTCTCAAGCGCAGTATTTCAAACCAGAGAACGTTTTCCTTAATAAGAATGAAAATTTTGATATTATGGCAAACGCATTGATTAACAAGATTATTTACAATTAAAACAAAAAAAGTTAGAAATGAAAGTATTACCAAATGTTGGTAATACTTTTTTTCTTGCAAAAATCCTAAAAATCGCTATTCTTTCCTTATATTATGCAGATTCCATTCGAAACAAAACCAGCAATTATGGATTGGAAACACGTTGTGTTGCTATTCTATAAATACATTCATATTGAAGATCCAGAGCAGTTCAAATTGGAACATATGGAATTATGTTCAAAAATCGGCCTTCACGGACGCTATATTGTTGCGCATGAAGGAATCAATGGAACATGCGAAGGAACACCTGAAATGATTAATGAATATGTACAGGCATTTACATCTGATCCACGATTTTCAGATATTCATATCAAGTACAGCAAAGGAAATGGTATTGCGTTTCCAAAATTGCGAATTAAAGTTCGTCCTGAAATTGTCTCGCTTCACTTGAAAGACGAAGATTTCAATCCTGCAGATTTTCCAGCGCCTCGTATTTCGCCAGAACAACTACATTCAATGTTTGAAAACAAGGAAGACTTCGTGATTATCGATATGCGTAATGATTATGAACATGCTGTAGGACATTTTAAAAACTCAGTATTGCCACCACTTAAAAACTTTCGAGACCTTCCAACTATTCTTAGCGATTACGATGACTTGAAAGATAAAAAGATTATTCCTGTGTGTACTGGTGGAGTTCGTTGTGAAAAAGCATCAGGTTATTTATTAAAAAAAGGATTCAAAGATGTTCATCAATTAGATGGTGGAATGGTTTCATATATGGAACAGTATCCTGCGCAAAACTTCCTAGGTGCAATGTACACCTTCGATGGTCGTCATGTTATGGATTACGATGGCGGAAATCATGAAAAGATTGGAAAATGCCGTGGTTGTGGCGCTGTTACAGAAAACCATTCAGATTGCAAAAATCAGTCATGTCTGGGTCAGTATTTAATCTGCGAAGACTGCTTTAGCAAGCATGGTCAACTATACTGTAAAGATCGCTGTGATCTCCATCTGACAGAACAACGATAAGTAATCCATTATCAAGCGGATGCAAATATGTAGAAAGTGATGAATCAGATTTCAAAAAGTCTTGGAATTCAATAACACTTTTTTGAGCACGAAAAGCGTTGTCTATAATGACAATGCTTTTTTCGTGTAGAAGGCCTTTGATATAATTCCAGTATTCTTTATATTTTCCTCGTTCAGCGTCCATAAACACAAGGTCAAATTTCATATCAGAAATAGTAGGTAAGTAGTTTTCAATTAAATCATTTTCAAAATGAATATGGTCACCAAATTCGTCTTGCAATAGACCTTTCGCAAGATCCATTTTTGCAGAATTTCGTTCGATAGTAATCAACTTCCAATCATTTGAATTATTTGAAAGTGCTGCTGCAATCCATAATGTGGAATATCCAGTTGATGTTCCTAGTTCTAGTCCGCTTTTGAAACCTAATCTAGTAACTATCTCATGTAAAAATTCTCCTGTTGTTTCAGGAATGCTCCACGCATGCTCGCCAAGACTCGGATCATTTTTTAAATGATCACCTCGTTCAATTTGAGAAGGCGAATAATAGATATATTCTTGTGATACCTTTGTTGCTTGTTCTAATAGATTTTGAAATTGATTACCATTCATATACATATAATTTTTTAATCGTTTGATGTGGGTTGCTCACATTGATTTCATCAATCGACTGTTTATGAGGAAATTTAAAATTAACAGAAACAACGCGAGTATTTGTAAGTTGTTTATTAAATAGAGGTTCGAGTTTTTCAAGCGCACTTGGAATAAGGTACATAAAAATGTGCGAGACATCTTTCAAGTTAGCTTTGTATAAATCTGTATTAAATACTTTTGCACGATCATTAAATCTTCGCAATCGAATCCATGATGCGAATCGTGCATAGGGATTAATCTCGTAACCGATTGCTGTGACATGGTTATTTGATTGCAAAACCGCTTCAATAACTCGACCGTCTCCAGAACCAAGATCGCAAAAAACAGAATCGTCTTGCAATTGCAAATGCTTGATAATCATCTGAAAATCATTTTTTGGTATAGGTATAAATGGCGCAGATCGGAGTGATACAATAAATCCATAGAAAAAAACCAGAATCAATAGTATGGCAACAATGCTGGCAATGGTAATAATTATCATGTGCGCGGTGCAGGATTCGAACCTGCGGCCTTCTCAACGTCAATGAGACGCTCTACCAACTGAGCTAACCGCGCAAGTGCTCGAAATATAACAGATTTTACGAGGCTCTACAATGCAAAAATAAGGACGGGCTTTCTTGATCTTTTTACTAATTATGCTATATTTCATAAGTTCATGATTCGTCATGGACAACTGGCCCAATATCATTTAATGATAGGGTAACAATCTCTAATCTGGCCCTATCGTCTATCGGTTAGGACACAACGTTTTCAATGTTGGAAGCGGGGTTCGACTCCCCGTAGGGTCACAAATTTGGTATACTTAAATATTATGAAAAAAGCAATCGACTATATTGGAGTCGCGGCAGGTGCAATTATTTTTAACGATAAGGGTGAAATCTTTTTATCCAAACGCGGTCAAAATAGTAAAAACGAAAAAGGTTGCTGGGAAACTCCTGGGGGCAGTGTTGAATTTGGAGAAACACTGGAGCAAGCTGCTAAAAGGTAAATCCTCGAAGAATATGGTGCGAAAATTGATATTATAGAACAGTGGCCAGCATTGGACCATATTATCCCTGATGAAAAGCAGCATTGGGTAGCCACTACTTTTTTAGCTTCATTTAAGCTGGGACAAGAACCTAAAATTATGGAACCTGAAAAATGTAATGAGATAGGTTGGTTTAATCTGGCAGCATTGCCAGCACCTTTGTCCATAATTACCAAAATGAACTTGGTGCAATACCGCAAAAAAGATTCGCGGATTACTGTGTTATAATTAAGATATGAAATCAGTCTTGATCTACGGAGATTCTCTTGTATATGGAAAATTACCAAACGTTCCTACTCGTTACGCTCGTGAAAAGCGTTTTATTGGTGTAGCTGAAAAAGAACTAGGAAATGAGTATCGAATTATTGATGAAGGATTACGCGCTCGTCTGCTATCAGGCGAGAACGGGTTCTTTCCAGAGCGTAATGGATTAGATCAGTTTGGTCCAATTTTTGCCAGTCATCTACCTCTTGATTTAGTGTGTTTATTTCTTGGGACAAATGATTGCAATAAAAAAGACACGAAAACATCTGATGAAATAAAAGAAAGTTTGTACGCGTATCTCGAAAAGATTAATTCATGGATTGAAAGTATGTCGATTGATCATAAGCCATTGCTTATGATCATTGCACCACCCATTGTTCGTGGCGATCAGGTAATGATGTCTGAAAGTATTCAAACTATTTTTAATGAACAGTCTGAAGAAAAAACCCTCAAATTGGTAGATATTTATAAATCTTTTTGTGACGAGACAGGAAGCATATTCTTCAACGCTTCAGATTATAGTAAAACAGCAGACGGCGAGGGCGTACATTTGGACGAAGAGAATAACAGGTTACTGGGATTGGCGTTAGCAGAAAAAATTAAAATCGTTTTAACTAACTAATATTATGAAAAAGATAGTCATATTTGATATGGATGGAGTGCTTGTTGACACGATTGAAGATGCGTATAAAAACGTATTACTTTCACATCCTTTCATGACAAGAGAGGAGTATGGTCAGTTGCATGCGGAAAATTATCATGAAGCAATTGCCAAATATCGAGCAACTAATCCACCACTCGAGGTGTCACCAGAAGAACATTCAATCCGAACTGCGGCTTATACATTACAAAAGTCCCAAGCTTCATTATTTCCAGGAATGCGAGAACTTCTAGAGAAACTACAGAACGAGGGTTATATTGTGATATTGAATACCTCAGCTTACGAGCGTAATTCGTTCCCATTACTTGAGCGAACTGACATTAAAAAATTCTTTGACATGTTGGGAACGGCTGAAATATCAAAAAATAAGATTGATAAATTCAAAATAATTCTTGAAAAATATCAAGTCTTAGCAAAAGATGTTTTGTTTGTTACTGATGCAATAGGTGATATTAGGGAGGCAAGGGAGGTAAATATCCCAACAGTTGCTGTGACATGGGGTGTTCATACTGAAGAGGACTTTAACAAGGAGTCGTATGAAAACCTTGCCAGTGTTGTTGATACTGAATCGGAGCTTGATAATTTTATTGAAAATAGATGGAATAAATAAAAAGCCTACCAAGGCTTTTTATTTATATGTTATAATTTATATATGGAACAAACACATTCATTTTGGAAAATGATAGCGATTTATTTACTTGGCATTATTATTTTTATCAGCGCAAGCTTTCAGCTTGTAGTAAAGGATTTTCTGCCCATGCATCAGGATTCCAAGACATTCGCAATATTACTTCTTGTAGGTTGGATTTTATTACTAGTGTTTTCATTTATTATTTCGAGGATTCTAATCAAGAGTTCTAGATACAAAGCGCTAAGAATAATATTAATTGTCGGAATACTTATTGTGTTTGGAATGGAAATGTACGCAGTGTTTGGAACGCCCATTTGTGGCGTAGCAGGCTGCGAGACAAATCAAATTGAACTACCTCCTGTAATTTATTAAATAAAAAACACCAATTGGTGTTTTTTATTTTGTCTTCAATGTCATATAAATATCCTCAACTGCTTTTACAGCATCACCTGCAGCAATATTGTTCTGGTGATAATGAACATCAGTACAATCTCCAGCTGCCCAGATTCCAGGTAGTGATGAAACTTGTGTCCAAGGATTGATTTTAACATTCCCAAACTCATTTTTATCTACCAAGTCATTCAAATATCCAGTGTTAGGAATTTGACCAACCTCGACAAATATTCCGCCAACTTCCAAGATTTCCTCAACACCTTCTTTGTTTTTAACTTTCAATCCAGATACAAACTTTTCGCCGATTACCTCGACTGGTTCCGTATTTTTCATGATTTTCAAGTTTGGATTCGCAGATAGTTTATCAACCGTGATTTGATCAGCTTTGAACAAATCACTTCGATTAATTAAATAAACAGTAGGGCAGTAGGCAAGGAGTTGTGCTGCAGATTCAAATCCAGCATTTCCACCACCAATTACAGCAACGGGCATGCCTGAAAACAATGGTCCGTCACATGATGCGCAGTACACAACACCTTTGTTTTCAAATTGCTCAGCTCCACGAATTTGTAGTTTTCGTCGAGCACTTCCTGTTGTTACCAGAAGAGTTTTTGTTGTATATGTTTCTTTATTAGTTGTAACGGAAAATCCATCACCTGCCTGCGCAGGAAGGTCTATCTTTTCTACCTTTGCAGCCATATGGCCTTCAAACACATCCAAGAATTCGCCTTTGTAATATTCAACATGAGCTTTCAAGTTTTTTGCTAAGTCTGACCCAGCAATTTCTGGTGTTCCGATCCAGTTATAAATTGTTTCCGAAACAACAGACTGTCCGCCAAATTCGCTTGTAATAAGCGCAGTCGATAATTGCTTTCGTGCAGCGTATACGGCTGCAGCAGCTCCAGCGGGTCCACCGCCAATAATGATTAAGTCGTAAGTTTTCATAGAATTTCATTATAACAAAAAACCTACGCAGTGTCATGCCGGACTCGATCCGGCATCCAGGGTTTAAAGATAAAAATCAAGAATTATACTTTCATCTTCTATCGAAACAGTGATTATGTATTGTTGTTGTGAAGTAAGTGACCCCATTCTGGATGCCGGATCGAGTCCGGCATGACAAACAAAAGCACCGATCGGTGCTTTTGTTTTACTTCTTTCTTCGCAAGAATGCTGGAACTGCTGACCAATCCTCGTCGTCTTCACCAACCTCTTCGATCTCTCGATCTGGGTTTCGTGATTCTGGTCGTGACAGGATTGACGGTCGAGCTTCCTCGATTGATTCGTCCTCGATCTGTGGAGCTGGTTTAGTAACTCGCTGGATAAATGGAGAAGTGCTTGATGAAGGCTTCTTCACATTTCCTTGGAATCCTGTTGCAATAACAGTAACCTTTAGTTCGCCTTTCTTTAGTTTGTCATCATGGATTGGACTAAAGAAGATTTTTGCATCTGCATCAACTGAGTCTGTAACAATTTTTGCAATTTGATGAACCTCTTGCATAGTCATATCGTCACCACCTGAAATAGCAAACAATACACCTTTTGCACCAGAGATAGCAACATCAAGAAGTGGAGAATTGATAGCCTCGTAAGCTGCTTCTTCTGCTCGGTTTTCACCTGTTGCAATACCGATTCCCATAAATGCAGAGCCTGCATCTTGCATTACTGATTTAATATCAGCAAAGTCGATATTGATAACACCTTGAGTTGTGATTAATTCTGAAATTCCTTCAACTGCTTGTCGCAAGATTTCGTCTGACATTGCGAATGCATCTTTGAATGTTGTGTCCTTTGATGTGATTGTAAGCAACCGGTCGTTAGGTACAACGATCAATGCATCTACGTTTTTTTCAAGAGCTGCAAGCCCACTATCTGCAACACGGCTTCGCTGTTGTCCTTCGAATGAAAATGGTTTTGTAACAACTCCGATTGTAAGAGCCCCTTGGTCGCGAGCAATTCCTGCTACGACTGGTGCGCCACCTGTTCCTGTTCCACCACCCATTCCACATGCGATGAATACCATATCAGCACCTTTCAATGCTTCTTGGATTTCAGCTTTTGTTTCCTCTGCCGCTTCTTGTCCAAGTTGTGGATTCATTCCAGTTCCTTGTCCCTTTGTTAGGTTTCGTCCAATATGGATCTTTTTTGATGCCAAAGAACTGTGTAGGTCTTGTGTATCTGTGTTCATGCAAATAAACTCAACACCATCAACTTTTGATTGGATCATGTGGTTTAATGCGTTTCCACCAGAGCCGCCGACTCCGACGACTTTAATTCGAGCGATTGTTTCAATTTCAGGATTTACTTTAGGCATAAAAAATACATTCAGTCCGCGGGACGATTCCGCAGGTAATTAATCGATAATATCCACAGTGTAGCAAAAAAAAGCCAAGAAACAACTAGGTTGCTCTTGGATTCTTTATTACGATACACATTCGTTATCTCTGCAAGTTGTGGGCTAGGGTAGAAATTGCTCGAGGAACTCACGTATGCTTCCACGTGCATCTTTGAGGAACTTTTTGATAGCAATACCGCTGGTTCGATATTGTGGGTCTTGGTCACCTAGGAAACATACTCCATACACTGAAAACCATGATGCGTCTAGTCCTCGTTTACTTGGAATGATTTTTTCCGCAGAAACGGTATGAACAGGCAGTTTCAAAAATGTCCGAACATAGGTATCGATGTTTTCATGATGGCTTCCACCACCAATCAACGTAATTCCGCCTGGTAGTAATCGATCGCGACTCCACATACCCAAACGTTTTTGAATAATTTCCATCATGTCCATAATTCGCGCCTCAACAATATCTAACACTTTGCGTTTTCCAACAGGCGTCCGATCAGTCTTTTTTCCAAACTTGATTGATTCAGCTTCATCAAGCGAAACTTGGAGTCCAAGCGCAAGATCGTTTGTAATCAAACTTGCACCACACGGAATGACAGCAACATGAACCAATGCATCGTGTTCAAATACGGCAAGTGATAATGTTTCAGCGCCGATATCTACCAATGCGCAACCTGCTGTTTTAGCACGTTGTGAAAGGGTGATTACACTGGCTGCAATTGGACTTGCGATGATGTCGATGATGTCGATTCCAGCACGGCTCACAACATTTACTAATCCATCACGATGCTGTGTTAGACATGTAACCAGTGAAAATTGTGCAGATAATAATGATCCCGCCAATCCAACTGGGTCTGCAAATAATTCCTCGCCATCTAATGTATACGATAATGGAATTGTATGGAGAACAGTTTTGTTTTTTGTACTAGCCAAGAAATCATCGGTAACCTGATGGTGGAGCGCTGAAATGTCTTTTGCAGATATTTCTTTTTTTTGTAAATGAATACTTCCGTTTTGGTGATGGGTTTCCAAACTAATTCCACCAATACAAACATAGGCACGATCCAATTTTATGTTAGCCATTTTTTCCGCCATTCGTATTGCACCAGTTAATGACCTGACTGCTTCTTCTTCGTGGATCACATAACCTTTTGAAATTCCAATAGTTTCAGTTCGTCCAACACCAATAACGCGAGGATGTATTCCAGAGCCTGCGTGTTCGGTAATAATCACTCGTGTTGTAGTGCTGCCGATATCGATTCCAGCAATAATAGTAGGTCCCTGAGGCATCATATAATTTAGTATATCAGGAAAAACAAAAAGAGAAAGAAATAAAAATATTATGAAGAAGAAATGTAGCTTCTCCCTCTCCTAATTTAGGAGAGGGTCGGGGTGAGGTCGTTGCATTTGCAGTTAATGCAAATTACAGACGACCTCATCCGCCCCTTGGGCACCTTCTCCTAAATTAGGAGAAGGGAATGCACTACACGTTGAATTTAGCTCTGATCTTTTTCTCGTATGATTCCATCTCGTTTCCATGCGTGTGACCTTTTAAATGTGCGCAACCGTGAATAAATAAGAATGCTACATAGTTTTGATAATCACGATCGAACTTTTTGCATTCAGTTTTTGCTTGATCAAGTGAAATAAATATTTCACCAAGATTTTTATCAAGTGGAAACGACAAAATGTTTGCAGGGCCTGATTTGTCTTTCCAATCCAGATGTAATTCCGTTGCAGTTTTCTTGTTTGGAAATACGAGCGATAATTCGTATTTCTTTCCAAGTATTGCGTTTTTAATTTCAACAAAAGAAACCACAGGAACTTTTATCCGTGTTTCGTTTGAGATAGCTAAATTGTCAGAGAGAGTTTCGTGGGTCATGTTGGGTTGAGTATATCAGAAATAGGGAAATGAAAAAGCTCCGCACTTGCGGAACTGTTTTAAAATCTAATCAGGTACTATTTAATCAAATCTTTCTTCAATTTCTCTATCACTGCCAACGTATGTTTTGATTTACTATTCGTTTTTCCAAAAGGGTAGTCGAAGCAGTCCAGTATTCCTGAATTGTAAAATATTCCTATTACTTTGACCCACAGATTTATTCCAATACCTCTTTTTTTAATAAAAAGATCAAAACTAATATTTAATACTTCAAGAACTGATGGGTCATTAAAGCCAGTCTTCCAGCGGATTGCTTTTAGGAAATGTGAATCTGCTGGAGTGATTAGTATATTATTTTTTTTATAATAATTATTAATCAATTCGCCTGCATTAATGAGAAGGTTTCCATCGTAATCGATCTGGTTGATTTCTTTTGTCGGTTTTGCATGGTACAAACCATCGTGATTAGTGAAAATAAAATCCTTACCATATCTTCGGGTAATTTGTTTTTTGAAGATTTCAAATAGATCTATATTAAGATTCTTTAATACTTGGTCAGGTGTAACTGTGATACTAACTGGTTGTTCTTTCATGATTATGTAATTTTGAGATTTTTTAATATTGTGAAGGTTCTCTATCATACTACTATCTAATACCTGCATTGTCAAGTTCTTTGTACCAAAGAAAAAACAGGATTATTTTCCTGCCATTACTTCACCTGCTTTTTCTTTTGCTTTATATTCACCAGTTCGCTCGATGCGTACCAATGCTGAGCGTTTTGTTTTCAACTTTGATTGTTCTCGGTTGAAATAACGATCGTTTCGAACTTCTTGTAGGAAGCCTGCTGATCGAACTTTCTTTGAAAAACGTCGGAATACTCCGTTCGCGTTTTCATTGTTGTTTTTTACGATGTTTACGTTAATTGCCATAAGTGCGAATACTGTATCATATCTTTTAATACTATGCAACTAATCTAGGCCTGTTTCTATGGTGATATCGGCATGATTTCGGATTGACTGTAAAAAGCTTAATAATTGTTGTTTTTGAACACTTTCTGCGTTTATCCAATCTTCCATAGGAACGTGAATTTTGGCCATTAGTTCATAATACTGCCCGTATTCAAAGAATTGTGACTGAATAGAGTGCTCGTATTCATTGATCGATTTTTTTAAGTATTCCTTTGCTTGTGGATGATCTTTGCGTTTTATATTGGTCAACACAATCGTAATAAGGGTTGCAAATGGTGGATAATGGTACAACTTTCGCAATCCTAAGTCTTCCGTAATAAACGGGTCGATATGTTGTTTCGAAAATAATGTTAATAGTGAGTTGTTTATGTCTTTTGTTTGAATACAGAAATAATCTGTTGTTTTCTCGTACAGTTTTTGAAACAGCCAAAGCGTATGAAACGGTGTCTGAAAATCTGGAATACTCATGCAGTGTTCGAATGACGCAACAATGGTCGTTGGAATGTTTTCTAAATATGGAATAATTTTTTGCGTTCCAATTAATATTCCATTTGATTCCTGCCAAGCTTTCACTGTTTTTTTACAAGCTGAATCCGTTTTGGTTATTTCATTATTACTTTGCAGAATAATTTGGTCTGGAAAGAACTTCTTTAATTCTTCATTAATAGAGTCGGTTGTAATGCCAAGTGGAATTAAATTCCAACCCGAACAATGCGGACATCGGTTCATTGCAGGAACTTCGGTTTCGCATCGACTGCAAGAGAATACGCGATCCGATTCTGCAAGAGGATTTTTTTTGATCAGCTGCATGATGTTATTACAGTTTGGACAATGAACAGTATATCCACAATCACGACAGGTCGTTACTGATGCAATTCCTTTTCGAGCAGAAAAAATAAATACTGGTTTTTTCTGAATGATCATTTCTTTTATGGTAGCGATCGCTTTCGAACTTAAAATTGGTGATACATAATATGGATCGTTGAATGCTTCTTTTTCGAATGTTAATACTGGAACACTGTTTCCAGCTTTTTTGCTTGTTCGATCCATAAACGCTTTTCGATTTTCAATCAATTGTTTTTGTTCTGGTGATACAATAGAATCTGAAAAATAACGATTCATTCCAAGAGTTTCTGTAATACGAACTATGATTGTACGAAAATCAATCGGATGACTGAAGTCTTGAATGTAATAAGGTGACGCAGAAGATTCTATGACGCATGATCCAATATCTGAACGAGGCATGACAAAAAACTGCGGCGTTGTGCAGATAGCGATAGGCGTATCGATTTCCAATAATTGTTGATATATTTTCTCCCGTTTTATTGGTGTCATTCCGCCAGATAATGTAATAACTTTTTCTTTTCCGCAGACATCAATTAGAAACTGTGTAAGCTTATCATTTTCGATAACCGTTGGAGTAATAAATTGAATACTCATCTTTCGAGCGAATGCTTCACGAACTAATACTTTGTAATAGTCGAACCGATCTGGTGTTGATAGTTCAATTATTCGTAGTTCTGGTTTTTCGCGCGTAACGGATTTCCAGCTCTGAAAATATTCAAACACTGGATCAGGGAAGAAATTGCTAATCAATGTTCCTGTTGGAATCAATGTTTCAGCCGATAGTTCCCATAGTGCTTGAATAATTTTCGATGGAAAGCCTTTCTCGTTAATAATCGCGCCAACGGGTTTCAAGGTAAATGTTCCGCTGCGAATACTTGCTTTCATATCGCGCGCATCAGTTTTTCCAATCACAATTCCTGAAATAGTTTTGGAATGTAATGGTATTTCAATCAGTGCACCAAGCGGAATTTCTTTAAGCGAAAAATACGACAAGCTGTCGCGTGGAATGCCTTTTTGTAGTGGAATTACCTCAAGGATATGCATTGAGGTGACTATAGCATGTTTTGTGCTAAAATCGAGAGAATGAATCATCTTGCTGAAAATTTGAAACGAAGCGCAGAACTACATGAACTTCTGCAAAAGAATGGCTTTTTGAAATACGAAATGGGAATTGCCATTGTTGATTTAAATGATCCACGTCACGAAATCTTTGGATACAATATGGATCATTTTATCTATCCAGCGAGCGTTTATAAAATATTTATTGGAGCAGAAACCTTGCGTCGTATTGAGCTTGGTGATTTTTCACTTGATCAAGAAGTAGTTGTGAAATCTCCAAACGATGTTGATAAAGATACAAAACTATTTCCAGGTGATCCGCGCGGATTGCTTCAGGCGGGTGATACGGCGACCATTGATTATTTGTTGGATTTGATGCTAACACGGAGCGATAATAGCGCATCAAACTGTTTGATTGATTTAGTTGGACGCGAATCAATCACAGAAAATATTATTCATAAATACGATTGGCATGGTAGTGAGGTGACAAGAAAGTTTTTGGATCGTGTTAAAGAAGATAAGCCGTATCAACATAGCGAAACGACGAAGACATGTGCACGACATACAACCGAATTTATTTATATGGTTGAAACAAATCAACTTATTTCGCCATTCGTATCACAATCTCTTAAAAATTACATGCTCAGATGGAATCGTTCTGGGCGAGGTGGATTATCATTGCCACAGCAATTGGTGTATCGAAAGGGTGGATATCTAGAAAATAATTTGTATAAAAATTTTTACGGAAAGAATGGATTTGGTTTTGAATCCATTAGAGGACTTCTGAGTCTCGTTAAAAGCATTTTCACGAAAGGCTGGGCTTTCATTTGTTGGCTGAACGATGTTGCGGTAGTTACAGGAAATAAATCGCAGTATGTCATTAGTGTATTCACGGTTTCAAAGCAACTAAATCCACGAAAACAGTTTCCAATGAAAGAATTGTCGAAAGTTATTTATGATTATATGGAAGGAAATAATATATGAGTAATCAAATTATAAAAGCGCTTCCAAAATCAGCATGGCAAGATATTGTAATCAAGGAAAACAGCGAACGTCTTGTCGAAGTTATGGAAACGCAAATACTGATGTATGGCTCACAATTTGGTCCATGGGAAAGCAATAATTCATATCTACTTCGAGAAACAGTTGCTCAAATGTTATATAAAGCATCCGAAATCCTTCCAGGTGGGTACAAACTTGCGATCGTTGAAGGTGTGAGATCGATTGAAAAACAGCAGGAACATTGGAATAGGAAATTTGAACATTTTTCAATAGAACATCCAGATTGGTCAACAGAAGAACTCGAACACCAGGTAGCGCTTGTTGTTGCGCGACCTGCACCACTTGCAAATCATAATTGTGGTGGCGCTGTAGACGTTGCCTTGATATATAATAATGAGTTAGTTGATATGGGCTCAATGCCTCAAGCGCTTGCAGAAAAGAAAGTCGTTGAAATGTTTTCAGAATTGATAACGGACGAACAAAAACAAAACAGAGCAATTCTACGTGAAGCCATGGAATCTGTAGGATTTGTCTGGTATCCAGGTGAGTGGTGGCATTATTGCTATGGTGATCGAATGTGGGCAGTGTATACAAACAGAAACGAGTGCTTCTATGGACCAATTCAAGACATTAAATAACTATGCGAAACACCTATTGTGAAATTTCTGTACCAACTTTGAAAAACAACCTGAAGATCATTCAGGGTTTTTGCAGTGCAACAAAGATTTGTGCAGTGATCAAGGCGGATGCCTATGGTCATGGAATTATTACAGCTGCAAAAGCGTTTAGTGAGGAAGGTGTGGATTATTTAGCAGTGGCTATTGTCGAGGAAGGAAAACAGATTCGCAAAGCTGGAATTACAACTCCAATTCTTGTGCTGGCAGGAATTGAGCAATATGAAATACAGGCGTGTATTGATAATGATCTAACCATCACGGCATCATCGCTCGAGAAATTAAATAATATTGCGAACGAAGCAATGCGAATGCAGAAAAAACCGAAAGTGCATCTGAAAATCGATACAGGAATGAATCGAATCGGAATTCATTGGAATAGATCAAATGATTTTATTAATACCGTAAAGAAAATGGTTGATGACGGAATTTTGGTCTGCGAAGGAGTCTATACGCATTTCGCCGACACATTAGATGTTGATTTTACAAAATTGCAGTTTGAAAGATTTATTGATGTTATTAGTTATTGCAAATCGATAGGTCTTGAAATTCCACTTTCTCATATTTGCAGTTCTCGATCTATTTTTATGTATCCAGAATATCATTTAGATATGGTTCGTCCTGGAATTGCGTTGTATGGTGTTGAACCAGAATTTAATAAACATATTTTGCCAAGTGAAATTGTTCCTGCGCTTTCTTGGAAATCCCACGTCGTCTATTTTAAAGTGGTTACGAGCGACGAATTTGTTGGTTATGGAAAAACATGGAAGCCAATAGGCAAGTATGCAAGGATTGCAACAATTCCAGTAGGCTATGCCGATGGATTTCCGCGACGACTTTCCAATTCTGGAAAAGTGGTCATCAGAGGTCGAGAATATCCGATCGCAGGGCGAGTGTGCATGGATCAAATTATGATTGATCTTGGAATGGATGGCGAAGCATATGTTGGTGATGATGTAATCTTGATTGGAACTGATGGAGATTCAAGTGTTTCAGCGGAATACATTTCACACGCAATTGATACCACACCACATGAAATTACAACATGTATTTCGGCGCGCGTTCCAAGAATTATAATTGAATAACTAACATGAAAAACGCAATCAAAAATCTCATCTATAAAACTGCCTATATTATCATTCGTGTCTATTGGCGCGTTTTCAAACCTGTTACACACGGTGCCAGAATATTACTTGTTACAGATACAAAAATATTATTAGTACAACCAAGAGCGTTAAAGTATTGGAATATTCCAGGTGGTGGAATTAAAAGAAAAGAGAATCCAGAGCAAGGTGCCATTCGTGAATTATACGAAGAGACAGGAATAAAAATCGATTCGGTTGATTATTTACTTGGAACATATATTTCGAGTGATGAAGGAAAGCACGATACGATTTATTTCTATATTAAAAGAGTTGAACAAGAATTATCAACGCAAAACGATATTGAAATAGGGAATTCAGGTTGGTTTCATTTTGACCAATTACCAGACGGAACAACAAGTAGAACAAAGATGAGAATTCAGGAATACTTGGAAGGAATGAGAAATATTGAAGGTTTATACAAAGAATTGCATCTCTAAAATAGCCATTTGCACATGGTTATTTTTTGTGTTATTGTGATGAAAATAAATGTAAACAAATAAAATCAAATATAAATTAAGTTGTCATGGAAGAGAAAAAAAAGAAAACAAAAGTAAAAATTACTGGAGGGAAGCCGCTAACAGGTACCCTGATAGTAGAAGTTAACAAAAATGCTGTGTTACCAGTATTATGTACCACAATGCTTACAGAGGATTGGTGTGTAATGAAAAATACACCAAAAAGTCCTGATGTATTAAAAATACTCCAAGCAATTGACGAGCTTGGTGGTATTCACAAATGGGAAGGAAATACCTTGCATGTATGCTGCAAAAATTTGCAGAACAAGCCAGTTTCGGATTGCGTGAATGATATTCAATCTGCAATATTATTTCTTGGTCCATTATTGTCAAAATTTGGAGCCGCAAGTGTGCCAGTTGCGATTGGTTGTAAATTGGGCTATCGCGGCCCAGAAGATCAGATCCAATATTTAACACCTTTTGGAGTTACTGTTGATTATGATGCAGTCAGTAGTCATGTGTATTGTTCCGTTGATAAGAAATTATTGGAAAGCGATATGACTTTCCAAGCTGGAGTATTAGAGCCAGTTGAAAAGCACGAGCAATTTACAATGGCTTCAGTCACTGCAACAGAAAATCTTTTGATGTTGTTGCGCAGTGCAACTAATTTCGATAGTCATTTGGATGGCGTTGCACAGGAACCACATGTAAAATTCCTTGTGAAAGTTCTTAATAAGATGGGTATGAACATTAAAGGAAGCGGAAACTTGGTGGTTCAAGGTTGTTTTGGAAAGATGAAAGGATTCGAGTGCGATTTCATTTTTGAACCAGATTATGTGGATTTCTACGGAAATGCCATTATGATCGCTATGTCAAAAGGAAGTGCATTATTGGAATGCTATCTTACACCAGCAATACTTCACATGGTTAGGTTCTTGGAAAACCTTGGAATCCATTGCGAGAAAAAAGAAAACGGAGTTTACATTGATGGAAGCTTAAGTAAGTTTAATCCTTATCCAGGTTATCCATGTGCGGAAAAAACAGAAGAAAAAACTGTTTACAAAACAAGTCCACAGCCATGGCCAGGAAATCCAGTAGATGGTTTTCCAAGCACGTGCGCATGGGCATGTACTAATGTTAAGGCTGGCACAGCAATGGTAGTTAATAACTGGATGTATGAAGACGGATTGAAATTCGTTCACCAGTTAAGTGCTCTTGGAGCAAATGTTGAAACATACAATACAGGTTTTGGGGAACAGAAAGCGTGCATTAGTCCATTACTAATTGGTGGCTTAGAAAACGATGTTGTTCTTGGCGAAAAAGAAGTTCCTGTTGTTATAGAAAGTATAAGAGCAATTATCTCTTTTGCATTATATAGAACAGGTATAACCATCATTGATGATATCGCTCCAATTCTGCGCCGATCACCAAATTTTATAGACAAGGTAAATAAAAGTTTGGGTGGTCAAATTGAAATAATTGAATAGGTTTCGCACAACTTTATAATGAAGTCTCCAAGAAATTGGAGACTTTGTTTGTTATAAAGGCTTCATTTTTAATTTATGTCAACCAATCGCCAAAAACTACTTTCTATGCTAGATTCCTGTTATCTATGAGTATATTTTTTCCAAAACTTGGAATTGATCTGGGAACAGCAAATACGCTGGTATATATTCCTGGAAAAGGAATCGTTTTAAACGAACCATCTGTAGTGGCAATTTCAGAGTACACAAAGGAAATTCTCGCAATCGGAATGGATGCACGCGAAATGCTTGGTAAGACAATCGATGGATTAATTGCTTACAAGCCAATGCGTGATGGTGTTATTGCTGATTACCGCATGACGACTGCAATGCTTTCGCACTTTATAAAAAAATCACTTGGTTTTTGGTCATTCATAAAACCCGAAGTGATGATTTCAGTTCCGGCAGGTGTGACTTCAACTGAACGACGTGCTGTTGTTGAAGCAGCTATCAAAGCTGGTGCAAAAAAAGCTCACGTTGTGCGTGAACCGATTGTAGCTGCTATTGGTGCAGGAATTCCTATTAACGAACCAATGGGTCACATGGTGGTAGATATTGGTGGTGGAACAACTGATGTTGCCGTAATTTCTCTTGGTTCGATCCAGGCATGTACATCTGTAAAATGCGCAGGAAATAAAATTGATCACGCGATTACTGTGTATTTAAAGAAAAAACATAATCTTGCTATTGGTGATCGAACTGCAGAAAAAATTAAGATTAAAATTGGATCAGCTGTGCCAATGGACGATCCGCTTGAAATTTTGGTGAAAGGACGAGATTACATTTCCGGACTTCCACGTTCCGTAAACTTGAACACAAATGAAATCGTAGATGCGATTGATGACGAGTTGCGACAGATTATTGATGCGATCAAAGTTGTATTGCAAGATACGCTTCCAGAACTTGCCTCAGATATCATCGATACAGGAATTGTAATGACAGGTGGTTCATCACAACTTCGAAACTTGCCAGAACTGGTATATCGACGAACTGGTGTAAAATCAGTACTAGCAGAAGAACCATTGTTTGCAGTGGTACGAGGAATTGGAATCGCATTGAATCACCTTGATGAATATAATCGAGCATTGATTTCAAAACCGTTTTAAAAATCGAGCCTCGGCTCTTTTTTTGTACTTTTTATAAATCTGTGAAATAGGGTATAATCCAAACATGAATTTAAATCCAGAACATCTTCATCATGCATATGTATGCTTGGGAACGATCTCAGAATGGCAGCAGAAACTGCGCAGTTTTTTTGACGAGTCAGTTTCAGGAATGAGCTGGATCGATTATGGATACGAGAAATTAGGAATTGACGAGGTGCGCGAACTACGCGAAGCGTTATCAGAACGAACAGGTGGTAAATTCTTTGTTATCACTGCCGAGCGATTCACAACAGAGGCGCAGCAAGCATTTTTGAAAATGTTGGAAGAGCCAGCACCAAATACGCACATCTTTTTAATTGTTCCACCACAGACATTTATTTTGGAAACGATTTTCTCACGAGTTGTCACATTGCGATCTGACGATTCCGCAAGTAATGCGCAATTATTTCCGATAAAGACATTTTTGTTTGATAGTTCGTCAAAACGGTTGGATGCGATTGAGTCACTTGTAAAGGGAAGAGATAAGGATGAGTCACTTCAGGCATATGAAGTTCATCAGTTTTTGGATCAGCTGGAATCTGCGCTGTATGCCGTTTTCCATAAAAAGCCAAACGCGCAGTTTTCAGAATACTTTGAAGCGATTCGCGATGCGCGTGGTTGGGCGTCACAGACCAGTTTTCCGATGAAAAATGTTATTGAATATGTGGCGATGGTATTGCCTGAGTTTGGAAAAAAATAGTAAATTGACTATGTTATAATATGATGTTATATTGCTCGTTGAAAACAAACAATGAATAAAAATGGAAAGAGCTATTTCATGGGAACAGATTTTAGAAATCTTAACCAAAACACGAGAAAAAATTAATAACATTAAATCATGCTTTTTACTTGATACTAAAACCGAAGGTTTTACAGTGTATCGACTTCAGCCTCATTGGGCAAAAAAACTTTTTAACGTCAACGAAGATGAGGTTCGTATTGAAATCGTTGAAGTAAGAGAGTTTGGAACACCGCATTTACATAGGTTTGCTGAGGCAGGTTTTCTGTTCCTTGGAAAATCTTTAGGTTTTAAAAATCCAAAAGGCACGCTTTTGCTTGGACCTTGGAATGAAAACAATACTTCTGTTTTAGAGAAGTATAAGATCAAGCCAGACTTGATCGTAAGAGTTCCGCCGTTATTAGTCCACGGCTTTAAAGTTGCAAATCCAATTTGGTTTTTAGGAGTCCACACGCCTCTTATTCATGAAAACAATGATTTAGAAGTTGTTGACTACAAGATTTCCAGAAGTAAGCTACATGAGTATGTATTAGTTAGCTAATTTAAGTGTTTGAAAAATAAAAGGCTTCGGCCTTTTTCGTTTGTACAATAATATGCTAACTTTAAGATATGAAATACATAGCAACTATCGAAATACCAAAGAATCATGATCGCAGGATTCACAAAGGATACGAAGACCATATCAAGGGTCAATTTGTCGACTTCGGACCGATATCTGAGAAAATTACTGCCAATGGTGGACGAATGCCTGTCGCGTACGGATTTATTGAAGGAACTCTTGGAAATGATGGAGTACCAGATGAAATTGATGTGATGGTCTTTTCTAAAAACGAATTGAAAACACAGGACTCTGTCGAAGTGACTCCTTTTGCAATTATGGTTCGCGAAGATGGTGATTACAAAGTTCTTGCACATGATGACACGGTGAAGCTGGATTCTTGGGACGATGTTCCGGCAAAGATGCAAAAGACGATCATGGAGTTCAATGGATTCAAATTGCGTATTGTTGAAGTGAAAGATAAAGAAGCTGCGATTTTGTATTTGAACGAGAACATGATAAAATAGCGTTATATGGCATATAATTTTACACAAACAAAGGAAGAATTCTCTAAAATTGAGGAATGGTTGAAATCTCAATACACACAAATATCAACTGGTCGAGCAAACCCGGCTCTTGTTGATTCAGTAATGGTTGAATCCTACGGATCATTTTCACCTATTAAAAACATTGCATCAATCACAGTAGAAGAAGCACGCGTACTTCGTATTTCTCCTTGGGACAAGGGAATTGTAAAAGATATTGAAAGAGCGATTCGCGAATCAGGATTACCATTATCAGTGGTTGCAGATGGAAATGGACTTCGTGCAAGTATTCCACAACTAACAGAAGAAAGTAAAAAAAGTGTTGTTAAGCTTGTAAAAGAAAAACTAGAAGAAGCTCGCGTATCAGTTCGAATGGAACGACAGCGTGTAGATAAAGAAATTGATGCGACAGAAAAGGAGGGTAATTTCAGCGAGGATGATAAATTCCGCGCAAAGGATGACATGCAGAAAATGGTAGATGATATTAATGGACGATTAGAAAGTCTTTTCCAAAAAAAGGAAGAAGATATCATGACAGTATAATTCAGCTGTCATCCCGGACTTGATCCGGGATCCAGAGTATTACCTCCAAATTTGAAACAAATTTTAAATTCTTTATTTTGACACAAGACGAAATACTATTTTATTTTGGTTTACATCTTTACACCCTGGATGCCGGATCAGGTCCGGCATGACAATACAAAAACCTATGAACATCATCCAAACTTTGAAAAACAATTATTCTGCAATTTTAAAAGCCGTTATCGCACTTGCGATCATCGGCTATTTTGCAATTACACATCCACACGGAACATTGTCAGTTGTTATCTTCATTTTCGTACTTGGAATTCTCGTCTTTGTTCACGAGTTAGGTCACTTTGCAGTTGCAAAACTATTTGGAATTCGTGTTGATGAATTCGGAATGGGTTTTCCACCACGTGCTAAAAAACTGTTTTCAAGAAATGGAACCGATTACACACTGAACTGGATTCCATTTGGTGGATTCGTAAAGATTTACGGCGAAGATTCGCTTGAAGATGGAAAGAAAGATCCAGATTACAAGCGCAGTATGGGTGCGAAATCTTGGTGGAAACAAATATTAGTATTGATCGCAGGTGTTACGATGAATATCTTGCTTGCATGGGCGCTATTTTCATTTGCATTTATGATTGGTGCGCCAACGGCCGTATCTGGTGTTGATCATCCAGAACAAGTCCAAAATCCTCAGTTAACTGTTCTACAGGTCATGCCGGGTTCTCCAGCTGAAAAGTCTGGACTTGCTGCAGGTGATAAGATTTTAAAATTGGAATCATTGGACACAGTAATTGCAGGATCAGATTTATCGCAAGAAAATTTCATTCAAGCGGTTCGAGAAACATCGCCTAATATTCCTGTTCACCTGATAATTCAAAAAACTGATAAATCTACAGCGGATCTTTTAATTATTCCGCAAAAAGGTTTAATAGGTGATTATCCAGCTATTGGTGTTTCAGTTGATCAAGTTGGTATGTATCGCGAAGGGTTCTTTAAATCTATTAAAAGTGGATTTATTAACACCGTTAGTATTACCAAACAAACAGCTCAAGCATTTTGGACATTGATTCACGACGCAGTTCTTGGAAAAGCAGATACAAAAAATCTGACAGGTCCAGTAGGATTGGTGTCAGTGGTAGGTGACGCACAGAAAGTCGGCGCAGTGTATGTCATTATGCTTGCAGCGATGATTTCCATTAACCTTGCAGTGCTGAACGTGATTCCGTTTCCAGCACTTGATGGTGGACGAGTGGTCATTGTGATTATCGAGGCAATTACTCGACGGAAAATAAATGCGAATATTGTTGGATGGATAAATACAATTGGGTTCTTCCTCTTGATTGCCCTCATGCTATTTATTAGTGTGAAAGATGTGATTAAATTATTTTAACCATCCAAGGGATAAATAAAACTATTCTAAACGTTTCAAATCCCAAAGCAATGTGCGTTGGGATTTGTTTTTAATTTAGTTTACCGAAAATGAAAAGTTAATATCATCGTCGTTTTTTTCTAACAATGTTACGTGTCCATGCTTTTTAATTAATGAAACAATTTCTTCGTGAAGGATGAAGACATCTGTATTTTGAAATACTGTTATATCTGATGATATTTTAGAATATTCAGATACTGGTATTATTTTTGCAAACATACAGATAGAAAAGAAAGCCAAAGCACTTAATTCTTTTTGTGAAAGACTCAATTCCTTATTATTTTCACAAACCAGAAGGTTAATCGCATCAATTTTATCCTGATGGCTTGAATCAGAAAAATCAGCCGCAACCGCAATGGCTTGCGTAACGGCGGACAATAGGTCGTCTTTAAATCCTTTCAAGTCAATTGACTTATCAAGTGCTTTGAACACCTTGTCTTCGATTATGGAAATATCATAGATTGTTATCCCATCTTTCATTAGTTTGTATATAAATATACAGCAGAGTAGTTCGTAAGTTCTTTTCTTGTTTCTCATATTTTGTTGTTTATAAAGGTTAAAACTTGATTTTATTCGATTTTATGATAGCATATATTTAGTGAAAAGTCAAACTCTTAAAAAATTGAACTTGCCAGCGAATCCTGGTGTGTATTTTTTCCGTAAAGGAACTGATATTTTATATATTGGAAAAGCAACCAGTCTGCGTGATCGTGTACGTAGTTATTTCTCGAATGACTTGATCCAAACTCGTGGACCAAGCATTTTAGACATGGTTACAATTGCTACAACGGTTACCTACGAAGAAACTGACACGGTTTTGGAAGCATTGATTTTGGAAGCTAACTTGATCAAAAAGTTTCAGCCAAAATATAATGTAAAAGAGAAAGATAATAAAAGTTTTGCATACGTGATTATCACAGACGAAGAATTTCCGCGTGTTGGAACTATTCGTGGACGTAATCTTTCTATCCAAAAGCAGATGAACCAGATTCCCGTAAAGATTAAAAATACGTTTGGTCCATTTCCAAGTTTTACTCAATTGATTACAGGACTGCATATCTTGCGAAGGATTTTTCCATTCCGAGATTTGAAAAGCATTAATCCAACTCACGATCGATTCTATAGACAGTTACAATTATCACCTGAACACACAACAGAGGAAGCTCGGGCAGCGTACGCGGAAACGATTACGTATATTACTCAGTTTTTGAAAGGAAATAAAAAGGGAATTATTAATGATATGAAAAAGCGCATGAATCAGCATGCAAAGGTCTTGGAATTCGAGGAAGCAGAAATATTAAAACGTAGAATCTTTGCACTAGAACATATTAACGATGTATCACTTATGAAACGAGATTTTTACGACGATCGTTCCATCGAAAGTTTCCGTATTGAAAGTTACGACGTTGCGCACATGTCTGGAAAAAATAAAGTTGGCGTCATGGTAAGTATTGAAAATGGTGCAGCAGATAAATCATCGTATCGAAAGTTTAAAATTCGTACGATCGCAGAAGGTGCAGTACATGATCTTGAAAGTACAGGAGAAGTCTTGCGACGCAGATTTTCACACCCAGAATGGCCGTTTCCAAACGTGGTGGCGATCGATGGCGGACAGATGCATTACAATTATGCAGATAAAGTTCTGAAAGAAATTGGTGTGCGAAAGCAGGTAAAACTAGTTGCCGTGGTAAAAGACGAACGCCATCGACCGAAAGCGATTATTGGCGACGAAGAGGTGATTAAAAAGCATAAAAAGGATATCTTGCTTGCCAATAGTGAGTCACACCGATTTGCCATTAATTACCATAAGGATCTGCGAGGGAAGCATTTTTTGAAATAAAAAAATAGAGTTACTACCGAGCGTATAATAGAATACGTATTCGTTAGTAACTCCGTCATTTATAATCCACTATAACAATATCAAACTCTATAAGAATGTCAAGGCTAGATTAGTTGCAAAAAGTCCCTTTTTCATTATAATTGTTCTGGATTGTCCTTTGATTAGATGAAATGCGTGGCCTGGATAACAGTGACCAGACATCTCATCAAGCGAACCAAAGGATGATGACAGCTTGCTGTGTCATACACCAAGAGTTGCTCTTGGTTTTGATAAGGTTCGCTCTGGGCCCTTAGCTTAGTTGGTAGAGCGCCTCACTTGCACTGAGGAGGTCAGCGGTTCGAATCCGCTAGGGTCCACCAATAGTGATTTATTTAGTTGAAATTGTCGATTTAACTCGAATATACAACCCATCTTAACGGTTCGAAAGCCGTTTTTTTGGTCATACGGAATTCCGTAAGGAAAGACAACCTTTTGGAACCGTGTTTGAAGCTCGATAGGGCAGTCAAACCACTGACGAGCTATGTCTTTAATAAAATGCTCCGCATAAGCCAAAGCACCTTCCATATCCCCCTTTGGTAGAACCTCCAGATAAAGATATTTGTTTTAAAATCATTGCAGCTACAGATAATAAAGATATTTGGAGCCATATAGGCGGGTCCTTGCGCACTACAGGATGTTTAGGCGGAGCCTATGGTGATAATCTTTTTGGTAATGCATTAAGATCAATTAAATTAGAAATGGAAAAAGAGCTTTCAGAAACAAAAAGCGAAAGAGTTAAAAAGTTTTGTAAGCAGGAAATTAAAAATTTAGAGAAAGAAATTGAAGTAAGAGACAAGGAGCATGAAGCTGAATTAAAAGCTGATATAGAAAATTTCGAAGAAAGTCAAAATGACCTTTAATATATTTTTTTTGCACGCAATAAACTCGCACTATAGACCGTATTTTAGAAAAGCTTGTCATGCCTTATACCCCCACCCCGGGGGGGGGTGTAATGACGATAGTGACGATAAATTTATTAATCTAATAACTTCTAGGCAATAGATTCGATTCTCCTTGATAGTGTTGTAATTTAAGGTATTCCCTCAATTCCTGCATAATCGAGTTCATTGAAAATCCTGGGAGGTCCACAAACAAAAAACACCTTTCTGGGTGTTTTTTGTTTGTATAATATCTATTTAAATGCTTCGTCAAGGAATGTTAATATGCGTTGTGAAATATACTTGTGATATAATTTTCTATTCAAAGAAATTTCTTTCATCATGCAGTTTTTAGCCTCCTCAGGTTTCATCCATTCAATAACAAAGTCTTCACCAATTTCATCTTCCATAAAATTCGGTTCGTCCTTTTCTCCAATAGTTTTCACAAGGAAACAAGTTGCGTTATTTACCAATTGGTTTTCATTTTGTATTTCCTGTGTTGTTCCGATTTCTCGAATAACGTCAACTGTATATCCTGTTTCTTCTTTACACTCACGGATTATTGCATCAGTAAGATTCTCACCTTCATCAACGCCGCCACCGGGCAAGGTGTAATAATTCAAAGCTTTCGAATACAACATAGCGACATTACCATTCTCGTCCAATATAATTGCTCGCACAGAAATACGGACTCTAAATGAGATTAGTTCTTCAGAAGGTACATTTTCTTCATTGAAAGTTTCTAATAAGTGCATAATGAGTATAGTATACGTGTTTTATTAAGAGTTACAATAAGTCTGGTTTCTTAATTCGGTTATAACTTCATTTACCCAATTCCACTACTGCAGAATCCGCACCTAAAAAGGCGGATTTTTCTTCGAAAATTAAAATATGTATTCATTGCAATTATATATAGAAAGAGTACTATTTGGTTTATTAGCAAAGTATAAGCATTTAACACATGAAAAAAATAATCACTGCAGCAGTACTAGGCATATCATTGTTTGGATTTCTGGGCTTTAATGTGAGCCACGCTGACGCTGCAACCCGCGTTCATGGCTACACAACAAAGCGTGGTACATATGTAGCACCACACTATCGATCAACTTCTAATTCAAGAAAGTCAGATAACTATTCTTCAAGAGGAAATTATAATCCATATACGGGAAAGAAAGGATATAAGAGCTATTAAGCTATGCAAGTTTTTTTCGCCGGGATCTTAATAATCGGAGGAATTATTTGGGGTGGCGTTAGTCTTTTTAGTGAAGACAATACCGAAAAACCAGATTCTTCATATCACTACACACCACAATCTAATTACAGTGGATATTCATCAAACAATTATTCGAATTATAATAATGATGAAGAAGATTATATTCCTGAACCAGAAAATCCATATGATGATGGTTCAGGGCATTCCGCAGGATACGAATGGGCAGAGGAAAATGATGTGGATAGTTGCGGAGGGAACTCAGATTCCTTTATTGAAGGATGTGAGGAATACTTGCAACAGCAAGAAGATTACGATTATGGCATGGAGGAACAAGACGAGAATGAGGACTATTAATCCATACTAGAACTCATTTTCCCTGTGTAATTAGAAAAAACACTGAAAGGTGTTTTTTCGTCATTGACTTCCTGTTATAACATGGTATTCTGCCCATAATTAAATCCCAGTACAATGGCAGAAACAATAGAAAGAATTAAAGAAAAATCCAAACGGCTCGAATTATTTATTGCTAACTTAGAAAAACAAAACAAAAAATTTAATGATCCGCGCGAAGCGCACAAGCACATCAAAGCATGCTTGAAAGAAGTGGAAGAAATTTATGCGCCAGTTTTTGAAGGTCAGATGACTATATTTTCAATACAGGATTTTAAATATCTTCATCAATTCAAATTCCATATGTATGAAACATTTTGTCATGTAATATTAATTCATGACAATGGTGCGTATGGTATCTACACAATCAACAGAGCCGTTTATTTAAGAGATTCTTATATTTTTTATAAAGAAGAAACAAATAGGCTTTTCGAAACCGAAAACGACTCTAAAAAAAGTTTATGGGAAAATGCTCCCACTAAAAAACACCAAACGTGACATTGGTGTTTTATTTATCCTTCATTTCGTCTCGTTCCAATTCTTCGAGCTTTATTCGAAGTCGTAAGTTTTGGAAGAGGCTCATATACAAATTTGCAATCCAAACTAATGAAAATCCTGCAATCACATATCCACGCCAATCAGGAAAGGATAGGTAATATTTAGTCATGATCAACATCAGAATAGTTACATAGTGACTGAAACAGTATTCACAAGTAAATGGATACCAGATCTTGCGACCAAGAACTGTCTTTCCTTGCTTGTATCTTTTGACGCAATACTCGTGTAGCTCACGAAAGATTTCCTCGTGGGTGACAGTCCAGGAAACACAGGCGATTGGAATTGCAAGAATAAAAAGTAACAATATCATATGTGCTTAATTATATCATGTAAGAGTTTGTTGACAAAAGAGTGTTTGAAGAGTAGGGTGATTACTAACTAAAAAATTAAGACCTATGGTAAATATAACGACTCTTATTAATTCTTCGGACACGAGTCCCGAGGAGGCGAGAACAAAAATTAAAGTCGCAGAGAAGCTTACGGACACAAAAAACAATCAGAAAAAAGCTCTAAGAACAGGAGAAGTTGATAAGTTTCGAGTGTTAGGTATAAAAATCTTTGCCTTAGAAGACAGATTAAAAAACACATAAAAACCTCATAAAAGCCGACGATTTAATCGTCGGCTTTTATCGTGTCAGCAATTTGTCAATTGCTGTTCCGTTATCTTTCAAGTAGCGTCGTATGTGACCTTTTGCAAAGGTTGTTTTGCACATATCCAACCATTTTCTGTTTGGTTGTTGTTTTTCACTATGCAAAATTTGTACAATATCGCCACGTGATAATTCTGTATCGATGGAAACCATCTTTCCGTTTATCTTTGCGCCAGTTACTTGGTTTCCAATATCAGAATGGATAGCATAGGCAAAGTCGATACATGTTGCGCCTTCTGGTAATTCGATGACGTCACCTTTTGGAGTGTAAACGAATACGCGTTCTTCAAAGAAATCCAATTGCAAATGATTCATGAAATCCTCTGGATTTTCCAAGTTCTTTTGTGCTTCCAATAATTCGCGAGTCCAATCTGTTTTGGCAAGTGTTACTTTCTTGTCTAAACCTTTTCCAAGTTCTTTGTAATGTAGGTGTGATGCAATTCCATATTCGGCTTCCTCGTGCATTGCTTCTGTTCGTATCTGTATCTCTATAATCTCGCCTGTACCGTCAAAAATGGCCGTGTGGAGCGATCTGTAACCGTTAGGCTTTGGTAGGGCAATATAGTCCTTAAATCGCCCTGGAACAGGTTTGTAGAAACCGTGAATAATTCCAAGTGCTTGGTAGCAATCTCCAATGTTAGGAACAATGATACGCAACGCCAAAATATCGTAGACTTTTGTAATGTCGTAATCTTCGCGTTTTAGTTTTTGCCATAAACTGTATAAGTGCTTTACGCGATAATCCAATCGATTAATTTTTGCTTCCAGAATTGTTAATTCCTCTCGTAATGTTTCTGCAATTTTTGCAAGATGAGGTTCGGTATATGATGTGAAATCTTTCAAGATTTCTGACACGCGATGATATTCTTCTGGATATGCGTAGGGAAATGCGCCGTCTTCTAATTGAGATTTAATTCCACCCATTCCTAGTCGATCTGCAAGTCGTGCGTAGATCTCGAGTGTTTCAACGGCAATACGATGTTGTTTTTCGTGAGGCAAATGTTGTAACGTGCGGATGTTGTGTAATCTATCGGCAAGTTTAATAACGACAACGCGAATGTCGTGCGCACTTGCGATGAAAAACTTACGCAATGATTCTGCATGACGTTCAACGCCTTTATATTTTAAGTGACCAAGTTTTGTTACGCCTTGAACAAGAAATACAATTTCCTCACCAAACTCCGCTGTCATTTCTTCTTCTGTAATGTCGGTATCTTCCAGTACATCGTGCATTAATCCTGCACAAATAGTTGTCGCATCAGCGTCCATCTTTGCAAGAATACAGGCAACATGAAAAACGTGGTTGAAATAGGGCTCACCACTGTTTCTTTGCTGAGTAATGTGTGCACGTTTAGAGAATTCGAAAGCTTTGGTAATCAATACTTTGTCTTCTGTGCTCACATCTTGCATACATGCCAATAGTTCTTCGATGCTGTGATTCATGAATATTAGTATACATATTTTCTTAAAAACTAAAAACCGCCTTTCGGCAGTCATTAGTTACTTTTCTTTATTTCAACTGAGGTAGTTGTTTGTGTTGGCAGTTCTGGAATTGGTTTTAATGTATCTGTATTGATGATCGTTCCTGATTTAACTTCTGTTTTAGATGATGAGGTGTCTTTTTTAATCGAGGTATCCGTATCAATAGTGATATTATAAGTTTTTTCCACTTCCTTTATTTTTTGATTTTCATGCAATTGCTGTTCGATTTGATCAGCGATAATGATGACTTGGCCATATTTTTTTGAATCGTATGCTGCCTTCAAATCATTTGCGAGTGATTGTATATCGTTTGAATTGCTTTGTGTTTTCAAGATTGGTTTTTCAACTGATACTACTTCTTCTGTTTTAGTTGAAACATCTGACTTTTTAGCAACTGTTGTAGCAATCCTTGCTTTCGCTGATACTGCTTCAATACCTGTTGCTTTAGTGTCTACTGCGACAATTGCTGCTGTAGGTTGTGCGACAGGTGTCTCAATTACTTCAGAGGCTGGTGTAATGTTGTTATCGGTTAATAGTGCAATAGTATCTGTGTATCGTGTCTCGGCAGTTTTAATAGTTGCAATGTTGGTGTCTGATACGACGATAGATTCTAATTGTACTTTTTCTGCTGAAATCTTTTCAGCGCTTGCATAAGCGGCAAGTACCAACGTGTTTGGTGATACAGAATCCGCAGAGCGGTCAGCTGATAGTGATTGACGATCAGAAAGTGCGAGTAAGATATGCGTACCTGTTTTTAACGTGTTACTTAGTTTCGTGTTATACGACAGGGCAAGTATCGGGTCACTTGTTGATAAATCACCAGTTTCAGTTTTAAAGTCCTCCGTATGAGTTTTGATAGCTGCAATGACCACGGCTTCGTTTGAAGCAGTAAGTTTTTGCTCGCTAATCAGTTTGTTTGTTTCGTTGAACCGTTTATCAATCAGAGCAAGTTCATAAGTTGCCTTTGCTGCTGATGTTCGCAATGTTATTTTCTTTGCTTGTTCTGTTGCAAGTTTTACCTTATACAATTTTTGTCCTGGTAGTGATGACTGGGAAGCAAATGCTACCATTCCACCACTTCCAATCACAAGTACAATCGCAAGAGCTGCCGCCATAATAGGACGGAAGTATGCAAAAGAAGGTCGCGATCCCATTGGATTGCGATGCATGTGCGCAGAAACTTTCAAACGACCTGAGGCCTTTTCAGCCGGAGTCATCCGAATGTTTTCAAGCGGTGCAAAAAGTTGTTTAAGGTTAAAATTATTCATACAAGTAGGCGAGTTTCGTGCGAGCATGTTCCAATGCTCGGTGAATGCGAACAGATGTCGCATTCTCTGAAATATTTAAAATCTCTGCAATATCATTGATGCTCATATCGTTCAAAAATCGAAATGTAAGTATCTCGCGATGATGTGGATCGAGCAATTCCAAGTTCTCGATAACCTCTGAAACAACATGATGTTGTTCTGGATTGAGCCCAGTATGCGCAATATCTACAGGTTCCAAATTCGAATGATTGTCGCCATCAAATTGATGTGCCAAAAAGGAAAGTGGTGTAGATGTTTTTTTACGCGTCATATCAATAACTGTATTTCGAGCAATTCGAAACATAAATGCTCTGAAATATTGAATTTCCTCTAGTTTCCCAGGGTTTTTCACTGACTCATTCCATATTTTATAAAATATTTCCTGTGTAGCGTCAAGTGCCTTGTCGCGGTCTCGTAATCGCGCAAAGCAAAAACGGAACAAGTCGTCAGAGTATTGATTATAAAGCTCAATAAAGGTTTTTTCGTAGTTCATGGAACGGTTCATAAGTAGAGACGAATCAAACACACAAATCTTACTGCATATGCAGTAAGGCGGCTGATTCGAAGTCGTGAAAATTATAGCACAGGCAACACTCTTTGGAAATAATATTTTATGATATAATTTCCTGCATATGACACAACCAAAAAAAGTCAGCATTATAGGTGGCGGTTTTGCCGGAATTCAAGCTGCGCTTGATCTTGCAAAAAATACGATCACTTCTGAACTTGAAATTACCTTAGTTTCCGATCGCAGTGATTTCCAATATTATCCAGCACTGCACAGTTACTTATCAATTAAAGGACCCTTATCATATGTTCAAACTCCGCTTTCTGATATTTTTAAAGATAAGCGCGTGACATTGGTTATTGATAAAGTTACGGCGTGCGATTTGGCGACAAAGACACTAACACTTGAATCTGGAACAACATTAGTCAGTGATTATATAGTGCTTGCTCTTGGTTCACAGTCTGCATTCTTTAATATTGAAGGATTGGATACAATGGCGTTTCCATTTCAAAATGTTGATGATGCAACAGCTCTTCGAACTCATGTTGAAGCACTATTTGAAAAGCATTGTTCTACAGAAAAACCTACACCAGAATGTGTGGTTGGACTTCATTTTGTAGTTGTTGGTGCTGGACCAAACGGAGTCGATCTCGCCGGAGAACTTGCTGATTATACAAAATATTTGTGCAAGAAACACAAGCTTGTAGAGTCATTAGTAACCATTGATTTGATCGAAGGCGCATCAGGTGTTCTTCCTATGATGCCAAAATCAGTCCAAGAAAAGGCTTCAAAGCGACTACGATCTCTTGGTGTAAATGTGTTATGTAACCGTCAGTTGATGAAACAGGGTTCATGGACCATCAGTCTTGCTGACATGACGTTAGGTGCAAAAACATTAATTTGGACAGCCGGTGCAACAGGTAACGAACTTGTTACAAAAATTCCTGATATTGTTTTGCAAAAGAAAAATCGAATTACATTAAACGACCATTTAGAAGTCGAGAAATATCCAGGATGTTTTGTGCTTGGAGATATTGCAGATACAAAATTTGCTGGACTTGCTCAAACTGCAATCCATGACGGTTCATATGTTGCATCTGTTATTGAATCACGACTTGAAAATGGTAGTATCGGAGCTTATATTCCAAAACAGGTTGCATACAATATTGGTGTCGGACATGGTTGGTCAATTACACAGGTTGGAGACATTGTTATTTCAGGAAAGGTCTCATCAATCTTGCGAAAGATTATCGACTTGAAATATTTTGTATCGATTCTACCGCTTTCAAAAGTGTGGAAATTGAATCCATTTAAATAGAAAATAAAAACACAAGTTTAATCTTGTGTTTTTATTTTCTTAATAATTCCTGGAATCTGTGCAAAGTCTTTTAAAAGTTCTGCACGCAGTCCACCATTATAAAGCGCTGCAGCTGGATGATACAAAGGTAAGAAGTTTTGAATAGGGAAGTTTGATAGTTCTGCGTGAATAAACTTTCCGTGTGCATCTGATATTTTCAGCTCTGGAAAAAAGTGATTCATAGAATGACGTCCTAAAAACACAATCAGTTTTGGTTTAATAAATTCAAGTTCCGCTTTTAACCAATCGGCGCAATCTTTTTTCTCTTGGGGTGTAGGGTCTCGATTTTCTGGTGGACGATATTTTACAATATTAGTAATATAAATGTCTGATTTAGCAAAATCATGTCGCGCAGTGTCGCTTGAAGCGCGACGAGTCATTCCGATACTTGCAAGCATTTCAGCTAAAAATTTTCCAGCTGCACCAATAAACGGAATACCTGATTGGTCTTCTTTTTTCCCTGGTGCCTCACCAATAAAAACAATTTTAGAATCTGGATTTCCATCTCCAAAAACAGGCTGTGTTGCTGTTTCTTTTAATACACATTTACATTTAGTATTATATTTCTGATGTAGTTTGAGAAGTTGTTCAGCGCGAGTCATATGGGTCAGTATAACAAAAAAGATAGGCAATTAACATAAGTCAATTCCTATCTTATTCTCATAAAGTTTGTTTACCTAATCCATTGTGTGTTCAGGAAATAGGTCAGTAACTATACTGTTTGATTCTTTTAATTTTTTCCAAGCTTCGTCACTGCCTACGCTGACTTGGTTGCCGAATTCCATAGTTAGAGATGCATTTTCAGACGTGTCTAAAATTAGAACCGTTCTACCGTTCTTGTTCGCTATCGTGTTACCTGTGGTTTGCCATGGAACATCTTTACCGTGCTCTGTCTGTAATAGTCGACGCACCAGGGCATATAGCATGATTTTGTGAAGCGCTGTAGGATACTTTGTGTTTAGCTGTTGGTACAATTGTTTTTCTTCCATGAGGTATTATTTTTTTATTGCACTCAAATTATCATTTCTGGTTGAAATGTCAATGTCTCGCAA
Source organism: uncultured Candidatus Saccharibacteria bacterium (assembly GCA_964415895.1). Lineage (GTDB taxonomy): Bacteria > Patescibacteriota > Minisyncoccia > Phycocordibacterales > UBA1006 > CALMMZ01. Next base: position 157,801 of record CAYQCC010000001.1, on the reverse strand, counting down.
AAAATGAAAAGTTTGGTATGATGGTCATATATGTTTAAAAAATTCGTATTAAAAAAATTACTTGGATCTAAATTGAAAGCAGCTGGCGTTTCAGACGACCAAATGGATATGATTTTGGAATTGGTTGAAAAAAACCCAGCATTTTTCCAAAAAATCCAAAGCGAGGTTGAAGCAAAGAAAAAACAAGGTGTTGGAGAGCAGGCTGCAATGATGACTGTTATGCGTGAGCATCAGGCAGAATTACAGAAAATCATGGCTGGAAAATAGAGAAATACATAAAAAGCCTATTTAGGCTTTTTATGTTACACTTTTATATATGAATACGATGTTTAAGTTTGAGCTTAATAGTACTGAAAAGCAAGACACCTTTGAAACAAAGGCAGAAATGATTACAGATAAATTCAAATCATGGGCTGTAAAGAATCCGACCTGTTTTGAAAACTTGCAAACAAAAGACTCAATTAAAGATTTTATAACAAATAGTAAAGTACTCCGTTTTGATATTACTGCAGAACAGGTTTTTGACGAACTTGAAAAACAAGGAATTATTAGTGAACATGTGGAAGAAGAAATAATTTACTCTATAAAACCAGAAGACGAAACTGTTTCATTTCGTCCGCATCGTTATACCCTTATCACTGATGAAGACGTATATAAGCAAATAGAAGAAAACAAGAAATTCATCAAGGATATTTTTGATGAGGATATCGTCGACATAGTTCATGAAATGGCACTATCGCTGGAACAAGAAAAACCTGTCGAAGATAAGGACTATTACAATGCATTTGCTGAAGCAGGTCTTATTCGTGGAGGCAGCAAGCAGGTTGATCAAGATTTTGATTTACTTGTTAAGTTAGAAAGAAGGTTTAAAGAACGTGATAAAATAGAGCATACTGAAAAGAATAAGAAAATTGCAACTATCATTGAACGAGCGCTTGCATACGCAGTTTCAAAACTTCATTGGTATGGCAATAATATAAGTGTTCAGTATACGTCGCGTTTTGATGATTTTGTTGGAGGTTTTGATGGAGTACTGCAATTTAAAAAAGACGCTGAAAAAGATAATTTTCTCGGTCTTGGAATTGACGTTACTTATACAGGTATCCACAGTCCAGTCTACAAACAAAAATTATTTGATTTGCTTGACGATATAAAAACAAATAATTTAAATATTAAGTATTTTACAAATGATCAAGGTGAAATGATGCAAGAATTTTCAGTACCCAAGATAATATTGAATTTTACTGTGAAAGATGTTCGTGAAATAGCAAAATTTGTAAAAGGAAATGATAATGCAGAAGTTGTTGAAAAGTTTAAACATAGTTCTCAAAAATTAACTGTCTTAAAGCAGGTATTGATTGCATGCGAGTTGCTTGCCGATTTCTCGTATGAATATCATGCAGGGATTTCAAACGAATATCGCGAAGTAATTTCTTCGATTAAAAAGCTAGCTCAAGATAATGAAGAACTACAAAGTGTTCTTGCAAACCATCAAAAAGATGAAATGACACTAACAATGAAAGGATTAATCGCAGAGTACAGGGCTCCAAGGGCAAAACGAGCTTGAATCACATAGAAAACATGCTATAGTAACGCACATATGAAACTTTCTCTTGGAATCGTGGGTTTACCAAACGTTGGAAAATCAACATTGTTTAATGCATTAACTAAAAAAGGCGTTCCAGCCGAAAATTATCCGTTCTGCACAATCGACCCAAGCGTCGGTATTGTTGCAGTACCTGATGAACGACTCTACAAATTGGCAGAATTTTCAAAAACTAATAAGACGATTCCCGCAGCAATCGAGTTCGTAGACATTGCAGGACTTGTAGAAGGTGCCAGTAAAGGTGAAGGTCTTGGAAACAAGTTCTTATCACATATTCGAGAAACGGATGCGATCCTAGAAATGGTACGCATTTTTCCTGTTTCTGGTGGTGGAACAATGATTAATCACGTGTACGGCGATATGAATCCGATTCGTGATATTGGTGTTATTAATTTAGAATTAATTTTGGCGGACTTGGAAACAGTTACAAAGCGAGCCGCTAATATTGTTCGTGATGTAAAACAAGGAAACAAGACTGCAATTTTAGAACAATCTATTATTGAAAAAATCTTGAAAGCGTTACAAGATGAAAAAATGGCCAACACAGTTGAGTTAAACGAAGACGAGGAAAAGATTGCAAAACAATTAAATTTGTTAACTCGAAAGAAGTTTATTTATGGATTAAATAAAAGAGCAGGTGCAGAAAACTTGGATACAGCAAATCCTGAAGAATTTAAAAAACTATGTTCAATGATTGAATCAATGGGATCAGAATGGGTGATTATCGATGCAAAAGTTGAACATGAACTATCTGATTTTGAAGGTGATGAAAAAGCAGAAATGCGAGCAATGCTGCAAGCAGATCAAGCGCATGATGATGGAATTAACACACTGATTACCAAATCATATACATTATTAGGATTGGAAACATATTTCACAACAGGCGAAGTTGAAACCCGCGCATGGACAATTGCAAAAAATTCGACAGCACCGGTTGCAGCGGCTGCAATCCACACAGATTTTCAAACTAAATTTATCCGTGCCGAAGCCATATTTTGGTCAGACCTATTAAACGCAGGTTCATTTGCAAATGCAAAAGCGCAAGGATTGGTTCGAACAGAAGGAAAGGAATATATAGTAAAAGATGGTGATGTTCTGGAATTCAAGATATAGTAAAAGCCGACTCGATAAAGAGTCGGCTTTTTTTACTTTTTAAAATAAAGATTTTTGGTATAATATAAGCCATATGGTTGAACGAGTAATAACAATTGGTGACCACATTGTATCACCAGCAAACGGAAGAGTAATTGAAATTCAGGAAACAGATTTGCCTGATATTGTGTTTAAAAAACATGGTGTAGTAAATCACGTATCAATTCCAGAAATCGCTGAGCCGATGCATGTAATTGTGATCGAAATGAACCTCACTGATGTACATGTTCAACGTGCTCCGATTACTGGTACTATTATGCGCGTAGAGCGATTTGATGGAAAACATATCAATGCACTTGGAAAACATGAACTTGATATTATTAACGAGAACGAAAAAGTGGTTACAGTGTTTGGAAATGACACAGAACATATTGGTGTGGTGCAAGTTGCAGGAAAGGTTGCGCGTAGAATTCGAACCATGTTTGAAATTGGTGACCCAATCAATCAAGGTGATATTTATGGAAAGATCTTGTTCGGCTCACAAGTTGTTGTCATGGTTCCAAAACGAAGAGTATTGCAAATTCAGGTAGGTCAGACAGTGATTGACGGGGAAACAATCTTAGCAAAATAGCCTTAACGTAAGGCTATTTTCTGTTATTGACTATATTATATTATTATGATATAATACCCATATGACTGAGTTATTCAGCGACGTAGAACGAGGGTCGTAACCTCACTCACTTCTTTAAAAAAATAAATATTATCGTTATGGTAATTAGTCCGAAAAAAACAATTCTGCCAGCTCACTTGTGTACGATCACAAATGGCCCATCAAAGTATGACTTCCAAGCAAGTCTGTTTGATAAAAAAATCGTAAAACTTTCAATCGATGAAACACCTTTGGAACAAAGAACACTTCATTCCATGAATATTTCAAAAGTGTTTTATGTCACGTTCTCATTAGTTGGGCGTGAAGATGGTTCTACTGAATCATGGATTGGAAAATGTACCATTACAGAAATGAATAATCAAAAACATTCTGAAGAACGTATTTTTTATTATAGTACGAAAACCAGAAGAGGAACGATTTTTGAAAAAACAAAAACTTGGAATATGAATTAAATCCTATTCCATACAATAAAAAGACTTGTCGTTAGACAAGTCTTTTTTACTACTATTTTTTCTTTCCTTTTGCAGACTCAATTCCAAGAAGTGCAACAAGTTCGTCAGTTGATGCTTTTGTCGGATCAAGATTATCTGGTAGATAAATTCGCTTCAATCCAGCCTTGATAAAGTGACCAGATTTTGATTTCAACACTTGCATTTCACGTTTTGTTTTTGGATGTACAAATGTTGTAATCAGCTCAGTTCCTTTTGGTAATTGCTTCGGAGTATTTAACAATGTCAGCGCTTGTTCTAATGTGATTCCATATGCATCAAACGGTTTCTTGATTGATCGAAAGTCTCGACCTCGTCCAACGTAAGGTCCGAATCGTCCTACGTTTGCAATGATCGATTCATTCGTTTCTGGATCAGTTCCAAGATTGCGTGGCAATTCAAGCAATTTCAATGCAATATCCATTGTAACGTCTGAAGGATTCATCTTTGGTGGAAGTGATGCGCGACGCGGCATGGGAAGATCTTTTGCTTGCTCGATCATTTCTTTTTCACGTTTTACCAGTTCCTTATCTTCCGCAGTTTTCTTGTGACCTTTTGGAAATTTTGTAAGCTTTGGTTTTTCAGGCATTTCTCCTTGTTGAACGTAAGCACCAAATCGTCCTGACATTAAATAAATATTTTCGCCAGTCGTTGGATGAACTCCAAATGGCTTTTCTTTTCCAACTTCTTGACCATCCATAGTCAATGCGCCATCACAATCTGGATAACGACCGCATGATAGGAATTTTCCACTTCGTCCAAGTTTAATAATCATTGGTGCGCCACATTTTGGACAAGGAAATTCTGCAGGTGCGTCACCAAGGTTTGTTGCCTTATCCAATTTGTCTTTCTCAAGAATTTCTGCAGAAAACGGTCCGTAGAAATCTGAAAGAGTTTTTGCGTACTGACGTTCACCATTTGCAATTTCATCCAACTCATTCTCCATTTCCGCGGTAAACGTATCACTAATATAGGTCGGGAAGTTTGTCTCAAGGAAGCTTGAAACAACATCGCCAGTATCGGTTGGATATAATGTACGTCCTTCTTTTTTTACATAATCGCGCTCTTCCAATGTTCGCATGATTGATGCATACGTTGATGGTCGCCCGATTCCGCGTTCTTCCAATTCCTTGATCAGTCCAGCTTCCGTATAACGGTTAGGTGGTTGCGTTGCTTTTTCAGTTGCTTCAAGCTCTACAAGGTCAATTTTTTGACCTACCGATACTTTTGGAAGCTCAACATCTTCACCGCGTGCGGCAGTATCAACAATAAGCCATCCTGGAAATAGAATTCGTGATCCATTTGCAGAAAAATCTGGAATGTTATTTGTTGTAATGTTTGCAATTAATTTAGTCTTTAACATTTTTGCATCACTCATTTGTGATGAAACAGCTCGTTCCCAGATTAATTTGTACAAACTTTTTTGTTCTTCTGTAAATCCAGCAATCTTATGATCAATGTGTGTAGGACGAATTGCTTCATGGGCTTCCTGTGCGTTCTTTGATTTTGTTGCGTACGTTTTTGGTTGAACATACTCGTCTCCATAATGTTTTTGAACATACGACAGAATGTGACCTTGAGCTTGGGAAGATAAGTTAGTTGAATCTGTACGCATGTACGTAATATGACCTTCTTCGTACAATTTTTGTGCAACTTGCATGGTTCGCGATGGTGAAAAACCAAGTCGAGTACTTGCCGTTTGTTGAAGTGTTGAAGTTGTAAATGGTGCACGTGATGTTCGTTTTTGTTCTGATGTTTTAATATCAGTTACGTGCCAATCATGCTTTTTACCAAGCTCTAGGATTCGTTCAACTTCTTTTAATTCGCGAGGTTCTTCTGAGCATGAAAGTGGGAACTGATTCTTGTTCGCAGAAAATAATCCTTCGATCGTCCAGTATTGTTCTGGAACGAATGCGCGGATTTCTCGTTCCTTTTCCATAATGATCCGTAGCGCAGGTGATTGAACTCGTCCAGCAGAAAGACCGTAACGAACTTTTTTCCAGATCAATCCTGATAGATCATATCCAACCAATCGATCTAGTACTCGTCGAGCTTCCTGTGCATGAACCAATTCAACATCAATATCGCGTGGGTGATTAAGTGCTTCAATAATCGCTTCCTTTGTAATTTCGTTAAAAGTCACGCGCTTAATCGGCGCTTTAATAGATTTATCATTCAAGATTTCTTTCAAGTGCCACGCAATTGCTTCTCCTTCACGGTCGGGATCGGGTGATAGGATGATTTCTTCAGTTTTTCGAGCAAGCGTTTGTAATTCTGAAATTACGCGATGTTTTCCAACAGAAATCTCATAACGAGGAATAAAGCCGCCAGGAATATCAATGGCGTCTTTGTTTGATTTCGGCAAATCGCGCACGTGTCCGATTGATGCTCGAACGGTATATTCTCCGTCCAAGTATTTCTCTATAGTCTTTGCTTTTGAAGGTGACTCGACAATCAGAAGTTTCATAATGTTTTACTACATACCATATATAGTATTGATTTGGCAAATTTGCATTATAAAAGGCTGAACAATCATTATCATCCAGCCTTTCATATTTTGTTTTTGAAAATGAACCTAAACCTTTTTAATATAGGAAGCCACATCTTTTGGTATCTAGCGGATGCTGGTATTGTAGTATGATTGTTTTTTGTCGCGACACCTTTAATAAATCTTTTATCAGTTGATTGCGATCCTTTAATATCAAAAATAACTACCTTTTCCGTTGTAATACCATTGTTGATTGTTTTTGCATATCCAAGGCTTAGTTTGGAATTTTGCATGTAACGCCATTCTTTTCCGTCGAATGTACATCCTGGAAGAAGTTCCGGACACTCAAAGAATGAGTCACTCGTTAGTGTTGAAAATAACTTTAAAATTTTATTTGCTGCCATACTATAAATTTTTAGTAAACTACCATGTCAATATTCAGTTGTCAAAAAAACGCAACTGCTGCCAGTTGCGCTTAATTCTATTACTTCTGGAGAAGTTAATTGCCATCTCCCGGATAATTCCTTCATAGAATGAGGCTTCTTTTGTACCTAGTATAAAATTACTCCTATTTCATTTTGTTGTCAAACTTAATAAATACTTGATTTGAAGAATTGCGTATTGTATAATTTTATTATTAGTAATCTTATGATATAACCTATTTATATGCCAGAAGTACCTGATTTTTTAACAATGGCCTTAAAACAAAAGAATAAGGAAGGTGTTTCTTTAAATGACACAATTAGAGATGTTGCAGGGAAGGTGCAAAACGGCGAGCGTATTAATGATGCGGATCATGAGAATTTTACAAACACTGTTAATGGTGGACTTGTTTTGGAAGCCACAGAAAGCCTGTTGAACAAGAAGCAAGAAACTAAAGAGTATGGTAATGATGATCTCGAAAGAATAAAACAAGAAATTTTAAGGAAGCTAGGAAATTCCTAATATAAAAACAGCACTAGTGCTGTTTTTATATTCTTCTAATTTCACCACCAACCTCCTTGATCAATCCCTTTAGTTCCATTTGTGAAAGTAGTATGTTTGCTTTATGTGTTGGAATATTCATTTCACGCATGAGTTCACCACGAGGTTTTGCGCTGGTTAATAAACTAATAACAGATTCCTCATCTGGACTACACTGTGAAAATAAGTCTGCTGGAATTGATTCTGTGATTTGAAAACCGAGCGCTTCTAAAATATCTGCCGAGCTTGTGATTGGTGTTGCGCCCATTCTGATTAATTCATTTGTTGCTTCTGAGTTTTCCGAAAAAATATTTCCTGGAACTGCTAACACGTCGCGATTATAATCAGTCGCGAGCTTTGCAGTGATTCTACTTCCAGATTTATGTTTTGCCTCGATAATTAATGTTGCATGTGATAATCCTGCCATCAAACGATTTCGCTGAACAAATGACCATAACGTGGAACGAAAGTCATTTTCAAACTCTGAAACTAATGCGCCACCTGAATCTAGGATTTGCATCGCAAGCATGTACTGTGCTTTTGGGTATAAAACCGTATCGTCAAGTCCTGACCCAGGAAACGATACGGTGATTAAGCCTGTATCAAGCGCTGCTTCGTGCGAAATCCGGTCAATACCGTTTGCAAGACCCGAAACAATTACAACAGGATAACCTTTCAGTCCTGCAATTAGTGTCCTACAAGCATCTTCGCCATAGCTTGTATAATTACGTGAACCAACAACTGTTAGGAATTTGAATTTTTTCATGTCTGGGAATGTTCCGCGAATAGATAACCGCTTTGGAGCTTGTGGAATATGAAGAAGTGGTTCTGGAATTGGAAGATTGTTAATAGGGAATTGCATAATGAAACCTAAAATAGCACGTGATTATAAATTTATAATAAAATCAGTCGTCTTTATTTTTTAAGCTAATATGCTATACTCACTCGCATATGTTAGACATCAAATTCATCCGTGAAAACCCGGATCTTATTAAGGAAGCTGCTCGCAAAAAGCACATTGATTTTAATGTGGACGAACTTGTTTCCGTTGATCAAAAACGACTTGAAAAACTATCATTGGTTGAATCATTACGTGCTGAACAAAACCTTGTATCAGACAAAATTCCATCAGCTACTGCTGATGAACGAGCTGATTTGATTGCAAAAATGACTATCTTAAAAGAAGACTTGAAAAAGAATGAAGACGCATTGAAAGAAACAATGACTCAGTGGCAATTCATGATGTTAGCTGTTCCAAACGTTCCTGACATTTCTGTACCAGAAGGTGATAGTGATGCAGACAATGTGGAAATTCGCCAAGAAGGTGAGCAGCCGCAATTTGACTTTACTCCAAAGTCTCATATTGAACTTGCTGAAATGCATGACTTGGCAGATTTCGAACGAGGAACGAAAGTTTCGGGGTTCCGCGGCTATTTCTTAAAAAATGAAGGGGCGCTGCTATCATTTGCGCTATGGCAATTTGCAGTAGATGAACTCCGAGCAAAAGGTTATATGCCAATGATGGTTCCATCACTTGTTTCAAAGAAAACATTAATGGGTACAGGATACTTGCCAGGTGGTGAGGATGATTTGTATCGAACACAGGACGATGACTATTTTGCAGGAACTGCCGAAGTCGCAACAATGTCCTACTACAGTGACGAAGTTTTAGATATCAAAGATCTTCCAAAGAAAATTGTTGCATGGAGTCCATGTTTTCGCCGAGAAGCAGGAAGTCATAGTAAAGACACGAAAGGCTTGTATCGAGTTCATGAATTTATGAAAGTAGAACAAGTTGTATTATGTGAAGCAAATCACGAACAATCAGTTCATTTTCATGAAGAAGTAAATGCAAACATTGAGACACTTGCACAGAAACTTGGAATTCCATATCGTGTAGTATTGAACTGTGGTGGTGATCTGGGTCAAGGACAAGTAAAGAAATATGATGTTGAGCTATGGGTTCCATCGCAAAACATGTATCGAGAGATTTCATCAGCGTCATATTTTCACGATTTCCAGACACGACGTTTGAACATCCGTTATAAAGATGCAGAAGGGAAACTGAGATTCACACACTCATTGAATTCAACAATGGCACCAACGCCACGATTTCTAATTGCATTACTTGAAAACTATCAACAAGCTGACGGAACAATCAAAATTCCTGAAGTGTTACAAAAATATATTGGAAAAGAGTTCGTCGGAAAATAATTTTTTTCTTTCAAGAAAAAACCATGCGTTGCGTGGTTTTTTCTGTTATACTATTTTTATTATGGAAGCAGAGAAAGCATTAACACTTGGAAAAATCGGTCAGCCTAAACCAAAAAAGCAAACAGCTGGTTCATTTATTGTAAAAATATTATTTTTACTTATCTTGATGGGTGTATTAATAACCGTTGGTGTTATCGCAGTTCTGCGTAGCAATAAATATCAATTTCAATCAGTAGATGTATTTGGCACAACAACTTTTTCCGCAGATGATGTGATTGCGTTTACTCATGAATACTGGAAAGGAACACATTTCAAATCAATTCCAAAATCAAGCACAATATTATTTTCAAAGGATAATTTTGAATCAGAACTTAAAAAGAAATTTCCTGTTATTGCGGTTGCATATATAACATTGCCAGAACCTGATAAGCTTGAAATTCATATTCAGGAACGAAAACCGAACGTCACATGGTGTTTTACAGACGATACGTGTGGATTCGTAAATGAACAGGGAATTCTATATGCGAAAGCTCCAAAGTTTTCCGAAGGTGTGTATGTTGTGTTTCAGTCACAATTAAACGATCCGTCGTATAAGAAGTTCGGAACAGTGGTATTGGAGCCTGCGATCATGAATCGGTTTACTGAACTATTTTTGCGACTTGAAACAAACGAGATAGGTCTTTCAAAAATTATGTTTTATGAAGACGGTGATATTGGATTTTCAATCGATAAGTTATTTGGAGTCTATACTAATAATACTTCACGATTACTGGGTACATTTAATCAGGATGACGAGGTTTTTGTTCGCGATATGATCACAGGACTTTCCAATGACGCCTTCAAGAAACAGTTTATTGCAAACCCAAAAGATTTGGACTATATCGATATGCGTTTTCCAGGAAAGATTTTCTATAAGTTTATCAGCAATCAAAAACCAATAGAGAATACTGCAGAACCAAATTCTGACTAGTTTGACAAAAAGATTGAATAGAAGTATTATTCATTTTAATTAAAATAAATTAAAATGAAGATAGACGTTCAATTAACAGATCAAGAAATTGCTTTTTTGAAAGCACTTGCGACAAAAGCAGGTAGAGGACCTAATAGAATTTTTAAAGATAAGCATGATGCTGAATTTCGCCAGCAATGGTGGAAGGAAATCAAAGAGTTCAAAGAACATGGCATACTTATAGGTGGAAATCATCATATAGGTGGCGAGTTTCAGGGTTTCTGCCATAAGCTTAATGCGTTGGGTGAAAAACTTCAAAAAGAGCATGTAGAAGCTTTAGTTGCGTAATGCTATTTACTACAGTCACAAACATTAAGGCCGATAATCGGTCTTTTTTTTGTGCACATACTCAGATTCTGGGTGTGCGGATTTACAAAAAGCTGTAATCAAGTATTGTAGAGCTATGAACTTTTGGCATAAACTAAAACAGTATCGACACGAAACGGGAAAGCCGTTTTTTGTGCTTGCACCGATGGCAGATGTAACTGATCCAGCATTCCGGCGTATCATCGCTAAATATGGAAAACCTGATGTTACTTGGACCGAATTCGTATCTGCGGACGGATTATGTCACCCAAAAGGACGAGAGAAGCTGTTGATAGATTTAAAGTATTCAGAAGCGGAACGACCTATTGTTGCGCAATTGTTTTCGAGTAATCCAGATAATATGCGTACTGCATGTAAATTGTGTGCCGAACTTGGGTTTGATGGAATCGATATCAATATGGGTTGTCCTGATAAAACAATCGAAAAACAAGGATGTGGTTCTGCAATGATTAAAACGCCCGATGTTGCCATAGAAATTATTAAAGCTGCAAAGCAGGGAATTGCTGACGCAGGAAAGAGTATTCCGCTATCCGTAAAAACTCGTGTTGGATATAGTAAGGACGAAATTGATACGTGGATTAAAACAGTCCTTGAACAAGATCTTGCAACGCTGACGATTCATGCGCGAACTCGAAAAGATTTATCACAAGTTCCTGCAAATTGGGATTATGTGCGCCGTGTTGTAAAACTTCGTGATAAAATCGCGCCAGATACATTAATCATCGGAAACGGTGATGTGTCGGATATGAACGATGGAATTGAAAAATGTAAGGAAACGCATTGTGATGGAATTATGATTGGACGTGCACTGTTTGGTAATCCATGGATCTTCAACAAAGATATTTCTATCAAGAAAAAGGGAACATGGAAACAGAATATCTTCTTGCGACTACTTCCAAACAAATGGTCAAAGAAAATAATGGGTGACAGTCGATATACTATTTCAGACATTCCACTTTCTGATAAATTACATGTAATGGTAGAACATTCACGATTATTTGATGAATTGTTGGGCGATGTTAAAAACTTTGCCGTGATGAAAAAACATTACAAAGCGTATGCGACTGGGTTTCCTGGTGCAAAGGAATTGCGAATTAAATTAATGGAGTCTAAAAGTATTAACGAGGTCTCACAGATTGTTAATGAGTTTCTTGCTACTCAAAAAGAAACTTTGACAAATGTGTAATGGTGTGATAGACTGCCTGTAAGAAAATATGTTTTTTAAGCATACAGTGTCTGTGTACCACAAGGTCGTCATCAGTATTATTCTCACATGCGACAGACCTCAGAAATGTTAATTGTCGGCAGACTTTTCTAAAGAGTATTGGAAATTAAACCCTTCTAATACTTTTTTTGTTTCCAGGCTTATAAATAAACGCTGAAGTTATCCACAGTTTCCTGCCAGATTGTTGCTGTTATTGCTCGTATTTGGTATTATGTGGGTAGGAGAGTTCTTCAATCAAATATAACTTCCTCACAAAGTGGTTTGATTTTTAAACCACACTAAGACGCCTTTCTTTTTTTAAAGATTGGTTTTTTATTTACCCGCACACCCAGCTGCTGGGTGTGCGGGTTTACCTCACTTTGTAGAGGCTTTTTTATTACTTGGAATCTGTTATAATTGCCGTTATATGTCACATCTCGCACTTTACCGAAAATACCGACCAGCAAGCTTTGCTGATGTTCGCGGACAATCTGACGCTGTTTCTTATTTGGAATCTATCGCACAATCTGGACGTGTACCGCACGCAATCTTACTAACTGGATCGCGCGGAATTGGAAAAACAACCCTTGCGCGAATCTTTGGGAAATCTCTTGGAATTGATGCGCACGATATCTATGAAATTGACGCCGCGTCATATCGAAAGGTAGAAAACATGCGAGAGCTGTTGAATGATGTCCTAACACTTCCAATTTCATCACCTTACAAATTGTATATCTTGGATGAGGTTCACATGCTGACCAATGAATCATTCAATACATTTTTGAAAACTCTTGAAGAGCCACCACGACATGTGATCTTTGTCCTTGCGACAACAGAACTGAATAAAGTTCTTCCGACAGTATTGTCACGGTGTCAGATTGTGTATTTAAAAAAGCCATCTACAAATGTGCTAGCAGATCAGATTATTGATATTGGAAATCTGGAAGAAAAATCAATTTCTCGTGAACATGCATTATTACTTGCAGAACGTGCAAATGGTTCGTTTCGCGATGCGTTAGTATTACTTGATCAAGTCTTGGAACAATCAACTGGGCATGATATTGGTGATGCAGATATTCAAAGACTAGGACTTCGTGCCTCAGATTATCTTGCGTTTGAGTTTGTCACAGCGCTTGCGGCATATGATTCTGATAAGTTGTTTCAAACTTTAAACACAGTTTCAGGTGACGGAAAGAATCTGTCAGAATTTTTAAACAAATTACTTCAAATTATGCGAACAGTGTTGTATGTCCGCCATGCACCAAGGTTGTGGAAGGCTGCACAGGACGATTTGTCCGATGAGCATGTTGCAACGATAGAGGCTTGGTCATCACAGGGCGTTGTAACGTCGGATTTACTTGCACGTTTCCTGCGAGCCTACGAGGAATCTAAACGTTCGACCATTCCCGCGATCCCAGCCGAACTTGCAATTATCGAGATTTTAAGTAATAATACCAATCATTAAAGGCCTTTCGGGGCATTTAATATTGTCAGATCGTCTAATGGTAGGACAACGGTTTTTGGTGCCGTTTATCTTGGTTCGAGTCCAAGTCTGACAGCCAGTAGTATTTCTTTTAATAACCATGAAATTAAGCATTATAAACCTTATTAAAAAATATCAGCGTGAATGGTCTCCAGCATTGCAAGATCAAGGCATTAAATGTATATTTCATCCAAGCTGTTCGAATTACGCACTCAATGTCCTCAGTAAATACTGGCTACCGAAAGCGTTGGTTATGGTCGTGTATCGACTCCTTAGCTGCAACCCTGTCAATGCATATTATAAGTCGAGAAAAGTATTAATTAAGCACTAACTATTATATGGCAAAAGAATATAAAACATTTAATTTTTATGACACGGCTCAGGGTCGCAAAAAACTGGCATCTGAACTCGACCGTCTTGCAGAAGAAGGCTGGGAGCTGAAAAGCAAGGAAGTCTCACACCAAGGATGGTCTACAGGATCTACCTGTTGCTTAGGTTGTATATTCTTGCCACTTGCACTTCTTGGAAAAAAAGACAACATTATAACAATTATTATGGAACGTGAAGCACGGAACAAAGACGGAGAATCTGAAGATGAAAATGAATATTTAAAAATAGAACAAAAAGATGAAATACAATAAAACCGCCGAATAAGCGGTTTTATTGTATTTCATCGATCTTCTTCGTCATATCAAGCTCAGAAAAAATAAGAAGTGCTGTCTGACTGAACGTCAACAATAATAAGCGCTTATGACAGACTTACGAATCCGCTGATTCAACGCGATGAATTTACGTTAATAGTTTTTAAGTGCCCGCAACAAAAATACCCTTTTACGGGTATTTTTGTAATTGCCTTATTAATAGTATAATATAATAATATGGCACAATTTACACAAGATCGGGTAAAAGAATATTTAATAGCAGCTCTTCAAATTCTTGATAAGAATGAAGGTGAGTTACCAGTAAAGCAGATCTTAAAGGAACTAGAAAATAAGATTTCCTTCTCTCATGAAGAAAAGGAAATAAAGGATGGAGTGGCTCCTCGATGGGTCAAGGTTTTTCAATTCGCTTCTATTGGTTTAGTAAGGGCTGCATGGATCCGGAAAAGCAAAGGTATTTGGTATCTTACCGACGAAGGGAAAGAGGCATTAAAGCTCGAACCTAAGAAATTTCGAGAAATCCTAGAGCAAAGATATAAAGATTCAATGAGTGCAACAAGGAATGATGGAGTAATAACTGATGAAGCGATTAATGAAGTTGTATCTGAAAATGTACAAGGAAGAAGTTTTGAGCAGGCCGAAGCAGATGCGCGTGACGAAATTAAGAAATTTATTACAAGACTAAATCCTTATGAATTTCAAGATTTAGTAGCCGCTCTTTTTCGAGGAATGGGATACTATACTCCGTTTGTCGCTCCTCGCGGACCAGATGGCGGGATTGATGTTGTTGCCTATAAAGACCCTATCGGCGCAGAGTCTCCTAGAATTAGGATTCAAGTTAAACATAGAGTTGAAAATAAAGTTTCAAGTCCAGAAGTAAAATCATTGGGTGGTAATCTTCATCGCGAAGGTTATATAGGTGTCATCGTTTCAAGCGGAGGCTTTACTTCTGACTCGCTAACTTCAATTCGTGAATCAGGAAAACATATAGAAAAAATTGACCTAGATGACTTCATTAATCTTTGGGAGCAGCATTACGCTAATCTAACAGATGAAGATAAGGTTTTATTACCAATAAGAAAAATATCTTTCTTGGCACCAATCGAATAGTAATTATTTTATGAACTCAGACCAAACATACGCACAACTTCTTACAGAAGCACAAGAAAATCCTGAAATCATCGGCATTGTTCTTGGTGGTTCACGTGGAAAAGATGAATCGTTCATCACAGAAAACTCAGATTATGATGTTATTGTTATTGTGACGGATAATGCCTCACAGGAAATCAAAGACAAGATTAAATCGCTTGAATCAGATACATTTGAAGTGTGGGCAAAAACTCTACAGGAATTCCAAGATCATGCAGTTTGGGAAACTCAATTTGCTTGGGATCGATATAACTACACGCATAATAAAGCGATTCTTGATAAAACGGGTGATATACAGAAATTAGTTGCTGAAAAGGGAAACCTACCAGAAGCAGAAAAGAAAGGGTTTATTGAGAACGCATTGGATAGTTATATTAATTCTGTATATCGTTCGGCAAAATATTGGCGTGATGGCAATGATTTTCCTGCACATATTGATGCGAGTGAATCGCTGCCGTATTTAATGGATGCGTTGTACGCACTTGAAGGACGAGTAAAACCGTATAATAAATATTTTGAATGGGAATTGCGCAATCATCCGTTGAAAATGCTTCCATGGAATGTTGATGAATTTATTGCAGACTATAAAACAATTTTGACGACTGGTGATATTAAAACTCAAGAAAAGATATTCATCAAAATAAAAGAGTTATTTGCAAACAGTGGATTTAGTAACATCACAGAAGACTGGAAAGGGAAGTATTTTGTAGGAAATTAACAAAAATTACTAAACATATGAACCAAAAAACAATCGAAATTGAATACCGCGCACTATTAACAGAGGCGGAATTCTTAACGCTACAATCATTCCTAAAAGAATATGCGGAGCTTCTTGGTAATGACAACAAAGATACGTTCTTTTATATTTGGAATGACAAAGTGATTAAGATTGTTCAGAACGCTGGAACGATGGCAACAAAAATGGTTTTGAAACCAGGACGTATCGGAGAACAAAGTCATTTCGAGGAAACAGAACTTAAAATTGATCCAGAAATGTTTGAAACATCAAAGAAGTTTTGTGAACAGTTAGTGCCAGAAAAGATCATGAGAGCGTTCCAGTTCCGAACGAACTATCTTTATAAGAATGTTGAAATCGCATTGAAATACACCCAATCATGGGGCTTTCACGTAGAACTTGAAATTATGGTTGAGTCAGAAAGCCAGAAAGGGAAGGCAGAAGAAGAAATCAGGAATGTTGCCAATGAAATGAATCTGCACATTTTGGATGATTCAGAGTTGAAAAAGCTGACAAGTGAACTTGAATCAGGGTCAATATACGGTGAATATACCGATGAAGAATTTGCGTTAAAGAATCTTATCTAATTTGCTTGACTCCGTACGTCCGTACGAATATACTGTATGCATGGAAACTGCGAAATTCGATATCAGAAAATTCTATAGAAATCATAAGCGTTTGCCGACCTATCGGGAAATGCAGGATTTATTAGGTTACGCATCAAAAGGTGGAGTATTGTATTTCGTTGAAAAACTCATCGCGGATGGGTTTCTTTCGCGTGATATGGGTAAAATTGTTCCAGGACCAACATTCTCAAATATTAAATTATTAGGAACAGTGGAAGCAGGTTTTCCGACGATTGCAGATGAGGATGCGTCAAACACTCTGTCGCTTGATGAATTATTGATCGATCATAAGGAAGCAACGTACATGTTGTCAGTCAAAGGAGAATCTATGAAAGATGCGGGAATATTGGATGGTGACATGGTGCTAATTGAACGGAAAGAAAACGCAAAGGTCGGAACTATTGTTGTGGCAGAAGTTGATGGTGAATATACATTGAAATACTTACGAAAAGAAAATAATGAATTCTACCTAGAGCCAGCGAACAAGGATTTCAATAATATTTATCCGACAGAATCATTACGTGTTCAAGGTGTTGTTATTGCAGTCATTCGTAAATATCAATCATGAAAGATTATGACGAAACATCATTCCCGCAGGCTATTATGCATCTAGACGCTGATGCATTTTTTGCGTCCGTGGAAGCGGCGAAAAATCCAAAACTTCGCGGCAAACCAGTGGTAACAGGACATGAACGAGGCATTGCAACATCTATGTCGTATGAAGCAAAACGTCTGGGTGTTAATCGAGCCATGCCTATATTTAAAATTAAAAAAGAATTTCCACAGGTGGTAGTTGTTCATTCTGATTACGAGGCATATGCCATGTATTCAAAGCGCATGTTTGCAATTGTTAGACGTTATAGTGATTTAGTCGAGGAATATAGTATCGATGAATGTTTTGCAGACATTACAAAATATCGCGCAGTAAACAATATGACGTATGAGGAAATTATTAAAAACATTCAACATGATATCGATGTGGAAATGAATATTTCAGTATCGATTGGCGTTGGCCCGACAAAAGTTATTGCAAAAACTGCTTCGAAATGGAAAAAACCACATGGAACGACTCTTATTCCTCTGGAATTAATTCACGAATCACTATCACAAATTCCTGTTGGTGACATTTGGGGTATTGGTTATCGGACAGCAGAAAAACTAAAGTTTATGGAATACGATACAGCTGGAAAGTTTGCTGCGGTTTCCGAGAAAAAACTCTTCGAGTTTGCCGATAAACCATTGATTGAAATTTGGAACGAATTGAATGGACGAATGATGTTTCCTGTAAATCTTGAGCATGAAGCGCAAAAATCGATTATGAAAACATTAAGTTTTATTCCGCACAAAACTGACCGGAATGAGTTATTTTCAGAATTAGTTCGTAATGTTGAAAATGCATGTATCAAAGCTCGTCGTCATGGACTAATGGCATATCGTGTATCGTGGTTTTTAAAAACAAAAGAACGGCGATATCAATCAAATGAATTTGTCTTGGATACGCCGACCTATTCACCAAGCGTGATTATTAACCATTTGAAAGAACAGTTTGATACAACTAATACAAAAGGGCGAGTCTATCGAAGCACTGGCATTAACTTAACTCGACTTATTCATGTTGAACATCTTCAGGAAGATATGTTTGGAATTCATGATTCTGTTCGTAATAACGAAGACGTATTTAAAACTATTGATTCTATTTCGAAAAAATACGGTAGACATACACTATTTATTGCATCTGGAATGAAAGCGCATCATGCAGATGATAAAGCGTATCGCGACGCACACAGTCAGAAGTCGTTTTTCGAGAAAATAAAGAAAACAGGGAAGGAATTATGTATTCCGTATTTAGGGGATGTGGTGTAGGCTAGCGAGCTAGCGAATTTTAAAAATATGTGTTATATTTATTTTCTCGAAAAATGAATATGCAGTACGCTTGGTATAGCTTACTAATTAATCTCTCTTTTATGGAATTACATAAGGAAACATTATTAAATAGTGTAAAAGTTCATATCGATTCAACGCGCAAGAAGATCCAAGAAAAGCTTGGTGATGTACGATTTCTTGCCAATAGAACGCTGGCCCAATTTAGCAAGCTAGCACCAGAGGATCAGATGGCGCAAATGCATATAACATTAAATGCTCAGACACGGGTAGAGGAACTAGTCCACCTGGAAAGTTCGCCCTATTTTATGAAGTGCGACATTATAAACGAAGAAGGCGAACATAAAACATATTTTTTTGGAAAACATGAATTCACAGAGGAATCCATTTATTCGTGGATCGCACCGATTGCGGCCATTCGGTTTGAAAATCCAGGCGCAACATCGTTCAAATTACCAACTGGTGAAATAAAACCTGTTACGATCAAGCAAAAAGAACAATACATGATTGTTGATGGGAAGATTTTGTTCTTTGCTATTGAATCGCAAGACAATCCTCGGGAATTAATCTATCAGGAACATTTTACAAAACAAAAATCAGAATTCGCACTTCCTGAAATCGTTGCGCAAATGGAAAAAGCACAGGATCAAGTAATTCGTGCAAGTCATAAAGGACCGCTTGTTATTGGTGGACCTGCAGGTTCTGGTAAAACAACACTTGCACTCCATCGTGTCGCATATTTAACCCAGGCTCCAGAAACATCAGAATTTTATCCACCAAAATCTATTATTGTATTTGTTCAAGATATTGGAACGAAAAACTATTTTGGAACACTGCTTCCGGGACTTGGAATTCATGATGTACAAATAACCACCTTTTCAGAGTGGGCTTTTTCAATTCTTGGATTGAATGAATATGTTTATCAAGAACGGTATGGAACCACTGACGAGGAAAAAGATTTGTATGAATATCACAAAATTAGGGCTTTGCGGGAAGGCTTGATTTCAACATCGAACCAAAATGTCTATACAATATTAAACACACAGTATAAGAACTACTTTTCAAAACCAGATGAAGACTTGTTTAATAAGCAAAAACTAGAAAATACTCTTGATCGATTTGATATTACAATCTTACTTGCTTCCTATTTTGAAAAACATCAGAAATTTGAAATCAGCAAAACGTATCAAACATTCATAAAAGGGAAACAAGTAGAAAAGACTCGCACAACTGATATTCAATATTCATTGATTATCATCGACGAATTCCAAAACTATCTCCCAGAGCAATTACGTATTATTAATAAAACAGTTAATGAAAACACACGATCGTCATTATATGTTGGCGACATTGGACAGCAGGTAAAACTGGGAACGATTAAAGAATGGAGCCAGATTAATGAAGTCATCATTCCAGAACGAAACATTCGATTGAATAAAGTTTATCGAAACACAAAACATATCTTGTCATTTATCCAATCGCTTGGCTATAAAATTGAAATACCAGAAGGCTTAAAAGAAGGTCCAGCTGTTGTAGAAAAAGTATACAGTTCAACTAAAGAAGAAATTGATCACATTAAAAAAATAATTCCAGAATACGAGCGCGGAACCATTGGTGTTTTATCAAAACATGATTCGCACTTAACTCCGTTTAAAGAGGAGTTCAAGCACAATAAGAACATTCATGTGCTGACAATACTTGAATCACAAGGTGTTGAGTTTGACTTGGTAGTAATCGTAGGAATGGATCAGAAGTCACTGGAGGTTACGCATCATCTTGATGTCTTGCCTGAACATATTGTAGAGCGAAAGCTGATGCAAAAAGACCTGTTATACGTGGCGCTAACTCGCGCCATTACGGAATTACATGTGCTAGGAAAAGAAAGATTAAGTGATATCATTAAAATATGAATTCAATAATACCCACATCAAAAGATTTTCCACCTTCATTTTATAGAGTATCAGTAAAGGGTCTTGTAATTAAAGATGGGAAAATACTACTACTCAAAGAATCTCAAGCATTAAGCGGCCAATGGGAACTTCCTGGCGGCGGACTTGATTTTGGAGAAAGCATAGAAGAAGGTCTTAGGCGAGAAGTAGAGGAAGAAACTGGAATCAAAGTAAAAAGTATTTCAAAGCATCCAATCTATACTTGGACATGGAGATTTGAAAACGAACGAGATATGGATTGGTTCTATTCATTAGTATTAGGATATCAAGTAGAACTTGAAAATTATGATTTTAAAACAACTGATGAATGTGAAGAAATTGGTTTTTTCTCGAAAGAAGAATTAAACAATGTTGAACTATGCTGGCAAACAAATGCCCTGAAAGAATTTTTTAATCCCGAAGATTTTAAATAAAAAAAGCAGTCCGGTACTGCTTTTTTTGTATATTTCTTAAACTAACATAGTTTAGGCATATACATATTCATTTTTTACTTTAAACGGTAACTCAAGCGCTGTGCTTGGGTCCGTAATTTCTTTGAGGAATCCGGCCTCGAGATCTGATTTATAGAAAATTCTATATTTCAGATAATGTTCTTTGTACTCAACAAATATTACTATTCGTTGGTTCGGGTCATAATTACCCGACATGATCAGGACAAAAAGTGTCTGAAACATGCATCGATTCTTTCTATCCTCAGCTTTCTCCGAGGTATGAGTGGAGAATCGAATTCCATCAAACATGTCTATCAGAAAAGGGTCGGTAGGTTCTTCTTCTGTATACTCAAAATTGGTTTCTTTACCAAGATTGTATATTGCAAGAACCTTTCGTTCAGCCCATTCATCGTCGGACACGTTTCCTAATACTGCTTCATAGGCTTCGAGGGAATGTTCCTTGATCCACACCAGCAGTGTGTCATACAAAGTAATCAAATGTTCTAATGTTGGTGCCATGACAAAATTGTTTTTTGGTTTGTTTATTAAAATAGGTTTTGTGCAAATCGAACAACACCCTAATACATTTTATGATAAAAGTCAAGTAATACTTGTGATATACTTTTGTCATATGCAATCTACACTTAATGATAAAAAGTTTTCTTTATTAAAACGTGCGAAAAGTTTTGAACATGCAGGACGAGGTTTAATTGTTTTTATTAAAGGAACTCATAATGCATGGGTTCATATAGCAGCTTTAATTGCTGGTATTATCTTAGGAATTTCTCTTAATATTTCGCACATTGATTGGATGTTTTTAATTCTAGCAGCTGGTTTTGTTTTGGCAGCAGAAGCGTTTAATACAGCGATCGAGATCGATATTGATTTAACGTCGCCAGACTTTCATCCATATGCAAAAGATACAAAAGATGTCGCAGCAGCAGCGGTATTGATTTCTGCAATAACGGCGTTGATCATTGGATTGTTTATTTTTATTCCACATATTATTGCAATCGTTGAGAAAATTAACAACTAAGGTATACTATTATTATATGAGAACAAAAATATTCCTATTTCAATTATTAGCAACTGTTATTATCGGATCTGGTGTCGCCGGTATTGTTTTGATTTCGCCAGCATATGCGCAAAGCAAAGAAACTGCAAAAACAACAACTAGTACAAAAGTAAAAGCAGTAGTTGATGCAAAAGCTGAGGCGGTAAAGGATTCAGTTGCGGAAAAGACAGCTCCAAAGGTTGAAGAAGCTAAAGTTGAAGCAAAAGGTATTTGGAATTCAATCAAAAATTTTGGGATTTCAATTTATGAAAAAGCTGACGCATGGCGAGCTGCACAACTTGAAATCTGGAAAGCAATTAAGCTCGAGAAGGAAACTCAAATTGCTGTTATTACTGAAGATCAAGATATAAAGCGTAGTGGTCGTGTTGATAAGCTTTTGGATGGTCAGCAAGACACCTTATTCCAAGGATCTGGAACAGAGGTTCAAAGCACAGGAAATGTATTTTTACTAAAACTGTATAGTTTTGTCTTGTTCTTGTTTGTGATTATTTTCTCATCACGAGTTATATTTTACGGAATTGCTATTTTCCTTATTCTGACTATCATTGCTCGTATTATCAATAAATTCCGCCACCCACAAGGTTATTAAACCTATATGAAACAAGCTATTGTTCGTTGTATAATCTTAATAGCATTGTTTATTAGTGCCAACCTATTTCCATGGTGGTTGGTTTTTGTGCTATGTGCCATTGCTGCATTATTAATTGATAACTTTTTTGAAATTATTGCTATCGGATTATTTTACGATATCCATTATCACATTCCCGGTATGCACTGGTATGCAACATTTATTAATACGGCAATCATGTTAGGAATCTTCATCGTTTCATTCATTGTGCAGAAAATAACACGCAGACCAAAATTCTTATGATTTTTAGACGATCAAAGAAAATTAAAAATAGATTCATTGACCCAGATCAAATTTTGATGGATGCAGAAAATCGTCCAGGATTTGATACACAACAATTCGAAGGAATTATTGAGCGGCCTATCAGTAAACGATCAATAAAATTGTTCGGTTTTTTTGTGATTCTGTTTATGTTGATTTTTGCCGCACAACTAGTCAAGGTTCAAATTGTTGGTGGTCAAAAGTTTTTTGCATTGTCAGAAAATAATCGACTTCACGAAATTCCAATCTTTTCAGAACGTGGCGTTGTGTTCGATCGAAACGGAAAAGCAATGGCATGGAATGTTCCAGCACCAGAAGGTGAGCCATTTTTACATCGTGGTTATATTGTTGGTGGCGGCTTTGGGCACTTGCTTGGTTATGTTGGGTATCCAACGCGTGACCAATCAGGTTTTTTCTGGCGCGAATCAATTCTTGGAAAATCAGGTATTGAGAAAAAGTTTGGTGATTATCTATCAGGTAAAAACGGAAGCAAGGTTGTCGAGGTTGATGCCAGTGGAAAGATCACATCTGAAAACATGATGATTCCACCAGAACCAGGAAAAAACCTAACGTTATCTATTGATGCAGGAATTCAATCTGCCATGTATAACGCAATTAAAGATTTGGCCGAGTCTAATAATTTCCAAGGAGGCGCTGGGATTTTAACAGATTTGAAAACAGGTGAAGTTATTGCTATGACCAGTTATCCTGAATTTGATTCTAATATTTTATCACAAGGAAAGGATCGTGCGATTATTTCAGAATATGCGACCGACGAGCGAAAGATTTACCTTAACCGCGCTGTAACAGGACTTTATACACCGGGTTCGACAGTAAAGCCCTACTTGGCACTTGGAGCTCTTCAGGAAGGTGTTATTACGCCATCTACGACCGTGTTTTCAACAGGAGAAACTGAAATTCCAAACCGATATGATCCTAGTAATCCTCAGGTATTTCGAGATTGGAAAAAAGGAGGTCATGGTACTACAAACGTATACACTGCAATTGCTGAATCTGTAAACACGTTTTTCTATGCAATTGGTGGTGGAGCGCA
Source organism: uncultured Candidatus Saccharibacteria bacterium (assembly GCA_964415895.1). Classification (GTDB taxonomy): domain Bacteria; phylum Patescibacteriota; class Minisyncoccia; order Phycocordibacterales; family UBA1006; genus CALMMZ01. The sequence continues at coordinate 133,808 of CAYQCC010000001.1, read as the reverse complement.
AGGCATTACAACACCGCTTGGAATTTCACGAATAGATGAATATGCAGAAAAGTTTGGATTAGCTCAACCAACAGGATTCGAACTTGATGGTGATAAAGCTGGAACAATTCCATCACCACAATGGAAACTAAAAGCATTTGCAACTGATAACGCTTGGCGCCAAGGTGATACGTATAACTCTGCGATTGGTCAGTTTGGTTTTCAGGTGTCTCTATTACAAATGGTTCGAGCGGTTGGCGCACTTGCAAACGGCGGAACGTTGATTACGCCACACTTAGAAAAAGATGTTCCGATAAAGGATTTTGAGAAGATTGAAATAACTGGAATTGATCCAAAGAATTACCAAATTATTCGTGATGCTATGCGTCAGACCGTACTACGTGGTACGGCAACAACGCTTGATGTTCCGTATGTTCATGCTGCAGTTAAAACGGGTACGGCTCAAATTGGAAAAGGGAATCGTTCGATGAACTCTTGGTCAACAGGATTCTTTCCGTATGAAAGCCCACGATATGCGTTTTCTGTTGTAATGGACTTAGCTCCGTCAACTAACCAAGCAGGTGCAACACGAGCAGTTCGCGTATTGTTTGATTGGATTCAAAATAATCAACCTGAATTTTTTAGTAGTATTTAGTACTTGACATTAAGTTACTGTTTGATATATTTGATTCAACCTAATTAAAATAGGGATTACATCATGAGAAAATTATTCAAAGGTGGAACCAGCTTGGACCCAACGGGATTTACAGCTGCTGACCACAAACCGGACGGAAACAAAGATGCAAAAAAAGCAGTAACATGTTCACCATCCAGCTAAATTGAAGCGAATTTCTTAATGGACTATGATTCTGAATTATCAGAATCATAGTTTTTTTTATTATGGAAATATGTTAGTATCACAGATATGGAACCAGAGTTTGTCAGTCAACAAACAAAGGAAAAGTTTGAAGCTGAATTACATTACCTAAAAACCGTTGAGCGGCCCGATATTGTAAGACAGGTTGGCGAAGCATTTGAACTAGGTGACTTGCCTGAAAATGCGGAATGGGACGCAGCACGAACAGCGCAGGCAAAAAATACAGGACGGATTTTACATCTGGAAGACTTATTAAAACGATTAATTGTTATTGATACGAATATGGAAAAAGAACTTATTACAGCACAAAAAAAGGTTGAACTTGAAGCAGAACTTGCAGATCGCAAGGGAACTTTGCGCACAGAAATTGGCGAACGAGTTGCAACAGCTCGAGCACACGGAGACTTATCTGAGAATGCGGAATATCATTCAGCACGTGCAGAACAGGGAAAGAATGAGTCACGTATTATGGAAATCGAACATATCTTGAAACATTCTGAAATCGTAAAGCGATCTGATTCTGGAAAAGTTGAACTTGGTGCAACAGTTGTTGTGAAAAAAGATGGTGATACAGATACAAAAACATTCATGATTGTGTCAGATACAGAAGCTGATATTGGCCAGAATAAGATATCTACAAGTTCGCCAATGGGTTCTATGATGGTTGGTAAGTCTGCAAACGACACATTTACTATTACGACACCACGAGGTGAAGTTTCTTACACAATTGTGTCCATTCAATAGTTACTTGCATTCAGTATAGATATGTGTTATTATACATGTACTGAACTAAATGTAGGCATCCGTGCCGAAAGGACTTGTGAGAGCAAGTCCTTTTTTTTGTGGAAAAAACAGGTGATTAGTGTTATAATCCTTTCATTATGGCATCACTTGATGAATTGCGTTCCGTACGCGCTGAAAAGCTAACATTATTAAAAGATTTTGGAATGGAGGCATTTCCTGTCTCAGTTGCACGAACTCACACCTTATCAGAAGTAGTAAGTAATTTTGAGTCGCTTGAATTATCGAAAGAACCAGCCTCTATTGTAGGGCGGATTTTATCATTACGTGGACAAGGCGCGATCATGTTTGCAACATTATTTGATGGAACTGAAAAATTTCAAGCTGTTTTCAAGAAAGACGAAATTGACGAAGAACTATTCAAACTGTTTTCAAGTTCGGTTGATTTAGGTGACTTTATTTCTGTAACAGGAATATTATTTGTGACACAAAAAGGTGCTCAAAGTTTACTCGTAAAATCTTGGACAATGGCAACGAAAACACTTCTTCCAATTCCGTCGGAACATTACGGACTTGAAGATGCAGAAGAAAAAATGCGAAAACGATATCTGGATGCGATTGTTGATAATGATGTATACAAACGATTTGAAACACGAGCTAAAATTATCAAATATATTCGTACGTTTTTTGACGACAAAAATTTCCTTGAAATTGAAACACCAATTTTACAAAATCAAGCAGGTGGGGCAATGGCGCGCACATTCAACACTCATCACAATGATTATGATATGGACATGGTATTACGTATTGCCATGGAGCTTGAACACAAAATGATGATGGTTGCAGGTTATAACCGAATTTATGAGATCAGCAAGAACTTCCGAAACGAAGGCTCAGATCCTACCCATATCCAAGAGTTTACGATGATGGAATGGTATGCAGCCTACGAGACATTAGAAACCAACATGCAGTGGACTGAAAACCTGATTCGAGGATTAGCAAAAGACGTTATTGGTAAGATGGCGTTCATGGTTGAAGATAAACATGGAAACAAGGTAGAAGTTGATCTGGACGGTGTTTGGGAACGAGTTCGATTTGATGACTTACTTCGAAAAAATGCAGGTCTGGATATGGCAACTGCGTCAATGGATGACATTAAAACTGCTGCAAAGAAATGGGGAATGAGTGACGAAGATGTTGCAAAAACAGGACGAGGAAATTTACTCGATCATGTATATAAAAAGTCTTCACGAAACAATATTGTTCAACCGACATTCGTAATGAATTACCCAAGCGAATTGAAACCACTTGCACAACAAAATCCTGACGGAACTGCGCAGGTTACTCAATTGATCATTGCAGGCGCAGAAATCACCAATCAATACGCAGAATTAGTTAATCCAATTGTTCAACGTGAACTACTGGATAAGCAATCTGCTGCAAAAGCTGGAGGAGACGACGAGGCCATGGAAAGCGACGAGCGATTTATTACTGCTATGGAGCACGGAATGCCGCCTATGACAGGTTTTGGACTTGGAATTGACCGATTAGTGGCGATTCTAACAGAGCAGGACAATCTACGCGATGTAATCTTTTACCCAATCATGCGACCAAAAGAATAATATGGAAAAGCCTAAATTTCTTTATCATGGATCACCCAAGAAAGATATTAATTCTCTAATTCCTAAAAATAAAATATTTGAAGGTGAAGAAAAAGAGTTTGTTTTCGCATCTCCAGATAAAAAGACAGCTTTGTCATATTTAGCAAAAGGAGCTTATGGGTGGTCTGCTGGAATCTATAATGGTGAATATTTTGTTGCACTACCTGTTTCAAAAGAAAAATTTAAAGAACAAGACCAAGGAGGAGCCATATATGTATTTGATTCCCAAAACTTTAGGTCAACTGAACACCGAAATGATTATGAATGGGTAAGTGAGCAAGAAGAAAAACCTGTTGAAAAAGAATTATTTAATTCAACGTTAGAAACTATTGAGAATGCTGATATTAAAATGTATTTTCTTGACTCTGAAGAAAATTATCATAAATACCTCTCAATAAAACAAGCCGACCAAAGAGCAGCTTATGATTTTTTAAAAAGCTTTGTAAAATAAAAAACACCGAGAAGTGTTTTTTATTTTAGTAACTCTTGGACTTTTTCTTGTGTTACTTCGGCAATTTTATCAGCTTGTTGTTCCAAAGTACGATTTGGATTGAGCTCCAAATCATATTCATGAACAGTCATTTCTTTTGTTGTTGGATTTATAAGTCGTATAACAAGATTAGATCCATGGATTCCAACGACTACATACGTATCAACTGCTGACATTTTCTTGAGAACATTGTTTGGATTTTTGAATCCAAACTCATTCATAATCTCTGATTCCTGCTGTAAAACATTCATGTCACCAACGCTTCGTGCTGCAACATTAAACGACTTTCCGTTTTCTTCGCTATTAATATAGATGCTTGCTGCATTGAATGTAGCAATTTCCTCGATAGCAGATGTTTGATAGTCTGCCTGGCGAGTAACTTCAGATTCGCGCATGAACGCGTACGTAGTTTTTCCATCCTCAACAACTTTTTGTGCCTGTTTTTGCGCGCCAACTTCTATAGCAACTATTTTACTAAGAATAAGTTGGTTATCCTTCTCGATATTAGTTTGTACAGCAGTTTCAACAACTGGTTTTTCAGTATCTTTTACTGCTCCTTTGTTTTCTTGAGCATTACTAATAGTAGCAAGTCCTAGCGTAAGTCCCACTGTTAGAATGCCGTTTTTGATCGTTTTTTTTGCAGAATCAGGTGAGAATTTCATATATTTCAATTATACAGTATTATTTTCTATTCTCAAGCGCACTGCTTAGAGTTTCAGAATCCGCGTATTCAACCTCAGCTCCAGTAGAAAATCCGCGTCCAAGCTGTGAAATACTGAATCCAAATTGTTCTGAGATCGGTGAAAGTTTTTGTTTTAAGGTTTCCGCAATGCGATCTGCATCAGGGTTTGCGGGAAGTGCAAATATTATCTCTTCCAGATCTGTTCCTTTTTGATTAATCAGCTTTATAAGAGCTTTAATACGAAATTGGTCATCCATTTCCGTATCTAACAAGTTTCCAAGGTTACCAAGTACAAAATACTGTCCATGATAGGTCATTGATTTTTCAAAGGCTTCGATATCTTGATCTTTTTCTACAATTAACAAGATTGAATTGTCCCGTGTAATATCTCGCACAATAGGAGACGTTGTAACAGCTGGATCATTTGTTGTGAAGTACTGAAAACTAACAGGACAGAGCTTAACCGTTTTTCGCGTGTCAGTAATCTTGTTTTGAAGCTCTGCAATGAAATCCGGGTTTGACTGAACGACGAAATAGGCAAATCGCTTTGCCTGTCGTCGACCAATTCCTGGGAATTTGGTAAATAAATGTGCCAATTGTTCAAAAGGTGTTTGCATGATTAAAAGTTATCTTCTACGAATCCACCTGGTGCTCCAGGAGCCGCTGCAGCTGGTGCAAAATCACTAAAGTCTCGTTTCTCAACCTCGATAAAGGTTGTCTTACTACCATCGAATACCAATTCAACCATTCCAGTTGGTCCATTTCGGTGTTTTTCAATAAGAATTTCCGCGAGTTGTGACTGGTCTTCTTTGTCTCGGTGAATAAACATTACTACGTCGGCATCTTGCTCGATAGATCCTGAATCACGAAGATCAGATAGTCGAGGTCGTCCACCACGTGTTTCAACCGATCGGTTCAACTGTGATAGTGCAATAACAGGAACATTTAATTCTCGAGCCAATCCTTTTAACGATCGTGAAATTTCTGTTACTTGGTTTACCATCGAATCAAAGTTTTTTGTAGTCGTAATTAATTGGAGATAATCGATAATAATCATTCCAAGACCATGTTCCATTTTCATTCGACGCGCAGTACTACGCATTTTCAAGATTGAATTTCCTGGTTGGTCGTCAATTAAAATAGGGGCTTTTTGCAAACGACTCATAGCGTCGGTTAAATCCAGCCAGTCTTGTTCACGCAGATTTCCCGTTCGCATTTTCCAACTATCAACGTTCGCTTCTGATGAAAGCATACGATCCATCAATGACAATGCGGACATTTCAAGTGAAAAGATTCCAACAGGAACATTGTGAATCATGGCAGCTTTTCGTGCGATATCCATCGCAAGGGAAGTCTTACCCATTGATGGTCGCGCTGCCAAAATAACCAGGTCAGATTTTTGGAATCCACCAAGCATATCATCCAATTTTTTATAACCCGATGGTACACCACGCAATTCATGTTTGTTATCTGCAAGTCGTTGAATCGTTTCGTATGTTTCAGGCAAAATATCACGAGCTGTTACGAATTTTTTAACGCGACCTGCATTGTTAGTTACGTCTAATATCTTTTTCTCTGCCTGATCTAATACTTCTTCAATTTCTTCACCTTCCTGATAGCCCATTTCAGAAACATCGTCTCCAGCTGAAATAAGATTTCGCAAACTTGATTTCTTTGAAACAATATCAGCGTAGTGCCCAATGTTTGTTGAAGCAGGAACCATGGCTACAATTTCTTGTAAGTAATCAACACCACCAACTGTTTCCAATACTTTTCGTTCACGTAATTTTGTTGTCATCGATACTAGATCAATTGGCTCGCCTTTATTAATTAAATCAAGCATTTCCTTGTAAATCATTCCATGTTTTTCGACATAAAATGTTTCTGGACGAATAACATCCATAATATCGTGTACGCCGATTGGACGAACCATGATTGATCCTAGTAAGGCTTTTTCCGCATCGATATCCTGTGGTGGAATGCGCACAATGTGTTGTCCGACTTTTTGTTTCATATTCCTAACATATCATGCGCGAGCCTGTCGGTGAAGTGTACAAGACTGGGGAGAGATTGGGGAATGAAATTGTTTGTAAAAAAGCGTATATTCATTTATACTATGCAGTAATTATGGACAACTTAGCTGAAATAACATATCTCGGAAAAACAGATTTTCGTAATGGAATGACAAAGTTTGGAATCCGCGCAAAGGATCGTTTTCGCCATATGTATGTTATTGGAAAATCAGGTACTGGAAAAACAACTCTACTTGAAAACATGATCGTTCAGGATATTTATAATGGGAATGGAATTGCCTTTTTGGATCCTCACGGAGAAAGTGCAGATAAAATTCTTCGATATATTCCAAGCAATCGAATTGATGATGTAATTTATTTCTCGCCAGGAGATTCTGAATTTCCAGTGGCCTTTAATCCGATGGAAATCGCAGAAGGTGCCAGCGCATCAGAGCGATCATTGATTGCTGATGGATTGATGACTGTATTTAAAAAGATCTGGCCAGACGCCTTTTCAGGACGAATGGAATATATCTTGAACAATAGCATGCTTGCGCTCTTGGAATACCCAGAACCAAGCCTTTTGTCTGTAAACCGAATGTTAACGGATAAAGATTTCCGTAAAAAAGTTATTGCAAATGTAACTGATCCAACAGTACGAAATGCATGGGACGAACTTTCAAAGTGGGACGACAAACGATGGAGCGAGGCGATTGGTGCACTTGTAAACAAGATCGGACAATTTACGACCAATCCAATTGCTCGAAATATCATCGGACAAGCTAAATCAACATTCAATTTCCGAGACGCTATGGATCAGCGGAAGATTGTTATTATCAATCTTTCAAAAGGTTTAATCGGGGAGGAAAGTTCGAAACTGATTGGCGCATTGATCATTACAAAAATTTACCTAGCGTCAATGTCACGTGCAGACCTGACGCCAGAACAACTTTTATTGGTTCCACCATTATATTTTTATGTAGATGAGTTCCAAAACTTTGCCAATGATTCATTTGCTAACATTCTTTCAGAGGCACGAAAATATAAACTTGCTCTGACCGTTGCAAACCAGTTCGTAGCACAAATGGAGGAATCTATTCGTGATGCAGTATTTGGAAACATGGGAACCATTATTAGTTTCCGTGTAGGGCCATTCGATGCAGAATTTCTTGAACGAGTATTTACCCCAGTGTTTACGGGTGAAGATTTGCAAAATATTGGATTTGGACAAGTGTTCCTAACGTTATTGATTGATGGAATGTCTTCACGACCATTTTCTGCTGCAACACTTGGGCCGATTCAGCCTCTTGAACCGCCACAACTGGAAGCAGTGATTGCGGCATCACGCCGCCAGTATGCAAAAAATAGAGTAGAGGTAGAGGAAAAGATTATGGGATGGTTTAATGAACAGCGTAGGGTTGTTCGAAAGGATGATGCACAAAAAGCGGCACCACTTGGCGGCGGAACACAATTTATTGTTCCAAAATCTGCCATGCCACCTACGACATCAACTCCTGTTTTTGATACTGTTTCGCAGGCTTCTGTGCCTATTGAAAAGAAAGAAGACCCAAAACCTGCTCAAGAAGAAATGCCGATTACATTATCTCCACAAATATTTGGATTACTAGATCAGTTAGGTGAATCAGGCGAGACTGAAGTAATCGAGACTGTAACAAAACCTGTTAGTAAAGAAACAATAAAACCAGAAATAAAGGTTGAGTCAGTAAACATTGTGCCAAAGAGTTTAGAAAAACCGGTCAAAGATCGCGCTGCAAAAACTGAAACAAAAAATGTACTCCTTGAAGCATTACAAAAAGCTCAGCAAATAAAACAGCAAGAAACTGTCGAGAAACCAGCACCTATAAAGAAAGTGCCTGCAGAATCACTGCATGATACATTGCAAAAAGTCATCGTAGGTACAAGTTCAAAGGAGACTCAACCAGAAATTCAAACAACCATTGTGTCTGCACCAGCAATAAGTCCAAGCACGGAGGCAGCTTCAGCTCCAATAATTATTCCTGAGCCAGACACCACTGACTTACCTGAAGAATTTAATTTTGAACACCCAAAAGCCACTCGTGAAGTTCCAGAAGAAATCTTGAAGAAAATTTTAGATTAATATGATAAAAACGACATGTATGAATTATCGACATGTCGTTTTTATATTTATATGTGGAATATTTTTTATGTGTCACACAGTACATGCAGACGTTATTGTCAATGAAATTGCATGGATGGGTACCGCTACATCAGCAAACGACGAATGGATTGAACTATTTAATAGCGGGACATCTGCTGTCACTGTTGATGGTTGGACATTAAAAGCAAGTGACGGGTCTCCATCAATTAATTTAACAGGTTCAATAAGTGCTGGTGGTTATATGTTGCTCGAGCGAACCGATGACAATACGATCCCTGCCATCACTGCAGGAGTTATTTACAGTGGAGCTATGAGTAATACTGGAGAAAACTTTAGTTTAAAGAATAATACAGAACAAGTTATCGATACGGTAAATATGACATCTGGATGGACTGCGGGAAACGCGACAACAAAAGAAACTATGCAGCGTAAAGGCTCAACATGGATAACAGGAGCACCTACGCCTTCAGCAGCGAATGTAACAGTCAATAATGACCCCAATGATGAAGATCCACCAGATGACGAAACAAACAGTGCTATAGACGAAGAAGAAGCAAAAATATTCATCCGAGCAGATTCTGTCTACTCAGCACAAATGATTATTCCTGAGATTATAATTCAGAAAAATCCTGCAGTGTTTGATTCAACTGTGAAAAAGGACGGTAAAGGGTTAGTTTCTCTTGGTGGACGGTTTGAATGGACAATGGGCGATGGAGGTTCGTATATATTTGATCGAAGCACCTCATTTAACTATATCTATCATTATCCAGGAACGTATGTCGTTATACTACGATATTATAGTGATTCATTTAAAGAAGAACCTAACACTATCCATAAACAAACGATCACAGTTATTCCTGCATCAGTATCAGTTTCCATCAATCACACAAATGGATTAATCACGCTTTCAAATCAATCAACAAATGAATTAAATATAGGCAATTGGGATTTGAAATCAAGCAATCAATCATTCAGATTTCCCGTTGATACCGTTATTCCAAAAGATGGCTCAGTGCTGATTCCATTTCAAATTCACAAACTAAGTAATTGGTCTCAATCTCCAAGTCTTTTCACATCTGATGGATATAATACTTCTGAACAAAAAACTAAATCGATAACATATTCAAGCACGCCTACTATTCAACCAATAGCTCAACCTGAGCCAATCGAGGAATCCTTGTTTTCATCTGCAGAAGCGGCTCAGGTTATCGAACCATCTGTAAAAGGTAATTTCCGCAATATGTTATGGATTGCTATATTTATGATTATACTGCTCATTGCAAATATAGTCTTCGTAATAGTGGGTAAAAGAATTGAAAATGCCGAGTCTGTGGTAAATAATGCATAATATGCTACCATGGACGTTATGTACGCCATTATCGCACTTGGAAATCCAGGAAATCAATATGCAAAAACTCGTCACAATGCGGGTTGGCTTGTTGCTGATAATGCATTTTCAGATCTTGATTGGCATGAAAATAAATATGCATTTGCAGAAGTTTCCACGGCTGAGATTGGAAACGCTACGTTCCAAATTGCTAAACCAAACACATTCATGAACGAATCAGGCAAGACTGCAGATTATTTCATTTCTAAAGAAGGTATTAGCCCTGAAAACATCATTGTCATGTACGATGATTTAGATTTAGCACTTGGAAAGTTTAAAATTTCATTTGACCGAGGAAGCGGCGGTCATAATGGAATAAAATCAATCGAAGAACATTTAGGAAGTCGAGAATTTATCCGTATCCGTATTGGAATATCTCGCATTCTTGAAAATGGGGAATTGGTAAAACCAGCAGTGCTTGGACATTTTGAACCAAGCGAACTTGAAACATTGCAAGAAACTGCCAAAACAATCCATAAAGCAATTGGAACTATCCTAACGGAAGGAAAAGAAAAGGCTATGACAATTTATAATCAATAAAAAACCACCCAATAAGAGTGGTTTTTTATTGCGTAGATTAATCTACAATAGCAAGAGTCATTCGGTGTTCTTTTGGATCAAACAATGTGATCTTGAATGAATATGATTTCCCTAGAGAAAGCTTTTCTTTCAATTTCTTTTCATCGCCGAATTCAGAAACGTGGATCAAACCAGCAACACCTTCCTCGATCGCAACCAAGGCACCGTGCTTGTTGAACTTGATAACCACACCTGAAACAACATCGTCTTTCTTGTATTTTCCTTCAACTTTTGTCCAAGGATTTTCTTTCAATGACTTGATAGACAATGAAATCTTTCCGTTCTTGATCTCGATGATCTTGGCCTGAACCTTGTCACCAAGTTTGAACAATACGCGAGGATCATCTACCAATGACCAGTCCATCTCAGAGATGTGAACCAATCCTTCCAGATTGTTTTCGATTCGAAGGAATACTCCGAAATCTACAATACCTGAAACTTCTGTGTCCAACACATCTCCAACTGAGTATTTAGTAGCGATTTCTTTTTTCTCTTCTTTGATATTTCCTTTTTCAGAGAAAATCAATTTTCCTTCCTTTGGATTAACTCCAATGATAGTAAGAGCTAGTTTCTTTGAAATAAGTTTTTTAAGCTCTTTCAAGATTTCGTCTTTGTCACCGTCGTCAACGCGAGGATAGTGCTCAGCCTTAAGCTGTGAAGCTGGAAGGAATCCTTGGATACCTTGCCATTCAACCATCAAACCTCCTTTGTTTGCCTCTTTAACAGGAAGTTCTAGGATTTCACCTGACTTCATCATCTTATCAGCATCTGACCAAACCAACGCTTGGCGAGCTTCTTTCAATGAAAGTTCGATGTAACCATTTTCATTTTCTGTTTCGATAATTTTACCTTTTACCGTATCTCCGACATTAATATTCTTGATCATGTCTTTTGCATTCAAGAATTCTCGTCCGTAGATAATACCGGTTCCGTAGATTCCCAAATCAATGTACATAGTGATACCTGATGTTGTGATTACGGTTCCTTCTACTAAGTCACCTAAAATAAGTGGCTTGTATGCTTCTCCTGCCATGATGCCTTTCATCAATTCAGCAAGATCTGTGCTTGTATTTGTCATAAATAATTGGCGCTTCCATCTTTCCGCAGCCGTAATCTGAAGTGGGAAAGGGTTAGGAGAGCGCATTAATAGCTAATAATTTGACCTCGCCTAAAATAGCATAAAATAAAGGTTTTGTAACTATTGACATAATGATATATTATGATAATTTGTCGTTAGTAACTATTATTTTCAACTTAAAAACAAACCATATGGATCTTCAGAAAAGACTCGACCAAGTAATGTACAGGTCAAAAGTAGATTTTAACAAACTGGATTTAATTTCAGGAAAGAACTGGAAGCAAAAGCTTCTTTATTACTGCAAGATGAATTTCTTTTTAAAGCCTTACCAGGAAATAATAAAAGAAAATCTAGCCATTAAAGAAGATGTGATGACTTCTGTATTCGGCTTCAATTTTTGTCCTTTTGAGCATATGACTGATATGAACTGGGAAAAGATGTACAGAGCCGCTGTTGGTCACCATGATGCAATCAATCATTCTTATAAAATGATAAATGGTTGGTTTCATATATTAACAAGCTCGGACCAATACTCAACAAAGCAAAATTTTATCTTTAGTAAAGATTTACTAAGAGAACCTATCACATTGAAGTTTCTTTATACTGGGCAAGAATTTGTTGAACTAGATGGAAAGCAATATGCTTATGGTGAAGGAAAGATTTATTTGGATAAGCTTCCGTATAAAAAATATGAATTTCACCTTACTATCAATCATCCGACAATCATCTTTGATGCAGCGATTATTCCGATAATGCAAAAACAGGAAAGTTATCGAAAAGTTATTCGATTAATCCATATACTTTATCATGTAACGAGCCACGACGGATTGCTTCATTCGGTCTTTATGGAAACAGATCCAAAGGTAAGATCTCTTATAGCAAAAGATACTTTTCTAAAAAACATGTTAAATCAGTATTATTTTTGCTATGACACGTTCGAGATTGCTTATGTCAGATTCATGCGCCAGATATTTGATCTTGCCGTTGATCTAAATCCTAATTTTGAAAAAGAAATAATGGATATCGTCGGTAAGATTCATCAACTTACTGCTGATTGGCCAGAGCTTGCAAAAGACTATGTCCAATTTATATCGCATGAACGCCTTTCGAGAATCGTGCCCATAGATTCGTCACCTTTTCCAAAATTTGTAGGGTCTTGGTCATTGTTGAATAACTATGTTATAAACCCAGCAGGCAATTATTTAACCGAGATGACTCATATCGCTCCTCACATGGAAGGCGTGATTCATAATGACGCAGGAAATGTAGCAGAGATTCCTTGGGGCCTTATAGCTAAACGTATGCATTTCATGCAAATAATGTACAATTAGTTTAATTTTATTAAAATACAAATCCACGAATTTATTCGTGGATTTTGTTTACTCTTCACTTTCAGGTTTTTCAATCAATAATGAATCAATTCCGATGCTTTCTCCGGTGATTCGCATCACATCCTTATCAATCTTTCGCAGCTCCTTGTTAGACGCATTGAAGTGATTGATCGTGGTAGACAGGGAATTGCCGAGCTTCCCGTGATAATCTTCATAGACTTTCAAATGTTTTCCAAGTTCATCTACACGTTTGATGATATCCTTTGCTGTTTCCTCGATCTGCATCGCTTTCAAGCCCTGCAGTACCGTTTGTAGATATGCTAGGAAGCTCGTAGGTGATACGATAATCACTTTATATTTACTTGCAGCACGCTGGATTAGGTTTTCAGACTCTTCACGCAGCGCTCCAACCTTGTTTGTTAATAGATCATAGTAGATTGCCTCGTGCGGAATGAACATAAACGCAAAGTCCATCGTATTTTCATTCGGTCGAATATATTTTGATGTTTCAGAAATTCGATTCTTTAAATCGTTTACGAACAATTTCTCAAGCTTATCCTTTTCAACCGGATCTTGCATTTCAACCATCTTATTATAATTTTCAAGACTGAATTTCGAGTCAATACAAATAACCTTATCTTTAATAAATACAACAGCATCCACAATTTCTCCATTCAGAAATCCGTATTGCATCTGGAACGAGTTTGGTGGAAGCACATTTTTTAATAATGTTTCCAGATAATACTCACCAAGCACTCCACGCTGCTTTGGGTTTTTCAAAATATCTTGAAGTGATTGCAGCTGATCAGCAAATCCCATAACTTGTTTTCCAGTTTCTTTTACCTCTGTTAGTTCTCGAGTAATTTCACGAATTAGTTTTTGTGATTCAGAGAATTGATTTTCCAAAGATTTTTGAACAATGTCGGACGAGCGGTTCATTTTTGTATCAACAACCTCGGACATTTTGTGCATACGATCATCAACGGTTCGTGATACTTCATTTAGTTGCTGAAGAATCAATTTCAATCCTGTATCGTCAGCTTTTTGTTCTGGTGGTTTCTTGAAAAATCCTACATAAATTAACAGTAGGGTAATGATAACGAGTAAGATAATAAGTATTGCAGTCATGTGATGAAGTATACCAAATTTTATGAGTGAAGAGAAACAGCTTGACGAATCTGGAATACAGGTATAGAGTTTAAAGATAACCAAATAAAAAATTGAAAATGAAAGCACTAGAGTCACTTAAACGCCAAATCACAAAACTGCTGAAAAAGATCCGCAAATTTGTGAAAAGATGCAAAGCCACAGCAAACCAGTCTTTTGGACTTATCCATCGAGACGATTATGCAGGCATGCTGTTCCTTGCAGGAAGGCCAAAAGGTTTTCCAACTATTGAATCCATTGCCTATGGACAACAAACGTATTACCACATTCCAATAACAATGCGTGAGTTGTGCACAATCGTGGAAAAAGCTTTCTAAAAAACATAAAATACCTACTATCTGTAATGACCACCTATTCAAAATATGGTCATTACAGATTTTTCATTTCTATTTTTCATGATATAATCCCACCATATGTCACTTCAAGAAACAATTAAAGGCGGAATCAAAGACGCCATGAAAGCAAAAGATACTGTTCGATTAAATGTATTACGCGGACTTTCAACAGCATTCATGAATTACTCTGTTGCTAACGGAGGAACTCCACAAACAGAATTAACAGACGAGCAAACAATTGACGTCGTCACAAAAGAATCAAAGAAACGAAAAGATTCCATCGAACAATTTACAGCTGCAGGACGAATGGAACTTGCAGATAACGAATCGAAGGAATTAGAGATTTTGAAAGAGTTCCTACCTGCGATGATGTCGCGCGAGGAATTACTTCCAATTATTCAAGCAAAAATTGCAGAAATGAATGTTGATAAATCAAAATCAGGAATGGTAGTCGGCGCAATTCTAAAAGAATACAAAGGCAAAGCCGATGGCGATGATATTAAAAAGATAGTTGAAGAATTATTAGCTTAGGGAAATTATTAATTTGTTCATTTGCATTTATATGATTAAAATTCTATTAAAATGGTTAGCACTTACGCTTGCCGTACTCGCAACAGCATATTTTGTTCCAGGAATTTCTGTAACATCATTTGTAGTAGCATTATTTGTAGCACTGGTACTTGGATTGGTTAATACCTTTATCAAACCAATCATTTCACTTTTGACACTTCCAGTAAACATTTTAACGCTTGGATTATTTGGAATCGTGTTGAATGCATTATTCTTCTGGTTTGCATCATTGGTAGTTACAGGATTTGCAATCACTGGATTTGTTCCAGCATTGATTGGGTCAATTGTAGTGTCGGTCATCATGTGGATTATCGACTTGTTTATATAAATTAAAGCTTCCCGAATAGGGAAGTTTTTTGTTGTATGATAGTATAAATTTATATGAAACTGCTACATAAATTATTCGCAAAGCGCTATCACCTAATAACACATGATCAAAGCTTTCACGCTGACGATGTGATGGCGTACGCTATTTTACAAGAAGTATTGGAACGACGTGGTGCATGCTGGAAACTTACTCGCAGTCGCGATGAATCCGTTATTGCAAGAGGCGACATTGTATTTGATACAGGAAACCAATATGATCCGACAACCAATCGATATGATCATCATCAGGCAGAGCGCGCAGGCGCACGTGACAATGGTGTGATGTATGCATCAGCTGGATTAGTCTGGAAACATTTTGGACGAGAAATCTGCAGCAGTGATGATGTATGGCAATCAATTGATCGATGTTTGATTCAAGAAATTGATTCAGGCGATAGTGGTCAAAATTATATTGGCACATTATTATTTACAGATTCTGGATATACGAGTCTTGGTATTCATATTGCAAACTTTGGACCAACAGGTGATGAACCAGGAACAGCTCCAACCATGCTGTGTCGTTTTGAAGCAGCTGCAGCATTTGCACGTGGAATATTAACGCGCATGATTCGCAGTCGTGACGCACTTGAAAAAGCATTCGAAGAAGTAAAATTGGTATACCAAGACACGCCTGATAAAAGCATTTTAGTTTTTGAAAAAAATTATGATAGACCAATCTGGAAAAGGCTCGCAGAATATTCTGAACCAGTCTATGTCGTATATCCAAACATGAAAGGAAGTGGTTGGAAAATAGAATGTATTCCAGTAAATCCAGTATTAATGGAATCTCGAAAATTATTACCTGAGTCGTGGCGAGGACTTCGTGATGACGATCTTGTAAAGGTAACAGGTACATCTGATGCAAAGTTTTGCCACCCATCAGGATTCTTATTCGGAGCAGAAACAAAAGAAAGTGCTATTGCTTTAGCAAAAAAAGCTCTTTCAGCCGAGTAATTTGATTTTTTCTAAAAAGTGTGCTATTTTAATAACCTTATGGCACTTATCGATGAAGTACAAATTCATATTTCAGCAGGACGCGGCGGTGACGGCGTTGTTCGTTGGCGCCAAGAAAAATTCAAACCTCTTTCTGGTCCAGGTGGTGGAAACGGAGGCGCAGGTGGCGACGTATGGATTGAGGCAGTATCTGATATTGGATATTTAGACTTTTACCGTAATAGTAAAGACTTCCAAGCACAAAATGGTGATTCAGGAGCTAACTTTGGACGACAAGGTGGTGAAGGAAAAGATCTAGTTTTGAAGTTTCCAATAGGTTCTGTGATTACAAACATGATTACAAAAGAAGCTTTTGAATTGGATCATGTTGATCAACGAATATTAATTTTAAAAGGTGGACGCGGAGGACTTGGAAACGAGTACTTTAAATCATCAAAAAATACGACACCTCGCGAATCAACACCTGGAGCACCTGGAGAATTTGCAGATTTCCATGTTGAACTTCGCATGTTTGCAGATATTGGACTAGTTGGACTACCATCAGCTGGTAAGTCTACACTATTGAATGCACTGACAAATGCAAAATCAAAAGTTGCAGCGTATCACTTTACAACACTTGATCCACACCTTGGAGCATTTTACGAATTTGTAATTGCCGACATTCCGGGATTGATCGAAGGTGCAAGTGATGGAAAAGGATTAGGAACAAAATTCCTAAAACATATCACACGGACACGCGCAATTGCACATATATTATCGCTTGAAAGCGAAGATCTGGTAAACGATTACACAGTGATAAAAAAAGAACTTGGTGAACATGATCCAGAGCTTCTTGAAAAAGACGAAGTAATCATTTTTACAAAGTCTGACATGGTAGATGAAAAAACCTTGAAGGAAAAGATGAAATCAGTTGCAAAAATTACAAAAGGAAAGCAATCATTTGTAGTTTCAGCATATGACGATTCATCACTAAAAGAATTAGGTGATGGGTTAGTTAAGATATTGCGTAAATAAAATGACAAATATAAAACGCAGGCCAACTATATTGTTGTCTGCGTTTTATATTTCCTTCCAAAGAGCGTTTAGATAAATCCTTTTCTTGCTTTTATGCATGCGTCAGCTTGTGCTCCGTCTTCTGTTGCACCGTGTCCTATGTAATCACCAGCCCCTGTATGTAATTTTATTTTAATAACATCAAGCTCATCTGATATTACAACTTCATATGACGTATCTTTCCTGTATTTCTCTTTGTGCTCCTTATCAAAGTCATCGATAATTTTTCCTGCCTTTGACGTTTTGTAGCAATCTCGTAAGATTTCTTCCTGTTGTTGCATATCTAAACCTTCAAATAGGCCCTTGATCTGCTGCATTATCTCTTCCATTTTTTTATAAGATTTAGTTATTCGAATAATATCACGAGATTACAGAAAGTCAACATATTAAAAAACCTTTATTTTTGTATAATGAACGCATGATTGAACGAAATGGAGTAAAATACTATCCAACAATTGGTTTGGAAATCCACGCAGAACTTGCTACTAACAGCAAGATGTTTTGTTCGTGTAAAAATGATACTGACGAATTGAATCCGAATGTAAATATTTGTTCAGTATGTATGGCGCACCCAGGAACACTTCCTGTACCAAATGCAAAAGCTATTGAATCTGTTATGAAAGTAGGATTAGCAATGAATGCTGATATTGCTAACTTTACCGAATTTGATCGAAAGAATTATTTCTACCCTGATATCCCAAAGGGATATCAGATCTCACAATATAAATATCCAATCGTTGCAAATGGCGAATTAAATGACGTAAAGATCACACGTATTCACTTGGAGGAAGATACAGCAACCAGTAAACATGATCGTGGAGATTTTTCATTAGTTGATTACAATCGCGCTGGTGTTCCGCTGATGGAACTTGTTACTGAACCTGTAATCCATGATGCAGAAACCGCTATGAAATTCGCAAAAGAGCTTCAACTGCTTGTTCGTACGCTTGGAGTATCGCATGCAAATATTGAAAAAGGTGAAATGCGTATCGAGGTTAACATTTCTGTTTCAACCGAGAAAGAAAAACTCGCAACAAAAGTTGAGGTAAAAAATATTGGATCAATAACCGCTGCAGGAAAATCAATTGATTATGAAATTGAAAGAATGATTGGGTTGTACGAAGCAGGACGCGGAGATGAAATTGTTCAAGAAACCCGCGGGTGGGACGAGAATAAACAAGGAACATTTTCACAACGAAAAAAGGAAAATAGTAATGACTACCGATATTTCCCAGATCCAGACATTCCAAAGTTTTATTTGCATGACTTGTTTGACCTTACCAAGATGAAATCAGAGCTTGCGGAATTACCATCAGAAAAGCGCGTTCGATTTGCAGAATTCGGAATCAAAGCCGAAGATATTGAAAGTTACGTGACAGATATCAAACTTGGATCGTTTTTCCAA
Organism: uncultured Candidatus Saccharibacteria bacterium; assembly: GCA_964415895.1. Lineage (GTDB taxonomy): Bacteria > Patescibacteriota > Minisyncoccia > Phycocordibacterales > UBA1006 > CALMMZ01. The sequence goes on along the minus strand of CAYQCC010000001.1, from coordinate 115,001 downwards.
GAAGTTGCAGAGATTTTAGATAGTGCCGAATCAGTAAAAATTGCTTCAAACTACATTACATCAGATATGCTTGGACTTCTCGCAAAAGATGACACGCTGACATATCCAAGTTCTCAAACATTTTCAAAATTGATTCAAATGAATGTTGATGGAAGACTGAACTCACGTGCAACAAAAGATATTCTTGCTATGATTATAAAAGCTGACGAGGATCCAGAGACAATTGCAGATCGCGAAGGATTAATTCAAAAAAGTGATCCTGAGGCATTTAAAGCAATGGCTCAAAAGATCATTGACGCGAACCCATCTGTAGCAGATGAATACAAAGCAGGGAAAGAATCATCATTAATGTTCTTTGTAGGGCAAATGATGAAAGAAACAAAGGGAAGTGGAAATCCAGCCATGATACAGGAAATATTGAAAGAATTATTGAAATAAAACCTTAAGCAATTGCTTAGGGTTTTATTGACATCTATGCAATGCATGATATATTCACATCAATCAAATAATTCTTAACTAAAAAAATAACTACAAATGCTACTAAACAAGACATTCGACTCACAAGAACTAAAAGAAACGATGGAGAAACTATCCAAACAATTTGATCCGTCAGGAATACTGCCAGACACGCGAATCGTTGAAACCATTGCACTTTTACACATGCACGGATTTCCAAGCATTCAATCAAGCTATGGCAATGCAATTACGAAAGACATAAAGTCATTACCATATCCGTGGATTATACTGCAGACATCACGACAGGCAAAAGAGCAGTTGCTCGCGAAGACAGGTGAAAGTGCTTATTACAAATTCAAGCAAGAAACCAAATCTATCGCAGAGAATAAAACGGTTTCAAAATTCGGTATACCGGCAAAATGGAACAGCGCTGCTACAATGTTCTATGAACACAAACTGAAGCAGGCACGTAGAAATCATGTAAATTATAATTACTATGCAGATACGCGTGCTATAATCCAATCGGAACATCGAAAGCTTCGCCCAGAGCTATTATCATTTTTGGACGAATTCCTATCTTTTTATTGGCAAGACATTACTGTCACTCAAGACAGCTTGGTTAAAATCCTGTTCAGCAGTCCGTGGATCACATCGGAAAATCATGTAGATTTTTCAATACAACAAAGAAAGGTGCTGTTGGAACGAGGCAGGCCGTTTGTTAAACTGCTCAACGCATCCTTGAAACGTGCCTTTTAATTCACAACAAAATATTAAACTAAAAAAATAACTAAGAAGATAAACTTCTTAGTTATTTTTTATTTCTTTCAATGAATAAGCTACCTAGGGCTTCTATATTTATTAGATGTAAAAATAAAAAAATAAAAGTACAAGGGTTCATAAGGATAAAAACGTTTGTAGTGCAATTTTTGCAAATCAGCACCTTCTAAGCTAAGTAATGAAAGAGGATTCCTGTTTGGTTTCAGATAATAGAAAGATTGCTTATCTTTTTCCAAATGAATACCTTTTTGCAGACACTGAACCTGATAGATTCCTTTTGCAAGCTTTAGATTGTGCTTGATCAAAAAATCAACCAGCAAAAACTCATTTAGGTCGTGACCTTTGTACCATGTAATCATTTTACATATCGGCCGATCACAATGATCAAAATCTGTAATGAAGATTCTTGAGTAATTAGGTAAATCAGCAAGTTCTTTTTTAGGCAGACGAACTGTTTTGTCTGTTGTCTCAAAAATGTACTTTCCAATCATTAGAAAGCATAGCGTGTTTAAAAATTCTCTAACCATGGCTTTTATAATTTTGTTTAATGAATATTAATCATCACTAAATTATCAGACATATAGCACTCTGTCAAGTCTCGAGAAAATGCTGAAAATAGGCTATTGTAGTGAAATATGAAGGAACTAAAAGGGAAATTACATCCTGTGACTCAAATCACTAATGATATGATCCGTATCTTTACCGATATGGGATTTTCTGTTGCCATGGGACCAGAGATGGAAACTGAGTGGAACAACTTTGACGCATTAAATGTTCCAGGTGATCATCCAGCACGTGATATGCAGGATACGTTTTGGGTTAAAACTGATGGAAAGCCGATTACTGATGATCAAGGTCACAGCTTACGACCTGTTATGCGAACGCACACTTCACCAGTACAGATTCGTTATATGCAAGAGTTTATAAAGTCTGGGAAATCTCTTGAGAACGAAACGATTGCAATCATCGCACCAGGAAAAGTATTCCGAAATGAAGCGACTGATT
>CAYQCC010000001.1:0-112663 GCA_964415895.1 uncultured Candidatus Saccharibacteria bacterium | reverse complement strand
GAAACGATTGCAATCATCGCACCAGGAAAAGTATTCCGAAATGAAGCGACTGATTCGACTCATGAATCACAGTTTTATCAAATCGAAGGCTTGGTAGTTGGAAAAGATATCACTATGGGAAATTTAAAAGGATCACTTCTTGAATTTTTTAAACGATTCATTGGGTCAGATGTTGAAATCAGACTACGACCAAGCTTCTTTCCATTCGTAGAACCAGGACTTGAAGTTGATGTTCAAGTGAAAGGCAAATGGATAGAAATGCTTGGTGCAGGATTGGTTCATCCAAGTGTTCTTGAAAATGCTGGAATCGACAGTACACAGTATTCTGGATTTGCCTTTGGAATGGGGATTGATCGATTAGTAGTTCTTAAAACAGGAATTTCTGATGTTCGTTATTTATATCAAGGAGATTTAAGAATTAATCAGTTTTAATATGAAAAGAGCTTCTGATATTTTTATAAAAATATTCACGACTATTTATAGTGTATTTTTATACTCTTTAATTGTTCCTTTATTTTTCGGACTACTTCTAGTTGTTGTTATGCCTATTGTACAGCAAGTTTACTTATGGCAAGTTAAAATTGGTTGGTATCAATACATAATTTACATCTTAATAGGGATAATAATTAAAATAGTGCGTGAAAGAAATTTAAAAGAATAATATGAAAATCTCCTATAACTGGCTACAATCATATATCGCAGAACCACTACCATCTGCGGAAGACCTTGAGCAAAAGATTATCTTTGGCGCTTTCGAGGTGGAAGAAATTGAAAAAGTTGGTGACAATGCCGTATTTGAAATCAAAGTATTACCAGATCGAAATCACGATTGTCAGTCACATTATGGAATGGCAAAAGAAATTGCAGGACTGCTAGGACTAACGTTCAAGGACTCAAGTCAATTTTTCAAGCCAATTGAAGGTTCTGCGACTAACTTAAAAATAGATATTCAAACGAATCTTTGCCGACGCTATATGGGCCGTATTGTTCGTGGTGTAAAAATTGGACCGTCACCAGATTGGATTAAAAATTATTTGGAATCGATCGGACAACGATCAATCAATAATATTGTGGATGCAACGAACCTGGTTATGTATGACATTGGCCAACCAACTCATGCATTTGATGCAAAAAAGATTGCAAGCGAACATATTATTGTTAAAACAGTTGATACTGAATCAGTAATTACAACTCTTTCCGACGAGGAAAAGATACTAAGTCCAGGTGAAATGGTTATTTCTGATGAACAAAGTATTCTTGCCATTGCAGGTGTAAAAGGTGGAAAACATGCAGAAGTCGACTCAAATACAACCGATATTATTATCGAGGTTGCCAACTTTGATCCGGTTTCCGTTCGAAAAACTGCACGTCGTTTAAATATATTAACTGATTCTGCAAAACGATTCGAGAATGAACTCACTCCTGAAAAAGCAGATCTTGCAATGCGGGAATTATCTGCCGCAATTGCCGAAATGTGTCCTGATGCAGTATTTGAAGATGTTGTTGATATCTATCCAAATCCCGTTACGCAAGGTCATGTACAGTTCAGTACCGATTACATCAACGCACGACTTGGAGCAAATATCTCAGTCGATGAACTAAGTGCGATTTTGAAACGATACAGCTATGAATTTGCAGAAGACGCAGGCGTTTTTACAGTTGCTACTCCATTTGAACGAATTGATATCACTGGACCACACGACATGATCGAGGAAATTGGCCGCGCATATGGATACAATAATGTTCCGGCAACACTTCCAAAGCTCACTAACAAGCCAGAAATTAATTCGCAGTTTGCGAAAATATGCGCAATAAAAACTGACCTCGTCTCAAAAGGTTATCACGAAGTAATGACGTATTCGTTTACAAAAAAAGGAGATTACGAAGTTGCACGTGGTGCAGTTGGAAAATCTGCACTCCGAAAAAACCTAACTGACGGATTGAAAGAGTCATTTGAAATCAATCGCTTGAACAAGGAGTTACTTGAAATTGATGATATGAAGATTTTTGAAATCGGAACTGTTTTCCCAAAATCTGGTGAGGTTATGCATGTTGCTTATGTAGATAAAAAGGGAATTACCGAGAAAACTCTTGATGAATATATTTCTGAAAATACTATTTCAATTTCTGAAACTGAATATGATATTCCAGAGATATCATCAAACTTACAAAGCTTTGTTCAATGGTCAGAATATCCATACATCGCTCGTGATATTGCCGTTTGGGTAACAGAAGATGTTTCGGTTGATATTGTTTCAAGTATTATTAAGGGCAACGCAGGCGAATTATTGATGAAAGGTCCACGATTATTCGACACCTTTACCAAGGATGGAAAAACATCATATGCATTCCGCATGGTTTTTCAGTCAAACGAACGGACACTGATCGAGCAGGAAATTACAGATATTATGAACACAATTACAAGCACGCTGCAGGCAGAAGGATACGAAGTACGATAAAGGCTGGTTTCCCGGCTTTTTTCTTGCCCGCACACCCAGATTCTGGGTGTGCGGGCTTGCAATTTCCTTATAAATCTGTATAGTATCCTCATTATGACACAACTACAAGCAACTCTACGCGACCAAAATGTAACCCTTGATGCCTTGCGAGCAGCTGGAACTATTCCTGCTGTTATCTATGGATCAGGTATTTCAGAATCAATGCATGTTGGCGTTGATCGCGAATTATTCAAAAAAGCATGGAAAGCTGCTGGGCACTCAACGGCTGTAACTCTTTCAATCGACGGAAAAAATCATGACGTTTTGATTCATGATTTCCAAGTTGACCCAAAGACAGATATGGTTATCCATGCAGACTTCTTTGCCTTGAATAAATTAACAAAAGTTACTGTTCAGGTAGAATTGGAATTCGTAGGAGTTTCTCCAGCTGTTAAATCTGGACTTGGAATCCTTGAAAAAACATTGCATGAAATCGAAATTGAAGCACTTCCAAAAGACTTGCCAAAAAACATCGAAGTTGATATTTCAGGACTAGAAAACATTCATGACCAAATTCACGTTAAAGATTTGAAAGTTGGATCTGGAGTTGAAATCAAAACTGGAGCAGACGAAGTAGTTGCCGTAATCGGTGGGCTACAAGAAGAAGTTGCGGAATCAGGCGAAGTTGATCTATCAAGTATCGAAGTAGAAAAGAAAGGAAAGAAAGAAGATTCTGAAGAATCAGCTGCATAACATTAATAAAACCGCTTATTATAAGCGGTTTTATTGTATGTGGAAAACTAGTTGTGCAGAATAGTTAATATTTGGTATACTGTAGTACTTAAGTTATGAAAGTTCTTACTCATATCAAATCAGCTATTGTGCTGTTTATTATCATGATCATCATTGGGTCACCGATGGTTTCTTTTGCGCAGGTATCCGACGCCGAACGAAAACAGCTGGAAACTGAACTTGCCCAGTTACAAGCTGAAATTAATCAAAAACAAGCAGAGCTTGATGGTCAAAAGAAAAACTCCGCATCACTATCACGCGACGTGACTATCCTTACAGCTGAAATTAATCAAGCAAAGCTCCAGATTGTGGCAAAAAACAAAGTATTACAACAATTGGGTGGACAAATCACACAAAAGAATAAAACCATTCAAACATTGGATGAAAAGCGGTCTGAACAAGAAGAATCTCTTGCTGGAATCCTACGAAAGAAAAACCAGATGGATGATTCGACGCTTGCTGAAATGTTGTTATCTAAAAAAACGCTGTCAGGATTCCTAGGTGAGGTTGATAACTTGCAATCAATCAATCAAGGGATTCAAAACTCATTTGTTGCTATTCGAAATAATAAGAATAAAACCACAGAAGAAAAAGAACAACTAGAAACAAAGAAGAATCAAGAAAACGATGTTAAGTTCCAACTTGAGACACAAAAGAAACAAGTAGAGACAAAACAAGATGAAAAGGAGCGCGCACTAACCATTAGTAAAGGTCAGGAAAAAAACTACGAAGCAGTGATTGCTGATCGTAAAAAACGCGTATCTCAAATTAACGCTCGATTGTTCGAATTGCGAGGACAAGGTGCGATTGCCTTCGGAGACGCGTATCGTTATGCAAAAGAAGCTTCAGCTGGAACAGGTGTCCGACCTGCATTTATTCTTGCCATCCTGACACAGGAATCAAGTCTTGGAAAAAACGTAGGAGGATGTTATTTAACTGATCAAACAACAGGAGCAGGGAAACGAATTAGTAATGGTGAAGTCATCGCAACAGTAATGAAACCAACACGAGACGTTACTCCGTTTATGTCTATTACAAGTTCTGTTGGTCGTGATCCATACAAGACCAACGTATCATGTCCGATTAAATCAGGGTCTGGTTACAGTGGTTACGGTGGTGCCATGGGTCCATCACAATTTATTCCGTCTACATGGATTTTGTACCAATCAAAAATTGCAGCAATTGCAGGATCTAGCAAAGCTGATCCATGGAATCCAGAACACGCTATCATTGGAACATCATTATTGTTAAAAGATAATGGTGCAGGTCCTCAAACCTACACAGCAGAGCGAAACGCGGCTTGTAAATACTATTCGGGACGAGCATGTAGCGGTTCAAACGAATTCTATGGAAACTCAGTGCTTAATACAGCTACAAAGCTCCAAAAAGATATCGATTTCTTGGAAGGAAAATAAGTCCTATTTAAGATAAGATACAGGGCTTGCAGCAAAAGGGAAGTTATGCTATATTATCCTCACTTATGAAAAAAGACATTCATGCACAAAATTACCGACAAGTAGTATTTAAAGATGCAACAAACGGCAATATGTTTTTAGTTGGATCAACAATCCCAACTACTGAAACTGTTAAATACACAGACGGAAACGAATATCCAATGTATTTGGTGGAAACATCTAGTACTTCACATCCTTTTTACACAGGACAAGAAAAGCAACTGGATACAGAAGGACGAGCTGAAAAATTCAAGACTCGAGCTGCACGAGCTGGAAAGAAATAGATTACTATTTAATGAAAAGTCATTACGAGATTCTCGAGTGGCTTTTTATTATGTAACTTATCAGTTAAACTGTTTATATATTTATGGATATCAACGAACTAAAACAAAATCCACGAACAAACTATCACGCACAGGAACTGGAGCGGCTTTTACGTGAGGAAAATGAGGCAAAAGGACTCGCTGAATCTGACCCATCACTTGCTGATATGGCAAACGAAGACCTAGCTCGCATCAAAGAAACACGAGATATGGTTGAAGCACAGATCAAGGAAATTTTAGACAAAGAAAAAGAGGAGGAAGAATTTCCAAATGAATTGGTTTTAGAGGTTCGCGCAGGTGCCGGCGGAGACGAAGCATCATTGTTTGCATTTCAAATTGCAGAAATGTATGAACGCTTTGCAGAAAAAATGGGATGGTCATGGAAACGATTGGATATTTCAGAAAACGATCTTGGTGGATACAAGGAAGCGTCGTTTGAAATCCGTGGAATAGATTGTTATAAAATGCTTCAATATGAAACAGGCGCTCATCGCGTGCAACGAATTCCTGCCACAGAAAAACAAGGCCGCATTCACACATCAACCGCAACTGTTGCCATCATGCCGATAAAGAAAAAGTTCACCATTGAATTAAATCCTGCAGATTTAGACTTTGAAATGTCACGATCAGGTGGAGCAGGAGGGCAGAACGTAAACAAGGTAGAGTCAGCCGTTCGCGTTATTCACAGACCAACAAATGTATCCTTCCGATCAACGGTAGAACGAACCCAGATTGCAAACAAAGAACGAGTATTAAACCTGTTGCGCGCGAAACTTCAACAAATGCATGACGAGGCAGAAGCTGCAAAACACTCTGCAAATCGTAAAAATCAGGTTGGTAGTGGTGACCGATCTGAAAAGATTCGGACATATAACTATCCACAGGATCGTGTGACGGATCACCGCATTCGACAATCATGGTCAAACATTCCAAACATAATGGCTGGAAATATTGATAAGATCTTAGAATCACTTGAAAGCGCTGAAAGCTTTGAAGATGGAGAATAAAAAATGCACCAATTTGATGGGGCATTTTTTATTACAATAGGTATTCTTTTTTTAAAATTCCTTTACGTTAGGTCTGCAAAATATTGCTTTTGAAAAATCAAATTCCAGAAACTCTTTAGTGTAGAATCCATAGATGTAATCAAATTTTACAAGTTCGCTCGCAAGCAGGAATCTTTCTAATTCAGCAAGAGATGCTTTTTCATTTTGCTTTATCAGCTTAAACAGCTCTCTAACCCAAAACTGTGTTATCGTTTCAGAATAGATTGGACTCAGCAAAGTCTGCTTCAGTGTGACTTCATTGTAGATGATTATCCGACATCTTGTTTTAGACAAGGCCTTATAAAGATCTTTTTCTGCAAACAGGTAATATAGCGCAAGTCGTAAATGTGCTATGTGGTTGAACTCCTTTCTTGGAAGAGTACCTTCTTCAACTGCTTTAATAAAATCTATGTATTCCATTTTTATTTAATTTTATTGTTATTTAATGTATCGTGTGTTATAATATATCACATTAAGTCATATGTCAAACGACCTTGGAAAACTCTACATTGTTGCAACCCCAATCGGAAATCTTGCCGATATGACATTTCGCGCGGTTGAAATACTTAAATCTGTTGACTGTATATTATGCGAAGATACTCGTACGACAAAGAAATTACTTGATCATTACGAAATTAAAAACAAAACAATGAGTTTCCATAGTCATTCAAAACTTGCTCGGGTAAATGACATAATTGCAATGATCGAAGAAGGTAAGTCACTTGCATTGGTTTCCGATGCGGGAACGCCATGCATATCTGATCCAGGCGTTATGTTGATTGCAGAAATTAAAAAACATTTTAATGATGAAATTGTTATTTCACCGATTCCAGGTGCAAGTGCATTAATTTCAGCACTGTCTGCATCGGGTCTGCCAGCTCATGAATTTTCATGGAAAGGCTTTGTTCCACATAAAAAAGGACGCGAAACATTTTTCAAAGATATCCGAGACACAGAAACAACCGTTATATTCTACGAATCTGTTCATCGATTCATAAAGACAATGGAGTCTTTGAGTGTACTCATTCCAGATCGGCAAATAGTTGTAGCCCGCGAAATTACAAAGATGTTTGAGGAGTTTAAAAAGGGAACTGTTTTGGAGGTTTTTGAATATTACACACAGAATCCAGAAAAAATTCGAGGCGAATTCGTCATTATGGTTGGACCACAGAAATAGTTCATTAAAAAGGTGAAAATGCATAGAATGCATTTTCACCTTTTTAATGAACTATGATATAATCGGGTTATATGAAACACGCAAAAATGCTTCTTTTTCTTGGAATCTGGTTTTTTATTATTCCATTACTTGGACTTCCATCTGGGCTTAAAAAATTCTTATTAGCACTTCCTGCAATCTTTTTGATCGCAATGGCAATTACACGAATTCGTGCTGAAAAAGCAATACGAAGTCAATTTTCTGTAAATCAGGAGGAATTAATTCACGAGATTGCAATAGATCTTGCAGAGGATATTACCGAAGAGGCAAATATGACTACTCGTCAGGAAATGAAAAAACTTCGCGACACTTTATAATTTTACTTATTACCTTTATATGGACAAAAAAGCTTTTTGGTTAATAGGCACGCTCGGTATTCTGATTATCGGACTATTTGTTGTTGGTGTTGTCATGGCCGAAAAAGGTCCAGCTCAAGCCGAAGAACCAGGACAAGTACAAGCTCAAGAAACCAAGACAGAAACACAGGCAGAGCCTATTATTGAGATACCAGCGCCTGAGCCAATAAAGATGTCTCACATTGAAACACCTACCGCAGTTAAAGCAATCTATATGTCAGCATGGGTAGCCAGTACAACAACTATACGCGATAAACTTATCGACTTGATTAATACAACAAACATAAACGCAGTTGTCATTGATATCAAAGATGCAACAGGTCGCGTTTCTTTTTTAGTAGATGACCACGTAATAACAGAAACTGGTTCACCTCGCGACTTAATCAAAGATATTTCGGGACTTATTCAAACCCTCCACGATAAAAATATTTATGTTATCGGGCGCATATCAACATTCCAGGATCCTTATCTCACTAAATTAAAACCTGACTGGGCTATCAAAAGCAAATCAACAGAAGGCGTCTGGAAAGACAAAAAGGGTCTATCGTTTTTGGATCCAACAAATCAAAACGTTTGGGATTATGTACTACGTTTAGCACAAACATCCTATGACAAAGGTTTTGACGAGATAAATTTTGACTACATTCGGTTTCCGTCCGACGGCAACATCAAAGACATTGCATATCCAATAACTGCAGGAACAAAATCTGACGCTATTGAAGCTTTCTTTAAACAACTGCACGAAAAAATGTCTGCAGCAAGTATTCCAACGTCTGCCGATCTATTTGGAATGACAACAACTAATGCGGATGATTTAGGTATTGGACAAGTGTTGGAAAAGGCGCTGCCATATTTTGACTTTATAGCACCGATGATTTATCCTTCTCACTATCCAGCAAACTATAATGGACTAAAAAATCCAGCAGAGCATCCCTACGAAGTAGTAACTGTTGCCATGAAAAAAGGAGTTGAACGAGCTGTTGCAATGGGTCTTACTGCCGCGCATTTCCGTCCATGGATTCAAGATTTCGATATGGGTGCAACATATACTGCAACAATGGTACGTGATCAAATTCGTGCATTGCACGAACAAGGAATCGAAGGCTATATGGTATGGGATCCTGCAAATACTTATACGGTCGGAGCTTATGATAAGGAATAGAATTTATTCATCATTTATTTAAACTTTCAGCATGACACCAGAAGATCGAAAAAAATTAATATCCAAAACTCTAAAAATTGCACTTGTTGTCGTTGTGTTTGTAGGTGGAATCTTTATTGGAAAACTTTCAAGCGCAGGACCATTAACTCTTGGAGCCGAGTCGCTCTCTGTTTCAGAAAATAAGGACCTTAATCAATTTTGGGGTGTTTGGAAACTATTGAACGAAAAATATCCATTCAAAGAAAAGATCCCAGCTGATAACGATCGCATTTATGGTGCTATTTCAGGAATGGTTGACTCGTTCAAGGATCCTTATACTATGTTTTTTCCACCAAAAGAGGCCAAAATGTTCGCTGATGAGGTGAAGGGGGAGTTTAGCGGAGTTGGTATGGAAATTGCCATGAAAGACGGTTTATTGACCGTTGTAAGCCCTCTAAAGGGCTCTCCAGCGGAAAAAGCGGGAATTCTAGCAGGTGACATCATTATCAAAATAAACGGTACAACTACTGAAGGCGTTTCAGCAGAAGAGGCAATCAGTACTATTCGAGGAAATGCAGGAACAACCGTTGCCCTTACCATTGCTCGAAAAGGGAAAGCCGACTTTATTGATGTCTCTATCACACGAGCAACTATTCCATTGCTCGTAATTGATACAAAAGTACAAGGTGATGTATTCACAATTAACCTGTATAGTTTTTCTGAAAGTTCACCAAAATTATTCGCAGAAGCATTGCAAAAGTTTTCTGATTCAAAATTAAAGAAATTAATTATTGATTTACGAAATAATCCTGGTGGTTATTTAGATGCAGCTGTGGATATCGGAAGCTATTTCATTCCTCAAGGAAAAATTATTGTACGTGAAGATCAAGGTAATGATAACCCAGAGTTAGTGTATCGTAGCCATGGTGGAGATATTACACTTCCAAGCGGAATCAAGACAATGATCTTAGTAAACAATGGATCAGCGTCAGCATCAGAAATTCTTGCAGGTGCCATGTCAGAACACGGGGTAGCAGACTTGATTGGAACACAGACATTTGGAAAAGGTTCGGTACAAGAACTAATTCCGCTATCTGATGGATCATCCGTAAAAATTACGGTTGCAAAATGGTTTACACCGAATGGCATATCTATTTCAGAAAAAGGAATCAAGCCAAAATATGTCATCACAGAAAAAGCAACGGAAAAGAATACGGACCCTGCAAATGTTAAAGCTTTGCAACTATTGAATTATAAGAAGTAATCAACATCAGTTATGAAAGTGCTATTTCAAAAAAACGTAAAGGGGAAAGGGAAGATTGGTGACATTAAAGAAGTTCCTGATGGATACGCTACAAATTTTTTAATTGCTCAAGGTTATGCAGTCCGCGCAGATGATAATGTTGTGGAGAAATTACATAGAGAGCAAGAGAAAAATAAAGAAATCAAGAGTGTGGAAGATATGAAGCTTGCGGAAACACTTAGGACGCTCGGGAATACGAAATCAATCAGGATAAGTAATCATCCACATTCTCGAGGGCATTTGTACAGCGCAGTGACCGCACAGGAAATCTGTACTGCTATAAAAGAGCAGCATGGAATCTTTATTTCAAAAAATATGATCCTTAACTATGACAAACCTATCAAAGAGTTTGGAGAGTCTGAGGTGAAGATTGGAAACAAAACTCACTCGATTACTTACAAAATATTTATATAATCTAATTCATTTTTAGTATAAATATATATCAAAAAACCAGATACGTATCTGGTTTTTTGATTGATTCAAAATGAATTATGCAGCAGTTACAACGTTAGCAACTTTTTTGTTGGTAATAGTACCATCGAATTTTGTCTGACGTTTTGTAGAGAACTTAACTTTGCCTGGTTGTACCGCAAACAATGTATGATCTTTTCCAACTTGAACATTTTTTCCAGCCAAGATACGGGTTCCACGCTGTCGAACGATGATTGCACCAACTTGTGCATATTCACCATCATACAATTTGGTTCCCAAATACTTTGGATTTGAATCAGTTAGGTTTTTTGCGGAACCACCCGCTTTTCTTGTTGCCATAGTGCTTAAAAATGATTACGAATAATTAATTATATGCTATAATCTGCAGTATAACCCAAAGGTGAAAAATAATCAAGAGGGTATCAAGCCATATTGTATGGAGCAAAAACTAATCCAATTTATTAAAACACCTACAATATTTCGAGCACTGTACCTCATTTCGTGTATGGTTATTGCGTTTGGACTGGGAATTATGACCCAGTATTCGCTATCTAATCAGGCAAATCAGCCAGTTTTTCAGGTTCCCGAAAAACCAACACAGCTTTCTATGCGCTATAAAAATCCTACCGTACAAAACAGTGCAGATTATGCGGTAGCAGAACCACCAGAGACATCAGCGACTCCTTCAGTCATGCCAACAACTGATACCAAAAGTTTTGTAGCATCTAAAACAGGAACAAAATACTATCCAGCCGGTTGTGGTGGAATTTCTCGAATCAAAGAAGAAAATAAAGTGTACTTTGCGACAGAAAAAGATGCACAAGACAAAGGATACACACGAACAGATACCTGTAAATAATTATATGATTCGAAATCTTTTCTATTTATTAATACTAGCCGCAGGATTGGGACTTATGCAGTACCATGTTTTTGACGATAAAAATTTCTCGCTCGCAATTGCAAATGACGTTACATATACTAGAATCAAAAACCAGATAACGGACTTCAATACACGATTACAAGTAATATCGTCAAAACTTTTTTCTCATAAACAAACAGAATCGGCTACAGAAGATACACCGACTGAAGAAATTGCACCAGAAACAAAAAATAGTGATCACACTGTTTTAAATTCGGATAATATACTCTACTTCACTAATTTAGAACGGACAAAAAGGGGACTGAAGAATCTAAAGTTTAGCTCAAAATTAACCCGCTCTGCTAATGCAAAGAGTCGTGATATGTTTGCATATCAATATTTTGCTCACACATCACCTAACGATTCTAAAAAAACCTTTGCCTATTTTATAGAAAACGAATCATATTCCTTCGCACGTATTAGTGAGAACTTGGCAATGGGGGAATTTGAAACTGCACAGCAGGTAGTAGATGCATGGATGAATAGTCCAGACCACAGAGCTAACATCCTTTTTCCTGATTATCGCGAAATTGGCGCCTCTGTACAGACTTCCAGGATGAATGGTGAAAGCGTTATCATGATCGTTCAGCACTTTGGAATACCTAAAAGTGTTTGTCCGTCCGTGTCGGAAACAATGCTCAATAAATTACAAACAATTCAAGACGATGCAGATATTGCGAAACAAAACGCTGCTAAAATGGAAAAAGATATAAACGCTCCAAATAATGGACTTTCGTCAAAAGAGATAGATGACTTGATAGGGATGTACAATATAACCATTCGAACCTACAACAGTCTGGTAACTCAATTTCAGCAGTTCTCGGCGGAATATAATTCTCAGGTGAAAAAATATGATGACTGTATAAATAGTCTAAACTAATACGCCCACACCACAAACAAGAGCCTTGAAACCTTACTGAAAGAGAAGTAAGGTAACCGCGCTCTTATCCAGTCCTTTATTTATTGGGAGGGATTATATGTATATGTCGTACAATATATCTTTTACGACATTATATTACTACTATTCAGTTAAATAGAATAAACACATAACTCTCTGACTTCTCCAGATACAAACAATGGCAGTACCTTGTAAAGGATACTGCCATTTGTCGCACTGTTTTTGTTTTGATATTACTGAAGCTGATCTTGTAAGAACTTATAAAATGCTTCATGTTTTTTCTCAATCTTTTTTGAAGCAATAATTGTATTTCTCAATTCCTTTGCTTTTTTTGGTTGTATGTACCCATTTGCAGTAGCTTCTTTAATCCATTTAAACGCCTGTTCTCTGCTTGCCATTTCATGACTCGCCCTGTTGCCGTCATCATCCAGGAAATGCCCGTGTCTTTGGCAATCCGGACAAAGATTAAATGTTGGCTTGTTCATAATCTTCTTGGCAGGAGTATTCACGAATACTGAAAGGTCTATGCACACTGAGAATATTTCAATAATAGTGACCAACGCGCTGCCCAGGACTTGAACCTGATAGATTGAGAAAAAATGATTCGTAAGCTGAAGATTTTGATCTTCCGGACCGTAATCAGGAAGATTTCTAGTAACTTCAATAGTACTTGAAACATTTTTAAACATGCTCATATCAGAGCGTTCGCGTTGAGTCTTAGTTAAACTACTAAACAGATTCTGCGTATATGTTGCAATATACACAGCAGCGCTTAATTTGGAGGTACAGACTACTGGTTTTGTTTCTCCGAATGTAATTACAGCTTCCGGTTTATTTTCTGTAAATAAAACGGTTGCGTAAAATGGTGATCCTAATTGGATGTTTGGTTTTGCTTTCAATGTTTTAAATTTTTATTTGTTATTTGGATATATTTCCAAAGATGAATCTATCACGTAATAACCAAGGTGTCAATCCCCTGCTTTCAAAGCTTACATTGGGCAGAATCACACCATTTATATATGCCTAAAACGCAAAAAACCCCTATTTCTGGAGGCTTTTGATGTCATTGACGAGCTCTATAGCGTGGCTTGCCGGATCTACATTTGGATAGATTTTGACAATAACACCATTTGTGTCGATTACGTATGTAATACGCTTATTGAACAGTAATCCATCAGCACCATAGGCATTGATTGTAACCTTGTCTGGGTCTGATAACAATGTAAATGGTAGTTGATACTTTTCACGGAACGCTACATGCGATTCTGGCGAATCTTTTGAAACACCCAGGACCACAATTCCATTTGTTTCAAAATCGTTGTACGAATCCCGAATCATACAGGCTTCTTTTGTACATCCCGGCGTATCATCCTTTGGATAGAAATATAATACAACGTATGATCCTTTAAATTCTGACAATGTCCGCATCTTGCCTGTGTGGTCTGCAAGTGTAAATTCTGGTGCAGGAGCACCCGGTTGAAGTGACATATAATTTATATTTGATTAGATTTATTAATAGTATAAGTGTACCACATACAAAGAAACGTTTCCTGCACGTATAAAAAAATGCCATAGTTATGACAATTTTTTTATTAGGTTTTTAATTAATGACCACTTCAGAATGACAACATATCCTAGGGTGATACCTATAATACAAATTGTCACCACTTTTGAAAGGAGTATGTGCTCTGAAACTGGAATCTTGAAATTGATTGCAAGAAAGTTGGCAGTAATCGTAAACGATGCATACATCACAAAAGCAATTTCCGTCAAAAGGTTTTCGCGAACTGGGCGATGTTTCATGGTATTTTCAAACCATACAATAAACAAAGTAAAGGTTGCTCCGTCCATGCATATAGCTGGAATCGAATAGATACTTACTCGCAACCAGAACATCACTGGCAAGTGCACTGCCCATGTAAAATACTCTGGAGAATGAAATGCCATGCTTGATCCTGCTAACAATAAGACAAGACCCATGATGGTCAGCACTTTCGGTGTGATACCAAACTTGAGAAAAAACTTTCGATATATCGTACACACCATAACAATGAGTGCACATACATACAGTACATATGCTGCATATCCGCCGAAAGGAATATTGTATGGGAATATTACATGAGATGTAAACAAACCCAACCCTACGCAACCAACGACAAATGCTCCGATATATTCTGTTACGGTAATAATTGGATTTATTTTTTCCATATAATTTATTTTATATCACAATAACACATATTTTATATATTTGCAAAATACTATAACTATATATGATCATTTTTATTATCATTCCCCCACTGCCATCGCGGTTTCTCGCCAGTTTTATAAGCAATATAAATAAACAATCCTGTCAGAACGATCACTGCCCCTACAAACCACACCACTGATTCAGGATGTATATCCGGATCAAGCAAGAAACCAAGCATAATCATGATAACAATATAGCCAAGAGTAATTCCCCATCCTTGCCATGTGACAGGTGTCCAACCCCAACCGTAAGATTTTCTTTTAAACCAAATTGTTTTCATATGTTTAGTATATAAAAAATAGTTCTAATTGACAAACGAATATAAGTATTTTATATTATTGACTACAATATATCTCTGTGATATACTTTATTTACAAATGTCCTTCGGGATCCATCTCTTGGAAAAAAGAGATAGATAAAACAAAAACTCAGAACAATATTGTTCTGAGTTTTTGTTTTATTATTTCAAATTCACTTTTAGAAACTGTACCAATATTTTCGAAGAATCGTTTTTTATCCATTACTTTTACTTGGGACAAAATAGCATATGAAGAATCTTCATATTTCGGATTATGAAGGTCAATCTCAACGAATTTATAGTAAAAAATATTTTCCTTACCTTTACTCGTTAATGCTACCGTAAAAAATAAATTACCAACTTTTTTCAAAACTAATACCGGACGCAGAAATTGATCTTTTCCATTTTCTTCGAAACCAAGATTAATCCCCATTTTCACAAACCATATTTCTCTTTGGTTAATGTAAAAGTTTTTGGGCAATTCTTTGGCCTGTATCTGTTTCTTTTCATTATTCCATGTATCAAATATATTTTGAATCATAGAATGTATTTTAATACATCATAATAAAATTATTCTAAACTGCAACCAAATTGTTTTCATATAAATGTTTTAGTGCTTTATCAAGTTCACAATAATTCGGAACCTGCTGTCCGACCAAATTCCAAAAGTTTTTCGAATGATTAAATTCCTTCAGATGACACATCTCATGGACAATCAAATAATCCTGCAGTTCAGGTGACAACAATGCGATACGATAATTGAAATTCAGATTTCCGCGACTGGAACAACTGCCCCAACGTGTCTTTTGATTTCTGATAGCAATACGTTTGTATTGGAATTTATAGAACTGGTTAAAGTGAATAAGTCGACCTTCGACAATCTGTCGCGCAGAACGTGACAGCGTTGCCCGTTCCGACGCCGAATGTCGCAATAAAATCAGTGGAACCTTTCCATTAAACTTCTCAAGAGTTTTCTCGATCCATGAAAATCTCTCTAGTAATAATTTCAAGAACCTCTCCAATCCAAGTCGTGCCGGCTGAACCGCAACAACGCTTCCGTCTTTGTGTACAGCAATGCTCATGCGACGCGCACGAGTGCTTTTGCGAATTTGAATAGGTGTTCCAGATGGAAGATGCATACACGTAGTATAACAAAAATAACCCAAGGTGGGTTATTTACATTTTAATCACTATAATTCCCACTGACATTGCAAGCATGAGTATTGCAGGAATTGTACGAACAATGTTGTCACGAACCTTTGCATGCATAGAAATAGCGCCAATCATTAACACTCCTAATACGAATGCCGCAGGAACAACTAATACTGGAACCCATAATCCAATAATTATCACGGCTGCAATGACCAATTTTGCCGCACCAATTACATACATAAACCATACAGGTAATCCATATGCGCGAAATTCTTGTTTCATGTTCCCTGCTCCGGCACCGCGGTATTTAGTCGGCTTATGAAAACGTACCAGCCAGACATTTAATAATCCGATTGCAATAATAATTTGTAGCGCACTTACGATATACAGTTGGGTAATGAAGTTCATAATGTTTTGTTAAGAGTAATGAGTAAAGTATAGCATGATGAGAAATAAAATAACCCGAGATGGGTTATTTTTATCCAAACAACTGCGAATGACTTCCTATGTCAACCAACACCAATACTAATTGATCGTTTTCTATTCTGTAAATCAGTAACAAATCACCTTGTATATGACATTCACGATACCCTTTCCAGTCACCTGTTAATGCATGGTCACGATATTTAGGAGGTAGCTTCTTCTCATTTATAAACATGTCGATCACTTTTTCAATTTCTTGCAATGTAACTTTTCCACTTGCGAGAACTTTGTTAAGTGATTTATCAAAATTCTTACTTCGAAAGACGAACATACTCTTTCTTTCCTAGAATATCAACAAGGAGGTCTTTTGCAGAAGAAAACCCTTTGCCAGATTTAATTGCACGCGCAGCTTCACGATCCCACTGTGCACGAATTTCCTTTGAATCTTTCATGGGACGAAACGGTAGTGCCTGATCCTGTACTACCTGGGTCAGGAAAACCTTAATAGCTCCAGACATATCAAAACCAAGCCCCTGGAGGGTTTTATGTGCTTGTTTTTTCAGTTTTTCATCGATTCGTACGTTTAAAGTAGTCATATATACAGTATATACGATGTATATACAATGTCAATACATCAAGAGAATTTTATTCTATATTTAAATCTCTAATAACTTCTTGTACAATTCCCTGCACCTCATCCCCTTCTTCTGGAATTATAGGCTGATGAGCTTTATTTGAACTTTTAGGTAACAAGACTCTTCTTCCGTCTTTTTTGTCATAAAATTTAATGGTTACATTTTCACCTCCCAGTAGGGCAACAACCTTATTGCCAGTTTCAGGTTTTTCACCAAAGCGACATAATACAAGATCACCGTCATTAATTCCTGCCAAGTTCATCGAATCCCCCATTGCTCGTAAGATAAAATATTTTGCTCCTGGACGAATTTTAATTTTCTCTACCATAATTATTTCTTCCGTATTATCTTCGTGCATAAGCGGTGTACCACACGGTGCAGAACCAACTAGAGGAACTCCGATCATATCTTTCATATATGGTGACTCTATAATCTTAAGTACCTCTGATTGAACAGTAGTCTCAGTCTTATTTATTACTTGATTGAAATAATCTCTTAGATTTTTATCAACAATATAGATATATGTACCCTTAATTCCACGAGTTAATAACGTTTTATAAATATTTATTATATATCTTTCTAGCTCATTAGGGTCAGTAATTCCATTGCGACCATTTACATCAAAATATTTTTGCTTATCAACCGTAAATTTCTTTTGCTCTGGATCATAAGAAAGCTCTGGACCGATAATTACACCTAGGTAGTTCAAATCATATCCCTGTACGGTATGTATGCATCCAACTTCATTAATTGCATTTGGCGAATTGACCCAGTCTTGAGCAGTAGAGTTCCAAATCAATTTTAGTCCATTTATTTCAATATCATGCTTTTGAGATGAATTACTACCAGGCTTTGTATGCCAAGGCCAAGCATAACCAGCAACTACTCGAGACAAACCGTATTTTTTATCTTTTTCTTTTATTTGATTCACCATGTCTTCTATATTTTCAAAAAGTTTAAATTCATAATTTGGAAATGTAGCCTCTTCTGGTTGTTGCAAATCAAAGAAAGCTTCAATAAGTTTAATATATTTCTCACCAGCTTCAACGCGCATTTGAGAACTTAATTCATATCTTTTAGAGTTTAATTTCTTAAAATCCTCGGGTCTTACATCGGCTGGTTTTATGCTTTGGTTTTCATCGTAAAAGAAAATTTGATGCTTCGAAGATTTCATTACCCAATCAAGTTGTGTACCTTCATTTCCTAATCCTAGTTTTCGATTAACAATATCAAATGCGCCAAATCCCATGATCCCCTTTCTTCGTTGCAATCTATGTGCCTCATCTACTATCAACAAATCATACTGCGTTTTTACAACATCGTTCGGGCCAATAACCATGCTTGATTTTAATCCTTTTATCTTTGAAAAAACTTTAGAGATTGTTTTCCGAAGAGACGCCATAGGAACAACCAAGCCAATATTTAAGTTTTTGGTTTCTTCTTGTTCTTTTAGGAATTTAAATAAATAAGTTGCAAGAATTGTTTTTCCAGTACCAGGTTTTCCGTTAACAACATAGGTAGCTAATACATTATTTTTGATATCTTTATATATCTTACGGGCAACGTTAAATTGATCTTCTGTTAGGGATTTATACGGAGAGTATTTAAAGAGATCAGTATTACGCAAATTTTCCAATGAATTATGAGCAATACCCATACCTTGCAGTTCTTGCCAGGCAAGTTCAAATTTTGCCTTATATTTTGCCCGATCATAGTAATTATGATTCTGAAGTCCACTATTTCCATTTTGAAGTGTAAATTTTCCATCCGCAGCAAAATACTGAATCAGCCAAGACTCAATATCTAACGCTGCAGATTTATTAAATTCTTCATCCGTTAAGATGTGAATATTTTTTAACTTCTGTCGCTCAGGATTTTCGTAATGTTGCTTACTACGATTATAAACATTAATAGTTTCTCCTACGTATAACTCCTTCCCATTCTCGGCAATATATACAACTGGCCAATTTTTCCCAAACTTAAAATTCCGAATGTTATCGAAGTGATCTTTATTAAATTCGAAACTTTCTATATGTGCCATGTTAAAGTTTATTGTACTTAGTATGCTTCCCTTTTGCTTTTTTAATTGGATATTTCTTATTATTTTCTTTCATTTTTTGAAGAAGTGCTTTTTCAATATTAATATCTAAATTATGAGAAATGAGTAAAATCCAATAAAATACATCGGCCAACTCTCCACTTATTTCCTTTTTTTGAGATTTTATATGTTTCTGAATTTCTTCTGCAGATTTCCATTGAAAATGTTCCAATACTTCTGAAGCTTCCAAGGATAGCGAAATAGCCAAATCTTTTGGATTATGGAATTGTTTCCAGTCTCGATCTGTACAGAAATCATTGATTAATTTAGTTAGATTCTCGATCTGAGTCATGAATTAAGTGTATCATAACAAAGAAACCTCCGAAAGATCAGAGGTTTCTTTGTTTTACTTTTTGCGATTATACGGGCTTTGATTTACTGGTTTTAGACTAATCTTGTTTTCCGAAGCAATTCCGCGAACAGAATTCACAGTTCGTCCAGTAAGAAGGCCGATTACACGCGTCGGAGTGTTTTTTTGAGCCAATTTTCCGATTTGGGCAACTACAGCAGGTGTAATTGGTTTTCCTGTATTTCTGATATATTTAGGTGTCATATTGGTTTAAAATCAGTCAAAATTGTTTTCCACAGTTTCAGATTTGCTTTTCTTTCTAATTAATTTAAACTAGAAAATGCTATGAAAGGTCCTGAGAAGGGCTTTTTATTTTTCTTGATTTTTCATTATGTTTTCATCCTCGGATAATAATGCAGCATGCATTCATTTCGGAATCCGTTTCGAACAATGAATACTCCCTATTATAGTTATAAATAATTTTATTCAAAGTTTTTTATAACTATTTTCACTGCAGGAAAATAGAGGTAACTATATGGCAAATGGTGGATAAATAAAAGGTTTAAAAATAAACTCCGTACGACTTTTCCACAGCTTGTGATTTACAATATTCGTTATTCATTATTTTTGTAATTGTATAATTTAAAAAAATTCCTTATAAATTAAGGAATTTTTTTAAATTATATACCTTTTTGAATTGTTTCATCCGAAATAAATCTATCCCCATCTGTGGAAAAAACGAATCTATTTTAATAATTAAAATACTATTCTCAAGTTATTTTGGAATATCATATTATAAAATAAGCTCTAATTCAAATCGGTAGATATACACACTGTGTGGAGAAATTTATTTTTATTTTTAAATCTAAAACCCCTTCCGGAGTCTTTCTTTCGCACCTATTTCCGATTCGCCATCTCCCTCACCACCTGCTCCAACCGATCAATTTTTGCCGACAATTGGTCCAGCGTAACTTCCTCTTTTTTAACATCCTTTTCTACAGCTGCAATTTCATGTTCTGCCTTTTTGGTCATGCGTTTATCTTTTTCCACGTTTTTGATAATGATGGCATTACCAACAAACGTATGGAGAAAGAGTCCAATACAACCGAGCAATAAACTACCAACGACAATGGAAACAATCGGATCGATACGCATACGGTCGGCAATTTCCCACACGCCACGCCAAAACAAAACCACTCCGATTCCGCCCAAAAATGCGTGTGCAAATGGAAACCGCTCGAAATAGGTGCGGGCGCGTTCTTCTATACGTAAAAAAATATTTGTAACATATTTCATAGTATGCATTAATTAATACTAGTAATTATTGTTGTGTATAAATCAGTTTCATTGTACACAAACCCTGCGGTCTTTATTTTAGCATTATCCACTGCTGTATCTACCAACAACGCATCTGCAAATTCCAAATACATTAATCGTGCGACAAATCCAGGAATTGCCCAGGTTATTGGTGCATGGACTGCGCGTGCAATTGTTTTCATAAATTCACGCTGTGTCGGATTTGCTACTGCTGTATTATAGGGACCATTAAGTGTTTCGTGTTCCAGAGCATAGATATACATATCTACCAAGTCATTCGCGCCAATCCATGGCATGTGCTGCTTTCCTGATCCAAAGTATCCGCCAATCCATTTTTTAAATAATGGCACGAGAACGCCGAGTATCCCACCTTTCCCAATAACATGCGCTGTGCGCAGTATCACAGTTCGTACGCCTAATTTTGAGGCTTCCATGGCCTGTTGTTCCCATTCGACACATACCTGTGCCAGGAAATCTGTTCCTGCAGATCCTGATTCAGAAACAGCTATTCCCTGCGTGTTTCCGTAATAACCGATTGCAGATGCGGAAACTAGCACTGTTGGCTTAATGGATGTTTTTCCAATTGCACTAACAAGTTCCGCAGTCGTATCGATGCGAGATTCCCAAACCAATGATTTGTATTTTTCTGTGAACCTGCCGAAAATAGGAACACCAGCCAAATTAATTATTCCATGTGCGCCGTCTATCCATGCAGAATCAATTGAAATATCAACCGGATCTATTTTTTTAAATTCTAGGTTATCGTTTTCAATCCGTGGAGGCTGTGTATCCAAAATTATCACACGGTAATTATTCGCAAGTAGTTTAGTCGCAATAAGTGTTCCAATAAACCCGGACCCGCCGGTGATAACAATTGTTTTCATGTGGCAAGTATATCACATTCACTTTTGTTGTTTCCTCCAAACCAATCTCAGTTCCTTATCCTTCCATTCACCTGCATAATCCACCCCGATTCTAGGCGATATTTCTATTTCCTCATCTTTTACCGTTATGCCCCGATCCTCGATCCACAAGCCTGATTTTTTACCGGAAATGGCCCCATTCAGTGCCTTATTAATATGAAAATACTTCGTTACCCTACCTGGACCAGAAATACCTTCGACGGAACGGATCAAAATCGCAGCTGGATGTCCAGATTCTCGAGTTGTAATATTTAACAAATAATGGATACCGTAAATCAAGTACACGTACCAGTGACCGAATGTTTCAAACATCAATTGCGTTCGTGGCGTAACGCCAGCACGTGCATGACTTGCCATGTCCTCGTGTCCGTCGTAAATTTCAATTTCTGTAATCATTCCAGATATTTCCGTATTGCTATATGATCGCACAATAAACTTACCCAAGAGTTCCCTTGCGACCGTGTGAGTATCCTTATTGAAGAACGATTGTGGAAGCACTTTTCTCATATCGTAATTATATCATTTTTCGTATTTGACAAAATGTATTAATTTGGTATTATTTCATTAATTAAATTCTTATTATGAACACACCTATTCAGCCGATTTTCTTGGCTGATAAGGTCAAGAAATACAAACAGGAACAAATTGCTATGTTGCGCAGAATGCTGTCACGCTTGCCTACCACTTCTGATGAAGATGAAATTGTTACAAGAAAAGAAGAATTCTATAAATTAGTTCAATTTATTTCCATTAGCTTCCAAACATTGGAAAATAATGAAATACTCACAGATGCACTATTTGAAAAGATTCTATTAACTAACAGCAACCAAGTGGAACATTACAATAATCCTCAAACACAAAAAGACGTCTATCATATCCATGGGTAACCAGGAAAATGATAGACGTCTTATTTGCTTACTCTACTTTGATTTCTTTTTAGCTGCTTTCTTTTTCGGTATCTTTGCACCAGCTTCGCGTGCTTCTGACAAACCAATGGCAATTGCCTGCTTTCGACTTGTCACTCTTTTCTTGCTGTTACCAGATTTCAGCGTTCCCTCTTTAAAATCATGCATTACTTTCCCAACTTTTTTCTGAGCTTTTGTTTTCATATAATTACATATGATTACCAGATTAGAATAATGACTTTGCCATGGCGTCGGCCAATTTTTCATCTGCTACTTGCTCCTCGGCCAATGTTTCATTTAATAATTCTGTAATATCATCAAGCCCAAGCGCGTTTGATTCCATAATCGCACTCATATATCCTGCCATTTCATAGTGTTCCGCGTAACGCGCTGAACTTGCAAGCATTGCGTCTTTTAATTCTGGCAAGCCTTCGGTTTCTTTGATTACCCAAGATCCGTCCTCGATAATCCCACGGATTCCTTCGGATTTCGTTTTCTTTGCGGTTTTACCAAGCAATTTGAATGCTTTCTCGAGTCGTTTAATATGATTTTCCGTTTCTTTCAGATGATCTGTAAATCCCTTTTTCAATTCTGCATCGTTCGCTGCTTTTGCCATTTTTGGAAGAGCTTTTGTTAGTTGATGTTCGATATCGTACAGTGCTTGAAGTTTAACCAGCAGCACTGCTTCTGCATTGCGTAGTTGTGTCATACTGTTTTTACGATTATTGATAAGGCAAGGAAACAAAGAATGTTTCCTTGCTCAAATTATTACACCATGAAAAAAACTTGCAAGTACTACAAGTTTTTTTGATATGTCATCCACACAGGGTCAAGTTCTGGTTTCCATCCACGAGCCTTTCCTTCTTTTCGTCCATATTCCTTTATTGCATATCCTGCGCGCCTCCAATCTTTTTTTGGAATGATTTCCAAGAGCTCTCGTTCTATTATGTCTGGATTTGTCTGACGCGACAGATGAAACCGTTTTACAAAGCGGATAACATGCGTATCAACTGGTATACCAATATTTTTATTAAATGCGTTTGATAACACAGCAACTGCGGTCTTTCGTCCTACACCTGGAAGTTTCCGAAGCAATTTCTCGTCATCCGGAACGATTCCTTTAAAATCTTTTACAATCATCTGCGCCGTGCGAATGATGTAGCCGGCCTTGGCCCGATAATAGCCAACTGCGTGAATAATATTTTCCACGTCACGCGAATTCGCTTTCGCAAGATCTGTAGGTTTTGGATATTTTTTCCAAAGTGCTGGTGTAATTTTATTCACACCATCGTCAGTTGTTTGTGCAGACATAATAACCGCAATCAACAGCTGGAAATGGGTTTGATAATCCAAGAATGTTTTGGTTCGTTTATAGTGTTTCGAAAGTGTTGACCAAATTACTTTCCAAATATCTGCAGGCTTTTTCATGAGATAAGTATAGCATTTTAAGAATAAGCTATAAATAAAAAAGTTATCCAGCATTACTACTGAATAACTTCACATCAAATAAAAAATCATTAAAAACCAACGTATTAAAATTTTACAAAATCATTATATCATTCCACTCTTTATCATTGTCAGTTTGCTTCCATGCATGACGGATCGAACGACGTGATTTTACACCTTTTGGTCTGTGCATGAAATAATACCTTCTTCCTGCTTCTTGTTTCTTGATAATTTTTTGCTCTTCTTTTGTAAGTTTAAGCAGTTCCCGTTTGCCAATCTGAATCGGTTTTTTGCGTTTTACATGCTTTGCTTTATTAGTGCAAACCCATGCCAGAGTGCCGACACGCTTTCTGACACTGTACGGTACCAATATCATTTCCATGTACTTGTGACATTCAGCACAAAGAGGTTGTTCGTCTGCGATGACTTGAAAGAATTTGGTGGAAGCGCCTATTTTCTCAAAGAAATTGTTTTCGTTTCGTTGAAATAGACGCACTAGTAATCTATTATCATCCTTATCTGCAAGAATGTTCCAGCCCGCGCCTGTCTCTGCAAATTTGTTTTTTAATGCATTAGTATGCACTGCTACTTTTGTTCCTGACGCGCTGAAGTATTCATGAGATACCTGGTCCACGTTTTCCTCATCTATACGTTCAGGTTGGTTAAGGTCTTCTTTTGCCTTATCATCTTCGATTCTTTTTTTTGTTACTCGTTTGAATGCTAACAAGGTAAGTCTTTTCCCATGATTTTTCATTTTAGTGCTGAATCGCACTTTCCTTTTTGGTTTGTTATTTTCTGTTTGTTCTGCCATGACGCTTAATTTTTATTGTTATTTATTTGTTTTTTCATGTAACTTATAACACATATTAATATATATAGCAAGACATAAAAACCGCTCAATCAGAGCAGTTTTTATGTTATCTATTTAAAATTAGTAACCGTAACATTATTTTCTGAGCTAACAGAATAATCAAATGAAGATTTCTTCTGAGCATGACCATCTTCATATGCCACACTTCCCTTTTTCTCTTTCAAATCAAGAGAAAGTGAAGTCACATACCATTTTCCACCAAGCGTTGCCTTTGGAGCTGTCATTGCTGCAACATAGTTACGAACATACAATTCAACTGCAATTCGTTCATTTAATTCAGTACATGGAACTGATGGAATTGAGCTAAAGTATGGAATAGCGTTAGGTGTTTTATAAACATATGTTCCATCTCCTCGATCAACCATTTCACCAAATCCAACCTCTGCTTTATCAGCTGAAATATTTACAATCAACTGTTCAGGTGTTTCCATTCCTTCTGCTCGTGTCTGCCAAATAGCGTCTACTTTTCGAACTCCTGCTGCGTCTGCTGATGCAATGGTTCCGTCAAACAATCCAACCTTTGAATCCTTTTCAGATGGTAGATTTTTAAGTTCACCTGAAATTTGATTTCCATCAATTGTTGCTTTTAACCATGCAATATCTGCGCGCGTTGCTGTTATTCCTTTTTCGCTATAAAAACAAACATTTTGCTTTTCAATCGCGACAACTGGATTATTAACAATAGGCTCCGCTTCTGGCACAGTTACTTTTGGTGCACGAACCAATCCAATAACTACCACAATAACAATAATAACCACTAATAATGTAAAGATTCTTTGAAGTGTTTTCATATAGTTGATTATACCACAAAACAAGAAGTAAAGCGTGCAATAAAAAAAAGCCCTAAGGCTCTCAGGAGAATTTACCCCTGAGAATACTTATAGCTGTCATAATCAGAATGGTAACGCTTTCCTTGTGTGCTGAAATAACACTGTAGGAATAATCAACAAGGTACGGTATATAGTTTGAAGATGGCGATATGAGCCATGCAACTATGTACAGCAAAACAAAGAGCAGAGAAACCTGAGGTACTTTTAATTTCATAATTTGTGCGATTTGCAACAATGAAATCATCTTTCGTATCTTCTGTCAATTATTCTTCCATCTGTAAAAATAAATCTTGCTGAGGTTCTGACTCGATCATGACCATTTTATTGTAAACAGCACGGGTTACATCAACATCGCGTTTGCAGTAATCACAAATTTCTGTAACTTTTCCTGCTTTAAAAAAGTTATACACTTCTGACCCATCAATTCCCTCTTTTGGTGTTGGAATTCCAAGTGCGAGCGCAACATGTTCTAATCCAAGTTTTTGACTACCCCAATTTGACCATTCTTGCATTGTGTCGAATATGGGAAGATTGCTATATCGTGCAAATGATAAATACTTGCCCATTTCCCATGGTTTTTTTCCAAGTTCTTGAAATCGGTTCCATGATGGTTTTACGCCAAGAACCATTGAACGTTGTAATAAAAATCGCAAATCAAAATCCATAATGTTATGACCAACAAAAACATCGCACTGTCCTGCTACATGCCAAAAATCCTGAAGTGTCTTTTTTTCGTTATCAGGATTGCAAATACAACGAATCGCTTCGTTGTTTACGGCATAGGCAATACATAACACGCGACCATACGAACCATCGAATCCTGTTGCATTCACAAACTTTTCAAAATCTCCACAATCCACTATCGCATCTTCGCGGTTCAAATTCTTTTCTTTCATCTTTTTTTCAACTTTTCGCTCGTGCAAATATTTCAATGCTTCCATTGATTCTTCGCCTGCGGGAATAGTTTCAATATCAAAAAATAGTCGTTTCATATAGGTTCATAATACCATATTTCAAAGCGAAATAAAAAACTCCGAATTGGAGTTTTTTATTATTCTTGAGCCGATGATCCACCAGATTTAAAGACTGGATTAGCCGGCAAGTATAACAAAGGATCTAGATAGGCATTCGTCGGTGCCAGAGGCATTCGATATGTTTTTCCCGTACATCCAACTGAAGGACGTTCTGCTACACGAGCACCTTCTTCGCCATCAATACCATTGGATGCATATACCGTAAGGTGTAAATGAGGACCCGTTGTATGCCCAGAATTGCCACTGTATGCGATCAAATCGCCCTTACTGACAGTTTGTCCTTGTGATGCTTTTATGAGTGAAAGATGGCCGTATGCAGTCGATAATCCGTTATTATGACGTATGAATACCCACTTTCCAAATGATGCTCGTGGACACGTTTTATCAGTGTCACCTGTTCCTTCCACCGTTCCATCTGCTACAGCATATACAGGCGTCCCTACGACCGCACGGAAGTCTGCTCCACTATGTGTACCAACAGCATAGAGTCGTTTTGAATCGACAGTTTTTCCAAACTTTTGAGTTATAACCGCTGGATCAACTGGCCAAGCGAGTACCTGTGAACCAGGAGTCGGCAACGATTTGACGTTCAGAGAGAATTTCAATTTTGATTCGTAATCACGGATTTCAGATGTAATCTGTGATATCTGCTGTTGTAATGTCAACACTTTTTTTTGGTATTCGCTTTCTTTGTTTTTTGTTTCTTTTAACAACGTATCTTTTTGTTTTCGCTGACTTGCAATGATTTTTTCTTGGTCAGTTAATTGTCCTGACAATGATTGGAGCTCTTTTTTCTTGTCAGATAAATCGTTTTGAGCAAGCGCGAGTGCAACACTACGATCCTGCATAACACGAACCGTTCCACGTAGTTTGTTTTGTAGCTGCATTAAGTCTTGATAATCCTGTAGAAAGTTTGAAAGAGTTTTGTGTTCTAGAAATAACTCAACAGGACTGCGGTCATCGTTCATTGAAATCTGACGAATCGATTGCGCAATTACATCTCGGTTTTCATGGATTCCTTGGGAAAGACCTTCAATTTCATTAATATTTCTTTCGATAGTGTAACTTGCTTTTTCAAGTTTAGTGTTGGTTGATTTCAAAGATGTTTCCAGAACTTTTTCAGATGTACGAAGAGTTGTTACTTCTTTATTTAAACTTTGTGCCTGGGTTGCAACAGAATCGATTTGATTTTGATATTCACTAATTTGACGTTCCAATTCTTCAATCTGTCGAGTTTTCTCGTTAATCGCACTTTGGACATCAGAGTTTTCAGTTGCCGCAAAAACCGCTATTGGAAAACCAATGGCAAAAAGCAATACAATCGCAATATGTTTTTTTAGTTCTGTCATGTGAATATTATTATAACATAAAACACTCTGAGTTAACAAAGTGTTTTATTATTATGCAATATGCGATTCTAAGCGCTTTAATGTTTCTTCTTTTCCTAATATATCTGCCAATATGAACGGGTCTGGTGATTTATCGCGACCTGATAACGTATAACGCATTGGCCACAAAACACTTCCTCGTCCAACTGATTCCGCGTAATCCCAAATCGCGGACTTAATTCCCTCTGCGTTCCATTCGCCTGAATAAGCATGGATCAATTCGACTACCTTTTTCAAATGCTCTTTTGCTTGTTCAAGTGTATCTGTTTTCCAAACCAATTTTGATTCATCAAAAGTTGGAGCTGACACATAATAATCAAACTCACCCTGATCTGCCATTTCCACAACTTCACTGAAATGATGAATTCGCTCAACAATTACTGGCACTAATTTATTTAAAACATTGTCAGATAGATTAGAGAAACGTTCTGGTAAGAATTTCTGCACGTATGTTTTTTGTTCGTCAACAGATAATTTTTTAAGATGTTCACGATTGAACCAATCCAGCTTATCAATATTGAAGCCACCACCGCTGCGATGAATGCGGGAAATTTCAAATGCTTCGATAAATTCCTGAGCCGTCATTACTTCTCGTTCATCTCTTGGACTCCACCCAATAAATGCTAAAAAGTTAAGCATTGCTTCCGGAAGATAACCTTCGGCTTTGTAATCAAGAATGTCTTTTGCTCCATCTCGTTTTCCTAATTTCTTCTTTCCATCTGGAGCCATAATTGGCGGAAGCGTAGCCATAAGTGGAGGAGTTATTTCCAACGCCTCGTACAACGCAAGAAACTTTGGAGTTGATGCAATAAATTCGTCAGCTCGCATAATGTGAGTAACGCCCATTTCCAAATCATCAATCATATGTGAAAGATTATATGTAGGATAGCCATCACTTTTAATGATTATAAAATCATCCAATGCTTCAGGTCCTGCAGACAGATCGCCATATACTAAATCATTCCATTGAGTTGTTTTAATATTAGTAACCTTGAATCGAAGTGGCTGTGTACCATCCCATGCTGGCGGATTTGCTGGTCGATGATCTCGGAATAAAAATGGACGCTTCTCTTCTTGAGCTTTCAAACGAAACGCTTCAACTTCTTCAGGAGTATACGGATCTGCATATGCTAATCCTTTATCAACTAAAATTTGAGCATATTTTTTATATGACTCAAGTCGTTCTGATTGAAGATATGGAGCATTAGGACCACCAATATCAATTCCCTCATCCCATTCGATACCAACCCATTTTAATGAATCGATAATGTGCTGAATGGAACCTTGTACTTCACGCGCTTTATCGGTGTCTTCTATACGGAGAATAAATGTTCCACCCTGCTGTCGCGCGTATGCCCATGCAAAAAGAGCGGTGCGAACACCACCAATATGTAAAAATCCTGTAGGACTTGGCGCAAAACGTGTAACAACTTTGTTTTTCATATGGATGAACTATAACAAAATAAGGCTTTTTTTACACTTGACATATGGTTATAATCTAGTATTATATTGTTAGTAATAAAGAATTATATTTTTTAAATCAACAAAACTCAATAGACAAATGAAAGTATTAACAACCATCTTAGGAATTCTATTACTTAGTAGTAGCGCCCTAGCAAAATCAGATTCATTAGTTACTCGCTGGACCGACATAAGTGCCTGGCAAGCAATCCGTATCAAAGCCGAACAAAAAGCACCATTGCTTTGGGTAAGTCACGAGCACAAGAAATTTTTTCTTGAAATGCGTGTGAACTTTGATTGGACAGCAACATTAGGGTTCATCGCAGGTAAAACGTTTCAAAAGAAAGAAACGTTTTGGATAACTCCAAAAGCAGGATTACTATTAGGCGCAACGAAAGATGCATATAATGGCACAACAGTAGAAGCTAATTTTGGTGGAACAAAGAAGAATTTTTCTTATTTTACAATGACGCAGTTCGCTGCATCATTTCAAAAGAAAAATCCACCATTTGTGTATCAGTTTCTAAATTTGCAATACAGATTACATAAATGTTTTGCCGTAAGTGCAGGTTATCAAATCTACGAAGAAGTCAGAAAAGGCGCGATTCCATCGATTGACATCGGTCCACAAATCGCATTTAACTTCAGAGGTTTTTACTTGAAAACCTGGTACACCGGCGATCCAATTTCCAAACAGCAAAAAGTAACATTTGGACTTGGATACGGTTTCTAACTTATATTTTAAAAGGTTACGAAAAAAGGATTGCAAAATAATGCAATTCCTTTTTTATTACTTACTTTTTCAAGTGAGATAACCCGATTTCAATCACTTTGTGAGCGATTTTCTTTGCTGCATCAGGTTGGTAAAAATCTTTTGCAGCTTTGCTCATTCTATTATGCAAATTTAAATCCTTCACAATACGATCTATTTCATTCACAATGATGTGTGGCGTAAGATTTTTTTCCTCGATAACAATTCCTCCACCTGCACGCGCATAGTTATATGCGTTTTTTCGTTGATGATCATTATTTGATGTAGTGATCGGAATTACAATCGCAGGAACACCCCATGACGCAATTTCATATAATGCCGAACCTCCTGCGCGTGATATGGTGACAGCTGCAACACCTGCTGCCATACGCATAGCCAATGGATTTAAGAAAGCATATGGCTGATAACGAGTCTTGTAATCGTTATTTTCAAGAATAAGCGCTGCGCGTCCTGAAACCTCGTCAAATAATGCTTTTCCTGTTTGGTGAACAACTTGATAGTTTTGAAGCAACTCTGGCAAGGCACCAATTACAGCGTCGTTAATAACTTGAGCACCGGAAGATCCACCCATAACCAATACTGCAGGAATTCCCGACTCAAGATGTAGAAATTCATGTGCACCATCAGTAATCGGATGTTCTAATTCTGGACGAATTGGTTGACCAACATGTGCAACTCTGTCTTTTGGAAAATACTCTGCAACTTCTGGATATGCAATTCCGATGAACTGTGCGAACTTTCCAGCCCAAGCTGTCACACGACCTGGCGCAGAATCTGATTCATGAATAATAACTGGAATACGCAAAATCTTTGCAGCCATCAATGTTGGAAATGATGCATAACCACCTTTTGCAAAAATAACATCTGGATACACTTTGAATACTTCCCATAAACCAACTAAACAACCATACGCGGTTTTAAAAATATCAGTAAAGTTCTGAAAAGAAAAATAAACTCGTAATTTCCCTGCTGGAATTTCTACGAAATGAATGCGGTTTTCAAATAAAGCCTCCTTGTCATATGGAGCGTCTGAAAAATAGTACATTTCAACATGTGCTATTTTCTGTTCATCAACCATTTTATTAATTTCCTCGGCAACAGCGATCACTGGAAAAAAGTGTCCACCTGTTCCTCCACCTGTCAAAACGATTTTCATATAACACAGATTATATCACACATTGGATTTCCAGCCACAAAAAAAATCCCTTGATTTTTCGGGATTTTAATGACGTTTTACTGGAATAACAACAGTTTTTTGATATTGCGAAATATTAAGCACAAGACCAATTGATAAGAGCGCGAAAAACAATGCTGTTCCTCCATGCGACACAAATACTAACGGAAGCCCAGAAAGTGGAAACAGTGCAATAGTTGAAGCAATGTTTAATAACGATTGAAACAAGATAAGCGATACGACACCCACAACAATATAGCGGTGGAATGTATCATTTGTCTTCATGGCAATAACATAACCACGCAAACCAAAGAAAATATAAAGGAGTACAAGTCCAAGAGCTCCAACGAAGCCGAATTCTTCTGCCATAACAGCATAAATTGAATCTGATAACGGTTCTGGTAAATATTTAAATTTTTGAATACTTTGTCCAAAACCACGCCCTGTCACACCACCTGATCCAACCGCAATTAATGCCTGTTGAACTTGGTATGACGAACCTAATGGGTCCTTACTTGGATCCAAGAACGTATTCAATCGATCTAAAATATAAGGCCGTGTCATAATCAGTGCCCCACCAACCAATAATCCAATCCCCCCGAATAATAATATATGCTTCCATTTTGCACCTGAAACGAAATACATAATAATGCAAGAAACTGCAATGATCATAAAGTTATCAGTATCAGGTTGTGCAAGTAAAATTCCACCAACCAATCCAAGTATCACTAGTAACGGAACCAGTGTATGCCAAATATCTTTTTCGAGTTTATCTGCATATGACAGCCATGCCGCATAATAAATAATGATTGTATATTTCAAAATCTCCACCGGTTGAAACGAGATAAATCCAAGATTAATCCAGCGTGCCGCACCTCCCGCTCGAAATCCAATTCCTGGAACAAGTACGGCTGCGGTTAATAATAGACTTGCGATAGCCATAGGAAGTGCATATTGTTTTACATATTTCAATGGAATTTTTGTAATAATAAACGCACCAATAATCCCACCGATTAATCCAAGAACAATCTGACTTAACAAGATTCGTGACAATTCCCCACTATGAGAACCAAGTAATGAAAGTGACGCAGAAAGAAAAAACAACAAACCGGAACCCATAAGGATTCCTACGATGATTAAAAATACTTTATCGATGGAAAATGTTTTTGGTTTCATAATTATTAAGATGATTGTATCACAAAACTAACCAATGATAGCAATCATAATTCCCAGAACTGCAAACATAAGAGATAAAATCCAGTATCGCATAGTTATTTTTTCACGTGACCAGCCCAATGCCATAAAATGATGATGCAGTGGTGCAATCTTGAAAATCTTTTTTCCGAAATAACGCTTGGATATAATTTGAATAGTTGAAGACAATGATGTAGCAACTAGTAATGCACCAATAACGGGAAGCAAAAACACTCCGTCTACCAAAAACACGACGAAAGAGAGCGTTAGTGTTAGTGCCAACATTCCCGTTTCACCCATATAAAATCGTGCTGGAGGAATATTAAACCAAAGAAATGCTAAGATTCCTCCTGTAATTACAAAACAAAATGTGGCAATATCGATTTGATTTTGAAGTAATGCAATTGTACCAAAAGCACCATATGCAATTGCCATAACACCTCCCGCAAGACCATCGACACCATCGATTACCCGACTTGAGAATGTTCCAAGTGTCACCAAAATAAATATTGGAATAAACCACCATCCTACATGCCAGTATCCAAAAAACGGAACATAGATATCACGCAATCCTAATTTAAAATAAAAATATGACGACGCAATCAAACCAATAAGGATCACAACCATCACAAGATATCGAACTGGCAAACCTTCTTTAATAGTTTTAAGTTTATCAGCAAAAATATCTACCATATCTTCAAATAATCCAAATATTCCACCAAATACTAATGCAAGTAATGGAAGTAATGTTTGATTACGACTAAGGAAATCAAGCTTTCCGAGCAATGCGCCGCCAAATAATGATTTCAAGATATAGACAAATAGAATCGTAATAAGCACTGAACTCCAAATTATAATCCCACCAACACGTGGTGTGTTGACCTCGCTTTTTTCGTCATGTAACTGTTTAAAAACTGCACTCATTTCATCTGGGTTATCCAATCGCGACTTTCTCCATAATTTATATTTATAGAAAAAATGCGTGCAAATCGGAGTGATTGCAATTCCAATCATGAATGCGAGTATCGCAGGAAAAAAGACTTTGATGATGTTTATCATAAATAAAATAATTATGCTTCAGGTGAATCAGAAACAGGGATACGTTTTTCAATTTCAGTAAAAAATTCATTAAATTGTGGCAATTGATCAACCGTTGTCACACCAAGAAATCGAAGTGCATCAGCTGTAATAATATACCCCTTCCCTCCAACTTGCTTTTCAATCATTCCACGCAATACCAAATTTCGTAACATAAATTGTGAATTTACTCCTCGAATATAATCAATGTCAGATTTTCCAATTGGACCTTTATACGCAATCAATGCTAGCGTTTCAATTGCACCTTTAGAAAATTCCTTTGCAAGTTCTTCTTTTTCCAATTTTTGAAGTTCTTCTTTTAATTCAGGTCGTGTAACAAGAGTAATTGATTCCTCGTGAATAAGCGTAATGATTGCAGTATCTTTTAAAGCATCCGCAAGTTCTGCAATTGCAGCTGTTACATCGGATTTTGAAAGCTGTAATGTTTCAGCAAGCTCAGAAAAACGCCAGGTCTCACCACTGGTAAATAATAAAGCATGAATAAGTTGTGTGTTTGGATTCATATTATTGTGTTGGTTCTGTTGACTGATAAGGATGCGCGACAATATCCTGGAACATTTCGTTTTGTTCGACCATTACGATTGATTTTTTCACCATTTCAAGTACTGCCAAAAATGATAGTACCGCAAATACTTTTGCTTCGCGCTTTTCCGCGGGAGTGACTGCGTTTTTGTAACGATCAGTTGCATCAGATAACGAGAAACTTGCGCCGGATGAAATGGTTTTCTCTACTTTTTCCATTACATCAGCAAGTGTATAAGTGAGTTTCACAGATTTTTCTGGAAGGACTTCCGCTGCAGGAAGTGCTGCAAATATATCATGCAATGCGTCAATTAATGTTTGAGTTGTTAGTGACTCGTGAGGAGTAAACACAGGAACCTTCTTTTCCTTTGGTGGATTTCCACGATACATGGCTGGCTTCATCTGGAAATGTTTACTAAACAATTCACCATAACGTTTAACGATTTCATATAATCGCAATCGCTCTGTTAGGTCATCAATGGATTCGGTTTCTTCCTCGGTTAATTCAATTGCAGGAAGGAGTGATCGTGCTTTGATCAAGATAAGTGTTGCTGCAACAACAATGAATTGCGAACGGTCGAGTAAGATCATTTCATGACGTTCGTCATCCTGTGGAATCGTAGAAAGAATATTCAAGTAGTTCAAGTATTCCTCGGTAACCTGAGCAAGAGTGATTTCAGAAACATGCAGTTTCTTTTCCTCGATCAAGGAAAGGAGTAACTCCAAAGGTCCTTCAAAATATGATGTTTTCAGCTGAAATGACATGGAAAAAGTATATCATAAAAACCGCTCATCCCGCAGGATGACCTACTGGGATAAATGCGGTTTTATTTACTAAATACTCTTTTTCTTTGCAATCAAATGAAGCTCTTCCAACTGTCGATCTGAAACTGGAGCTGGTGCATTCATCATTAAGTCTCGTCCCTCCCCTGTTTTTGGGAACGGGATCACCTCGCGGATGTTTGGCTCACCTTGCAACAGCATCAAGAATCGATCAAATCCCCAAGCAATTCCACCATGTGGCGGAGTGCCAGATGAAAAGGCTTTTAACATGTGGCCAAAGTTTGTATCAATGTCTTCAGACTTATGTCCAATAATTTCAAACACTGTTCGAAGTGCTTCTGGTTTATGGTTTCGAATTGATCCTCCACCAATTTCATAACCATTCAATGCAATGTCGTATTGTGTCGTCAAAATTTCACCAATATTTTTCTTTTCTATTAACCATTCCATATGTTCTGGTTTTGGTGCAGAAAACGGATTGTGAGTAAATGTCCATGCACCATGTGTATCCGGATTGTCTGATTTGTCAGTAGGTTCGAAAAATGGGAAATCAATTACCCAACAAAACGCTAACAAGTCTGGATCATTTTTGTCATTTCGAATATCAGGCCGGTCATTTCCATATTTCTCCATCGCATCTTTATAGGTAATTCGTGGAAATGGAATTTGCTGAATTTTCTTTTCTGGATATAAATCCTGCACAACTTTAATAAGTAATTCCTCGTTAACTTGCATTACTGCATCCTGATCAACAAAACTCATTTCCATGTCTAGCTGCGTAAATTCAGGTTGTCGGTCTCCACGTGTATCTTCATCGCGCATACAACGTGCCAATTGAAAGTACCGTTCCACTCCTGCTGTCATCAACAGCTGTTTGTATTGTTGTGGCGACTGTGGCAACGCATATACGGTTCCTGGATATAGACGTGATGGAACAATATAATCACGCGCTCCTTCTGGAGTCGACTTTGTTAGGATTGGAGTTTCCACTTCGATGAATCCTTGTCCATCCAAGAAGTCACGAATTAATTTCTGAATCTTGTGGCGCATACGGATGTTTTTCTGAACACGCTCGCTGCGTAAATCAATGTATCGGTATTTCAAGCGTGTTTCCTCACCTACTACCGATGTATCACTACTGATTTCAAATGGAAGCGTTTCAGTCTCGTTCAAGATTTCCATTCCAAGAATTTCAAGTTCGATATCACCGTTTTGCTTATCAGCCTGTCGGTTTCGTTCTGGTCGTTCATTTACTTTACCTGTAACAGAAACAACATATTCAGTTTTGATTTCTTTCGCAATGTCGATTGCAGCACTTCCTGGCAAAACTACTCCTTGCACGTATCCGGTACGATCTCGAAAATCAAAGAAAACCATTTTCCCTTGATCACGACGAACAGAAACCCATCCATTGATTGTGACCTCACTTCCCTTGTGACTTGATAAGTCACCAATTAAAATTCTATCTTTCATAAAGATGATTCAGAAAAGTCTTGTTATAAAAACAAGAGCAAAGCAAACTATTATTTTTCGCATTCGAGTATGAGACCACTGAGCTGCTCAAATAAAGAAACAAATACGCAGGATAGAAAAATAATAGTTGCGAAGCTCTTGCTAATACAAGAAAACCCCTCTGAACTTATTTAAAATTATGAGCAACTACTCTTAACTTCTGATAAATTCAGAGGGGCGGATTATTCCGCGGTGCCACCCTCATTTATAACTCTTTCTAACTTATTCCTCGCCAAGTGTCAGTCGGGTCGCTGGAATATAGTTATATTAGCAAAATTAAGCCGTATTTGCAATATAAATAAAAACACACAAATGTGCGTTTTTATTTATAACCTTCTGCTTGAAGTTCGAATAATTCTTTGTATGTGCCGCCAAGCTCCATAAGTTCCTCATGATTTCCTTGTTCGAGAACTGTTCCATTCTTAATAAGAATAATTTTATCAGCATCACGAACATTTGAAAATTTATGTGAAATAATTACACGTGTTTGCCCGCGGTGATTATTGCGTAATGCCTTGAAAATATAATCTTCCGAAAGCGCATCAATCGCGGCAGTTGGTTCATCAAGAATTAAGAATGAATGATTCTGATAGAGAGTTCGTGCAAGAACAAGTTTCTGCATTTGACCTTTCGAGAGTTCTACACCGCCACGGTATTCCTTTCCAATCATCTGATCAACTCCACTTGCATATGATTTTGCATATTCTCCAACCCCTGTTTCTTCGACTGTCTTTCTTAAACGATCTTTATCTTCTTTTCCTTGTGCGAATGTGATGTTCTCCTTGATAGACTCATCCTGATATACTTTGTAATCTTGAAGCATAATACCAAGTGCATCTCGCCAAGATCTCAAAGAGTACTCTTTCAGATCAACTCCGTTGATCAAAATTTGCCCTTCAGTAGGATCATAGACACGTGACAAAAGTCGAAGTAGTGTCGTCTTTCCTGCACCATTAAGTCCAACAAGTGCAGTTTCGGAATTTGCGGAAATAACAGTATTAATATTAGAAAGCACCACCCGATCTGATCCTGGATAAGCAAATGAAACATTCTTGAATTCGATTGTAGGCGGTAAATTTGAGTCGTATTTTTTACCATTCACGTTTTCAGAAACATAAGAGTCCATATCGAGCATGTTCATCAATTTTGAAGCATAGGCTCCATGCTCTTCAAGTCTTCCGACAGATCGAA
Organism: uncultured Candidatus Saccharibacteria bacterium; assembly: GCA_964415895.1. Classification (GTDB taxonomy): domain Bacteria; phylum Patescibacteriota; class Minisyncoccia; order Phycocordibacterales; family UBA1006; genus CALMMZ01. The sequence goes on along the minus strand of CAYQCC010000001.1, from coordinate 74,781 downwards.
GGATCGCAGTAAAACCTTCGGAGAATGACCAAAGAGTTCCCCAAATGAATGACAATGTTCCGATTGGTCGAACACCTTTAATAACATCACCAATAATAGCAACAATACTGACAATGATTCCTGCTTGTGGAAATACTTGTGAGCCAGCATAAAGAGGAATAGTTTTCACATCATCAGATGAAAGATGATTATGGTGTGCCATTCTGATTCCTTTAATTTTTTCAAGGAAATAGTTTCCTAGTCCAAAAAACTTAACCTCAATTAACGCATCCTTATTATTAAATGCATCGACACGTGATCCTGCCTTTCGGTTCGTCTCAGTCTGACTTGCAAATATTTTACCAAGACGCTTTGCACGCCATGACTCATAAAAATAAATTGGTATCGTACTTAAAATAAGAATCGACAATCCGAGCTTTGAAAGCGTAAATAGAATAAATAAGGCAACCACCACTTTCGAACCTTGTCTAATTAAGGTAAAGAGCCAGAAATTGATATTGATCATTCCTGCAATTCCCCGTGAATTGATTTGATAAAGCATATCCTGGAAATCGGGCTGTTCGATTGTTGCAATATCCAAATTAGAAATCTTCTTATAAACTAATTGCTCAAGATCAATACGGAGAGCACGATCAATAAAATCAGTAAGTGACGCTTGGAGAAACCCTAATACGGAAGGCAGATAATCCAAAAAAACTATTAAAATAAGAAATGGAATAATTCTCTTCCATGTTGGATCAGGAGAAACCAATATATTCAAAATTTGTGCAAAACTGTAAGAGTTCAAAAATTGAAAACCCACAATAATCAACGTAGTCAATACTGCTGATAAAAATATCCATTTGTTACTCCGCCAAGAAAGTTTTATGATAAACCAAAAAATCCGAAAGGTTCCTTTTGGTTTTTCAATAGTTTCAAGATTTGGTAATTTTGCCATAGAAAAATATTATACTGAAAAAGCAGAAATGACGCAAGTCATTTCTGCTTTTAATCCATAAATAATCGAGCTAATTTAATATCATCAAAACTATCATTATATCCTGCTTTGTCCAAATACCGCTTAATCGGTGTTAGTTTCATATCAATCACCACTTCGTTTTCACTTCGCAGTGCCTCATGTGCATCACGAACTCGTGATAATAACTCAGAATCCACTGATAGGTTTGGAAAATCGCGCAGTGATTTTCCACTATCTTTACATTTTTGCAAATGTTCGATAATTGTTCCCAATTGCAGATCTCGTTCGTTTGCAATTTGCATCAGATTTTTTCCTTGTTGCAACATATCGAATGTTGCTTCATGGGTTTTTCGATTCGATAATTTTTCTTTCAAATCTTTTTCCTTCTTTCCTTTTTTCACAACGAGTGTTCCACCAGCTTTCAAAATGAATTCCTCGTGAGTTTTTTTCAATTCATCTTTTCCGAAATCTTTCAAACGCTCAACAGCTCTGTTTGATGTTTGTTGTAGTTGCTGATCAACAAGTAAGATTCGTGGATCTACTGCCAGTGAACTTTCTTGAAATCCCACTAAGTGAAGCCCGCTGAGTGTGCGAACTCGTGACAGTGCAACATATCCCATTCCATATGCAAATGATTTTGAAAGATCAACTACTGCTGCATCTAAGCTCATTCCTTGTGATTTATGAACCGTAATTGCCCATGCATGGCGTAATGGAATTTGTGAAATAGATGCAAGTATTTTTCCATTATCTTCCACTGCCCATGTTTCCGTATCAACAATAACTTCACGTCCTGCAAGAGTTTTTACAACGGGTAAATTCATTTCATTAATATCAATAACAGTTCCTCGTGTTCCGTTCACATATCCTGCTTCAATATTATTTTTTACAAACATAACTTCGGCTCCGATTTTTAATTTGAGCATTACTGGCGCCAAACAGCTTTTCTTTAATGTTTCAACCAAATTTTCCTTTCCCTTGCTTGTCATTTCAAATATAAACTCTTCTTCCGAAATTCCCGCAAGAGCTTCCGAGTTAATAGCATCAACATCTGCATTATGTGTAAACAACTTTGTGATTGATTCAAAGTCATCCGCATCATATTCTCGTAGTCGGTCATTCAAGACTTCCAAATGATATTCAGTAATTGCGTTTTGGCGGATCGCATTTAAAATCTCTGTAAACGCTTCGTCATCTTGTCGATGCTGTTCTGTTAAATAACACATTACCATGGACATTGTTTTCCATGCGTTTGAATCAATGACTTGTGATACAACCTCATCACGTTTTGTTACTGGTGGAAGCTGGAATAAATCTCCACACAAAACCACTTGGATTCCACCAAACGATAGTGCGGGTTTTCGTTTGAATGCACGACAAATCCGATCTAGTGTATCCAAAAACTTTCCTGATAACATTGAAATTTCATCAATGATCAACACTTGAACTTTGTCATACCGGTCCCATAAATATTTTTTTTCTTCGAGCGACTCGATATCCCAATCAGAAAGCGTTTCGCGAATTCCCATTCCAGACCATGCATGAATTGTCATTCCACCAATATGAGTTGCTGCAATTCCAGTGGATGCAGTAATAGCAACATTAATATCATGATCGCGCAGATATTTAATATAAGAATTTAAAACATAGGTTTTTCCAGAACCAGCACCACCTGTCAGATAGATATTCTTTCCCATTTTCATGATTGATAGTGCGTCAGCTTGTGTCATAACAACCATTATACAGGAAGCTTGCTCCATTCAAACTTGACACTGGTCAATTAAAAAGTATGGTAAAAAGAAAAAATGAAAAAAATACTACTTATTCCAACAATCATTATCTGCATGACAATTTTATATTTTTATGCAGCACCTTTCATTAAAAAAGCACAAATCCAAGAAGATCTTGGAAGACTACAAGAACAGCAAGAACAAATAGTCTTTCAAAGATTTGAATCAACAGATTCCATTCCTGTATTGAAGCAGATATTTCTCGAAAACGATAAAAATATTATTCGTTATTCTCATGAAATTGAAAAAATTCAAAATGAAATAGAAAACCTTCCTTTTATCTCATTATTCTAATGAGTAATAAAATTTCCAGTGATCCAGTCTTTTCAAGTAAAAGACTGGATTTTTTATTAATTATGTGGTATTATATTTTCTATGAATCCAGTAAAAAGAAACATTGGCCGAGCTCCCAAGAAAAAGATGCAAGGCCCGAAAAAGTTTGTGAAGACTCAATCAAAACGGAAGAGTCCGCCACGACAAAAAACAATTGACCGCTTTACTAAAAAACCACGATCTTCAAAGGTGTCAGCTTCCAAAGGTGGTTATGCAACTACCCCTATCGCAGCAAACAAAGTTGTTAGAAAACGAACCACGTTTGTAAGTACACTTGCTCCAGGACTTGAACGACTTGAAAAATACATGGCACAATCTGGAATTGCATCACGTCGTGAAGCAAAAGATTTAATCACAAGACGTTTAGTTACTGTAAATGGAAAAGTTGCACGCGAACCAGGAATGGGTATTGATATTTCAAAAGATAAAGTAAAAATTACCGGTGGAGTACTTGAATCAAAAGAAACGCTTTTGTTTTATAAACCACGAGGAATTGAAACTACAAAAACATCTCCTGATGCTACTGATATTCATGACAAATTCCCACAGTTCAAACATCTTGCTCCTGTTGGACGACTCGATAAAGATTCTGAAGGATTAATTTTGCTTTCAAACGATGGCGTACTTGCAAAAGTAGTCACAGGAGAAAACTCAAAAATTGATAAGGAATACCAAGTTACAGTTCGTGAAGATGTTATGCCAGCATTATTATCTCGAATGGAGTCTGGAATTATGCTCGACAAAGTAATGACACTTCCCTGTTTAGCAGAAAAAGTTTCTCGTAATGAATATCGCATTACTCTTCAAGAAGGTCGCAAACACCAAGTTCGTCGTATGGCAAACGCTTGTAAACTAACTGTCACACGACTAGTACGAATTCGAATTGGAGATTTCACCATAGGAAAAATGACACCTGGATATTTCAAGAAAATCCCAAACGCAGTTGTTGATCAAATGAAGAAACAATAAAAAAACCGCACTGCGGTTTTTTTATTATAATCCAATTCTTTCGTGGACTAATTTCATTTTTTCAACAGCTTTTGCTCGAGCCTTTTCTGCGCCTTGTGCGAGTATTTCTGCGACTTTCTTTGGATTGTTCGCATATTCTTCTCTACGTTTTCGCATAGGTGTTACAAATTCTAAAATGTCTGCAAGTAATGCTTCTTTTAGGTCTTTATACTTACCTTTCTTTTCTTCATAAAGATCTTTCAGTTCTAATTCTGACTTGAATAATTTATGAATTGCAAACACATTTACAGGAAGATCTCCACTTGAATCAGTCACAATACTCATGACTGCTTTTTTAATTTCTTCATCAGTACCAAATAGCGGAATAGTATTGTTGTATGATTTTGACATTTTTTGTCCATCAATTCCAGGAACAACAGCAACAGACGAGATCACCAATGCTTCAGGCTCTGTAAATACTCCATCGCCATAATTAATGTGGAATTTTCGAACAACTTCACGAGCAATTTCCACATGCTGAGCTTGATCCTGCCCAACAGGAACTTTGTTTGCATCGTACATAACAATATCTGCCGCCATTAGCAGTGGATAATTAAACGATCCCACGGAAATATCCTTATTCTTTGCTTCAGCATCTTTGAATGCGTGTGCACGCATTAATTGCGGCATCGTTGTGATACATGAAAAAATCCATGACAATTCTGTTACTTGTAGAACGTCTTGTTGTCTCCATAACGTTACAACATTGGGATCAATTCCGATTCCAAGTAAATCCAAAACCAGGTCGTGTTCCAACTCTTTTAGTTCTTGTGCTGTTTTTACCTCGCCAGTAAGTGCATGAAATGTAGGGATAAAAATATATGTATCATATTCATTCTGAAGATCCACCCATTGTTTCAATGCGCCAAAATAGTTTCCAATATGTGCTTTTCCTGTTGGTTTTATACCAGAAAGGAGAATTTTTTTAGAGGTTTTCATAGTTATTTCAATACTACCATAATAATCTGGTTTTTCAATCATCAAAAAAGCCCTCTTAAGGCTATTTCATTTCTTTCCGCTGTTTCATAACTTCGTAACATACAATACCTGCAGTTACCGATGCATTTAATGATTCAACATCATTTGTCATAGGGATTCGAAGTAGTGTATCGCAGTGTTCCAATGTTTTTTCTCGGACACCTGCACCTTCGTTTCCAATTACAATTGCAGCATGCGAGTCAAACTTGTAATTCCAAAGTTCCAATGCTTCGCCTTTTTCATCATGTGATGATAGTCCGACAACCCAGAATTTTTTCTTTTTCAATGTTTCAACACATTGATTGATGTTTCCAATTTGAATGATTGGAATCCGTCCAACAGTCCCGGCTGAAGTTTTAAATACAGCACTGGTAATTGGTGCTTGATGAAGTTCGGCTACGATAATGGCGTCAATAGACATTGCTGCAGCAGATCGAATAATCGCACCAATATTTGCAACGTCCATAATATGGTCCAAGATCAATACAGTTTGCAATGGGCTATCCTCGTTAATGGTTTCCAAAAAGTTTCCAAGATTTTCATAATCAAATGGTTTTGATAACCCTAGGATTCCCTGATGATTTACATCACCTACCCAACCTGTGATTTGTTTTTCACTTGCTGAACTCACCAATACTCCTGCGCGTTTTGCAAGAATACGAATTTCGTCATAGGCAGCCTGTTTACCAGTTTCCTTTATATAAAGTCGTTTTAGTGACTCGGGTTTTGTTCGTAGTGTTTCAACGATTACGTGCTTGCCGTAAATATAGAATTCTTTACTCATAGGTTATAAAATAGCACATAAATTTGATTTTGTACAGAAACCTAGATTTTTTAACAAGTTTGAGCTATAATGCCTTTCATTGCCAGTTCGTCTAATGGTAGGACTTCGGTTTCTGGTACCGACTATTGGGGTTCGAGTCCCTGACTGGCAGCAAGGTATATGAATAAATGGATCTTTATCCTTATCGCATTGTTTGTACAACAGTCCGCAATGTTAAATGGCGTTCTTTTGCATTTCTATAATGCGCACCATTTAATTTGGTTAATTCATATCTTATTTATTGTAGCAACATGTATTGATATTGCTGTTGGATATTTTATTGGAATTCATACGCGAAAGTTAATGATCACCAATCGAATTGTGAAATTCATTCATCGCATGGTGGATCATTTACATAATTACGTTGCAAAACGCGAGCAGCATGTAGCACTTTTTTTACTTGGAATATTTAGCTTTCCGCACATAAACGGATTCGTAGCAGCGTGGGCACGTATTCCACTAAAACGAGCGTTTTTAATGCTTTTCTTGGGAAATATGGCTGGCTATGTTGTGTACTGGTTATTAATTATCGGTGTTATGACATTTATTCCAAACCCTTGGATTGCGTTTGGAGTTGTAATCGCATTAGTCTACATTATTGTGTTTATTCTTGAAAAGACTGGTGTCATAGACTTATAATTCAATTAATATGTATTTCGCTTACTTACTACAATGCAATGATGGGACGCTTTACGCAGGCTCTACCAATGATTTAGAAAAACGTCTTTATCAACATAATAACGCAAAGAATGGTGCACATTATACAAAGATTCGCCGACCAGTGGAATTAAAACATTCAGAACAGTTTGAAACCTACGCTGAAGCGCGAGCACGTGAAGCAGAAATAAAACGGATGAGTCGTGAAGAGAAAATGAAATTAGTACAAAAATAAAACACCGTCGTGGTGTTTTATTTTTTCAAATATCTTCGAATTGCAAATAGACTTGATAGCGCGCCGAGCAAGATTCCTACAACTAGCAGGATAAGCAAGAGCTGCAAGAAGTTGTCTCCATAATATCGCACTAGCGATAATCCGCCAAAGAAATCTACCGTGTATTTAGATATCCATAACGTCAGCGGAAACAGTGCAATAATTGTTATGACAGCTGCAAATAATCCAGATACAATTCCCTCTACCATAAATGGTCCTTGGATGTATTTGTTTTCGGCACCTACTAATCGCATTACATTGATTTCCTCTCGTGCACCATAGATTGCCATACGAATTGTGTTCAATGTAACAATAATAGACAATCCTATAAATACAACTGTTAGAATAATCCCTACGCGTTGAACCGTATGCGCAAGATTTGTCAGTCGTCCGATAATTTCCTTGTTCTGATAGTAGTTAATCTTTTCAATAATATCTTTGTTTTCTACTGCTGAAGCTCCGTCATCTCCACTAAGGAATTGTGCGATCGATTCATATTGCCCAGAATCCTTTGCTTGAATATTTAACGATGCGCCCAATGGATTCGTACCTAGTTCATCCAATGCTTGAAGTGTTAGATAATCATTTTGGTGACGATCTTGGAATGCTTTTAATGCTTCATCACGTGATATGTAAGATACTGCTGCAACCTGCGGTAATTGTTCGATAGATGTTTTCATCTCCAAGATTTGTGACTCTGCCGCATTTGGGTAGAAGTATACGTTTACATCTACCTTTCGTTCAATGTTAGTAATTGTAAACGAAAGAATTGCATTAAGGAAGATTGTAGAACCGATTACCATCAATGTTAGCGTCATCATTAATACAGACGCAAAAGAAACGAATGTGTTTCGATAAAAATTAATTAGTCCTGAACGCGTAATGCGTTTCATGTCGCTTGAAAAACTCATAGATTAGATAGATATATTATTTTGCGTGATGATGCGGATACATTCCCACTTTTTCATCGTTTGTAATTCGACCGTTTTCCAAATGCACTACTCGCTTACCAAGATTATTCACGACATCAGTATTGTGTGTCGTTAAAATCACTGTTGTTCCCAAATCATTAATTTTTTTCAAGATACCGATAACTTCACGTGTTGCAACGGGATCAAGATTTCCTGTTGGCTCGTCGGCAATGATCACTTCGGGTTGGTTAATAATTGCTCGCGCAATCGCAAGTCGTTGCTTTTCGCCACCTGACATTTCATGTGGAAAATCATATGCCTTGTTTGAAAGTCCTACCAATTCCAATGCATATGGCACATCAGTTACAATGTCTTCGTCACTGCGTCCTGCAACCTCCATTGCAAAAGCAACGTTTTCAAATGCAGTTTTATTAGGCAGCAATCTGAAATCCTGAAACACAACTCCGATCCGTCGTCGATATGTTGTAATAGCAGAACCTTTTAGTTTATGAATGTCCTGATTCTCAAAAAATACAGTTCCTGAATTTGGTTTTACCTCGTTCAACAACAATTTAATCAAGGTTGTCTTTCCAGATCCGCTGTGCCCAACAATAGAGACAAATTCTCCTTGATTGATTGTTAGATCTACATTTGTGATCGAGCGGTCTTTATCATTATAGTGTTTCGTAACATTATTAAAATAAATCATATATCACCAGTATACCGCACATCATTACTTTTTTGCAACATGAACCTGTGTAAAATTATTTATTACACCACAAGAGGGAAAAATCTTCGATTTTTCCCTCTTGATAAAAGACATTTTTTTTGTATAATGATGACCATTGGATCACTCTATCTTTTGATACGAGATCTATAAGCCAGTCCCAATCTCTTACGAGATAGAGACATCGTTTCTCGGAAATAGAAAAATATGAGCAAGCTCCTCTTTTTCTATTTCGCTCGAAACTCGGCCCTATAGCATTTTGCTGTAGAGCCTGCATTCTTCGGAAATATGCTCAAATATAATTTGGCATATTTCTCTCAGAATTTGGCCCTATCGTCTATCGGTTAGGACACATCCTTCTCAAGGATGGAAGCGGAGTTCGACTCTCCGTAGGGTCACACGAGTGCAAAGCACGCAAACTGCTTTGCGTGCGAACGAGTGTGAAGTCGGAGCTATGTCCAGAATGAAATGATGGACAAGCGAGACGGGGTCGCGAGCACTTAGTACAATTTGAGCGTAGCGAAGAATTTTACTTAGTGACTTGTGACCAACATCTCGTGCTAGCACGAGAAGTATACAAAAACAGCTCAATTTGAGCTGTTTTTGTATTTAATGATATAATAATAAATATTTATGACTGAAAAAGAAAGTGTAACAGATATTGTTGATAATAGGATGCGGTGCATAACATACGTCAAAGAATTAGAGGGATACGAAGTTCCCGCTGATGACTTTTTTGCCGGTTATGCTACTGAGTATGAATACTTCTCAGATTCTAGAATCTGCGGACTTTTTAAAATTGGAGAAAAGCATCCGATTACTTTTAGAATGATAGAATCTGAGAAAAATGAATTTGGCTACTATAGATATTTATTACGGATTCCTACAATAATAAATCCTACCTTATTAGGGAAAATGACTAACGAAGAATACAGTGCAAAAGTGTTAAATAATTTTGACAGTGCCAGAAAAGATGGTTATTATTTTAAAGAAGGGCTCGCCGGAGAACTAATTTGTATTTTTGCTGTTTGTCTGAGAGCACGTTTTTATTTAAGAAATCAAGTCAGTAGAAATAATACCGGGGTCTCAACTAAAATAACTCATCCTATATTTTTACCAAATACAGTAAGCGAATATAAATCAATTTTTGATGATAAAAAGAAGAACCTTACAAGTGATCTCGTTCCTTTTTTTCAGAAAGTAATGAATCTTCCGGACAAAGGTCACTTTAATATCATACACGCTTTCAGAGAATATCATGAAGCTTTAAAAAATATAGGCATTGATCATGATATTGCTTACCTAAAGTTTGTTGTAGCAATTGAAGGAATAGCGTCAATCGAGAAAGGTAGGTCTAGTTTTAAGGAAGATTTTCCTGAATACATTGATGTGTTGGTGGATAAAGAAAAATTAAGTCAAATTAATACAATGTGGGAGAACAGAGGGTCTTTCAAATCAGTTGTTTCTTTTTTTGAAAAATATCTTCTTAAAGAAAATGCTGAGTTTACTAAAACAATGTTTACGAACGAAAAAGGAGAAAGTCAGATCATTCCTCTGAAAAAAACTGTGGACAGAATATACGTTGCACGTTCTAAATATGTGCACGAAGGCCTACAAATGCTAATAAGTATGAACTCTTTTGATGATTCTGCCTATGAAGCGATTTCAGGAGGAGTACGCGATAGAAAGAAAATATCTATTAGTGAACTACTACCGGTGATTTCTTATTTTGACTTAATGGTCAATAACTCCTTAATTGCTTACGTTGAAAATAATTGCAATTTTAAATTAAAACTATTATATGATTGCTGGAAATAACAAAGGAAGACTTGAGCAAGAAATAGCTAATTTAATTACCTTTATTTCTGAAGGAAGAGAATTATTTTTTAGTTTGACTGGCAATAACCTAGACTCTTCAGATGAAATGCTAAACCATTTCACTGTTATGGATTTATTTCAGGCCAATAGAGAATTAATACAACTCGATCTAAATATTCAGCTTTTGTATATAAAACTTTCAAGTTACTATTCCATAACTTCAAAAGACGATTTTAAAAATAAAAGAATTCGTCTCCCGAGAAATGCCTTTGCACATGATTGGAATGAGCTCGTATTTGATGGAAAAGTAAAATATAATTTCCTAATATATAAGATTTCTCATAACTTCAAAAAAGTTACATACATGTTCTATAAGGAGGATGGTGATGAGAAAGATGAGGCAGTTATAAAAACAGTAGTCCTAGATATCCATGAAGACATAAATCATTTTCTTAGCGTATGGGGTAAAACTTCTACACACGAGAAGGGTTGAAATGATGTACTGAAAAGTCTTAAACAACCTTACAGGATAATGAACCAAAAGGTTCTATCTCGAGAAGGCTCACAAAATTATGCTAGCCAAGAAAAGTTAAATAAGTGATATAATAAAAAGATGAAAATAACTTATCCATTTTCAGCTAACCACTTTGAAGCAGAAGATTTTGGCTTTATTTTAAAAGGCGATAAAGAAAGCTATTTCAGTAGACCATCAATTTATGTTTTGATTTTCAATGATGATAAAAAAGTCGCATCTATTAACTTTCGAGAAGATATTGGTCGTATATACCCTTTGCCTGGCGGAGGTGTTAATGAAGGAGAAGAATGGGAAGAAGGACTTATACGCGAAATAAAAGAAGAAATAGGTTGTACTATCCAGGACATCGAACCTATTGGAAGTTTTGGTTCATACGACAATTCAACAATGAAATGTTTTCAGAGCATTCTTTGTACAGCCAGGCTTCATGGCGAACCTCAGATTCCTCAATCGACAGAAGATTATGAGCAAGGTTCAAAACTTGTTTGGGTAACAATGGAAGAATTGATTAAAAAACTAGAAGGACTTGCAAATCCGGCAGATAACCTAAAGGATGATCGCTCACATTTTACGTTGAAAATTCTCAAAAATACTTCTGTTGATTTCCAACATGCGCGAGAAGATACAGTATGATATGAAAAACCTCTCGATTGAGAGGTTTTTCATATCATACTGATGTCTCTATATTTCAACCAGGCATATATCCTGAAATTCCTTTTTCATGTCATTCAATCTTTCGCCTGATTCAAGCTGTGAGCTGATTGCAAATTGATGCAGCGCATAAATGATATCTGGGTTCATGCTTTTCGACTGCCTGAAATCGCTCAGGCTTTTATCATCGACCAGGTCCCAAAATGCCTTGGGAAGTCCGGCATTCCCCTGCCCTGCTCCTTTCATGAACCTTTCAGTCAGACGCTGCTCATACACATCCAAATTGACAGGGTGGATATAGACGAACATGAAATCAGCGATTGAATCGAATATCTGCTTAAGCATACCTGGATTCGCAATCGCGCCTTCTGATACGATATTCTTTTCCTTATGCAGCTGGCCTACTTTCTCCTTTGCTGACCTTATGAAGGCATTTCTTTGCTCCGAAGATTCCGAATCCCGATATGCGGAAATGAATGCCTTTGAATGATCATGTTCTGGCACGCTGAATGGCTTGATGATCGATTCGATAACAATTTCGTCAAACTCAATATGCGCATAATCCAGCGTAGCTGCAATCTGGTTAGCCAGCGTGCTTTTGCCCGTACTCGTCTTTCCGGATATGTAAATTGCTGACGGTCTGCTTTCAGCTATAAGCGCAATTATTTCTTCGTATGTCATAATTTTTATTACTTATTCAATAATATACTCCCAGCCTGGCTTCCACTCTTTCGTCTTCCTCCAATCGCTTGCAAAAGCTTCATCCCAAGTCATTTTTTTCAATAGCACATCAAGAGCAAGCTGAGGCGCCTTATGCGCGACAATCGCCACGTGTTTTCCTTCATAATTCTGCTTCAAGTATTCCAAGAAGTCTGCAATTCTTTCCTTTACCATTTCATAACTTTCGCCATTTGGCATCGGAATTTCGATTGATTGCTCTTGTAATGGTTCGACAATATCTGAAGACATTCCATTTAAATCTCCGTAATTACATTCGCGAAGTCTTGCGTCATGAATTATTTCATATGTGTCACCCCAAGTAATCTTTGCAGAATCAAAGGCGCGTTTTAGGTCAGACGTGAAAACAACGTCAAAATACTTGTCTGCGGTTAGCGCGGCAAGCTCCTGCGATTGCTTTATTCCAAGTTCTGATAATTCTACATCTGACCACCCTGATGAAATGTTATTCTCATTATCAGTTGTCGTTCCGTGAACAAAATAAGTGACTTTTAGTGACATACGAATATGTTATCATAGATTACTACTTTGAAATACTTCCCTTTTCATTTATACTGATACTCTTATGATCTGGCAGGACTTATCAGTTATACTGACACTTTTATTACTCGAAACATTACTTTCAATCGACAACGCAGTAGTACTTGCGATTTTAGTTGCACCTCTTCCTGAAAAACAGCAAGCCAAAGCGCTGCGCTATGGAATTATTGGTGCGTACGTATTCCGTGGACTCTGTTTATTATTCGCAGCATGGCTGATCCATATCTGGTGGCTGAAAGTTATTGGTGGAGCATACTTGGTTTGGCTCGCGTTTGATTATTTCAAGTCTGATTCACCACAAGACGGTGACGTTATTGCATCAGATCGTGGATTAATTGGAAAACTGACTCCGTATATTGGCGCGTTGTGGGCAACGATTGTTGCGGTTGAATTATTGGATGTTACGTTCTCGATCGATAATATTTTTGCTGCTGTCGCGTTAACTGACAAGGTTTGGTTGATTATGGTAGGTGTCGGAATTGGAATACTTGCTATGCGATTTGTTGCACAACGTTTTGTTGGACTAATGAAGAAATATCCACGACTTGAATCTGCTGCATTTTTGGTTATTGGATTACTTGGGCTAAAGCTATTAGTTACAACAGGTTGCAGTTTCTTGCACAATCCAGTTTGTGTAGCACTGGAAACAGAAACGACGGATATTATTTTCTCGGTATTATCCGTTGCCATATTCCTGCTTCCTATTTTGGAACAACATGTACTGAACAAGAAAACCGTCAAATAATGGCGGTTTTATGTTAAAATAATGGTCTATGCAACATGAATTTACCGGTCTTACACAAGCTCAAGCTGAACTTAATATCCAAAAATATGGATTAAATATCTTGCCCGAGAAAAAACAAGACACACTATTGATTTCCTTGTTTAAACAACTAAAAAGTCCAATGATTTATATTTTATTAGTTGTGGCAGCTGTTACGTTTTTCCTGCATGACTATTCTGATTCACTTGTAATTTTATTGGTGGTTGTTATGAATGCCATCATTGGAACGATCCAAACTCGAAAAGCTAATAATATTCTGGAATCGTTGAAAAATCTTTCAAAGGCAAAAACAACCGTCATTCGTGATGGAAATTTACATGAACTACCACTTGATATGGTAACGATTGATGATTATGTATTTCTATCACCTGGAAATATTGTTCCTGCAGACGGTGAACTGGTTCAGTGGAGTAATTTGCAGATCAATGAAAGTAAAATTAACGGTGAATCTATGCCAGTTGCAAAAAGCGAGTCTTCGACAAAAGTGTTTCGTTCAACTGTAGTCGTTTCAGGAACTGGAATATTTAAAGTTACATCGATCGGGAAAGATACAATGATTGGTGAGCTGAGCAAGGACATCTTGGATAATATAGAGAATAAAACAATCCTTGAAAAGAAATTAGATCAACTAACGAAATACATTTTATACTTTGTATTGGTTGCAGTGATTATTATTTTCCTTGTTGGACTGATTCGAGGAATGAATATTGTGACGATTTTTAAGGTTGCAATATCGCTTGCTGTATCGGCGATTCCGGAAGGTCTTCCTATGGTAATCACAGTAGTGCTTGCAATCGGTGCATGGCGCATTAGCAAGGTAAAAGGATTGTTGAAAAACCTACCGTCAGGCGCAACACTTGCAACCGTATCGTATATTTGTACTGATAAAACTGGAACGCTAACACATGGAGATATCACCGTGAAAGAAGTTATCAACCTGAACAAGCTTGGTAAGGAAGAATTGAATGATTTGATCGCACATAGTTTGGACATAAAGAAAATTGGAAAAGATAAAATCGGCGATGTTCTGGATTTGAAAATTGATGCACATATCACGACAGACCTGACCTGGAAAGAAACAAAGGAATTACCATTTACAAGCGAGAATAAATACAATGCAAAAGAATATGTTATTGATGGACAGCATGTGCAGATCTTCAAAGGCGCACCTGAATTATTCTTGACTGATCATTCGCTGTTTGAAAAATATGTAAACGAAGGATTCCGCGTTATCTGTATCGCAAAAAAGAATGTGTCCATTAATACAGATTTTGATTTGACCAATGTCGAACCAATTGCATTAGTGATATTTGAAGACGCGATCAGAACCGATGTAGCAGCCGCTATAACCGATTGTAAGGCAGCTGGAGTCACCGTAATGATGATTACGGGAGATAATATCAATACGGCAAAACATGTAGCAAAAACGGTTGGAATCCTCGAAAACATCGAAACAGAACTGTATGTTACAGGCACTGAGTTAAAAACATATTCTGATGACTATTTATCAAGTATTATTCATCGCATTAAAGTTATTGCACGAGCGGATCCATTGGATAAATTGCGCGTCGTAAGAATCCTACAATCCAAAGGCGAAATCGTTGCAATGACTGGAGATGGTGTAAACGATGGACCATCTATTGCACTTGCAGATATTGGAATTGCTATGGGTAAAACTGGTACAGAAGTTGCAAAAGAAGCTGCTGACTTTATATTAGTAACCGACAGTTTTTCAAATATTCGTGATGGTATTTTTGAAGCACGAACGATCGTTGAAAATATTAAAAAGACGTTGATATTCCTACTTTCAACATCATTAGGCGAAATGATCATCGTTGGTGGATCAGTAATCCTTGGACTACCATTACCACTATTGCCTGTTCAGATCTTGTGGCTCAACTTAATCATCGATGGATTTTTGAATATTGGAATTGCTAGCGAACGATCAGAGATTAATTTCAAAAAATATAATCATAAACGTTATCGAGGAAATATCCTTAACAGATATGATATTGTTCGCATGTTGATAATGGCACTAACTATGTCAATTGTATCGCTTGTCGCATTCGTGGTGATTATCAAAACGGTTGTACTTGAAATTGCACGAACATTTATGTTGGTTATTGTGTCTGCATTCCAATGGTTTAATGCAATTAATTCACGAAAACATACACAATCAGTATTTACGTTTAACATTTTTAACAACCTATCAATTACTGGAATCCTTGTATTTGAAGTTTTGTTGGTAGGTCTGAGTATCTTTACCGGTGTTGGAAATAAATTATTAGAAACAGTCCCAATTGGTCACAACCTTATTATTCTTGCAATAGTATTATCACTTGTAATCATTATTGCAGACGAATTATATAAACTCGTGAATAGACGAGCATAAATTATGTTTACACTCGAACAAATCCAGGAAGCACATTCACATGTAAAAAGTGGTGTGGACTTCCCTGCTTATGTGCAGGATATTATCAAACTTGGAGTTAGATCATATGATATATACGTAACCGATGGTCACGCTGAATACGTTGGATTGAATGATTATCGTATCCAATCAGAACCAAAATACGAGGCACTAAACATAAGCAATGTAAGTAATACGGAACAATTCAAAGATGATTTAGAAGCACATCAATGCGGCGAAACCGACTACATGACATTCTGTAAACATGCTGCCCAAACAGGTGTTGTAAAATGGACTGTTGATACGGATACTATGACCTGCACCTACTACGATGAAAATGAAAATAAAATGATTGAGGAAATAATTCCAGCCAAATAAAAAAGCCATAAGGCTTTTTTATTTTATCTTCATCATTTCAAGAAGTGAATCAAGTAATTCTGGTAGTTGGAAAAATCCTGCAGAACCATTCAGATGTCCACCATTTGGAATGATAATCAATTTTCCACCTGCCTCTCTTTCGATCGCTTCTGCGTCCGAGACGCTCACAAATTCATCATTATCCCCATGAATAGCAACAATGCTTGGAACACGGGAAGCTATAGTCTTGAGATCAAAATCATCATTGATAAATCCTCCTAGCTTTTCCGTCTTTGCCTTATGAGCAACAGCAGACACGGTGACAATTCCTTTTATGTTTTTACTGTCATAATTTTCAAGATATCGTAACAACAACGTACCACCTAAACTATGACCTACTAGGTACAATTCATCATCAGGATTTGATTCCACGACACGATGCAGTTCTTCCAACCATTCAGACAACGCTGGCTGATTTGGCTTTGGCATGAACAGTGAACATGCGTAGATATTATGCTTTTCAAGTTCTGCCATCAACCACGGTCGCCATCCACCGTTTGGACTACCTTCCAGTCCATGAATCATAAATACTTTTTTCATAATTAGTTTGCCTTATACTGATCAGATTTTCCATTCAATAAATTAATCATTGATTCTGTGACAGTATCGCTTGCTCGCCTAATACCAGCATTTGTATTAAACGCATTCTGACCATTCGAGAAATAAGCAACGCTCAAAGGAAGGTCGCTGTAGCCATTTTGTTTCAGCGGGAAATCGACAGCAACACGTATCTTGCCACTTTGAAGCTTAGGTAATAAGGCGTCTTCATCAATAAGCCCAGAATGAGACGAACTGACAAGTAATGCTCCCGACTTCATTAAAGATAATTCCCTTGCGCCTATAAAATTGATACCTGCTTGTTCCGGAACACAGAGAAATAATACGTCACTTTCCTTCATTACGTCGTCTAAAGGCATATAAGAAATGTTATACTCTTTTTCAAATTCTTGATGACGACTTCTGTTATAATATGTAATATCTGCAGTATCAAATGCTTCAAGTTTTTTAATAATATTCCTACCTATTCGACCGAGCCCAATAATACCAATTTTGAGATTCTCAAGACCTGGTGTGGTCATAAAATCCTTTTGCCCTGTCCTTCCGATATCAAAAACACCTCGATTCATACAAAGCGCAACTGTCACTGCCCATTCGGAAACCGCGTGCGCAGCCGCATCAGGCGTGTTAGTAATAGTAATTCCTTTTTCCGTAGCATATTTCCAACCTGGAACAAAAGCCTTATAGTCAATCCCAGTAAATGAAATTACTTCGAGCATATCTCCCGCCTCAATGATTTTTTCGGTCACTTTTTCAACTCCGCCTAAAATATACCCATGCTTTCCTTTCACAGCCTCTATCAACTCTTCCTCGGTTGCTTCTGGTTTGTCTAGTCGAGTCAGTTCAAAACCCGCGTCGCGCAATTTCTGTTCGTGTTCTGGAAAGATAAATAATGAGTCAGTTATAAGTATTGATTTCATAATACAGCCATTTTAACAGATTCCGAGAAATAATAAAAATACCTTATTAATAAGGTATTTTTATTATTTCAATGTTAAATGATCAGAATTAATTATTATATCCAAGCCACATTCTTGTAATGCTTGTCGTAGGTAATCAATATGCCGATGTGACAACTTTTCACCTTTTAAAGCTAGATTAGCCTTCCATAACATAGTACGCAATTTATAGACTGACAGTTTCAATTCGAAGTTTTCAGGCATATGACCATAAGATTCCAAGAAGCCTATTATCATTCCTGGGGCTCTCGGATAGCGCGATAGCCACGTAGGAATTGAGCCTAGCTCTGAAAGTGGATCAAACGCCACGACATTTTCCCAATCATAAATTGCTAATAGCTTTCCATTCTTTACTCGAATGTTATGATCAGCTAAATCGTGATGTACTAGATATGATGATGTACTTACAAAGAGATTTTTTATGTCTTCAGATTTGAAAAAATTTAATATCATTATATTTGATTCGTGATCAATGATTTCAAATAATTCCATTACATCAAGGTCATGGTCGACATACGCCGATAGATACTCATTGTGTGTATTGTAATTTCCTTGATAAATACTATCCCTAAGAACGATCCGACCAAACCCTTTTATGGGTAATAAAAACTGCTTTGCCACTACCTTTCCAAGATCTTGTGAAATCATTTCATATTGCTCCTCTGTAATATCTGGATCAGTTTTCAAATCATAACCACCAAGTTTTTCCATGATCTGATAATCAAATGGGTATTTTTCGCGAGAAATATCACTATGCAACACTTTTGCGGTAGGAATGCCTACAGATTCATATTGTTGCGCGAAATACTTTTCAAATTGCATATATTTCTCTGGTTCAGCAATTCCATAATTTGTACGTAACACATATTCCTTTCCATCTTTTGTACTCACAAAAATAATAATATGACCTGTTCCAAAACTTTGATTGACTGTCCAGCTTTCCGCTTCTCCAAAATCTTTAAAGATCTCTGGAATAATTGATTCATCGAATGTTTCAAACCGATTCTGCAATGACAAAACAAGGTCTGAAGAACGATGAGAATTGAAATAATAAACCTCATCCTGATTATAACTGTATTTGGATTCTAGAGATTTTAATTTTTCAGCTATTTCTTGATTCATATAATCCAATTATGATATTTTCCTAACAATTCCATTAAAAGCATCGACCTCTACAATATCGCCAGTTTTTAAAACCTGTGTAGCAAACTTGGTTCCAATAACACATGGCTTTTTCAATTCTCGGGCTGTAACAGCGGCATGCGATGTAATACCTCCTTCGTCGGTTACAAACGCTGCTGATTTGGCAATTATTGGCAAATATCTTGGGAACGTCATACTTGCCACTAAAATCTCACCTTCTTCAAACGCGTCCATGTCTGCCCGTGTCTGAATTACTCGAACTGAGCCAGTTCCTTTTCCTGGATAGCCAATTGAGCCCTTCAAGACTTGAATGCCAGATAAATCTTTTTCTACATGAAAACTAATTTTCCTTGGAATTTGCTGAAGCTTACCGTTTTGCAATACCACGCTCCAATCTCCTTTTGGATTCTCAACTGGATTTATTTCCAAATATGTATCCATTGATGAAAATGCTTGGTCATAATTACGCCATTTGTCGATAAATTCTTTTTGTTCCTCGGTTGCACCTTCGAAAGTATTAGCGATAATTCTTCGGACAATAAAGAAATAAGTAAGCAGTTTTACAAAACCATCATCATAGGTTCCATGCGGATCAGTTTCTACGTGCTTTGTTAATTCAGTGTTTAAATCAGCCATTTTCTGAATGTACTCCATAGCCACATCAACACCTTTGTCATCAAGTTGTTCATACATCTCAATAGTGCTTTTCTCGTCACCCCATATTTCACCGTCAGAGTTTATTACCATTGTCTTGTACCCAATTCCAACCTCCTGTTCCCACTCGAAAGACCAACACCTAATCTTCCAAAACGCAAGACGAATATCTGGACGACGCTTTCCCATATCTTTCATAGGTTCAGTAATAACAACATCGTCTGCTGTATCTTTTGATAGCGTAGTAATGGGACGACTTTGAACGATATAAAAATTCCCTTCTTCATATGCCCATTCAATATCACACGGAAAGCCATAATGATTTTCAATGGTTATGATAATTTCAGCAAGCTTTAAGATTTCATCATCGGTTAGCACTTGTGATTTAGATTTCACATAATCAAGATCGATCCAGTCATTTCCACCTGTAGGATTTCGATAAAGCGCTCGCTTTTTGGAAGATACATTAATATCAATAATACTTCTGTGAGATTTCTGAATAATATAACTATCTGGCGTAATCGCACCTGAAACAATAGCTTCACCTAACCCAAAACCTGCCTCGATAATAATATGATCTTTGTTTTGACTTACCGGATGAACAGAAAAAGCGATTCCAGATTTTTCTGAATTCACCATCTTTTGCACCACAACAGCAATGGATATATCTGTTTCAGATAAACCGTTCTCAAGTCGATAGAAAATTGCACGTGGTGTAAATAACGATGCCCAACAGTCTTTTACTCGCTCAATTAGCTGTTCGCTTGTAGTATTCAAATAACTATCCAGTTGACCTGCCCATGCATACTCTGTTCCATCTTCAGCTGTTGCACTTGATCTTACAGCAGCAAAGTCTGTACCCAACTTTTCAAACTGCTCATATATTTCTTTAATAACATCCTCCGATATCGATGTGCTTTTAATCAAAGCTTGAAGTGCATTACTAGCGCTATCAATTGATATCATGTCATTTTTATTGGCAGAATCTAATATTTCTTTTATTGATCTTGTTAAGTTCGAGTTCTTTAGAAATTCTTCAAACGTACTGGCAAGTATCACAAAACCGTCTGGCACAGGAATACCAGAATTAAACATTTCACTCAAAGAAGCGCCTTTCCCACCTGCACTAACAACGTCTTTTTTAGATAATTGAGAAAAAGTCTTTACATAACCCATATTGCCTCTATGCTACCATAAACCCATATAAACTAAAATCTGACCAATGGCCAGATTTCTACATACTTTGCTGCATTGCTTTTTCCACTGCTACTGCAACCTTATTCATAACTTCGATAACTTCAATAGGATGTTTCCCTGCAGCAGTTTCTCCTGAAACCATAAGTCCTGACGCACCATCATATACAGCTCCTGCAATATCCGAAACGTCTGCACGAGTTGGGACTGGTGATTTTTCCATTGAATCAAGTAATTGTGTTGCAACGATCACTGGTTTTCCATATTTTTTTCCCAAAGCAATCATTCTTTTCTGCTCGATCGGAACATGTTCATATCCGATTTCCATTCCAAGATCACCACGCGCAACCATGACCACATCTGACTCTTTCACAATGTCTTCAAGTCTATCTATAGCCTCAACGGTTTCAACCTTACTAACTATTTGAGCATGTAATCCTAATTTTTTTAACAATAGTCGTGCTTGTTTAATATCCTTTACTGAACGAACAAATGATAATGCAATATATTCTGCTTTGTGATCTGCAGCAAACTGCATATCTATTTTATCTTTTGCAGTAATTGATGGAACACTTAATTCCGCGCCTGGAATATTTACACCACGACGAGATGTTAATAATCCACCCGTAATAACCTTGCAAATAATTTCATCCGATTTGTCTATTGAGACAACTTGAAGTTTTCTTTTACCATCAGCAATCAAAATATATTGACCTTTACGAACTTCATGTGGAAGCTTTTTATAAGAAACACTAAAACGGTTTGCAGTTCCTATGTAAGGTTTTGTCGTAATGACAACCTTTGAACCTTCTTTCAAATACACGTCTTTTTCCATTGATCCAACTCTAATCTTTGGGCCGCCGAGGTCAACAATTATCTTTACTGATACGCCAAGTTGCTTGGCACATCTTCGAACTCGTAAGATCTGCTCGTGATGTTCAGCGTGATCACCATGGCTCATATTAATACGAACCATAGTTATTCCATGTTGTATCATTTGCAATGTTGTTTCGTTTGTGTCACACGAAGACCCTAGTGTTGCAATAATGTCAGTTTTCCTTTTAAAGAGTGGTGTTTCGTTTTTTTGCTTCTTCATAAGATTTCATCATATCACTTTTTATTCATTTTTCATACCCATAATCAATAAAACCGCCTAAGCGGTTTTATTGATAGTTCTATTTTCGTCCAAACCATCCACGGAACCAGTTTCCGATTCGATGGAAAAATCCAACCTTAGTATCTACCATTGCTTTAACAGTTAAGTCTGTATCAACCAAACTAGTAGCGACAAATGTTGTCCCGCTCATTGATCCTTTTAACCAAACTGTGTCACCTACTTTAACATTGGATACACTATACTTTGATGATACTTCGCCATTTCGCAATGTTCGTAGTTTTGCATTACTCACATCGACAGTATAAGAAGTATTATTATCAGTAACAACTGTCCAAGTTAACCCGTTTAATACTGTTACCTTTCCAGAAATATCGGGATTATATGCTTCCTCTGCTTTTTCTGCATAGATTTGAACATCAAATACATTAGTTGCAGCTACAGTATTACCTGATACTGTTCCCTGAACAAATACAGTGTCACCAATTTTAATATCGCTGATAGTTATTACAGTTCCTTTTTCTTTTTGAAGTTTTGCATTTGCTGTCTCGACAGCGAACATAGCGCCTTGATTGTTCTTAACGGTAAGTGATGTCCCAGTTATACCAGTTACTGTTCCTGTAATTCCAGGTTTCAGATTGTTCCAGTTTCCGTTTTCTGGCCATGAACTTTTCCAAGCTCCAGCTGCAATGGCTGACGCTGTAATAGCGCTACCTGAAACAGTTCCACGAACAACAACAACATCATTTATAGCTAGTTTTGAAAGTTCGCTATTTGATCCTTTCCAAACAGTCGCATTACTTGCGTTAACGGTAAAATTATTTCCGTCACGCATACTTTTGATTGTTAACGTTGATCCGTTAATTGCAATTACGGTCCCAACCCATGTATCCATTCTCATCATTGGAATAGACTTACCATCTTTGTCATGTCCATTACTCCAATCATCATTACCTCGTTTATCATCCTCATGCATTCCACCCTGTATATTAATATCCCCTTTTATATCTGTTCCTCGTGAATCAAGGCGAGAGTCAACTTTAACACCAATTGATCCGTCATTATTTGCCGAAACTTTACTTGTTAATCCAAAACTCATTCCTGTGACTACAAGCAGGGCAACAGCAAGAGTTAATATTTTTAGTGATTTCATAAATAGTTTTCATTGAAAATTAATCTAATAACAGCGAGGCACCATATATCCGTTCCACGTGTTTGAAAATATATATGATTTATATGAGAGCCTCTTGTTATAAGTATGGACCTATCGTCAGATAAAGCAATTTTATTATCCACAACTAAATGTAAGACATGTAAGAAATTAAAAAACAGCCATCAAAGGCTATTTTTTAACGGTCTGGCGGAACGTTATAGTAGTTGATTAAAAATTTCGTAAGATTTAAAAAGGGATCAATCAATGTCTGTGATGAAAATTCTGCTCCATTTTTTGGATATTCATTTAAGAGAAATACAATGAATTGCGGATTATATGCTGGAAAGTACCCAACGAATGTGTGCATATTCCGGTCTGAATAATATCCACCAGTCGCACGATCGGCAATCTGCGCTGTACCTGTTTTTGCAGCAATAGAATAATGTTCCAATTTCTTTGCGCCATTGAAATAATTATCAAACACATTAATCATCATGCGCGTAATTTCAGCAGATGTTTCTGGCTTGATGACTTGCTTAACTTCTTTTGGTGCAATTTCCTTTCGTGAGCCATCCTGATATTCTATTGAATCCACTATATGTGGTTCCATTATCTTTCCACCATTGGCAAGTGCAGACATCGCGCGAATCATTCCAATAGGTGTTACTGCAATTCCCTGTCCAAATGAAATGTTAGCATATTCAACTTCACGATTGCTTTTTAGGTTTCCAGTAATTCCTCCAATTTCTGCAGGCAAATCAATTCCAGTTTTTTCGCCGAATCCAAAATTAACAAACTGATCGCGGAATTTTGGTCGTTCCATACGACTCATAATAAATACCATACCTGTGTTCAATGATTGATTTAATACTGTTTGCATATTCACATTTCCACGTCCTTTGTGGTCAAAGTTACGAATAGTACGATCTCCTACTCGCACTGAACCCGAGTCGTTATAGCGCGTTTCTGCCGTCACAGCACCCTGATCAAGTGCAGTTGCAAGAATAATAGGTTTCATAATAGAACCCATTTCAAAAGCACTTTCTACGAGAGGATTGTTAAAAATTGAAACAGATGATTCTGTTCTATAATTATTGATATCAAACCCAGGACTAGACGCCATAGCAATCACTTTGCCTGTTTTTGGATCCATAACAATACCCATCGTGCGGTCTGAATTCCATCGATCACGAGCAAGTTCTAATTCATTTTGTAAAGATGTTTGAACAGCAGGTTCTATGTTAGTAATAACATCACCTTCTGTCGGGCTTTCATCGGATGATAAGTCTGTGATATGTGAGAATACTTCGGCAAAGAAATTTACATATAAACGGCTTGATGTTCGTGATAGTACATCGTTATAAGAACGTTCAATTCCATATCGTCCAATTAAATCGTTTCCTTTGTACGACACAAACCCAATCGTCTGTGGCGCGACCGTTCCGGAAGGCGAAAATCGTGAACTCATACGGTACAGAGTAACACCTGGAATTTTAAGAGCTTTTACCTGTGCAGCTTGATCTTCGTTAATACGTGTGGCAATTTCCTCGTATGAATCATCTTTTTTTGCAACCTGCGCAATAAAATCATCATGATTAAGATCAGGTAGAATGACTTGTAATTGCGTAAATACAGACTCTTCGTCGTTTACCAACTTTGGATTCATCGCAAGCGTAAAGCCACGCAGCAAACTTGCAGCGGATACCAATTCACCATTTTTTTTCTTGAAGAAAATCGTACCTCGATCAAATTGTGCACCTTCTGGCGTAACATACTGACGATCAGCTTGACTAGAATATTCGTGCCCATGAATAATTTGGAGCCAGAATAATTTCACACCAAATAACAATCCTAACAATAGGACAAAAAAAGACACAACTCGAATTCGGAAACCAAAGACATCTGACATAATCAGTTCATTATACCAAAAATCCCTCATTCACAAAGGAAAAAGGGATTTAGGTTATCGAACTAAAGCAACTGTTGGATAATCTGGATGTGTATAAGCAAAGACTGGAACCGTTGATTCGGTAAATCCAAGATCTGAAATAACTTTCTGATCAATAGATTGTGCAAGTTCAAAGTAACGAACCTCTGAATCTGAAATAGCAACTTGTGTATTTCGAATTTCAGCACGAATATCTTTTCGCTCGTTAATTAATGAAATTGTACGCACCATCAATACCATATACACAACAACACACCCAACTGCAACCACTGAAAGTGATCGTGAAATGATAACACGTGCGTTTGAAGCAATATGTGCTACCGGAGATTGTTCTGCTGAGACTGAGTGGTACATAGTTTTCATTAATTATAATTTTTCAATAATACGCAATTTTGAACTGCGCGCTCGAGGATTAGCTCGAACTTCCTCATCGGTCGGACCGATTGGCTTTTTTGTAATAAGTTTTATTAAACCTTCGTCAACATATGATTTAAATAAATGTTTTACGATTCTGTCTTCACCACTGTGGAAGGTTATGATTGCAAATCGTCCTCCCTTTCTAAGCTTTGTTATTCCAACATGAATTGCGTCCGTTACAGTTTGTAATTCGTCATTCACTGCTATTCGCAATGCTTGGAATACTTTTGTTGCAGGATGGATTTTGAAATAGGCATCCTTGTTTGCTGCTACCTTTTTTGGAAACATCGCTTCGATAACAACTTGTGCCAATTGATGGGTTGTCGCAATTGGTTGTGCTTTTCGCACAGAAACAATATGCCGCGCAATGACACGAGCCTTTACCTCGTCGCCGTAGCCATAAAAGATATCTGCAAGTGTTGATTCTTCCCATGAATTTATAATCTCATATGCTGTGACTCGTTCTGCGTCTAAACCTTTTGAAAGATTCATATCCAGAGGTCCATCGTTTATGAATGATAATCCACGAGTCGCATCATCTATTTGGAAGCTACTCCAACCCAGATCAAGCAATATTCCAGAGACTGACTCAATGTTCACCTTTGAAAGAATGGAATCTAGGTTTCTGAAATTATTATGTATGAAATATTTTTGACATTGATATTTCTCGAGTCGCACTTGTGCGCGCTTGATCGCATCGATATCAACATCTATTCCAATCAATGTTCCTGCTTTAGATAACTTTTCTACAATCGCTTCAGCATGACCTGCACCACCCAATGTTCCGTCGACATAGATTCCTTTCGGATCAATATCCAAGGCTTCAATGGATTCTGCAAATAATACTGGAATATGACCGCTTTCCTTTTCTGATGTTTTTTCAGTCATATTATTTCTTTGGCTGATTTAACTGCTCTGCAAGTGCACCAATTTCCTTCTCAACTTTTTTCATGTAATCACTCCATCCATCTTCATTCCAGAGTTCTAAACGATTGCGTACTCCGGCAACAACTACCTTGTTCCCCATATTTCCATATTGTTTCAAGAAATCTGGAATAAGGATTCTTCCAGAGCTATCGACATCGGTTTCTATCGCACCAGAGGTGAAGAAACGATCGACAGCTCTACTGTTTGAGTGATTGAAACTAGTTTGAGATGTTAACTCGTCAGAGAATTTTTTCCATTCAGACATTGAAAAGACATATAAACAAGGATCGAGACCTCGCGTAATAATTACTTTTTTTCCGAGTTCCTTGCGAAATTTTGCTGGCAAGGAAACTCTGTTTTTGTCGTCCAATGTGTGGCGAAATTCTCCGAGTAACATATATGTGTGTCGGAACTGATGAGATTTAGAAATCCCATTTCATCCCACTTCAATAATACTCTGTCCCACCGTGAAACACAAGCGCCCACCTCATATTTATCTGTGGATAACTGAGTAACAGAAAAACCACATCAAATGATGTGGTTTTTCTGTTACTCAGTTATTTTATTCACCTTTCATTTCATGTTTCCCTTTCAAATGTTCGTACACATACCCTGTTGCAATCTTACTAACAGGAATCGTGATAATCAATCCAACAACCAATAGTAGGAGTCCGATAATATTAATTAATATGATAAATAGGATAAATACAAATAATTCAACTGTATGCCCTTTTGTAAGTCGTGCTGATTCTTTCATTATTTTCCAACCATTAACATTCTTATCAATAGCAACAAACGAAATGAACATGTAGCGAATTCCAATCCAAATGAACAATGCGATTCCTGCAATACCTACAATGATTCCTACGATCATCAATGGAACCGATGCACTCATCATTGAACCAATAATAAAGAATAGTGGAATACCGATAAGTAATAGTGATAGAAAGATAAATATTCCAAGTATCAAACGTGACACAAAATATGGGAACCAAGTATTTGTGTTTGTTTTGAAACTGTTCCAATCAACATGCTGATGGCGGACTAATTTCAAGATAACTTGTGACCAACCTAGCGCAATTGCGATCCCAATAACTACAGAGACTAAGGCAAAGATCAGACCAAGAATTGGCGAGTCTTGCACGCTTTTCTGAAGCGTTTGTAACAGAATCATAACAACAACGGTCACAATTCCTGCAGGTATAATAAATTTCCAATTCTTTTTAAATGCACTCCAAGCAGACGAAACTGCAGAGGGTCCAGAGATTCTTTCAGTCATAAAATAAATGTGATTATTAATAATTACTAAACAAGTATAAGAGATTTACACCTAAATATCAAGCAGTCAAAAATCCCTCTTTGGAAGGGATTTTTGATGGTGCGTGATCTAGGGATCGAACCTAGGACCTTTCGAGTATCAGTCGAATGCTCTAGCCATCTGAGCTAATCACGCATGTGGCTACAAAAAATCATTATACAGATTTCATAAGTTTTTGCAAATAAAAAACTCCATTATCTGGAGTCTTTTATTTACGCAATTGCAGTAATCTTGAATTTCATGTGAGGCTGTCGGTGTCCGTTTTTCTTTAAGTAACGAGATTTAGCTTTGTATTTAACAACCATTACTTTTTTGTCTCGTCCTGCTTCGATAAACTCTGCAGAAACTTTTGCGCCAGATACCGTTGGAGCGCCTACTTTTGTAGCTGTTCCATCGTTAGTAAGCAATACTTGATCAAATGAAGTCGCTTGGCCTTCTGCAAACTCACCATCCATTTTCTCGATAGTGATCACATCACCTACACGAACAATGTATTGTTTTCCACCAGTTGCAATAACCGCAAATGCTGAATTCTCAGAATTTACCGCCTTTTTAGTGCTCACTTTTTTTGTAGCAGCCTTTTTTGCAGGTGCTTTTTTTGACGTAGTTGTTGATGCCATAATGCGTACCAGTATACATAATTTCAAAAGAAATGCAAGCAAAGCATTGAACCCCCTCATAAATTAGGAGACTGACCTGAGGCACGAGGATCAAGAAGATTTATGGATAAGTAATGCACTCAAAATACCACCCCGACCTTCGGTCACCTCTCCTAATTTAGGAGGGGATGAAATACAAAAAAGCTACCAAAACTGTCCCTAAAATGCTATACTTTTGTCCATATGATAAACCGCAATGATTTATACGGCATTCCATGGATTGATTTGGAAAACCCAACCACCGAGGAAATCCATACTATTATTAACGAATTTGATATTAATGAGTCATGTGCGATCGAATTATTGCGTCCATCTTTGCGAGCAAAAGCAGTCCGGTACGATGATTATCTGTTTTTTGTTCTTCATTTTCCCGATCACCCAGCACATAAAACTGGAGGCGCTATTGAAATCGATTTTATAGTACATAAAAAGTTCATTATTACTAATAGATATTTGCCAATAGATACGTTGTTATCGTTCGAGAAAAAACACACTGCAAGCAACAAGTCACCCATGGCAGATATCCATGGTGGAAATATTTTTGGACTAATGATCGACGATCTGTATGATGGTCTTATTGATGAATTGTCACTTATTAAAAAGGATATTACTGATGTAGAAAATAGAATCTTTGGTGAAAACGATTCTTCAATCTCTAAAATATTAATTACTCTTCACAGAAAATTACTTGATTGTAAGTCAGCACTGCGGTTTCATCATGAAATCCTTACATCGTTTGAACATGAAGCAATTGCATTGTTTGGTGATGAATTTGAATCTGTTGTACAGTCAATTATGCATCGGTATTATCACCTGACAACCATTATGGATAGTTCTCGCGAAATGACGCAGGAATTACGTCAGACATACGATTCATTACTTACAAATAGAACTAACGAAATTATGCGAACACTTACATTAATGTCGTTCGTTACATTCCCTCTTTCATTAATTGCAATTATATTATTCGATCCTGCATCGCCACATATCTTCCACGGAGAAAACGGATTTTGGATCGTAATAGGAATACTGGTTGTTATTCTTTTGATTATGATGATGTATTTCAACAAGAAGAAGTGGCTGTAAGATATGCTAATTAAAATACTATGAAACAAATTTACCTAACTAATACGCTTTCAAAGCAGAAAGAAATATTTAAGCCAATTACACCTGGCTCTGTTTCTATGTATCATTGTGGACCTACGGTATATGGGTCACTTCATATTGGCAACTTACGAGCATTCGCATTAGCCGATATTGTACGTCGTGTTTTTGAATATAACGATTACCAAGTAAACCAGGTAATGAACATTACGGATATTGGACATCTTGTGAATGAAGATAATGATACTGGAGATGACAAAATGACAAAGGGGCTGAAACGTGAAGGAATGGAGATTAATCTTGAAAACATGTTGAAACTTGCTCGCAAATATGAAGACGTATTCGTAAATGATATTGGAGAAATGAATATTTTAACTCCAAAGATCCTTCCACGAGCAAGTGAGCATGTTGATGAAGATATTGAAATCATTAAAAAACTTGAGCAGAAAGGTTTTATATATACAACTACAGATGGTATATATTTTGATACAGAAAAAATGCCGGATTATGGAAAACTGGGAGGACTTTCAAGTTCTAACGAATCACGTATTGGCGAAGTTACAGAGAAAAAAAGTGCGCGTGACTTTGCATTGTGGAAATTCGATGAGACAAAAGGCTGGCAGTCACCATGGGGTCAAGGCTTCCCTGGCTGGCATATCGAGTGTTCTGGAATGGGAATGAAATACTTGGGAGACCATCTAGATATTCATACAGGTGGGCATGATCTTGCAGCAATTCATCATAATAATGAAATTGCGCAATCAGAATGCTCTACAGGGCATGCACCTTATGTGAATTATTGGTTGCATAATGAATTCGTAAACATTGGTGATACCAAGATGGCGAAGTCTGGCGATAATTCTATCACTATGGAAACAGTGCGTGAAAACGGACACAACCCTCTTGCGTTACGTTATTTATATCTACAATCACATTATCGATCACAAATCTCGTTTTCATGGGAAGCATTGTCTGCATCAGAAACAGCTTTGAAAAAACTGCAAAGTTATATCTCACGAATAGAAGAAGTTGGAGAAATTTCAGAATCCTACCAAACATTATTTAATGATATTGTGAATGATGATTTGAACACTGCTGGTGGACTTGCGATTGTTTGGGAACTTATAAAGAATCCTGACGTTTCTGATGCTGATAAAAAAGCAACCATCCTTGATTTTGATCGCGTACTTGGATTAAAACTTAATGAAGTTGCGGCAGATGACGAGCCATTTGAGATTCCAGATCACATTCAAAAACTGTTGAAGGAACGAGAAATTGCTCGTGAAAAACAAGACTGGCATACATCAGATTTAATTCGAAACGAAATCCAGGCACTTGGATACGAATTAAAAGATACAGATGACGGACAAAAGGTTAGAAAAGTATAAATAAGTAGTATAAAAGGCGTTCGAATTTCGATCGCCTTTTATCATGCCAGAAGTTCTCTTGTTATTTCTGAGATGTCATTTCGTTCACTTATCAGTTTTCCAAGCTGCTTATATTGTTCACCTTTTGTGGAATCGGCTGAATAAAGATATACCAGCATTGCCACTATCGGGTCAGTGCAGGTAGTATCTTCTATCATGAATGCAACTAAGTCAAAATTGTTAGGATTCTTTTTTAGAAATTCCTTCAGGATGTTTGATACTGTTTCATTCGTAAAATCAGCTATATCAATCCAATTCTTCCCAAAATTAACTTTCATATTCTGCTTGTACTCCCTGATAAGTGTTGTAACAATTTTTGCCATTGTATTTTCGTTTTTATTGAAGACACGATACCATTTTGCAACATGAAGTCAATGCTATGCCAAGTCGCCTCGCAAGTCTTCGATTTTCTGTTTAGCAGACTTAGAAATCTTTTTTGGCATATCAATATGTGTTTCAATCAGAAAATCACCATTACGCATAAATCCTGCTGATACACCTTTTCCTTTCAATTTGATCACATGGTTCACTGGCATTCCCTCTGGAATTTCAATTGTTTCCTTTCCGTCTAATGTTTCAACCTCGACCTTCTTTCCAAGCAAAGCGTCGATCAACGATACATGCAGATCCATAACCAAATGCTGTCCCTCCTTTCGGATAGTAGGATGTTTTTCAACAATAGCTGTAATAATCAAACTTCCTGGACGACCATCAGTTACAGATTCCCCTGCTCCATCCATTTGCAATTGTTGACCATGCGTGACCCCTGCTGGAATTGTTACAGAAACTTTTTTCATTCCAGACTGTTTTCCGTCACGATAATCAGGAACATCAATATCACGTGTAAATCCACGAACTGACTCCTTGAATGTCATTTTCATTTGAACCTCAATGTTTCGCCCTCTTCGTACACGCTGTCCACCGAATCCAAATGCACCAAACAAATCTCCCAAATCAATATCGCCAAAATCAAACTGCGCACCGCCTTGACCTTGTTGTGCCTGTCGCATGATATCTTCCCAATTGAAAGCTCCACCACCGAACGGATTTCCCTGCTGACCACCTCCAAAACCTCCTGGTCCAGATGATCCGAACTGGTCATACTGCGCTCGCTTTTGCGAATTCGAAAGAGTTTGGTATGCCTCGTTAATTTCTTTGAACTTTTCATCCTTTCCTCCGTTTTTATCTGGATGATGTTGATGAGCAAGTTTACGAAAAGCAGCCTTTATCTCGGGCTCTGTTGCTTTTTTATCTACTCCTAATGTTTTGTAATAGTCTTTACTCATAAGTTTATAAGTATACACGAGATTGAGATTTTCTCACCTCTATACCAAACACGTCCTTAGACATGTTCGGAAAGAAGGTTGAATAATATATTGACAAAGTAAGCTATATATGCTAATATATAATTCAATTAAACAATCTTTATGAAATATCTATCGTTTTTTCTTATGCTATGTGGTGCAGTATGCATGGTAGCGTTTCCATTTTTTGTAAATGTGAAAATTGAACTTCCTAAGCTTTTATTTCCAGCTTCTGTTGAAATCTTATGTGCAGTAGCCGTCATTTTTGGCTATTCTTCTTTCCGTAAGATTTTAAACAAAGAATTCGGCGTAATAATTGCTTAGCATGAAATTTTCATTTCTTACTGGTCTTATTCGATTAACATTTTAGATGTTAGTTGAATAAGACTGTTTTTTATTTCCCTTCCTCACCCCCCTCTTCTGTTTTAGTTTCTTCCGCAGTTTCCTCTGTTGCAGCTTCAGGTTGAGCTTCCGCTCCAGCTTTCTGTATAATTTCGTAGATCTTCATCATTTCATCTGAAAGTGAAGATGTTGCAGAATCAATTGCTGCCGCATCGTCTTTATCTTTCACATCCTTCAAGGCTGTGATTTTTTCGTTGATCGTAGTTTTAGTCGCATCATCCAATTTGTCAGCATATTCTTTCAAAGATTTTTCTGCTGCAAAGATTGATGTTTCAGCCGTATTTCTTTTATCCACCAATTCCTTTTTCTTTTCATCTTCTTCTTTGTATTTCTCGGCATCTTCCTGCATTTTCTTGATATCAGCATCTGACAAACCTCCTCCTGATTGGATGGTGATTGAAGCTTCCTTGTTAGTTGCCTTGTCAGTTGCTTTCACGTTCAAGATTCCGTTTGCATCGATATCGAATGTTACCTCGATCTGTGGAATTCCGCGTGGAGCTGGTGCAATATCACCTAGCACGAATCGTCCCAAAGATTTGTTATCAGATGTCATCGGTCGTTCACCCTGAACGATATGAATATCCACTGATGTTTGGTTGTCTGATGCTGTTGAAAAGACTTGTGATTTTGATGTCGGGATCGTCGTGTTTCGCTCGATCAGCTTTGTCGCTACTCCTCCCATTGTTTCGATTCCTAGTGACAATGGAATTACATCAAGAAGAAGAACGTCTTTTACATCACCTTGCAATACTCCAGCCTGAACTGCAGCACCCAAAGCTACCACTTCATCAGGATTGATTGTTCGGTTTGGTTCTTTTCCAAACAGCTTCTTCACTTCCTCGACAATTTTTGGCATTCGAGTCTGTCCTCCAACCATGATGATTTCGTCGATCTCGCCAATTTTATATGGTGATGCAGCAATGGCTCGTTTTGTGATTTCGATTGATCGATCTACAAATTCTGCAGCCAATTCTTCAAGTTTGCTTCGTGACATCTTCATCATCAAGTGTTGAGGAACTCCGTCGTTCTGCGCGATAAACGGAATATTGATTTCAGTTTCTGTTGTTGTTGAAAGTTCGTGCTTTGCTTTTTCAGCTGCTTCTTTCAAACGCTGCAATGCAAGAACGTCTTTCGTAACATCCAATCCTGATTCCTTTTTAAATTCATCACCAATCCATGCAACAATCTTTCGATCGATGTCTTCTCCACCCATGTGTGCGTCTCCGTCAGTAGATTTAACCTCTACCAAGTCCGCCCCAACCTCCAGAACTGAAATATCGAATGTTCCACCTCCGAAATCGTACACGGCGATCTTCTGATCTTTTTTAGAGTTGAATCCGTAAGCCAAAGCCGCAGCTGTTGGTTCGTTGATGATTCGCTTAACATCAAGACCTGCAATTTTACCTGCATTAACTGTAGCTTGACGCTGTGCGTCGTCAAAGTACGCAGGTACGGTAATAACAGCTTCGGTGATTTTCTCACCAAGTTTTGCCTCCACATCCGCCTTGATTTTTGAAAGGATCATTGCAGAAATTTCTTCCGGGCTTTTATCCTCGCCTCCGAATTTCACCATTACGCGATCGTCTGTTCCTTTAGAAATCTTGAACGGTGAATGAGGAATATCTTTTGTCACTACTTCGTCGCTGAATTTGTGACCCATGTATCGTTTGATTCCGAAAATGGTATTTTCAGGATTCGTAACCGCCTGTCGTTTAGCCAAAGCTCCGACCATTCGGTCACCGTTTTTTGCCTGCGCAATGATAGAGGGCGTTGTTCGTGCACCTTCTGTGTTTTCAATAATTTTTGGTTGACCACCCTCGATGATGGCTACCGCCGAGTTTGTGGTTCCTAAATCGATTCCAATGATTTTTGACATATAGTTTATTTGACAGTTAATTAATAAAGTGATATTATGTTTCTAATAAAATCTAAGACAATGAAAAAAATTCGTATTATCTATTTAGTTCTTTACACCATCTTTTTTATTTTATTTCTTTATGGCAGAGAAAGCGGTTTGTTTATTCACCACGAACACTTGTTGTTTTTATGTGCGTTGATTAGCTTCTTTGGAGGCATTATTGCATTTATCTTGTTGATAAGGATTTTCGTTGAAGAACATCGACCACCATGGCCAGGGCGAGTCTAAATCTAAAAAGAAAGTATGGTATTAAGCTAAGTAGATTCATTTCGAACGGCTTTTTTTGTTTAACTTTTAATTAGCTTAATAACTTCATTCATGACCTCTTCGATAGGCTGATCAACATTGATAGTGATAGCACCGTTTTCAAGAGATTCTTTTTCAACGTCTTTATACCAGCCTAATATCATTTGCTTTTCAGATTCTCCCTTTCCAAAAGGCTGTTCCCGTTCATTTATTCTTTTCAAGAAAACTTCTTCAGGGCACGTAAGCAGAATAATCTTATCAAACAAATCGAGCAGCTGGGCTTGATTGTCGCAAAGTCCTACAACAACTACAGCTTCGTCTGTTTCTTCGTGTTGACTCATTAATCCAGCAAGCTTTTCCTTGTCGCAAACATAATCATTTGATTCAAAAAATTCTGCATCTTTCTCAGGATTCCACCTACTTCTTTCCTGTGTCGTCTTATGAATCCAAGTACATAAACCTTCTTCTTTATCTAAATCAAATGAAGGCATTCCTGATTCTTTCAATCTTTTTGCTATAGTAGATTTACCTGTCCCTGATGCTCCTGTAATATAAATTCTTTTCATAATTAAATATTAACAATTATTCCGCGGTCGCGAAATACTTGTACAATGTCTATTATATGCTATCCTTTTTAAGAGTCAAGTACATCATCCGGCGTGCCGCCACCTTCTCCTACATAGGAGAAGGACTGACTCGCGTTTTGTGGCTTATTCCCTCTCCTATGTAGGAGAGGGCTAGGGTGAGGTAAATACTATTTATGAAAAATCAAGATTACTCCAAGAAAATATTGAAAATACTGTCTGAGAATCGTGCGGTTTCCTTTCCTGATCTTGCAGGCAAACTTATAAAGGACGTCTCTGAAAAGGCTGAAAATGACCCAAAAAAGGCACAATATGCCCTGAATCGGTCATTGCGCGGTTTGCATGAATCAGGCCTTGTAGAGAGCCATTTTTCAGGCCAGAACGACTATGCACGGCTGACCCGGGCTGGTAAACGAAAGGCAGTCAGTATCCAATTGGAATCGGATTCTACCCTGGTTCCCAACTGGGACGGACAGTGGCGGATCGTATTGCTTGATCTACCAGAATCCCGAAAATCCGAACGCGAGGCATTGCGATATCTCTTGAAAAAAGCCGGGTTTGAATTACTCAAAAATTCAGCATGGATTTCCCCATTTCCCTACGAACACCTGTTTATGAATATCAAGAAAGATCTGGACCTGACGACAGAAATGATGATCATGACAACGAATAATCTGGACGCGGAAACAGAGACTGAGTTGTTAAAAATATTTCAAAAATAAAAACACCAAATGGTGTTTTTATTTTAAATCTGATAGACCGCCTTTGTTGGTGACATTTGTAAAACCTGCCTGTTGCATCATCTGCTGAGCCATTCCTGCTCGAGCACCAGATCTGCAGTACAAATTAATTTCTGTGTCTTTTGAAAGTTCCGGAAACATTCCCTGCATGATTAATTCAACAGGATGATTTATAGCATCAGGATAATGACCTGATGCAAACTCTTCGGGTGTGCGTACATCAATATATGTCATATATTAATTACTAGTACTTTCCTTATAACTTAATGCCAACTTATCATTCCCTAAAAAGAATAATGACAATGTTGCAAACGATAATCCGATATCGCGAACGCCGATTGCAGAAAACCCAAGACTTGATGAAATAACCAACAGATGAAGCCCGAGAAGTAACGCAACGTATCGAGGGAAAATTCCAATCGCAAGCATAAGTCCAGCAATAATTTCAAATATTCCGTTTAGGTACACAAGCGTTCCTGCACTCATGATTGATGTCGCCCAATCTGGAACAAAACCAACCCACTGCGCGGCATTGCTCATCTGTGAAAATCCAAACCAAAGGAATACAAATGAAAGTGCAATGCGAAGAATACTAATCCCAATATATTGTCTATTATTCATAAAATAATTAATTAAGTGCACCTACTTTATATTTTGCCAAGATGTTCGCAGGCTTATTCTGTCCACCATGCTGTGACTCAAACATTGGCGATCCATCCTTTCCACAGATCATCAAAATTGCAGCCTTTCCACCTGGGTGTGAATTTACCCAGTTTGTAAGATCATACACATTTCCATCGATTGCAGACCAACATGATGTTGCTGAATTATGCATTGCTACATCTGAAAGTGTATATCCAGTAGCAACTGCAGGTGTCGATGTAGTCGTTTTAGTAGGCGTAGTAGTTGTTGTTGTAGCTGTAGGCATTACCTGCTCTGTAGTGGTAGGCACTTCAACTGTTCCCTTTTTCAAATTTTTAAGAGACGATCCAAATACTGCAAAAAACGCTATTAATAATACGATTAATCCGATTCCAATAGATGTTAAAACTTTTTTTGTATTCATATAATTTAGTATATTCCTATTTAATAAAAAAAATAAAGCCAAAAGGCATTATTTTAATTTATACACAACAACCCGTGCTGGACGAATAACCTTGTCACCCATTTTGTATCCTTTTTGGATAATCTGAGCAATTTTGTGATCTTGTGCTGTATCCTCTGTATCCTCTGTTTTCATCGGCTCGTGCAAGTTTGGATCAAATTCCACGCCAACACTATCAATCGCGGAAATTCCATGATTATCAAGAGTTGTATTCAGTTGACTGTAAATATATTCCACACCTACCCGCCAGTTTTTATCTACGGCTTCCCATGCAGCAGAATTACCCATCGCCATATCAAAACTATCGATCACTGGCAGAAAATCCATAATAACGCTTTCAGTAGTACGCTGTTTTACGGTAGTGCGAATTTCATCGTTTTCCTTTTTCAAGTTTACATAATCAGCACGCGATCGCTGTAATGCCATGAGACTGTCGCGAGCTTCCGTTTGGGCAGTTTTTAATTCCTCACGAAGTTTTTTCAATTTTGCCTTGTCCTTTAATTCGTCGCCCATGGCGTCAGTTTCAACAAATTCCAGGTCATCCCCGACTTCTTCTTTTTCAATAAATTCATCATATTCTGTCATATGATTATTATTATACATATTTTATTAAAACAAAAAAGACCCACTAGAGGTCTCATTAAATAGTAAAATTAATCAATAGGATTACCTTCTTGCTGATCTAAATTTGGATACCTTTTTGGATATGCATATTTAACTTCAGATTGCTGGTATGTAGTGCCAGATCCTTGAGGAAACCTCCATATTTCTTTTGGTTTATGTGTTTCAGTAATATTAGAAATTATTTCCAGTTCCTGAATAATCTGCTTTTTTCTCGGAATATTGGCCGAACATCTAAGTCTGATAAACTCATCAATATCGAGATTAAGAGACTTTATTTTTTCTGCTGAAATTATTTTCCATAGAAAGAAGCGTTCGTGTACCCAGGATTCATATCCTAAATGAAGTACTAATGTTTCGCGTTTTTCAGACAATAAATCTTCTAGAAATCTCCCTATATTAAAGCTTCCTGCCTCATCCGGAAGAATATAGTTTCTGGAATCAAAATCTATATCTGGCACCAAGGTAGGAATGGTACCACCGACATAACAAGCTATAAATTTATCCTGTTCTTCAGAATGGGCTACAAGTAACATTTTTTGACCATCATGATAATCGATAATTGTTTCTTTATCTATTGTGGTTCTGACTTCTTTGGGCCCGAAGCAGATCAGTTCGATAAGTACATTAAGCGGTACGGAGTAATATTTTTCTACTGTATTCATATTTAAAAATTTTTATGTGAAAGAATAATTTATTAAAATAACTATATATTATTATATTATCTTGTCAAGTTAAAATATAACCAAAAAATCCCTCTCGGGAAAGTTTTGTAACGAATTATCGTTTTGACCATTGAGCTGACTTTCGAGCTTTCTTAAGTCCGAATTTGCGTCGCTCTTTAGCACGAGGATCTCGTTTTAGGAATCCTGCCTTTTTCAAGTCAGATTTGAATTCCTCATCGATTTTAATCAATGCTCGAGCAATTCCATGTCGTACAGCCTCAGCCTGAGAATGTGATCCGCCACCAGTAACTTTTACAGTCACCTCGTATTCAGAAACATTTTCTGCAGTATGAAGAGCACCCATTGCAGTTTTGAACAATTCTGATGTTGGGAAATAATCGTTGATTGAACGATCGTTTACCGTCACTGAAGTCTTCTCAGCAGCAGTTAGGCGAACTTGCGCAGTCGATGTTTTACGTCGGCCGATTGCAGGAACGTATTTTGTTTTAGGAGTAGTAGTTGTAGCCATAGTAATTATTCAGAAACCTTTAGGTTTTTTAGCATGTCATCTCGCAATTTGTTGCGAGGAAGCATTCCGCGAACAGTTCGCATAAGAACCTCGG
Organism: uncultured Candidatus Saccharibacteria bacterium; assembly: GCA_964415895.1. Classification (GTDB taxonomy): domain Bacteria; phylum Patescibacteriota; class Minisyncoccia; order Phycocordibacterales; family UBA1006; genus CALMMZ01. The sequence goes on along the minus strand of CAYQCC010000001.1, from coordinate 35,646 downwards.
AAATTCCACGACGTTTCAGTAAATTTCCGCGAGTCTCAATTCTTAGACCTCCTGGATAACCAGAGAATGTCTTGTAGGTATCGTCCATCTTGTCCGTAAGGTCAAGTTTGCTCGCATTAATGATCTCGACAACATTACCTGATTGTTTATTAGGAGTGAAGTCAGGAGAATTTTTTCCACGCAAAATGGTCGCAATTTCAGTTGCAATTCGTCCCAATTTTTTATTTGTAGCATCTAGTGTGTATTTCATAAACATTCAGGTTATATTAAAGCGATACTATACGAATTCGATCAGTGCCATAGGCGCTGCATCACTCGCTCGGGCTGGAGTCTTCATGATTCGGATATAGCCACCATTACGATTAACGTATTTAGGGGCAATATCTTTAATCAATTTTTGAGCAACATCTAACTGTCCACCCATATCAGAAGCCAAGATACGAACATTCGTAATTGCGTTTCCAGTTTTTGCACGAGTAATCATTTTCTCAACGTAAGGACGTAATTCCTTTGCGCGAGGCTCAGTTGTCATGATGCGACCTTCCATCACTAAAGCACGTGCGAGTGATCGCATGAAAGCTTTACGAACGTTTGATTTTCGTCCAAATTTTCGGTTGTGATTGTGGTGTCGCATAATGAGTTTGATTTAATAAGTAAACGCTATACTACTGATTTATTTTTTTAATGCAAGTCCGAAATCAGTAAGGACTTCTTTTAATTCTTTAAGACCTTTTTCCCCAAAGCCATCAAGATCTAGTAGATCTTTTTCAGTCTTTTGGATCAATCCGCCTACTGTTCTAATTCCTGCTTCTGAAAGTGCATTCAATGTTCGTGTTGAAAGCTGAATTGAATCAATTCGAGTTTTCAATACGTCCGTCATGTCTACCTTGTCAGATTGGTCAGAGTAATCTACTACCTCTTCAGAAACTGATGAAGCTGCGATTGCTTTTTCCATAACTGGTTCCGGAATGACAAATTCTTTCAAATCGAGGATTGCCTTGAATTGATCAAGCATGATTCGAATTGATTGTGAAAGGATTGTACTTGGACTTTCAGATCCATCAGTGTCAATCATTACTCGCAATCGGTTGTAATCAGTTCGATCACCTACACGCATGTTTTCAACCTCGTAGTGAGCCTTGATAATTGGTGTAAATACAGCATCCATAACAATGTGACCAACTTCTGCTTTTTCTTTAACAAGATTGTCACGAGAAATCAATCCCAACCCTTTTGCAAGAGTGATATCGATTTCAAGTCGTGCATTTTTGTCAGTGATTTCAGCAATGGCTTGATCAGGTGTTAGAACTTCAGCAACTCCACCAGTGGTGAATTCGCCAGCAGTTACAATACCAGTTTTTGTAGAAACTAATGTAATGGTCTGAGGCTCGTCTCCAATTAAATGGAATCGTGCACGTTTCAGGTTCAAGATAATAGTTAATACATCCTGATGAATACCAGGCAGTGTATCAAACTCATGAAGAGCTCCATTGATTTTGAATGATGTGATACCTGTTCCTGGAATAGATGACAAGATAATTCGTCGTAACGAGTTGCCTAATGTGTGTCCATAACCTGGAGCCAAGCCTTCGATTTCATATACACCGGAAGTTTTTGTCTCGGAAATAGTTTTAAATTTTGAAGGTAGAACAATTGAAGTAGAGTACATAGTGCGTGTTTGGTTGTTTCAGCTGAAACATTAGCATGCTAATTCCTCGGCCTTGAAACAGATTCTAGAATGTTTCAAGAAAGGTCGTGATCATCGTGAGATGAGTCACTGATTATCGACTGTAGAACTCGATAACGGATTGTGGGTTCAAGAACGGATCAGCACCCTTTGGCATTGCTGTAATATCCGCTTTTGAAAAATCACTACTCCACTTGATCCAATCTGGCGTTTTGTACGCTTTTAGTTTGGTTGCTACATCTGTGAACAAGACTGTTTTCTTGCTTCCCTCTCGGATTGCAATAACGTCGCCTTTTTCAACCTGATATGATGGAATGTTCAATTTCTTTCCGTTTACCAAAATGTGTCCGTGGGAAACGATCTGGCGAGACAATGCTCGTGAATTAGCAAGTCCTAATCGGTAGACAACATTATCCAATCGTCGCTCAAGTAGTTGTGATAGCAAATCAGATGGCTTAACATCTTTTTTACCATGAGTCATGGCAAAATTAATGTAGTTACTGAATTGTTTTTCACGAACACCATAGGTGAATCGGATTTTCTGCTTCTCTAGGAATTGGACACCGTAATCAGAACGTCGAACGCGAACTTCCTTTTTCCCGGTTTTTGCCCGAGCTAAGAATTTCTGTGTCTGACATTTTTCAAACATACCAACACCGAGTCGGCGACAGATTTTATATTTTTTAGTAGTTGATGACATAATAAATGAGAAAAGAGATTATACGCGTCGAGCTTTTTTAGGGCGAGGACCGTTGAATGGAACAGGGGTTTTATCTTTGATAGATGTGATATCGACACCGCGAGCGATAAACGATCGGATAACTGATTCACGACCTGAACCTACGCCTTTAACAACAATATCAACTTCTTTCAAACCGATCATCTGAGCTTTCTCTGCGAGAACTTCTCCGATTTTTGCAGCAGCAAACGGTGTTGATTTTTTAGCACCTTTGAATCCAAGAGATCCAGATGATGCCGACATAATTGCATTACCTTCCTTATCAGTAAGGACTACTTTGGTATTGTTGTACGTAGCTTGAATATGCAGCACTCCGCTGACTAGTTTCTTTTTTGGAACACGTGCCAAAGCTCGATCTTTCAAACTTTTGTTCACGCGCTGACCTTCTTGTTTTACAATACGTTTTTTGCCCATAGGAAATGATAATAATAGAGTGATAATGAAATCGGTTGATAATTAATACTATGTCTTACTCTCTTTACGACGACCTGAGGCCATTGTCGTTCGTTTGTTACCACGAACTGTTCGAGAGTTTGTTTTTGTTCGCTGACCGCGAGTTGGTAATCCATGTGCATGTCGAGAACCTCGGTATGCCTGAATGTCTTTTAATCGTTTTACGTTTTGGCTGACTTCTCGTTTCAAGTTACCTTCGAGTTTTAACTCTTCAGTAATTTTACGAATAACCGCTTCTTCGTCTGCTGTAAGATCTTTGATCTTCTTAACTGCATCAACCTTAGCTTCTGCTAAGATTTTCTTTGCGCGAGAAAGACCGATGCCGAACAGTGCCGTCATGCCATATTGTGCTTGTTTGTTGTCTGGAAGTGTAATACCTAAGATACGCATAGAGAGTTTAAAAAATTATTGACGCGCTTTGTGGCGTGGATTCTTTTTGTTAATGCGGAACAGACGACCTTTTCGACGCACAATAATGTCATCTGGACTAATTTTTTTGATTGATGATTGTACTTTCATGTCGATTAGAGAGAGATGCCCTATGTAAAACTAATAAATACCCTGTAAATTCGGGCTTTGTGCAGAAATCAATCTAGCACAATTACATTCTTTTGACAATACGTCCCTTGCCTCCGTAAGGATCAAGGAGAACTTGTACTGTATCGCCTAGCAACACCTTAATTCGGTGTAGTTTCATTTTTCCTGAAAGGTATGCAACCATCGGTGCTTCTGCGTCTTTTAACGTAACGCGAAACATCGCATTAGGTAATGCTTCAACTACAGTAGCAGGGACAATGGTTTCATCTTTCATATTCATGGATAGAATAAAATCATCATAGCAAAATCCAGAAAATTGTCAAGGATTTTATGACTATTTTCCCGATTGGTATGAAATGTTAAAAATAATACCAGAGATTTTACCAGGCAGACGACTAGACCATGGTGGAAAAAGTTCAAGATCTGACGAAATTACACCAGGTATGGCTCGTAATAATGTATTTGCTGCAGATTTTTTGACACGCGCAATAACAGTTCGCGCAGCTGCTTCATCAAACTGTGCACGAGCTGTGAATGTTCCTTTCGCCTGTATTTGTAAGGTTGAATTATCAACGGATACTGAATTTGGAGCAAGAGAGAATGATGTATTGGCGTCTGAATAAATAGTCATGTATTCCCTTTCTGATTCTGGAAGTTGATTAATTAAAAATTGATGAAAGTTTTCCTTGTCGATCATGTTTCCTGTGATAGTTCGTTCCGCTATAACAGACACGCCTGTATCAGTCGATTCTGTGTGATATGTAATATCAGAAATTTGAAGCAATGATTCTGGCAACATAAAATTAGCAGGTATCTGATTCGATAAAAATGCAGCAGGATTTGATGCCTTTATGACACTATCAAGTTTTGCTTTTGCTGCTGTTAATTCTGCTTCATTCAATATAAATTGATCTCCTGAAACACCGCCTGTAATTTCTGTTGTTGTTCGAGCTACCACTGCTGGAAAGGCTGGTAGTTTCAAATCGTCTAATTTAATATTTGAATCTGCCCCGACTACTGTTGCCGTAACAATAACTTCTGCAGAGCCAGGCTTGTTAACAGAACCACCTGGAATAACCACCTTGGATTTTGTGGTAAATGTCTTCTTTTCAGTATTTATTAATTGTGTTCCTGCTGCAATAGTCACAAGCTTTGCTGACGTTGAGAATAATTTTACAGTACCTGACGCTGCAGTAGATACTGATTGTTTGTTAGTCGTCACTACAAGTGTTGACTGTTTATCCACGATTTTTGCAGTTTTAAAAGCAATTTGCCCATCAGAAGGTTCCGCATACAACGTAATTGGCATATCAATAGGAGTTACTGATTCGGCAAGTGTGACATTGATAGTTGCCTTTGCAAAAAGTGAAATAATCGAAATCACAAGTGCAATAAAGGCAACGCCAGCCAAGATCCACAAAACACCACCACGTGCAGGTGGACGCTCACTCGAATGATGTGGCGAAAATACTTCTTTAAACATTTCGTCATTAGAATCTTCACGTCGAGAAGCCGGTCGCGCAGGTTCCGGCTTTCTATAAACAGGTGCCTGAACAACAGGAGCGGGTCTTTTTATAGGTGCACTTTCCTTTATAGGTTCTGTACGCGAAGCAACCCTCACTGGTTGTGAAGGTTTTTTTCGCACTACCATATCTTGTCCTACTTTCCGCTGTATCATATAGTGAGTAAATTATTACAATCCTGCAACAATAATGTGATCAGTATTTGGCGCAGATGATTCCAATCCTGTTTCTTGATTTAGATTATTAACCAATATTCCACTATGCAAAAATCCAACCTGACTTGTTCCAAATACAATAGGAAATTGAATCGAGTCATCTGCCAGTTGGTGCATAAAGAATTGCAGAACAACATCATTCGAATCTCCTGACCATACAACTTGATCTAAAATATCACCTTGCTGTGTTGCATGATTACAGAACATTTGAAAATCTTTTTCCCAAGAAACAAATAAATCATGCATTCCCTTCTCAATTCTACTAGAAACTGAGTCAGAAAGAAGATTTTTTTGATACAACGAAAGTAGTGATTCTAATTCATTTGGATACATTCCCAGATAACTTGCCAATTCATTTCGAATCATTGAAAATCCCATTGGTAACGTCCCAGCCTGAACTAATTGATTGCGCTTGAAGATAGATAAATCGGTAACAAATCCAGATCCATCAATAAATAATCCATCTGACAAATTGGTTCGCTTCCAAAATCGTATCAAGAAGTTTTGGTAATGATCAATAGTAATATCAAGTAATTTCGCCTTCATTTTTTCATGAATGACCTGTTTTACAAGTTTTACAATGCGAATATCAGAAAAACCTGTTACGTAATCAAAACGAATATCAGTAACCGTTTTCCCCCATGGGTTCATTGCAGCGTGACCTGCAATTAGTAAATCGTGATAGGTTGGATCAATAAATTCAATCTCTTCATCTTTATATTCTTTTTGAATTCGTTTTATATCACGAGAAATTAAATCATTAATAAATGACTTTGTAAGTTTAAATGGAGTCTTTCGCTTATAGGTAATGTGCCGTCGAATACTATGAGCCCATGGCTCACCCAAAACTACTGTGACATCTTCAGAAATACCAGAAATATATGAAACCACATCTGGAATCATTTTCATCAGGATTGTTTCTGTATGATGTAATAATTGATCATACATATGACGATCATCCATCGCAAAAACGATAAGTGGCTGCGAATCATGGTAATATACATGTGATTGCGTATCTACAACCATCACAGAAATTCCAGCACTATCAATACGCCACAAAACTCGAAGAGAATTTTCTTGTATATTAGGAGAAGAAAACAATGACATGCAAATAGTATATCACTGAACCTAAAAAAGTGTAAAGAAAATCCGCAGCACGTAGCTACGGATTTTTTATTAAAAGGAAAACTTAAAGCATTACTGCTTTATAAACTTTCCAGTATATATTTTATCGTCTTTAATAAGTTGTAGCATGTACATGCCGTTAGCTAGTAAAGAGATATTAATTTGTTGTAAATTATCAACTTGCTGCAGAACGATCTGCGATAGCTCATTAATAACAGTAATAGTACCTTTTTGGTCTTTTAAACCTTGGATGTAAATAACACCACTTCCAGGATTCGGGAAAAGAATTAAAGGTTTTCCTTCTTGTATATGTATTTGTGTATCAGTAATTACCCTGTGACATCCAATCGTATTGCTGTATGTAAAATGCCCATCATTATCTACTTGTTTCAAGCGATAATAACCTGATCCAGCATCTGAAAATGAATAGTTCAAGAGCGTATTACTATTACCTGCCGCATTAACAACACCAATGCTACCAAAACGAAGCGAGTCATCAGAAGCATATTCAATGACAAAGTAATCACTATTGAATTCTGATGCTGTTTGCCATGAAAGTAATATTCCTTCTGCGTTAGATGAACATACAAAATACGTAAGCTCAACTGGCAGTACTTCAACAGGCCTCATTACAAGAGTCAGTGTAATAACACTATCAGGTATTAATTTAAAATGTAGCCCAGAATCTGGGTATTCTTTAAAGTATAATCTTCCGTAATCAGGATTGTTGCTAAGTTTTCTAGCATCAATCTCGATTGCTTTTCTTAAGTAACTAACAGTAGCGTTTTTCTTGAAATGCATCAACGTGTCTCTATTAAATACGATTTCAGTAAGATTCAAAGGTATAGAATCAAAGACAACACGTATTTCGTGATAGTCTTTTCTCATATCTAATGAATCGTTCGGAAACCAATAATTCACTGTTGCCTGTAGTGCGCCCAAATTTCTTCGCTCGAAATTGTATCTAAGCTGAGCAAAAGACGCTTCTACGTTTAATGAATCCGTCCCGCCGTTTGGATCACCATTCCATGCATGGAAATGATAATTGTAAGCTGGCATTAATCGGCTACGTATCTTATTTAACGCTCCTGTTGTACGGTTTACACGATAAATGCTGTTTACCATTCCTTGATATAATAACAAGTTTCTTTCTTTGGTTTCTGGATCTTTAAATATCATTCTTATAGAACTCGCAAGAAATCCTTTGTCGTAAATTGTATTATCATGCATGATTTTATTGTCCCAGTTGTCTCCATAGGGCCCTGCATTAATAGAGCCATCGTCGTAATCAGTCACAATCAATGTTGGCTTTGTTTTGTTCGACAGAGCAATTGCAACATTGTTTTCAATAACATCATGTGCATGAGTCCAATGAATTCCATTAAAACATCTTAGAAAATCGTCCGATTCAATAATCATACTTAATCGTTGTGAATGATTATGAGTAGTGTCGAATCGCATTTCGTACATTTCTTGTCCAATCGGCTGAAATCTGTCCGCTGTCCCTTCTTCGGCAACACCGATCATGTTCTTCTGTCCGTCATACGGATTTCTAACAATGACCATCTTACCAACAGGAACAAATTCTTCTGGAAAAAATTGAATACTATCAAATCCGAGAGCAAGATAGAACGCGGTAGAAAGTGAATCATAAGCAAAATTAAATTTTACATATGTTCCACAAACAACAATACTTGTATCACGCATTAATCTTGATGTTGAACTTGGTTTTTTCATTTTTCCTGCAATTGATTGTGCAAGAGATTTGTCGCCTTTTAGAAATGCAGCATATGCTTCGTTCATTTTTCGCCAACTCGTTTGTGGGAGATGTGGCTTGCCAAGAACTGAGTCCAATGGAAATGTGTACGTTATACAACCATGCTCCAATGTATCAATGTACAAATTGAAATGAATAAGTGAAATGATATCAATGGAATCCTTATCGGTATTCCATTTCTTTGCCAACTCCCTCTCATTCTCTGCCTTTACTTGAAACATGCGTAGACTCCAGTAGGAACCATTAACGTAAAGAATTGCTGGCCTGCTTCGCATTCCACCAATCGTAATAAGTGAAGTGTCGAGGATAGCACCCATGATTTCGTGATTAGCAGGAGCATAATGTTTCAATGATCGTGCCTTTACACTTTTTAAATCCTCAATAGTTCCGTTTTCTGACAAAAGAGATGTTTTCATTACCTTGTCACCCTTAATAGAGTAACTTCTATCCGCCATACAAGAACTGCTTCCTGATGCGATATTAAAAGTAATTCTTTGACTAACCTCAAGTTTGCCAATCGGAGAAAATATGAATACCCATCCAGGTATTTCTATGTCCTCCATCTCATTTCTCATCATGTAGTCAAATTCATCTGGGTCAACTGTTACAAAGCTGCTGTAGTAGCCAGGATAAGGATAAGACCCCATTCCTATTCCATATACAGAATCTTTGACAATCGTCATGTTGGTCGTATTTATCAAACGGACAGAAATAATATTTATTTTATTTCGAGGACCGCTTCCTGCTGTGGTATCCACTGGATACCAACAACTTGGGTTTGAATAGATACGATTTTCCCAACTATTAGGTTCGTTAGAACGATCTGTTAAAACAATATCGCCACTATATGAAGCCCACAGACCATTATTTACACGTACTTCGAGTCGTTGGTTAGAGCCAACATTCCAATTTAACTTAAACGTTAAAGAACTGACCGGATAAAATCCAGTCTTGTGACTTGCTTGAGCCACCGCTGTTTTTGTACAGATCAGCAATAAAATTGCCAATAGTACTTTGATTGTGTTTTTCATTAGTAGTTTTGTTTTTCTTTTTGGTTATTTAATTATTTTTGATTTTATTAGTTTATTGACAAAGAGGTTTTATATTTCCTACACAATATCTTTAAAATGATAACATGTCAATGTTATGTAATAAATGAAAAACCTCTCTGTCCGAGAAGTTTTTCTATTCAATAACTGCCTTTATGCGTCGTACACCTGCGCTACTTGCCTCTTCTTTCTGAATCTTGAATGTTCCGATCAATCCTGTATGGTCAATATGCGGACCACCACAAAATTCTTTTGAAATTGCAGAGTCTAGGTTGTTTCCGATAAAATATACTGAAACTAAATCTGGATATTTCACACCGAATTCCATTTCAGCACCGATCTGCTCAGCTTCCGCCCGTGGCATTTCCATCCGCTGCATTGGCATATCAGTTTTAATCCATTCATTTACAAGTTGTTCCACTTCTGTTTTTTGTTCATCGGTCATTTTTGCATCATGTGCAAAATCGATTCGAATACGCTCATCAGTAATATTGCTTCCTCTTTGATGAACATGTTCACCTAGAACTTTCCGAAGCGCTGCTAATAGCAAGTGATGTGCAGTGTGTGATCGGACAATCTTGTCAGATGTTCCACCAAGCCCGCCTTTGAATTTCTGTTCTGCGCCTGCTCGGGATTTTTCCTGGTGTTCTGCCATTTCGCGATCGAATTTTGCGCGGTCAATCGTAATACCCTTCTCCGTTGCAAGTTCCTCCGTAAGTTCAATCGGAAATCCGTATGTTGTCGCAAGCATAAACGGATCAACGCCTTTCTCAAATTCTTTTAATCCAGCATCAAGAGTCTTGATAAACTTAATCGCTTCTTGAGCAAAAGTTTCTGCCAAGCCTTCTTTCGTAACTTCAGGATATATATCTTTATAAATATCAATGTAAAGATTCATTATAATCCCGTAAGCATTTTGATCAAGTTTGAGCTTACCACCACGGAATACAGCTCTTCGTATGATTCTTCGTAAAATATATCCTCGCTCTTTGTTTGAAGGAAATACTCCATCTGCCATAAGAAACAATGCGGCTTTAATATGGTCTGCAATAATGCGCGCACTTCGCTCTTCATATGTGTCGCCTGCTGTATTTTTTATGATGTTCATGATCGATGCAAACAAATCTGTTTCGTACACATTTGTTTTTCCTTGCACAAGCATTGTCACTCGTTCCAATCCTGATCCTGTATCAACATTTGCTTGATCAAGTTTTCCAACGACTGCTCCATCTTTTGAGAGGTATTGCATAAATACATCGTTCCAAATCTCAACAACCCGTCCATCGTCATCTGCTGACACATATTCGTCATGAGTCATGTCACCCAATCCGTTTGGTGTCACGTCATAAAACATTTCACTATCAGGTCCACATGGTCCATTATCTCCAGGACTCCACCAGTTGTTTTTTGCTGGCAGGAAATAAATTCGGTTTTCAGGAATATACTGCTTCCATATCTCAACTGCTTCCATATCACGTGGCGCATTGTCATCACCTTCAAATACAGTCACATACAATCGCGTTGGATCCAGCCCAAGACCTTCATCTTTGTTTGTTAAAAATTCATAACTCCACTTGATAGCATCTTCTTTAAAATAATCACCCAATGACCAGTTTCCAAGCATTTCAAAAAACGTCAGGTTCTTGTGATTCCCAACTTCCTCTATATCGCCTGTTCTCACACACTTCTGGCATGATGCCAATCGGTTTCCAAGTGGATGTTTTTGTCCCATCAAATACGGAACAAGCGGTTGCATTCCAGCCGTGTTGAACAACACCGAAGGGTCATTTTCAGGGACTAAACTTGCAGACGGCAAAATCGCGTGGCCGCGTTTTTCAAAAAAAGCCAAGAATCTATTTCGGATATCAGATGAAGAAAGGTGTTGTTTTTCCATAATAGGCTGACTTTAGCATAATTTTGGTAATAAAAAAAGAACCTCTAATATAAAATTAGAAGCTCACCTTATGCCTGTATGTTAGCCATTATTTCCCAGAAAAATGGCGTTGTGAATAATTCTTACCTCAATCTCGCTGGCAACTGTTTTTACAGCTTCATTAAAACCTGCCGCACCTACCAGAATTCCTGTTTGTGCAATTCCGTAAGTAATCCCAACGATTCCTTCGTGGTGTTTTTCTTCTTTTATCTCATGAATAGGACCAACACTGTTATTCGTATCATACTCTGACAGTGTTACAGTTTTATATCCTTGTTCAATAAAATAAATACAGCAAGTTTTCGCCTGCTTACATTTATCTGCAAACTCTGCAGTAATGACAAAAAGAGGATTACCGATCGATAACATCGACGCAACGGATTCTAGAGCAATATGTTCTGGTAAAATTAATGATGCACAATGTACATGTCCTGTGGTAGCCGGCACTTTTCTACTCCAGGATTTTGAATCGAATCTTGCAACAAGATCCATAAAATTAGAAAAGGTCATATTCATGATTTTAACTATCCAGCAAAATACCATATTTATGTAAAAAAGCAAGCTCATGCTTGCTTTTTAAAATCTATATCTCTGTAAACATATCTGATTCTGGAAATCGAACCTTTGATCGGAATTCTGGCTGATTGTGATCATTTGGATCACGATATCCAACGGCCATAACCATTTGCGGATACATGTAATCTGGAAGATTCAAAACTTGTTTTACAACATCAGGATTCATTCCTTCCATGGGTCCTGCGTCAATCCCAAGTTCTGCGCATGCAGCAAGTCCGAAACCAAGAGCAATGTATGCTTGCTTTCCAGTCCAGTCACGGAGACTTTCAACTGTTGTAAAACGTTTTGCAGCACCATCTACCATATCGAAATAGCCCTGTAATTCTTCGCGAGGTGTTCCTTGCTCTTTCGAAACCAATTGAACAAGTGCTTCTGCTCGTTCTGGAAAATCTGTTCGAGCACAAAAAATAAATACATGTGAAGATGTTGGAACCTGTTGTTGTTTAATTCCTTCTTGGAATAATGTATCTTTTATTTCTTGTGATTTCACCACAACCACATGAAATGGTTGAGCACCTAATGATGATGGCGCAAAACGAATGGCATCTTTAATTTTCTGAATGATTGAATCTGGTACTATTTCTCCGTTAAATTTCTTTGTGGCGTAACGCCAGCCTAATCTTTCGATAAATGACATATGGTGGCATTATAGCACAATTCATGACTAAGCAAAAAAGCGCCTATTTAGCAGCTTTTTTTGTCTAGTCCTGAGTTTTGAGCCATTTCGCATATGTGCGAGCCATGTCTTCGAAGCTCTTTTTATTATCTGCAATCACTTTCTTTCCATGAACCATTTTGATCAATGCATTTAACTTAACAGGTTTTGTATAAGGCTTTACCGTCTTCATTCTTTCAACTCGTTTTTTAGCAAGTGCTATTCGTTTTTCGTTTGAACGAGTAATCGTATCGATATAATCTTTTGATAAAAGCTTTTTACCAGTTGCTAATTTAATAAATTCTGGAAATGTTTTTGTTGATCCAAGCTTCCAAACTTGTGTCATCTCTTTTCCAACTTGTGGATTATCTACAATATATCCATACTTATCATAAAAATGCTGTCGCCACTGACTGAGTCCTAATTCTGCTAATCCATAGCCATGATACGAACATGCACTTTCCCATGAATAAATATGTGGGACATTTAATACTGAGATAAGATCATCACTATAGTCATTAAACTTTTTATGAGTTTGTTTTGCTATGGCGAGAACTTTTTCTGTTGTTAAAGATTTGGATTCATAAATCTTTTTTTCAAACTCCATCATACCGTGAATCGAATTCATAGAAAGTGGTGATAAGATTCCTAACTGTTCTATCTTCTTTTTAAACAATTCAAATGGATATGCTTCACCTTTATCATTCTTTGCATATCTTACTTTCCATTCCAAGCTTGCAAACATGGTGTCTAAAAACATACTTTGAGTTTCTGCCCAGGCAGTCGATGCTGGTGGATATTCAGTGTTAACACAAATTTCAGATTCAGTACTGTTCAATCGATCTGCCGCATGACCACCTTCGTGGAACAACGTATGCATTCCTTGCATACCTGAGCCAGCCTGTCCGTATACCACATTACAAGTGAAGTTCGATGATCCTTTTAGCAGCTTGTTTCCCTTTTTATATACAGACTTTGGGTAATGACAGAATCCGTTATTATATTTACCTTTACGATCTAATAGATCGAGCTGTAATTCGCCTCCTTGGTAATCAATTCCGATTGCAGCGAATGATTTTCCCCATCGATCAAGTGCTTGGTCGAATTGATAATACTGATCTTCCTCTTTTGTAAAATTACCGCTAAGCATGTATGCGTAGTTCCAAGGGCGACGTAAACCAGGTTTTGTTTTTTCCAGCTTACGTACATCTGAAAATGCATATTTTGTCTTTTCATATATTTTATCAAATAAATCAAACAATTCTTTCATCTTCATTCCTTCCTCGTTCCATAATTTGTACGCGTAAAAATGCTCAAATCCAAGCTCTGTTGCAAACTTATTTCGGAGTTTTACTAATTCTACATATTCATCAAGTGTATCAAGGGGTAATTTCTGCATTGCATCATAAGCTGCCTTTCGGTATTTTTCCTCTGAATGAGTTCTTGAAATCATACGCATCGCGTTTTCAGATGCTGCTACAAACTTCTTTGTTTTTGGATCAATATAGCCCTCCTTACGACTTGTTCTTTTTTCCATGATTATTGATTCTAGGTCGTCAATTTGTTTTTTTATAGATAATACACTTTCTGGAATTTGGTGTTGTTCGAAAAACATTTTCCATATTTTTAATCGGCTTGCATCTTTCGCAGAAGAATTCTTTAGGTATGATACTGCCTGTTTCAAAAAATCAGGATTAGAACGAAATGCATCTCGCAGAGCTAAAGCCTTGTTTAATTTTTTATCTACAGAATGATCGCCCATATATGAAATCCAAAAAAGATTTTCATATGCAACGTGTAGTTTGTTATATGTTTCATTCAAATAATCCAAAAATTGTGCCGCATTCTTAAAAGCTGGTTTCGTTTTCATATGCCCTAGAATACCATATTTTTTGGATACAGAAAAAGCACGGAAATCCATGCTTTTTACTTGATTGCTATGCCAACCATTTGAACAATAGCGCCCAAACAAACAGATTGATAATTTGGAAACCTCCTGCGATTGCCCAAATAATGAATTGTTTTTTAGGTGAACGTCCATTCCAGATTGTTCCAATAGTCTGAACTGGTAGAATAAATCCAATGAAAAGCATTCCCATCAGTTTCAATAACCATGGAAACGGTAATGTTGAAACTCCTGATAGGAAGTAGAACAATACAAACGCCATAACAAAGTTAGCAATGAAATTGATGATCAACTGCCACATGAAATGTCGTTTCATTTCTGGAGTCATTTTTCCGTCTTTTGGCATATCTGCCATATCTGACGCACGCGCCCAAATCATACCAAACAACGGTCCATGCCATAAAAATCCGACAAATTGTGCTGCTGCTGCTGCGATTAATGCAATAAAAATTGTAGACATATAAATATTAGTTAATTATTTTAATAAAACCTTCTTCCGAGCCCTAACCACTTTTACTTTTTCTTGTTCAAACGCTGGGTCTGGGAAAAACCTCAGTCGGACATATCGCTCAAAAAATGTAAGTACTCCGAGCACAAAAAACGTTAGCACACTTGCGAATATTGCCTCGCGAAACATTCCAAACCCTACTGCCATTCCGATTCCTGCACACATCCACAATCCTGCAGCTGTTGTTAAGTTCTGTACATGATCATCCTTAAAGAAAATTAAACCTGCTCCCAAAAATCCGATTCCTGTAATAACGGCAGCTGCAATTTGTGCTGGACTAAAACTATCACCAGTGATTGAAATCGACGATCCGATGTACAAAGAGATAATTACAAAGAAACATGTTGCGACCGATGCCAGTGCGTACGTTCGCATGCCAGCGGTTTTATGTGCGTATACTCGTTCCAATCCAAGTAATAATCCAAGTATCATTGCAAGACACATTTTTGTCATAAACAATAAAAATTGAGAGTCAAAGAAATAATTATTCATATGCTCATTATAGTAAAATAAAAACCTTGTGACAAGACAAGATTCTTAATAAGGAAATTCATTTACCAATTCACCTGAATAATAAAATTCATAACCCAGTTCACCAAATGAAAATTCTTGGTTGCCAATCGTAATTGGCGCACCACCTGCTCCTGGATTTTCTTTTGGAATCGATCGATTGAAACCAAGATTATACAATGTTGATAATACGCCCGGCCGGTTTGAAATATCATATCCTGCATGAGCCCATTGCGCAATAACCATACGCATAAATAATCCTGTATATAAATATGAATAATATGTATTTTTTGAATCCGTAATACGTTCAAACCGAACAGCATCGTGATCACTTTCATCTGGATAGGTAATAATATTTTCCATCTCTTTTCCAAGATAAAATACTGATGACGGATTCTTTAACTGTTCATCAATTCTTTTTACTGTATCAGGCTTTAAACCTGCTATACCAAATGAAAATTTTGATAATGATGCAAGAATCTTTAAAGGCTCAAAATATGACTTAAAAGAATCGCGAGAATTAGTAAAGAATCGAAACTGTTCGCCAAGCACACCGCCAAGCAATAGTCGCGGAGAAATACCAGCGTCTTTTGCAGCTTTATTTATATATTCTTGATCTCGAATAAACGCAGATTTCATAACAGCCCATTCTGCAGAGTCAGCCCAAACATAGGCAGTCTGTGCAAGTGGTGTCGTGTCGGGAACGGTTACACGTGCACAGTCTTGAATTTCACGTGGGAACCTGGTCGATTCAAAACGAAGCCTTGCCACTGACAGCATATCAACTGCGAGCACTGGGTTTTTTTGTTCCTCTAATACTTGATTGATAATTTGAGCAGTTTGCGGCGCATAATTGGCAAGTGTATGAATTTTGCATAATAAAACGGCACGGCTTTCTGAACTTGCCTCTTTGTCTTTGTCTCGTACAAACTTCCCTGCACCAAGAATTGCCTTATTACGCTCTTCAATAGTTCCACGAACATTTAATAACCCAAATTGCATTGCAACAAAAACACCGGAAAAGACCAGTCCGATTAATGCAAATATAATAATAAGTATTTCAAAAGTTCTTCTCATAATAATTACGCAACAATTCCACCACCAATGCATATCGAATTATCATATAATACCATTGATTGCCCAGGAGCAATAGTGTTATCTGACATATCAAGCACTAATACATACTCGTCTTTTGTATTTTTGTGAATGCGACATGATTTAAATTCTCCATGATAACGAATCTGAGCAGTATAATGTTTATTTTGCAAAGATTCTCGCCAAACACAATCTGTTAATTTAATTTCCTGTAACGATGTTTTTATTTCGGGAAATGAAGAAACAATTAATTCGTTTTTATGCAAATCTTTTCCGGTAACATAATACGGCGCATCAGCTGTTCCCTTTTTTGTAATCGTAAACCCGTGTCGCTCTCCAAGCGTATACATCAGTACACCATCGTGATGTCCAATAATAGTTCCTGATTCATCAACAACATTTCCTGGCTGTTCATCGATATAATGTTTTAAGAAATCTTTCATGTCTATTTCACCGATAAAACAAATTCCTTGTGAATCTTTTTTAATAGCAGTTGGCAACTTATACCATGACGCCAATTTTCGTACGATCTTTTTTTGAATATGGCCAATGGGAAATAATACGTGCTTTAATTGTTCTGACGTAAGAGTCCATAAAAAATATGATTGATCTTTTGTAGGGTCAGTTCCTTTAAAAAGCGAATTCGAAATGTTTTGTGCATAATGACCTGTAGCAATATAATCTGCGTTCTGTGAAAGCGCCCATGTCAGAAAACCACCGAATTTTACTTCACGATTACACATCACATCTGGATTTGGTGTTCGTCCTGCGCGATATTCTGCAATCATATAATCTGCTACGCCTTGTTTATATTCTTTTTCCAGATCAAGTTCGATAAATGGAATTTCCAAATGCGCACAAACGCGCATAGCATCACGTCGTTCATCGCGCCAGGTACACTCAATCCAATCCGGCTGCCATGTTCGAATAAACACACCAGACACGTTATAACCATATAATTTGAGCAAAAGCGCTGAAACCGACGAGTCTACGCCACCAGAAACACCTACATATGCCCGTCGTCCACGGCCAGGCTTTGTAATGATATTAAGTATATGTTTCAGAAACCACATAGATATCCAGACATTACCAGAAAATCAAAAAAATAACAGGCACTCATGAAATGAGCGCCTGTGCATCAAAAGAAATGTATTCTTTTTTTCTTTACTGGTTTGCCTGAAAGATAATCAAAAGCAAATATTTTCATTCTCCATAAAAAGGTTTTTTCTCCATGTTCTTTTCTAAGAAGTTCTTTTACACCTTCTAGATTCATAGTTGGATACTGATGACCGTTTCGTAAAATACTTTGTTTTTGAGCTCTTGCAGTATTCTTCGAATCAATTGGAATCTTTTGTATCTTACCACCAACTTCGATGAGTAAATAAAAATCTACATGATTATTCTTATCATCATCGTTTTCTGATCTTTCAATTCCAACAAAAGGTTTCTTAAATGCAATTTTATTTTTCAAAATACAGAATAATTCGTGCTCCGCTTTAAATCCACGATACCTTGGTTTGATTGTTGAATCAATGAGTACTTTTAATCTTGGCTCAGCAATGCATCTTTTAATAAAAACCTCAGCATGTCGTGATGAATCAATGATTCGTATATCACGCTTATTAATGTTTCCGGTAAAATTAATCGTAATTACGAATGTTTCTTTTGTTGGTAGGGTTATTTCGTACTCAAGAGAGGTACTTTTTTTAACAACCTTCCATTGGTTAATAAACTTTTTTTCTTTTTGATTCTGTAAAAGCTTTAAGATGACATTATTGATCCCAGTTAACGAATCAATAAGTAAAACTGGTACATCTTCTTTTTTGACATCTGTCTTTGCCTTTCTAATAATAGCGACTCTCTTCATGAGCATTTATTTAATTGTTATTTTAAATTTAGCGTATCCAAAATACAATACCACATTATTTCAGCAGTGCAAGTATTCACTTGGATAAATAAAAAAACCTGCGGGCTTATTTATATTTATATCACCATCAGTCTTTTAAATACTTCAAACGTTGCACGAATGTCGGCAAGAGCGCTGTGAGCTTTTTCGTTTTTAATTCCCAATCGTTCACATAATTCACGTAATGAAAAGTTTGTCATCGTATCGTCTTTTCGAAAACGCATGTACGCCAAGGAAATAGTATCGAGCTTTGCAAAGAAAAATGGATCCTTAATTTTATATTCTCCAAATTTTGTTACCAAAAATGCGTAATCGAAACATACGTTCTGTCCTGCCATCACACAACCATCGCATTTCTGAGAAAGTGTTTTCAGTGCTTCTTCCTGAGTATGTGCAAACATCCAATCTGCTTCATCATATCTGTTAACACGTAACGCATCCTGTTGAGCTGTTTCAATGTGGTCAGGCTTAACCTTGAATTCGAATTCATCAACGGTTATCCATTCACCACGTTCGTTTTGTTTTGCAATCAAGCATCCGATTTCAATAATTTCGTGATTAAAGGGATTTAGTCCTGTGGTCTCAAGGTCTATAAATGCTAATCGTTTACCTTTCATATAAAAACACCTTATCATGAAAGGTGGTTTTTGTCATTTTAAATCACGGGCGATTTCCCGTGATTATTTCGTCCTTCATTTTAAATTTAGATCTTAATTTTCAATAATCATTTCAATTAGGTGCTTTCCTGCTTGAATCTGACCTTTCTCGAACGCCTTTCGAGCGAACGTTTTCAGCAGCTTTTCATTTGGCTTTTCTTCCAGTAAAGCCAAGGCAATACTTGCTCTTGTGATATCAAAGTGTTCCAAGTAATAATCAAAATGATTCTTTAATACTTTTTGATCTGGAACTTGCCCTAAAAGCTGAGCAGCTCTGACATACCAAGTAGTACGCCAGAAACTTGCCTGGTGTACTATCGTCTTTTCTAAAAGATCCTTCGGGAACGGTAAGCCAAGATCTGTACATACAGATACATAGTCGTCAGTACCCATTTCTAATTCTTCAAAAAACTGCTTTGCGGTTTTTGCAATCTTTGTTTTTGGAATTTTCTTAGCTTCTGCTTTTTTATAAGCATTTAATGCGCCTACTGCATCACCTCTGCGTAAAGCATTTTTTGCACAACTGAATAATAGTCTGCGTGGAATTTCTTTTTCTAAAGCTTCAAATACTAAACTTAATTCAGAAACCTTACCTGCTTGCACAGAAGCATGCGCAATTCGCATCCATGCAATTTCTGGTACCGCGTTTCCTAAATTTATATCAGTTTTTAAAGCTTGAATTGCTTGGCCGAATTGTTTTATAAGAGTGAATTCTATTGCTAAAATCTGTTGACGACTTTGCATCTTTCTCTTGTTTACTGGTATTAATATTGTTTTTTTCATCTTTGTTCTTTTTTATTAACGTCAATCTACCACAACAAAAATAGCCTGGCAAGGCTATTTTAAATACTGTCTTTTATTCTTTAAATGATCCTGATATGTTTTCGCGTAATGAATAACTCCATTACTATCGTGCAAATAATACCAATAAGGCGAATCCGTTGGATGAAGTGCAGCGTCAATCATAACAGTCCCTGGATTGCCAATAGGTCCAACAGGTAATCCTGTGCGCGTATAAGTGTTGTATGGACCATCTGTACGCAAATCTGCTTGAGTCAATGCACTACTCCCCTTTTGAATCGAATATAAAAATGTTGCGTCAACTTGTAGTGGCATATTCTTTTGTATTCGCTTCCATAGGATTCCAGAAATAACTTTTGCCTCATCTTTTCCATTTGCTTCACGTTCCAAGATTGATGCCATGGTTATAATATCTTTCAAGCTGCGCACTTTTCCATAGATCGGATTTATCGTTTTTCCATCAACAAGATCGTCAGAAAATGCTTTCATTTCTTTCGTGAACTGAGCCGAAATAACAGAGATAACTTGTTCGGCTGACATAGTTCTGAAAAAATAATACGTGTCTGGAAAAAAGAATCCTTCCTGTGGCTGTGCAGCGGCCAAAAAGTCTGCAACTGGAAATCCTGGAATATTTTTAAGTAAAATATCTGCCATGTTTTTTACACTAATTCCTTCTGGAAACGTAACCTTGATCCGACTATTTCCATAAATTCCATGTGTTATACGGTATGCAACCGTAAACGCTGGTTGAGGTTTTTCAAAAATATAATCACCTACCATTACCGGTTTTGTATTCCATCTCATTGATAAAATTAAACGAAATAATTTTTCAGAACGAATGACGTGATTAGACTGGAGTACTGTAGCTAAATCTTGAGTTGTCATTCCTGAATAAACGGTGATTAATGTATCTTTTTTGAAATCTTCTGGTGCGCGAACCGTATTTGCAAACGTAAGAAGTATAATCATTGCAATAATGGCACCCAGTATCAAGACATAGCGAAACAACCCGAAATTATTCTGGGTTGTCGTCTCGTTATCATATTGGTCTAGTGATTCCATATTATATAGGTAAGTTTGCTGGTGGTTCTGCTTTTTGTGCTTGGATACGTTCGAACGATCCCGTTGTTGATACGCGCCCTGGGAAGTGGAAGATGGTTGCTAATTCTTCTGTATTCAATGTGAACGGTGTTTTTCCATCCTTAATAATTTTAAAGAAATATAAGAAATCTTCCTTTGATGTTGCTGGTGCGTAAAAGTAAGAACGCTTTACGTATAAATCAAACATCTTTTTTTGCGCTTTATGTGCTCGCATATTATTCCAATCTTGCCATGGAAAATCGAATCCGTTGGTAAACCCTGTCATAGCCAATGAATTAAACGCAGCGGATTTTGGTGCTGAAAATTGCCGCAATGCGCTGGTTGTTTCTGTAGGTACACGCATTCCGTTAAAATTTTCTTTTTTTGCGTAATATACAACACGGATTCCTACATCAAAACCAAACTTGGTAATACTTCGCTCTATTCGATCAACAAGGTCTTTCTTGTCGGGTGGAAGATTTTTATAACCACCAACCTTTTTTGCCTTTTCACCTTCACCAATAATAGTTGAAGAATGTTCGTCCAATAACTTATCTACATATTTGCGACCTTGTGCTTGCCAATCATGAAATCCACCTTTTCCATCCTCTAGGTGTAAATAATCCTCTTTTTCACCAAATAAATACTTAAAGAATGTTGCCTCGTTTTTGGTCTCACCCAATTTCAAACTTTTTCCGGCACCGCGAACAAATATTTGCATCCATAATTGTTCACCCGCTTTTAATGAACTCATCATTTCGATCAATGGAGTCATTGGGTCAATCTTTTGCTCTTCCTCAAGTGAAAGCGACTTGGCATCCATTCCAAAATCAATATAAGTCTTGATTGGAATTGCATCCTCTTTATCTAGCTTCATTTCAAATGCTCGACATTCCCATCCACCGCCTGGTTCAAATTTTGGGACATATTTTGTGTAATCTTCAACCTCTGTAATTTCAGCCGTTGGATATTGTGAGTAGATTTGTGTTTCCACTAAATTCTTGAACCGTGACTCTGTTCTCACAAAGAAATAAATGTTTCCTTCAATAGAAACAATTTCAAGTGTTGAATACGCCATTACCTTTCCTTTCCAGTTTCGGTCAAACCAGGTACCGACACCTCCTGTTTGCCAAAATGCGTTTGCAAGAATAAGTTCCATTGCTTCTGGTGTTTTGTATACATTTCTTGGAATTTTTATTTCAAGGATCGTCCATTTCAAATTTTCCAAATATTCCAATCGTTGTGTATGCTTCCACCAACTCCGAAAAAGGAAAAAACAAACAACAGGAACCCAAACAACTGCTGTTTTAATAACAAGCGGCAAGAGTAATCCAATTCCTTCTATGAATAATTCAATCATGCCACCAGTGTATCACAAAATAATTCAACAAAAAACCACCCAATGGGCAGTTTTCTGTTATACAGTCGTATAGTGACCGTCTTTGTTTTTCTTGAAATACTTTGGGTTTTGTAAATTAACCAAAATAGTATTTTTCTTGAGATATCGCTCTTTCATTACTTTGTCGACAATATCTTCTTTTGACATTGGTCCGTCAGCTTTCAAAATATCTGCGATTACGTCTCGGACAACGCCCGTTTTGTAACCCCATTCTTTCAAAGCATACACTCCGCGTCCTACCAATACGAAACGATCATCTTTAATCAATTCGTTATGACATGTTGCGATATGAGTTTTCTTTCCAAATGTTTTATTGATTCCAGCAGCTACTTCTCGAAAGTGCATAGGTGAGCCGTGACGTCGCATAACCAAGTATGCATAATCTTTCACTCCACGTGTTTTTACGTTTGGTGAACTTGCTCGTCCGTATTCTCCTAATTTGTTTGCAGCTAACGTTTTAGAAATTGAAAGCCATCGCTTTACCATATCTGAATCAACTTTATGTGCCGTGATTTCACAAATTCCATCGTGACACAAAACGCGATCGATAATTTCATTTTCTGAAATCAAATCATGTTCTGATAATCCACCATGAATATCAATTAATGCTTTATGAACTCGTTCGGCAACGTGACCGTCAACGATCCAACGTTTTTTATAGGTATGATCTTCTTTAGCTTCTTTGAAATCTTCACCCAACACCAAATACAATCCGATGTGATTCTGGGTTACTTTGTCATTTGCAAGTAGTGGTAGCAAATCTGACTCTGCAACAATTCCACCCAAATCATGAATAACTTTCTTGAGCTCTGTAAAAATTTCTTCTGCTTCGTGGAAGCTTTCAGATTTTTTAATAGCGTTCAATGCAAAGTTTTCAATTTGGCGAACACGTTCGCGAGTAATACTATAACGTTGTCCGATTGCTTCCAGCGTCATTTGTTCACCATCGTTTTCTAGTCCGAATCGGTTAATAACGACCTGCTGAGCGCGGTCTTGTAAATGTTTCAAGAGTTTTTTAGTTGTCTGTTTTGGTTTGAAATTAACCGATACTTTTCCCATATTTTCAAAAAGAGTTAGAAATTGCGAATAAAAGTGCAACAGAAGGAGATCATACCTGATTCTTTTGTTATCAACATAGTATCACAGCGTAAAATAAAAGTCAAATATATGAATCGTTTTAAGGCCCTTATTTATCAACATATTTTGACAAATGTAAAGGACATGCTGTGAAAAGCATGTCCTTTACGGTCTCAAATCTTTATTTTCTCTTTAGTATCTTTTTAAGGTATTTACCCGTATGACTGGCCGGATTATTTGCTACCTCTTCTGGTGTTCCCTTTGCTACGATCTGCCCGCCACCTGTCCCACCTTCTGGTCCAAAATCTAGAATATAATCAGCACATTTTATTACGTCCAAATTGTGTTCAATCAGAACCACTGTGTTGCCTCTTTCTACCAATTTGTTCAACACTTCGATCAAACGTTTTACATCCTCGAAATGCAGCCCAACTGTTGGTTCGTCAAGTAGATAAATGGTCTTTTGAGTCATCGGTCGATACAATTCCGAACTTACTTTTACACGCTGTGATTCTCCGCCAGATAACGTATCAGCAGATTGTCCCAATTTAATATAACCCAGACCCACATCAAGCAATGATCGCATTCGATCAGCTACGGCTGGAATATCAAAAAAGAATTCATATGCTTCCTCGATAGTCATTTCCAAAATCTCATAAATGTTTTTTCCTTTCTTTGCATTACTTGGTTTGAAATACACTTTCAAGGTTTCCTTATCAAATCGTTTTCCATTACATACATCACATGTTACGTATACTGTCGGCAAGAAGTGCATTTCAACGGCAATTTCTCCATTTCCTTGGCATGCCTCACATCGTCCTCCTTTTATGTTGAACGAGAATCGTGATGACTTCCAACCACGCACTCGTGCCTCTGTTGTGTTTGCAAACAAGTCACGAATGAACGTCCATGAACCTGTGTAGGTTGCAGGGTTTGAACGAGGTGTTCGTCCGATCGGTGATTGATCGATCATAATCACACGAGACAATTCTCCTGTTTTTTCAAATTGCGCAGCGTTAAATGTTTTTGCAGTTCGTGAACGTCGTTCCAGAATTCCCTGCAAGTTTTTATACACCACATCATACATGAATGATGATTTTCCAGAACCTGACACTCCGGAAATAACTGACATTCGTCCTAGTGGAATTTCTGCGTTCAAATTTTTAATATTGTGAATATGTGCACCATGGATTTTCAAAGATCCTTTGTCTTTGTCTCGTCGATCTTTTGGAATCTCTACTTTTGCAACACCTTGCAAATAATCAATTGTTAATGACTGCTCTTTGTTTTTACCTTCAAGGAGCGGTTTCAAATATCCTTGAACAATTACATTTCCACCATGCACACCTGCGCCTGGCCCAATATCAACAATGTAATCTGATGCAAAAATCGTATCCTCATCATGTTCTACAACAATAATCGTGTTTCCAACATCACGCAGATTTTTTAATGTATTAATCAAGCGATCATTATCACGCTGATGAAGCCCGATCGTTGGTTCATCCAGAACGTAAAGCGCACCTACTAATTGTGATCCAAGCTGTGATGCAAGGCGAATTCGCTGTGCCTCACCACCCGAAAGTGTATTGGCGCGTCGATTCAATGCCAAGTACTGCAAACCTACGTCGTACATAAATAGTAATCGATCCTCGATTTCTTTTAAGACTACTTTTGCAATTTCCCGATCTTTTGCGGTCAAATGAAGTGATGCAAAGAAATCAATAGCAGCTTCAATTGAAAGATCAGTAATGTCTACAATGTTTACGAAGTCTTTTCGATTCTTTTCAGTCATGCGATCTGATTCAGTATTACCATGCAGAAATACGTTTAATGCTTCTGGACGCAAACGCGCACCATTACATACCTTACATACGTCATCATTTTCATTTCCAAATAAATGATACGTTCCAAGTCCATTACATTCAGGACATGCACCATAAGGACTGTTGAAAGAAAATAGTCGCGGCTCAACCTCTGGATAAGAAAATCCATCATGAGGACACGACAGGGTTGCAGACATCAAAAATTCGCGATCTGCCTTTGCCTCTTCTGTCATTGTTTCTAAGTCTTCACCAGGCACCGAAAACACAATACGAACCATATTTTCCGCTTCAAGTAATCCAAGTTCAACCGCTTCTGCAAGTCGTTCTGCTGTTGCTTTTGGATTATCAGTAAATTCATGCAGTGTAATTTCATCAACCAGAAAATCAATATCATGCTTTGAATTTTTATCAAGTGCTACTTTCTCTCGCAAATTTTTCATTGTTCCATCAATACGCGCTCGTAAATACCCTTTTCCAAGCATGTCATATAACATTTGGTAATATTCGCCTTTTCGTCCACGAACAACTGGTGCTAGAATTTGTACTTGTGTATTGTTCCATTCAACACCCATGATAGCCTTCTTTCCTTTGCTGCTTGATTGAAATTTCGCAATCTTGTCATGGATGAAGTTCAAAATTTCTTCCGTGGATAGTTTTTCAATCTTTCGCCCACAAATAACACAATAGGGTTTTCCAACACGCGCATATAATACTCGCAAGTAATCGTAAATTTCAGTAATAGTTGCAACAGTTGAACGTGGATTGTTTGATCGTGATTTTTGATCGATTGAAATAGCAGGTGAAAGTCCACTGATTTCATCAACATCGGGTTTTGCCATCTGTTTCAAGAATTGTCGCGCATAAGCAGATAATGACTCAACATATCGACGCTGACCTTCTGCAAAAATCGTATCAAACGCAAGTGATGATTTTCCAGAACCAGAAAGACCAGTAATAGCCGTCATGGTTCCACGTGGAATTTCCACATCAATATTTTTAAGATTGTGTGTTCGTGCGCCCTTGATAATAATAGCTTCGTCTACGTTTTTTCCTGCTTTTTTCTTCATAATTCCCTATTTTACCATGTTTTTAAAGAATAAAAAAGACCTTATAGTAAGGTCTTTTTTATTCTTACTTCGTCTGAAATTGTGGAATAATCGCACCTGTTCCAAATAATGAACCTGTGAACATTCCAATAACACTAAATAGTGTCAGTAAGAGAAACAATGCTAGAATTCCCCATCTCATATAGGCGTTTAGCTTAGTTCTCTCTGCCTCGACGTCAGATTTTGTCATAGAAATAACAATATTTCCGAAAAACAATAACATAGCACATGCAATTAGAATTGGAACAATTCGTCCTGATACAAAATTAACAACAGATAGTGCAATGTATCGGAACGAGCCAGTTCTTCCAAGACCCGAACCACTACTATCAGCAATTCCGATATCCGCACCTAACGCACCTATTCCAAGCGAATTTGCAAGAATCTTAATCAAACCAATAACAATAAAGATAGCTAAAAGTCCAATCATAGAATTCACAATTCCTGACTTGTAAACATTTTGATCGGTCGAAGTCCTTGATGACAAATATTTTATAAGATTATATCCGACAGCTAGAAATCCTGCAGCCACAATAATTGGAAATAGTGCCGTTACTATTCTTTCAAGGAAAGAAACAAAATTCACAATAGCACTAGCAGCAAATGATACTTGTGGAAACAGTAAAGCTACTGCTAATAATATTCCAAAGCTGCTTAATATTTTCTTAGTTGAGAAAAAAGATTTCATAATTATGGTTTCTTAACAATATCGGCAATAGTTGACTGAAGCGCCGTCGCAATAACATATGCCCCTAGAATAACAGCACCTCCGAGCAATGTCCATTTCAAGGCCTTTTTTGCTTCTTCCAATTTAGCAGTATTTCCTCGTGCCTGAACAAAAAGGAATCCTGTATACATAATTGCAAGTGCAAGTAACGGAACGGCGATTGGAATAACAATATCATCAACGAGTACAGCGACAATTCCAGGAATAGAATTTAATCCATCTTTCAAAGGACTGTTCAGAATACCTCGAGTATTACCTGACGGTGTGCCAGGTGTACCAGGTGTGCCAGGTGTGCCTGGATTACCTGGAACGCCAGGCTGATTAGTTGATGGCGCAAATGATGTGCCAACAATTTCTATAACTTTTGCTATACTTTTTGCTTCACCATAATTCTTTTCCACAAACTGAACAGCGTATTTTCTTGTCCCATCAAGCGGACTTAATGACACCGTTAACGTAGAAGGTTGGTTATAGTTAGCTGTTACATTAGCAACTTTTTCACTGTTATAATCCAGTCCTCCTTGAGCATTTACAATGTAAACTTTCGCAATAATGTTTTCATTAGCAACAGCTGTTGTGCCTGTTTTTGTTGTATCAGTATATTTAACAGATCCATTTACAGTTGCTGACGTAGCAGTTCCTGCTGTAATAGTAGGTTCTGTGAAGCTGACTGTTGTAGTACCAATAGTTTTATCTTCCGCAGTATATGCTGCATTTAATGATACTGCTCCGCCGCCACCTACACGATCAAGATCAAAGGGGTCAGACGAAATTTTAAAATCATCATCTTTTACAATAAAGTGATCTGCTTTTGTAGCGTCGATGCCAGTAAATGTTTTTGTTACGCTAAATTTCTTTGCTGTTAATTTAGTAAACGTAACTGCCGACGCCACAGTTCCTACTGGTCTGTCCAGCGAATCATACACGGTGGCAACTATTTTATTAAGCATTTTATACTGTATTTCTGCGGCAGTTAAGTCACGACTATATGTCAGTGTTCCTCCAATTTTCACTGTTTCAGAAATCTCATCCGCCAAGGCAGTTCCAAAATCAAAATTAATATTGATGTTGTTACCTGCGCCATCTAAGCCTCCTGTGCTTGATGATTGACCATTTTGTTTTAATAAAAATTGAGCAGAATGAGCATTGAATATCTCATCCCAAATAGCAATTTTATAAGGACCGTCGGCCGGATCAAGGTTTGAAAGAGTTGCTTTGACGTTTGCTTTCTTTGCAGAAGGGAATGTTACATTCATGTCTGCCAATGTTAACAGGTCACCATTTGGTTTATAGAAAACTGTCTTCATGTGACCAGACTTTGCTGTCTGCTCAGCAGTTGTTAAATCCCGACTGTAAGTAATAGTTCCCGTAATAGTTGCAGTGTTTTGACCAATATCAAGTAACGCTATTGTATCAAACGTTGCCTGCACGCCATTATTCCCTATTCCTACAGAACTATTGTCTGGTGGAGCTATATTATTATCCGGTGCTGTACCTGATAATACTTTTCCACTGTTGCCAGCATCACCACAAACAATTGTTCCTATCTTATTTCCTGTTGGTGATGCAGTACTTTCATAACATACGTCCTCGGACAGTATTGTGATTCCTTTATAAATAACATCAATCGTGTATCCACCTGGATTCAAAAATTGATTGTTTAAAGATGAATTATTATCTACAGAAACAATAGACTTACTACTGGCTACATTTGTTTTACTGTATGTTCCTGCATCTCTTTTCAGTTCTCCTAAATAGGTTGAAGTTCCTTGTTTTTTAATTTTAAGAGTTGAGTTTTTATACAGGTCATTTGTAAAATCAGAACTTGTAATATCTGCAGCAGCTCCGTAGAAACCAAGAAACGTCTTTGCATCATATTGTCCATTATTAACCAAGTTTCCATGTCCCCCAACATCTAAGCAGAATGTTTTTGTACCTACCTTGACTTGTGTTTTGAAGATAAACGAACCGCTTGAATAGTTTGGGCAAGGATCAGTTGTGCCATTTCCATTTCCATTACCGTTTGATACAGCCGCTGTCTTGAAAGCTAATGGAGCAGATGATCTATTTCTGGCTTTATCCACAAAGACCATTGAATATTCCGTGTTTGGTGTAAGGCCAGTTTCTTTGTCATACAAAGGAAGTGTTACATTATATTTCAATGCTGCTGAGTTCGTAAATGCGTACTCTTTGATTAATGTGCCATCTTTTTTAAGAAGTCGCGCATGAATATTACGGCCAGGCACATCTTTCCCAGCAACCTGTGCGGCTTTGTTGTAATAAATTACATCACCTTCAAATTCTGCTGAGGTGGAAGTTAACGAACCAGCTTTAAGTTTTATATCGCCAAAAAGAGTTGCGTCGTCCCATGCAACAAGAAGCGGCCCCTTTAAATCAGGGATCTCATTTTCCTCTATGAATCGAACATTATAAAGCCGATCATAGTCAAGATCTATGTTTGGAGAAAACGAAATAGTGCCCCATTCATTACCCTTCAATACAGCCGCATTATCTGGAATAGATACTGTTGTCATTCCACCACCAACCTGACCATACGAAAAGGTAAAATCGTAAAAGCTGCCAGGTATAGTAACTCCTACACAGTCTCCTGATGCACCATATTTAAATTTTGTATTAAATGTTAAATTTGGAGTACCTCTGTTTACTGTAATACTAGGGTCAAATGATTTTCCGCCAAATTGGTTATTACAGGCTGCGTCTACATTTTGATGGACCACTAACAATCCAAAGAAAATAACAAGTGCTGAGAAAATTTTAAGATTGAGTTTTTTCATAATAGATTAAAGATTAGATATGTTGATCAAAAGATATCGCGATGCATCATCACCAAGAAATGCTTTCATAATGGTTGCAACAATTGTAAACGCTAACAGCATTAATACGAGCCCTCCACCAATTTTAAGTAGTCGATCTTTATATTTAATAAGATCAGCAGGAATACTACGGTGTAGAATCATCTGAACACCTGTGTATACACATGCCAGTACAGTTAAAGGAATTAACATTACTAATAAGAATTGAATGACATTTCCTACCAAAATCGCAATGTGTCTGAACTGACAATTTGCATCTGGATTAGGACTTCCATCTGGAAGCGGTAGTTGATCAGATATTTTTCCACAAGGTACCAATGTAGGCACATCCGTTCGAACAGTAGGCGCATTTCCTGTTGGTTCGCCTAAGTTTGTTGGAAATGCATAGTCGAGTAGTGCGCCTGGTCCCGCATTTGGATCATAGGGTGTCAAAACTGCAACTGGCGCTGCACCTCCGGTCATAAAGTTAAAAGTTCCTGTTATTTCCAAATTCCTTGTCGATTCACGTATTCTAAAATGATACATGGTTCCTGGTAGTAAATCATGCAACGTATGTTCGAACGTTTTTATATCGTTTGCCGCTAAATCTTGTTCTGGAAATATGCTTACTGGACCTGTAAAACTGTTGACATCATCACCAAATGATAACGAGAGGCCTAAACGCATTAATGAATTTGTCTTTACTTTACCTGTTATTTTTGCATCATACTTTCCATTTATGTCGGCTGTGGCAGCTGTCGTCACTGTATTATTAACAGTAACAGTAACACCATTGATCGTCGCCGTATTTGGCGTAGGGTTTGGTGTTGTAATGGTGCCAGATGTGGTGAATGAAACTTGCTGATAGAGTTTATTATTAATAGTATCTTTTATTTGAAAAAAATATTTTGTACCTGAACGTAAATTAGTCAACGTAGGAGGCGCATTAACGGGAACAGTTTGATTAATTGTGGGCACGCTATCAAAATGGATAACTGTTCGTGTAGATGTTGTATTTGTAGCATCAAAGCTGATATCTGCGGCAGATGTGGCATATGCCATTACTAACGATGCAACTCCAGCCTGTTTTGGTTTTACAGAAAACTTAAATGATGCTGTCGTATTATTAATAGTACTTTCTGTCATAATAACATCTGCAGAACCAGCAGGAGCAGAAAGAGCCTGATTTAACACAGGATCAATAGATGAAGGAGTTGTGGTCGTACCAGGGTTTTGTGATTGAGCGTTTCCACATGTCACAGTACCAATAGTGTTCCCGCTGGTTGACCGATAACTTGGAAGACACGCCTGAGCAGAGGTTACAACCCTACCTCCAACAAATGTGTCTATTATATAATTTCCAGGATTGATCGCATTGGACTGAACAGAGAGGATTGCAATTTCATTACTAGCACCTGTTTTTAGATCAGAATCGGGCCCTGTTGAACTTTGAACTGTCAGTTCTCCGGGTTCGTAAACACCTGTAGTCACATTTTTTATTCTTGTTTCTATTGCACCTGTGCTTCCTGAATCAATATCATCTTCATAATGACTCATTACATCCTTTGTTCCGTAGGTCGCAACAGCTGCCTTTAAGAAATATTGACCATTACCTCCAGTTGCTGAATTATATTCGATTATATCAATATAATACTGGTGACCAGATACAGTTACGGTGTTTTCAAAATTGAATTTCAAGCCGTTACCATAATCAATAATAAAAGATGCAAGAGCATTATGCGCACCAATTCCTATAATCAATAAACTCAGGAAAATAAATAAAGTCTTTTTCATGCGGAAATTATACCATAAATAATAAAAAAAAAGCCATATAAGGCGTAATTTTTATGGAAGAGGCTTCTCTGGCAGTTTCAACGCAGAAACCATAGATTGTAAACCATTCGATATTGCATCAATAGCACCTTGAATATCTTTTGTGCCTGCATTAAATTGATTAATATTATTTAAGATAAGTTTATCTGTTTCAGAAACATCTGGATCCAAGAACGTTTTACTGATGATGGCTGCATTATAAATCATTGATATTTCAGCATTATCTGTCGGTTTTTCAGTTAAAATATCGCGACGCGCTGAAACGTAATATCCACCAGCAAGAAGACTTGGCATACTTTCCTTTGAGGTCATTAAGTTTGCAACACCTACCGCGCCCGCAAGGTTTTTTGATAACTTACTAATTCCAATACTATATAATCGTCCATAATTCGCCTTTTTACCAGTCGTGCTTTCCTGTGGAACCATAGTTATTGCAAAGTTTAAGTTTGGATTCTTTTGGCGAATAGTTGCAAGTTCGGTTGGATATCCAATATAGAACGCTGAGTTTCCTGCTGTAAAGTAATCACGATCTTTTGGCAATGATGGGTTCCATGAGTAATTTGGATCTGTTGGTTTACCATATGATGTAAACCAAGTAAGCGCAGTCGCTAATGCATTATTAACACTTGGAACTGCCGTCCAGCTCTCACCTTGCTGTACAGTAACAGGATTACCTAATTGCAACATTTTCAATATGATTAAGTCGCGAGGGTGCGAAACATTGCTTGTTGTTCCCATAGCAATCGTTGATTGCTTTATTTTTCCTGCATCATCTTTTTGAGTCAGCACAGGAACTTTCTGAGCAAGTTCTTCCCAGGTTGTAGGCGGTTTTGTAATGTAATTAGATGTTAAAATATCACGATTGTAATACATGATCATTGGGTCAATAAACAATGGGAGTGCTAATACACCTTGAGTTGTTAAGAAAATATCTCCTGCATCAATAAATGTATTTTTATAAGCACCACTTGGATAATTTAAGTAAGGTACTATATATAAACGGTCAATATTTTCAGCTACTTCGCCAGGAGACATCATAAATATATCTGGACCTTTTCCAGATGCTAAAGCGTTTACTAGCTGAGTTTGTAATTTAGTAGGATCTTTATATTCATATGTCAGACGAAGACCTTTGTTTTGAAGCTGTAATGTATCAAACAGTCCCTTAACCTGAACATAGGGCAAAACACCCCACACAGTTACGGGTCCAGTAATTCCCGTCTCGCTTTCTTTGTCCCATGGAAGATGAATTTTCCCAGAAAAGAAAAGAACCCCTAGAAGAATTCCAAGCCCGAAAACGACCAATACTACTATTTGAACAATGTTCGTGTTTTTTTGCATATGCTGATTATACTATAAAAATTAAATTATGGTTATTCCGCAGACTTTTGGATTCTTATTCCAAAAAAATGATTATCTGAGCGTTCTTCAATTTCTGATATTTCCTGATACGCAACAGCCTTTGGAAAACCATTCAGAGCCGAAAGAACCTCATTCTTATAATGAACTCCGTCAATAATAATCAGATCGCTTCCGTGTTTCGTATATTCTAATAATTTTGAAATAGTTTCCTTCAAGTTTGATTCAATAACGGAAACCATTCTGATTAACAATAACTTATCAATTGAATTGATTCGTATTGGCAACCGTGAAAGGTCATGAATATCACCAGTTATTGCGTCCAAGTTATTTAATCCCAATTCCTGCGCATCATGATTCAATCGTTGAATAATTTCAGCATGATTATCAACTGCAATAATCTTTCCAGATCCGCCAACAATCTGTGATAATGGCTTTACCCAAAAACCTATACTTGAACCCATATCGAGTACGGTCTGTCCGTGTTGCACACCAAGTAATGGAATAATTTTATGTGGATGAAGAATCATAGAGAAAGTATACCATAGAAAATTTGGGAAATAAAAAAGCGAGCTTTGCAATAAATTGCAAAGCTCTTATGCTTTCTAACTTTTTTGGTTTTCATTACAAATCTTCAGGATACTGTGGCGTATTTTGTCCAACTTTTCTCCATACGCCATCGTTTTTTCCGTTAACTGATTTCAATTGGATAACTACTGACATTCTTAGGAAAGATCTTGGGTACTTTTGTACGATTTTCATCATTTCACTAATTTCATCATCCGAGTCATTCAATTTACTTTCTGTTTCGCTGCATTCATTTCCAGCAATAGGATGAATTACGTGATAACTTGAATCTTTTACAGAATATCTAATATTCGATAAAGGAATCGTCATTGTTACCTTCGTGATAATATCACCGTTTGTCGCCGTCTTTCCTTGACGGAAATCTCCATCGTACAAATGCGGATATTTTTGAAATGTGCATTCAGGCGCAATTGGGGCAACAGTCTGTGCCATTACTGTGTTTACAGTTACAAATGCGATTACGATCATCGCGAAGCTTGCTAATAACTTTCTCATGTGATTTCTTTTTAAGTGTTTATTAAATTAAAGATTTATGACACCATGGTAACATAATTATGTAAAAATGTCAATAGTCTATAAAAATCAACAAAAAAGCCCTGTTTCAAAGGCTTTTTTGTTTTCCAATTACATATATATTCCAAATATTTTCAAACTCTGTTGTTTCGTCTTTAACTAGTAGATACCTATAATGTGCATGTACATTTCACACTATCAGGTTTTGGCCCTTTCATAACGGTAATGGGCGCCGTGTTCCGATTAGAGTTCTGAGAACAATCACTCTATTTATCAATATCTCTAGGATAAGTATAAATAATCGACAATCAAATACAATAACTGTATCGGTTTTCAATTGAATTAATCCACGAGCAGCTTCCGCTACCCGTGCCTTGTTACGACTTAGTCCCTGTTACCGATCTCACCTTCGGCCACGCAATGCGCAGACTTCGGGTGCTACCAGCTTCCTTGACTTGACGGGCGGTGAGTACAAGACTCGAGAACGTATTCACCGCAGTATAGCTGACCTGCGATTACTAGTGATTCCAACTTCATGAAGTCGAGTTGCAGACTTCAATCCGAACTGGGGCCGCTTTTATAGATTAGCTCCGCATCGCTGCATTGCAACTAATTGTAACGGCCATTGTATTACGTGTGTAGCCCAAGGTATCAAGGGACATGCTGATTTGGCGTCATCCTCTCCTTCCTCCCCCCTCTCTATTTACGAAATGAGCAGCTTCTGAACACAATGAAGAATTTCAATAATAAATAAATTTAAAAATGAAATTCTTCATTGTGTTCATAAAATGCAAGCATTTCACAAACACAGAGGGGGCAGTCTCGTGTGACATATAAAACACACGACGAGGGTTTCGTTCGTTACCCCACTTAAGGGAACAATTCAAACCACGAACTGACGACAACCATGCATCACCTGTCTAGCCGTCCGAAGACGATAAGAGTTTCTTCCTATCTTCGTCTAGATTTCTAACCTTGGTAAGGTTCTTCGTTTATCATCGAATTAAACCACATAATCCACCACTTGTGCGAGTCCCCGTCTATTCCTTTGAGTTTTAATCTTGCGATCGTACTTCCCAGGCGGTTCTCTTACCGCGTTAGCTAAGCCACATTGAGGGTCGATACTCAATATAGCGAGAGAACATCGTTTAGGGCGTGGACTACTGGGGTATCTAATCCCATTCGCTACCCACGCTTTCGTGCCTCAGTGTCAATATAGTGCCAGTGTACTGCCTTCGCATTTGGTATTCCCCATGATATCAACGGATTTCACCCCTACTCCATGAGTTCTGCACACCTCTCACTGACTCTAGTCATACCGTTTCGAATCCCTTCCCCAGGTTGAGCCCAGGTCTTTGAAATTCGACTAACATAACCACCTACGCACCCTTTACGCCCAATAATTCCGAATAACGCTCGAGGCCTCTGTATTACCGCTCCTGCTGGCACAGAGTTAGGAGCCTCTTATTCATGAACTAGTGTCAAAAATTTCTTCATTCATAAAAGATGTTTACACCCCAAGGGGCTTCATCCATCACGCGGCGTCGCTCCGTCACACTTTCGTGCATTGCGGAAGATTCTCGACTGCAGCCACCCGTAGGTGTTTGGACCGTGTCGCAGTTCCAATGGTGGGGGTCAGGCTCTCACCTCCCCTAGGCGTCATAGCCTTGGTAGTCC